>CAZIGH010000055.1:0-36017 GCA_964538625.1 uncultured Verrucomicrobiaceae bacterium
ACCATAATATTGGGAGATGCTATTCTCCCGAACCTTCGTCCAACTTTTCGCTGCCAGTCTCCTGGCCGGAGGTTCGGCATCGGGTGTGACCCTGATGGTCAACGAATACTCCAACACCAACGGAGTCGCCTTCCCTCTGACCAAGTTCACCAGCAACGAATACATTGAGTTCGTCGTGGGCGAGAACTCGACTGCGGCCCAGCTGGCAGCACTCACCTTCGGAGACTCCAACAACGCCACTTCCCAAATCCGTTCCGTCTTCCGCTTTGACCAAGCCACCCTTCAGCAGGCGCTGGACAATGCCGGGCGCACCTAGTTCCTGGCAGGCACCATCATCGTCGTCAAAGGGCAAGGCCTCGGCGCACAAGACCTCAACTACAACCCCCTGGCCACCAACACCGGGAACGCAGATGCCTGGAACATCGAGCTCGTCGCCGGACAAGGTGCCGTTGACCACAGTGAGACGCTCATCAATGGCAGCTTCGCCATCGACAACACGGGCGACGTCGTTTGGGTCTCTACCTCCAACCCACCCACTAGCAACACCGACACCAGCGGATTCATTTCCGCCCTCGGCCACGACACCGCGCCCGGAGCCATTGCAAACGCCGCCATAAGCAAGTTCGGTGCGGGCGTCATCTGGAACGGGAATCTGGGAACCGGATCCGTCATCGCCAACACAGGAGGCCTCTCCGGCCCCATTGCCACCGCCAGCGCTACGGAAACGCGCGGCACCACCAATGGCGGGCTGAACGACCTCTGGGTCACGAGCCTTCGGGAATACAACTTCGCAGTCGCCGTGCCGGAGCCCTCCCGCGTGGTGCTCATATTGGGTGGCACCTGTGCCCTACTCCTCCGCAGACGCAGAACGTCGAACGCGTAAGTTTCATGGAAGAAGCAGCCCCCACTTCCCGCATCCCACGCAAGCGCACCACCACTGCGGTCACAAGCGGGCTAGGGCTTGACTACTGTTGGTGGAACGCCGCGCTGGCACCCACACCTTCTCCCTCCCTCGCTCCCCTCTCCCACGGCCAGGCCCACCCAGGCTCACGACGCCGCATCGGGCGCAAAACCCTGCGCTTTCCCATCGAGTTCATCGAGCGCTACCCGTGGTTCAAATACGTCATCGTCGCTTTCGCCGCCTTGGCCATTGGCTGGTTCCCGTGGGCGCTCAAATCCGCCCGGCAGATGATGGGTGGCAAGCTCGAAATCAAATCACTTCTCACCCCATGGAAGAACGAGCCCAGCATCGCGGCACAAATCGATATCGCCTGTTCGCAAAACGCTCCTGCTTCAGAGCTTCGACGTCTCGCTGCCCTCTGCTTGGAATCCGACCCCTCGCTAGCCCGCCGTTGCTTTCACGCCCTTGAAGAGCGCCGCCTCTCCACGGAAGAAGACCGCTGCGCTCACGCTGCTCTCCTCGCCCGGCTTCATGATTTCACTGGCGCACGAGCCGTGCTTGGAGGCAAACCTCCCTCCTCCGCAGCCCTCACCCCACTGCTCCGCGCCACATGGATTCGGCTTTGGACTGAGAGCGGTGACTTCGTCTCCGCCGCCGGTGCCCTGGAGTCCATGGTACACTGCGGCATGCCGGAGGCAGATCTAGCGCTGGACACCGCACGCTTCGCTTTCAAGGCCGGAGCCCCATCCGACATCCAGGCGCGCCTGGAGAACCGCGCCATCATCATCCTCCAGTCAGCCCTGGCCGCAGGAGCGGAGGAGAGCCTTGGCTTGCGTATTGATCAGCTCCTCACCCTGCCACTGAAATCCCCTGCCATGCGTCAACAGGCAGCCGCACTGCTCGCCCGGCTTGCCAAACCCACGGTCCAGCAGCGCATCGGACTCGTGCGCCTCACCTTCGCAGCAGACCCCTCCCCAGCCGAGCGCGAGACCATGCGCGAAGCCATCCGCAATACCCTGGCCAGCTGCGGCGTGCTCACGATCGATCAGAAGAACGCCGTGGCCAACTACCTCCTCCAGCAGGATGAAGCCAACTTGGTGCTGGAGTTGATCTCCCTTATCGAAGCCAACACGGACCGCACACTCTTCAACCGCCGCGTCAACGCCGTCCTCACGCTCGGAGACTGGCGGGAGGCAGGACGCATGGCCGCATCGCCAGATGCCCATCCCGTCCCCTGGGCTCGAAATCTCATGATGGCCACCGCCGCCCTCCACGCCAGTAGCGAGGCCAAGCTCACCGTCGAATCCCTCGTCACCACCGCCATCTCAGAAGCCCTCATGGAAAAGCGCTGGCCCTCCGCCTTCACCGCCGCCCGCATGGCACTGGACCACAAGCTGCCCTCCCTCGCCACCCGCGCCTTCGATGCCACACTGCGCCTCGCTCCCGACAAGGCCCCCATGCTCAAGCTCATCACCGAGACAGCACGCCGCCATCAGGCCCCGGTCAATGTGGTCCGGCTCGCCGCCATCGATTCCCTCCGCGAAAATGAAGATCCGCTCGTCCGTGTGCAGCTCGCCTACCTCGACGCCCTGGTCGGCAGCCACCGTGAGATTCCACTCACCGAAGATGCAGAGACGCGCTTCGTTCGCGCCTTCCAGCACTACCAGAAAAACGAGCTTCACCAGGCGCTCGCTCACCTCGTCCCACTCCCGCGTCACCGCTGGCACCAGGGACAGGCCGCCATCATCGCCAGCATCCTCGCCGCAGGCGGCAGCCTCGACTCCGCCCGGCCCCTGCTGGAGAAAATCGACCCCCAGCTACTCTTCAGCGAAGAGCGGGAAGTCGTTCAACGATGGATGACCGGCAGCGAGCTTGGGTTCGGCTTCACCGGATTGGCCTCGGACACCAGCGCCAGCATCCGCTGATCCTCCCCCCTCAGGCGCCGTTCCGAAAGCAAACAGAGTTTGCAACACCGCGTTCCTGCCGTTGTCTTCCATGCGTAGCCCTCTATGAATGAGGACACACCCATGATGCGTTTCGCCACATTGATCAAAAACCCCGCCGACTGGATGAAAGGCAGCGGGCTGCACTCGGACATCGTCATGACCAGCCGCGTGCGCCTCGCCCGCAACCTGCGCGGCTGCTTCTTCCCCGGCTATAGCCAAGAGAGCCAGCGCGTCGAAATGCTCCAGCAAGTCCGCCCCGTCGTCGAGGCCCTGCCTGAAATGAAAGACGGCTTCAGCGAGGACTACTCCGGCCTCGGCAAAATCAAAAAACAAGTGCTCGTGGAGCGCCATCTCATCAGTCGTGAACACGCCGCCCGTTCCGCAGGCTGTGCCGTCGTCGTGGATCGCAAACAAAGCCTCTCCATCATGATCAATGAAGAGGATCATTTTCGCATGCAGGGCATCAGGCCCGGCCTCGCCCTCCGCCAGGCGTATGAGTCCGTCAACCGCGTGGACTCCGAGCTGGAAGGCCAGCTCCCCTACGCCTTTGATGCCAAGCTCGGCTACCTCACCGCCTGCCCCACCAATCTAGGAACCGGCATGCGAGCCTCCGTCATGGTGCACCTGCCCGGGCTTGTCCTCACCGACCTCGTAGGTCAAGTCATGAAAGCCGTCAGCAAAATCGGCCTCGCCGTGCGCGGACTCTACGGAGAAGGCACCGAAGCGCTTGGGAATCTCTTCCAAATCTCCAACCAGCACACCCTCGGCGAGCGAGAAGAAGACATCATCGCCCAAATCGAGAAAGTCATCGAAAGTGTCGTCCGCTCCGAGCAGAACGCACGCGCCAAGCTCCACGAAGACCACCCCGTTACCGTCAGAGATCGCGTCGGCCGCGCCTATGCCATCCTCTCCAACGCCCATATCCTTACCTCAAAGGAAGCCTTGGAACTCCTCTCCATGCTCCGTCTCGGTGCCGACCTCGACCTCGTGGGCAACTGTGACCGCAGCATCCTCGACATGCTCCTACTTGAGATTCAGCCCGCCCACCTCCAGCTCCGCGCAGACCGCGAACTCTCCGCCGAAGAGCGCGATATCCTGCGGGCTGAAATCACGCGCGAACGTTTGCAATCTGTCCTCAGTCCCACTATCATTTCAAAAAATGGAGCCCCCCCTTCCAAGGACAGCTCCGCCCCCTCGTCCCATGATGAATAATCTCACCCCCAGAGCCCAGCAGGTCCTCGCGCTTGCACGCAAGGAAGCTGACCGTTTCAACCACAACTACGTCGGCACCGAACACGTGCTGCTGGGCCTCATCAAGCTCGGACAGGGCGTCGCCGTCAACGTACTCCTCAAGCTCGGTCTTGACCTCGACACCGTGCGCATGCAAGTCGAGCAGCAGGTCGGCTCCGGCCCCGAAACCAAAATGGTGGGCAACATCCCCTACACGCCCCGCGTGAAGAAAGTCCTCGCCCTCGCCTCCAAGGAAGCCAAGGCCCTCAACCACTCTTACGTCGGCACCGAACACATCCTCCTCGGCCTCCTCCGAGAAGGCGAAGGTGTCGCCGCCCAAGTCCTGCGCAACCTCGACATCAACCTCGACAAAGCCCGCAACGAGATCCTCCGCGAACTCGACCCCAACTTCGCCAGCGCCGAGAACGAAAACGCCTCCGAAGACGAAGACGAGGATGACTCCGTACCCACCTCCGGCAGTCAAAACAAAAAGGACAGCAAGACCCCCGCACTCAAAGCCTTCGGGCGCGACCTCACCGAACTCGCCCAAAAAGGCGAGATGGATCCTGTCATCGGGCGCACCGCCGAAATCGAGCGCGTCATCCAGATCCTCTGCCGTCGTTCCAAAAACAACCCCGTCCTCATTGGCGAAGCAGGCGTCGGTAAAACCGCCATCGTCGAAGGACTCGCCCAAGAGATTGCCGCAGGAAACGTGCCCGAAATCCTTCGAGACAAGCGCGTCGTCACCCTTGACCTCGCCCTCATGGTAGCTGGCACCAAATATCGCGGCCAGTTTGAAGAGCGCATCAAGGCCGTCATGGAGGAAATCCGCCGCAGCAAAAACATCATCCTCTTCATCGACGAGCTCCACACCATCGTCGGAGCCGGCGGCGCAGAAGGCGCCATGGACGCCTCCAATATCATCAAGCCCGCCCTCTCACGAGGCGAAATGCAATGTGTGGGTGCCACCACCCTCAACGAGTATCGCAAATACATCGAAAAAGACTCCGCACTCGAGCGCCGTTTCCAGCAGGTCAAAGTGGAAGAACCCAGCGTGGAGGACGCCATCAAGATCCTTCAAGGTCTCAAGTCCAAGTATGAAATGCACCACAAGGCGCACTTCACCACCAAGGCCATCGAAGCCGCCGTCAACCTCTCCTCCCGCTACCTCACCGCACGCTTCCTGCCAGACAAAGCCATCGACATCATGGACGAGGCCGGCTCACGCGCCCGCATCAGCGCCATGACCCGTCCGCCCGTGCTCAAGGAAATCGAGGCCGAGATCGACTCCATCCGCGTTGAGAAAGAAAACGCAATCAAGGACCAGGACTTCGAAAAGGCCGCCTCCCTCCGCGATCAGGAGAAGAACGCCAAGCGTCGCTACGACGAGACCCTCGAAAACTGGCGCGCCAGCAACTCCGAGCGTATCGTCACCGTGGATGAGGACGACATCATGGCTGTCGTCTCCAAGTGGACAGGTGTTCCCCTCCAACGCATGGAGACCGCCGAAGCCGAGAAACTCCTCAAAATGGAAGAGGAACTCAAAAAGCGCATCATCGGCCAGGACGAAGCCGTCACTGCTATCTCCAAAGCCCTGCGTCGTTCCCGCGCAGACCTCAAGGATCCCCGCCGCCCCATCGGCACCTTCATCTTCCTCGGTCCCACCGGCGTCGGCAAAACCTTCCTCGCCAAGAACCTCGCCGACTTCATGTTCGGCAGCGCCGACGCCCTCATCCAGCTCGACATGTCCGAGTACATGGAGAAACACACCGCCTCCCGTCTCATCGGCGCACCTCCCGGTTACGTCGGTTATGAAGAAGGTGGCCAGCTCTCCGAAGCTGTTCGTCGTCGCCCCTACTCCGTCGTTCTCTTCGACGAAGTGGAGAAAGCCCACCCAGACGTCATGCACCTCCTCCTCCAGATTTTGGAAGAAGGTCAGGTCACCGACAACTTCGGCCGCAAGATCGACTTCCGGAACACCATCATCATCATGACCTCCAACGTCGGCGCAGAATCCATCAAGCGCCAGACCAGCCTCGGCTTCGGCGCCATGTCCTCTGACGACGCCGACAACGCTGGCATCAAAGGCAAGGTCACTGAAGCCGCCAAAAAATACTTCAAACCCGAGTTCCTTAACCGCATCGACGATCTCGTGGTCTTCCGCATGTTGGAAAAGGGCGACCTCAACCGCATTGTCGATCTCGAAGTGGATAAACTCGTCGTCCGCCTCAAGAACAAGCAAATCACCGTCAAGCTGGACGACAGCGCTCGCGAGTTCCTCATGAAGGAAGGTTACGACCCGCAGTATGGCGCACGGCCCATGCGCCGCGCCGTGGAGAAGCACATGGAAGACCCCCTCGCAGAGCTCGTCCTCAAAGGCGACGCCCGCGAAGGTTCCACCATCAACGTCTCCTTCGACAGCGAAGCCAAGAAACTGAAGTTCACCCCAGAAGAACCCAGCGACCAGCCGCCTAAGGAAACCGCTTCCGTAGAGTCCTAGCTCATCCGTCATGCCACACGAGACTCTCTTCCGCGTGATCGTGGAAGTGGTGCTGTCGATTGCGGATGGAGTTCTCACTGCGACCACGACGGATCACTGGCGCATTTGGCTCTCGATCATCCTAGCAGTCACCGTTGGTCTCATCATCTGGATCACGCTTGATCCCGGCTGGTTGCGTATCACACTCACGTTCCTCGCAGCCGTCGGCATCCCTATCCAAGGCATCCGCTGGCACATGCGCTCCGGAGACTGAGATCGAAGAAATGGCAGCCTTTCAGGCTCTCAAACACGGAGACATCGAATCAAGCCAGGATGCCCTGCACCACCTTGCCAGCGAGGTCCGTCAGGCGGTAATCCCGCCCCTGGTTGCGGAAGGTCAGTCGCTCGTGATCCACGCCCAGTAGATGCAGCATGGTGGCGTGGAAATCGTTCACATGGACAGCGTCTGCCTCCGTGCCAAAACCGAAGTCATCCGTTACGCCGTAGCTCACCCCGGGTTTGATCCCACCACCGGCCAGCCAGAATGTGAAACAGTCCTTGTGGTGCTCGCGCCCATAGGTGCCGGAGACTTTGGACATCAGGCCCTGGGAGTAGCAGGTGCGACCAAACTCCGTGCCAAAGACCACCAGGGTGTCCTTGAGCATGTCGCGTTGCTTGAGATCCTGGATGAGCGCTGCACAGCCTTGATCCACTTCCTGAGACATGGCCCTCATGCCTTCCGGCAGGCCGCCGTGCATGTCCCAGCCGGGATGAAAGAGCTGGATGAAGCGCACCTCTTTCTCTGCGAGCCGACGGGCCAGCAGGCAGTTTGAAGCAAACGTGCCGCGCTTGAGCGCGTCTGGCCCGTAGAGATCCAGCACGCTCTGCGGTTCTTTAGACAAATCTGTCACCTCGGGCACCGCCGCCTGCATTCGAAAGGCAAGTTCTGCCTGCGCGATGCGGGTCTCGATCTCTGCATCTGGAGTCTGCGCGATCTTTTCCTGGTGCAGCGCCTGGAGGCGATCCAGCATGCGGCGGGTGCTAGCGGCGCTGACGCCCTTGGGGTTGTTAATGTAAAGGACCGCCTCCGCGCCGGAGCGAAACTGTACGCCCTGATACTTCGCGGGCATGAAGCCAGCATCCCAGAGACGGGAAGTGAGAGGCTGGTCTGCCGGCTTGTTGGTCACCAGCACGATGAACCCGGGAAGATCCGAGTTCTCGGATCCAAGGCCATAGTTAATCCATGACCCAACGGATGGCCGGCTGGGCAAAGGGGCACCGGTTTGCATGAAGGTCAGAGCCGGGTCATGATTGACGGCGTCGGACTTCATGGTGTGGATGAATGCCAGTTCATCCACAATCTTTGCGGTGTGGGGAAACAGCTCGGACACCCATGCGCCGCTCTGCCCATGCTGTTGGAACTTGAAGGTGGATTGCACCAGCGGGAAGCGAGCCTGCATGCGGGACATGCCCAGGAACTCCTTGCCCTTTCTCACAGACTCAGGCAGGTCCTCGCCGTGATGCTTCTCCAGAGCTGGCTTGTAGGAGAAGCTCTCAAACTGGCTGGTTCCTCCAGACATGAAAAGGAAGATGACCCGCTTTGCCTTGGGAGCGTGGTGAGGCAGGCCAGGCAAGCCACCTGCGGCCTGCGCGCTGCGGTTCATCAACTCCGAAAATGCAAGCGCGCCAAGACCGTAGCCGCTGCGCTGGAGCCACTGCCTGCGGGACCAGTGAGCCGTGGATGGAAGCTGGCAGAACATGGAGAGCGGAATCAGGGTTTGGTGGTGGTGTCTGCGAAACTGAAGATGAGCCGCACCATCAGCGTCGTGGCGGCAAGATCCGCCATGGGTAGGTCAGTGTCCCGTGGATAGGCTCCGGTCTTCAAGAGCTGCTCAGCGGCCTTGGGGTCGGCGCCAAAGGCGGCAAGCTCCTCGTGGTAGTAATCGGTCAGCTGCTTTACCTGGGCGTCAGAAGGGCGGTCCGAAACCAGCAACCTCCAGGCATCCCTGGCGCGGGCAGTGATGTCGGCGGAGTGCTTGCGCACCAGGGACTGAGCCATGAGTCTCGCCGCCTCGATGAACTGCGGATCATTCATGAGCACAAGCGCTTGCAAGGGGGTGCTCGTGCGGTCTCGGCGCGGCTTGCAGAACTCCCTCGTCGGCGCGTCGAAAATGGTCATGGTAGGCGGCGGGAGCGTGCGCCGCCAGAAAGTGTAGAAGGACCGGCGGTAGAGCTTTTCTCCACTGTCCTGCACGTAGGTGTGCTGGGTGCCTGCTTCTTCCCACAGACCGGGCGGCTGGTAAGGTTTCACGGATGGGCCACCTATCTGCCGCACCATGACACCTGATGCATGAAGAGCCAGATCCCGCACCTGCTCAGCGCGCAACCGGAAACTCGGACCGCGGGACAGGAGGACATTTTCCGGATCTTGTGCATTCACGCCAGACGCTCTGCCATAAGCGTCGGAAAGCACGATGTCGCGAATGAGGTGCTTCATGTCCCAGCCATTCTCTATGAAGGACACGGCCAAAAAGTCCAGCAGCTCCGGGTGGCTCGGCGGCGTTCCCTGGGTGCCGAAGTCCTCGGCTGTAAGCACGAGCCCTCTACCAAAGAAGTGTTGCCAAATGCGATTCACTGCCACCCTGGCAGTCAAAGGGTGCTCTGGGTGAACGATCCACTTGGCGAACCCCAGGCGATCTTTCGTGACGCCTTCAGGAAAGGCAAGGAACTGCGAAGGCACGGCCGGTGTCACCTCCTCGGCGGGCTTGTTGAACTCTCCACGGTGGAGAACGTGCGTTGGCCTGCGGGGACCGGTCCACTCTTTCATCACCATCAGGTCCACCGCCTGACCGGACAGCTCGTTTTCCGCTTCCTTCAGGGCGGTGAGTTCGGCGCGCAGCTTCTTCACAGGCTCATCCACCTCTCGGGCATACCAGTCAAACCAGTCCTTGCCCTCGGTATTGTCCTCCAGCAGGGCGATCTGACGAACTTCCGGCGGGGAAAGAACGCGGTCAAAATAATACAGTTCATCCAGCAGCCCGTTCTTGTAGGTGGCGTCGTTGGTGCGTCCGCCGATTTTGAAACCTAGTTCCTTGCCGTCGTCCTTGTTGGTGTCATCCCCCCAGTCCTCACGGTAAACGATGTCACGATAGAGCTGGTCGCGTTTCACGTCCACCTCAGCAGGTGCGCCGTTGAGATAGATGCGCATGCCCGCTGCCTTGGACGAGCCATCGTAAGTCAGCGTCACGTGCGTCCATTCATTGACCTTCAGCGCCTCCTTTGAAACCACTCGGATTTCATTTCCAGGGGTGAAGTGGACAAGCGCAAAGGAGGCGCGGTTGTTTTCCAGAATCAGTTCCACACCACGACATCCCGCATCCAGCCCGGCGCGGGAGCGATGCACCACGACAGCGCGTTCGAAGAACTCCAGCGGCTTGAGCCACAGACCGATGGTGAACGGCGTGGTGCGTTTGATCTCAGGCACTCCAGCCAGAAGTCCATTGTTGTCTCCAGACATGTGAACGGCCTTGCCAGCGCGGCCTTCCACCACTTCAGCCTTATTCCGGATACGGCTCTCCTCACCCGGGTTCATCTCATTCACCAGCAGTTTGTCTTTGAGCGTGTCGAACTTATAGTGCGCCAGCGGCTTGGTTCCCGCAGCGCGCGCTGGCGGTGTCACAAACCAAGCTCCCATCCGAGCCAGCAGCCCGCGCTCGCGAAAAAACGGCGGCTCGTTCTGCTCCAGCCACGTGGAGAAACGCGGCTTTGCAGCTTCGAGTTCGGCGGCCAGCCTTCCCTCAACCTCGCTGATGCGAAGCAGCAACTCCGCGCGTTGAGACTTCTGCGCTGGGGTGTAGAGGGGCAGCGTGGGCGGTGGTGAAGCTCCCACATACACGCCGAAAAGGCCGAGTTCGTCGATGTTGTTCAAGAAAGCCGCCATGCCGTAGTAATCCTTTGTGCTGATGGGATCATACTTGTGGTCATGGCAGCGAGCACACTCCAGCGAGAGTCCCATGAATGCGATGCCGGTCGTCTTGACGCGATCCGCCACCTGCTCAATGCGGAACTCCTCAGGATTGGAACCCGCTTCATTCGACTGCTGAGCCAGGCGGCTGAATGTGGTGGCGATCACCTGATCCTCATCCGCGTCCTTCAACAGGTCACCAGCAAGCTGCTCGATGACGAACTGATCGTAGGGCATGTTCCGGTTCAGGGCTTTGATGACCCAATCCCGAAAGGGCCACGTGGCACAGGTGGCATCCTCGTGCCGCCCATAAGTGTCGGCATAACGGGCCACATCCAGCCAGTCCACAGCCATGTGCTCTCCGTAGGCGGGAGAGTTTAGCAGGCGATCTACCACTTTCCGCTTCGCCAGCGGTGAAGCGTCTGCCTCAAAGTCATCCATCTCCTCCAGAGTGGGAGGCAGCCCAGTCAGATCCAGTGTCACACGGCGCAACCACGCGGCTTTAGAGGCGGGCCCGGCGGCCATCAGGCCCTCCCGGTTCAGACGGTCCTGAATGAAACGATCCATCGCGTGACCTGCCACCATGTCGCCCACCTCAGGTGGGCTGCTTTTCACTGGTTTGACGAAAGCCCAGTGAGCCGCATACTCCGCCCCTGACTGGATCCATGCCTTCAGAGTCTCCTTCTGCTTCGGAGACAGCGGCTTTTTGTGTTCCGGTGGCGGCATTGCCTCCTCCGGGTCATCCGAAAGAATGCGAGACCAAGCTTCCGACTTGGCAAGATCACCGGGCACCAGAGCACCGCTTTTGAGAGCCTCCTCACGCACGTCAAGACGCAGGTCACCCTTCCTCGCCCCCGCATCCGGACCGTGACAGGCGAAGCAGTGTTCGGACAAAATGGGACGCACTTCCCGGTTATAGTCCACCTTCCCCGCACGCGCACCATTTGCCCAAAGCATTACCATCGCCGCGATGCAGCCTGTGAGATAGGTAAGATAGGGAGAGGTCGATACCATGAAATAACCGGAGAAACGGAACACCGGGCCGCTAACCTACTTATTCAATCGCGGCGAAGGCGCAACTCGGGTTACGGACTATCCGAAGAGAAAAAATCATGCCATTCTTAGACCAGAAAGCCATGCCACTGCCGCCAGTCACCCTCATCGCTGCCGTTTCGGAGGATGGATTCATCTCCAGAGACCAAGGCGTCCCGTGGCACCTCCCGGCGGACATCCAGCAGTTTCGAGACTACACCGCCGGGAAGCACCTTCTGCTTGGGCGCACCACGGCACTGGAAATGCTTGGCTGGTTTCGACCAGAGCACACCCCAATCGTGCTCTCCTCCGAGCCGCGCAGTCATCCCCAGCTGCACTTCGTGACATCTCTGGAGGAAGCCCTCCAACTCGCAGGTGAAGCGGCAGAACTGGTAGTCTGCGGCGGTGCCCAGACCTATCAGACCGCCATGCCTTGGGCCAGTCGCCTACTCGTCACCCATGTCAACACGCGGCTTGGCAGCGGAAAAACCTTCCCTCTGTTCAGGGCTGAAGACTGGCGTGCCACAACCCTGTCTTCCCACCCCGCCGACCCTGAACATGCCCATGCCTTCCGCATCATGCGCTACGAACGGAAAGGCAGCCCACCCCTGCCACTTCTGCCTTGCACCTGAGCCCCGGCGCACCTATAAAACCGGCCCGCAATCTCCAACCACACTTTTCCCATGGGACGCATCTTCAACAACATCGTCGAAACCGTCGGCGGCACTCCGCTCGTGAAACTCAATCGCGTCACCGAAGGCTTGGATGCCACCATCGCGCTCAAATGCGAGTTCTTCAACCCGCTGGGCTCCGTGAAAGACCGTATCGGCATGGCCATGATCGAAGACGCCGAAAAGCGCGGCGTGCTGACCAAAGACACCGTCATCATCGAGCCCACGTCCGGGAATACGGGCATCGCCCTCGCCTTTGTAGCGGCGGCCAAGGGCTATAAACTCATCCTCACCATGCCAGAGACCATGTCCCTGGAACGGCGCACGCTCCTGGCACTGCTCGGTGCTCAACTCGTCCTCACGGAAGGTCCCAAGGGCATGAAGGGTGCCATCGCCAAGGCTGAGGAACTCGTCAAATCCACACCGAACGCCTGGATGCCCCAGCAGTTCGAAAACCCAGCCAACCCTGCCATCCATAGCAAGACCACCGCCGAGGAACTCTGGAACGACACTGACGGCCAGATCGACATTCTCGTCGCTGCCGTAGGCACCGGAGGCACCATCACTGGTTGCGTCGAAGTCATCAAGCCACGCAAGCCCAGCTTCCAGGCCATCGCCGTAGAACCAGAGGCTTCCCCTGTCATCAATCAAACGCTCGCTGGCGAACCCGTACAGCCAGCCCCGCACAAAATCCAGGGCACCGGCGCAGGCTTTGTCCCCGCGAACCTCCACCTCAAAGACGCCAGCGGAGCCGCGCAGATCACGGAATGCATCAAGGTATCCAACGATGACGCATTCGCCATGGCCCGCCGCCTCGCTAAGGAAGAGGGACTCCTCGTCGGCATCTCCACTGGAGCCAACGTGGTGGCCGCACTCCGTGTCGCCCAACGCCCCGAAAACAAAGGCAAACTCATCGTCACCGTCGCCTGCTCCACCGGCGAGCGTTACCTCTCCACCGCCCTGGCCGACGAAGCGCGCGCCGCAGTTGGAGCTTGATCCACTTCATCGCAGAACCCTCACCCATGTCATCCCCCACACTGCCGGGCGCCACGCCCACCCTCACACCGCCTCCTGCAGAATCCCCGCTGGAGCAGTTCCTTGAGAAAAATTTCAAGAAGCTCATCATCGGCGCGCTCGTAGTCATCGCCGCCGTGGTCATCGCCACCATCCTGCGCCACCGCGCCAATGAAGCGGCCTTCGCCGCCGCAGTCGCTGCCACCCAGGCCAAGACACCAGAGGACTGTGACCTCGTCGTAGCCAACCACCCCGGCACTGTGGCCGCGGGCAACGCACTGCTCACTAAGGCTCGCTTGCTCTGGGAAGCCAATAAAAAAGACTCTTCCGTGGCCGTGCTTTCGGATTTTGTAGCCAACTACAAAAAGCACCCGCTGCACGTTCAAGGCCTCTCCACACTTGCCACCCGGCAGGAAACCTTGGGCAAACTGGATGAAGCCACCAAGCTCTACGAGCAAATCCTGGCTGACTACCCAAACGAGGACTTGGCCGGACTTGCCAAGCTCCGTATTGGAGACATCCTCTGGCAACAGGGCAAGGAATCCGAAGCGAAAAAGATTTACGAAGAGTTCCCTCGTTCTTTCCCTGGTTCACCTTGGTTCGAGGATAACCAATCCCGACTGGAGTGGATCGCTGCGGCCCTGCCCACTAAAGAGGTGGAAGCGCCCAAACCACCGCCGGCTCCCCCGGCAGCGCTTAAGGCACCGGAAGCACCGCCCGCCAATCCCACCGCTACCATGACCCCCGCAGGCGCAGCCGCCACCACGCCCACCGTTCCAGCACCTACCATCCCGCCCATTAAGCTCGGTGATGGAGCCACCTCCGTGCCGGTGACTGTGCCAGCGCCGTCCACCACTCCCAACAACCCAGGCACCGCCGAAGGACTGACCCCGAAAGCCCCAACGCCTCAGCCAGCCGAAGCATCACCTGCCCCCCAGCCTCCCGCTCCGGAGAAGCCGGCAGCGGAACCGAAGTAGCCTCAGCATTTTTCGTAACGCCTAAGCTCAAGTAACAATCCCAAATTATTTTGAAGGCAATCGTTTAATTCGCCCAAAATCGTTTGTGGGGGGGGCTGGGAGAAGCTAGCCTGTCGGCGATGAAGTTGCTCCTCCCGCTCTCACTGCTGCCTTTCTTCGCGATTTCAAACGCACGGGCAGATACCATTACCGTTCCCGGAACCGCCAACCCCTGGCTTGCAGGTGCTCCGAATGGCACCACTGCTGGTTATGACGTCGCTCCCGCGCAATCTCCGGTGCTCGTGCCAGTCACCGCTGGCGACACGCTCAGGTTCTATGTCTCGGGCACCACGGGCTACGCGTCGGGAACGTACCTTCCCCCAGACGGTGATGTTGTTGGCTTTCCCGAGTTAGATCACTCGGCGGAAAACGGGATTGCTGGGATCGACAACGCTCCCGCGAGCTCGCTGATCGGAGTGTTCCTGGACGACGCAGTTCCGTCACCCGGATCAGAACCCTCAGCGCTGGACTATGCCTTGACGAATAGCGTCTCTGCCGCCCGTGAGGCTACCAGTCACACGCCAGGGCTCAAGCAACCCTTCTTCATCGGCAATGGTGTGGGCGCTGGAAGCGTCCGACAGACTTTCACCGTCCCTGCTGGCGCGACTCGCCTGTTCCTCGGCACGCTTGATGGCACCGGCTGGTTCAACAATGTTGGCCAGTTCCATGTGAACATCACCACCAACGCATCTGGGCCAAGCAATACCGTTTCATGGTCCACCCCGGCCGACGTCAGCGGTCCATCAGACGTTCAGACCATTGGCAATCTAGTTGTGGCGAGAAATATGGCTGATGGAGGCCCCACCAGTAGCGATAGCCTGACACTCAATAGCGTCTTGTTTTCTTCCGCCAGGGACAACGCATACCTGGGAATCGGTGACGCCTTCTACGAACTGAGTGGAGGAAGAATTGCTGGCGTTCTGCTTGGTTCAAATGCCGCCCCATTTTCAAGTTTGGATGGAGACTACAAATCGCTCCTCAACACGGGCGCAAGAGACTCAGTCAGCGGCGTCGTAAATCGATACTTCCATCTCACGCTCAACTCTCTGACCATCGGCGATACCTACCATGTCCAGTTCTGGGTAAACTGCGCCAACGAAAGTCTTGGCCACACCTTTGGGGCTGACAACTTCCGCACCGTCATCACCACACCTTCGGGCAGCATCGAACTCGATCCCAACTCCACCAACGCTGAGGGCGGTGTCGGGCAATGGGTCACTGGCACCTTCATCGCCAACGAACCGGGCATCACATTCGAGTTCACCGCTGAGGACGGTGGTTGCCCCATGCTGAATGCCTTCCAGTTGCGCAAGGAGGCAGGCGGTCCCGTGATCGTCGAAACCGAACTGCCAGCCCTCACACAAGGGTTCACCGTCACAGGCGGCACAGCGCCTTACACGTTCAGCATCACTGCGGGTTCACTTCCAACGGGATTGCACCTGACATCCGATGGTTTCATCTCGGGTAGCTATGGAGGCACGTCAAGCGGCTCAGTCACCATTCGAGTGACAGACAGTGCATCCCTTTTTAGCGAGAAGACCTTCGTTTTTAACATTGATCTTGGATTACCGGAGTTAACCGTCCACCGCGTGCGCCTCGAAGATGCCGGTAGCCCCTCGAAGTTTGCCAAGTTTTACGTCACTGCCAGCGATGACGTCGCACTAGCCCCTTATGAAGACACACCGGTGGGAGCCAGTCTTGCCATCGAATATCGTTACAAGGAAGGGGCAGGTCTCTTCACGCCATGGACTACTCACCCCTACCACCAGCCGAATGATCCGCCGTCTATCCTCTTCGACTCAACGAAAGACGTAAAGGTCGAACTGCGCGCCGTGGATGCAGCGGGCAACAAAGGCAGAACCACTCATTACGACATCAAAAAAGTCAATGGGCTATCCCTGCCGGAGACCTTCGCCCAGTATTCAGCGCAGAAGGTCGCCTTCTCCAATGCGGGCAGCAGTGTGGTGAAGCTCTTTGTTGAAGACTTCGACAACAACAAGGATAACGAAATCGTCGCCGTGGACCGCACGTCCAGCACTGTTCACTTTGCGAGAAACCTACCTGCCACAGGAACCCTCCCGACCTCCAACTTCAGTGTGGTCAATGTGGCAAACGGCCCCATCAAAGACGCAGCGTCAGGCCTACTCCGCGCCCGGTCTGGCAGTGCTCCAGACGCCTTTCGTGACATCGCCGTTTTGACCAGCACCGGGCTGGTCTTCCTCACGGGCCAAGGCACTGCAAACCCACCGCTCGCAGTCGCCGCCATCCCGGCTTACACAGTCACCGGGCGCACACTGACCAAGGTGGCCGTAGGTGATGTGAATGGTGATGGTCTTGAAGACGTGATCGTCATTGCCGAGAATTCGGGGAATGCGGCACAGCTTGTCGTCTTCCCCAACTCGAACGGCAACATCAGCGGCTCTCACCTAGCACCCATCACGCTGCCAGGAGAAGGTATGACCGCCATCGCGTGTGACGACATCAATGGAGATGGCGTGGCAGACGTCATCGTAGGTGGACCTGCCACCGGCTCTCCAGTGACTGAACACAAGGTCTTCTGCTACCTTGGCCGCTACGACGCGGGTCTCACCGCAACGCCAGCCACCACGAATATCGGCCATGCCATTGTGGATCTCGTCATCGCCGACTACAGCAAGCATCGCCTCGGACAGAAGGATGTCATCGTCGGCACCTTGGAAGATGCTGATCCCGCATTCATCGGTTCCACACACATGGCGAAACAGCGCGTGCTAGTTCACCAAGGCGGGGGTGTTTTCAATGCCGCACCGGCGCGCAATCTCACTGCGATCGAGTTGGAATCCGGCGATGGCAATGACGTGTTCAACATCGCCGTCGGAGCCGTCGCCCGGCCTTTCGTCAGAGACATCACCAGCAGCGTGTATTATCTCGTCAACTCAGCTGCCGTCTGGCTTGACTTCCTTGCCCCCGCCTCCGCCACCAACGAACTGAACTGGATGCAGAGCGGCAACACCATCGCAGGTGGCATGGGCGGACTGTTCGGGAAAACCCGGCGCATCGCTCTCGGAGATGTCGATAACGACGGACGTGAAGACATCGTGCTCGCCGGAGCCAATGGAACCGTCTTCGTGCAATACAATCTGAATGGCAATGGCGGCGGCGTTCACCCAGTCGGTGTGAAAGTCAGCAGCGGACATGGAGCCGTGACCCTGACTAAGATCCAGCCCTCCGCCTCCGTCTCAGGTGCCACAACCGGTGATGCAGCGGATCAATGGTCATTCGCTTACAATATCCCCAGTGCAGCATCCAAGCGTGGTGACTTGCTGTGCAAAGTAGAAGTTCAGGTGAACAACGGCGCGTGGACCACTTTACCCGGCGGTTTTCTCGGCAAAACAGGCACCACGGTGAAAACCACTGTCAATGGTGTCCCTATCGGCTGGCTGCGCTTCCGCTGCGTCATCTCCTCGGCGAGTTCCGGCCTGCCAGACTCCTACAGCGCACCCTCAGCCTACTATCGAAGCATCGACTCCGCCCGGCTCCGTTGCTTTGCTCTGGCCTACCCGGACAGTGATACACGGTTTAACCGCTTTGCTCATGACGATGAGTTCGTGCAGTACTACCTCGAGTACCGCAATGACGGCACACAGCCCGCGAACAACGTCATCGTCGCGGCGGCCATCCCACCGAACACCACCTTTGCCGACCGTCCTATGGGCGTGAGCCACTCCAGCGGCTACCAGCTAAACAACGCGGTGCCTTCAAAGGCCACCGCCATCCATTGGAATCTCGGCACCGTGGCTGCCGGGGCATCCAGCAACCGCTTCTTCACCGTCAGAATAGCGCCCAACGCCCTGGCCACGCTCAAAGGCAAACCCATCGTTCTCGAAGAACTGACTCCTGCCATCATGGCCAATCCGCCGGCCACCGCTGCTCTATTCATCCAGCATCTCGCCTCCACCAAGTCCTACGGCATCTACCGCGCCGCTCCGGTGAGCGGATTGAAACCACAAGCATATAGCGGCTCAGGTTACCAAATCGACATCATCCCTCCGCTCAAGCTTTCACAGACCATCAGTGCATCCCGCGTCAGCCCTGGCCAGGTCGTGGACGTGCGACTTACCGTGAAGAACAACGGCAAGATCGCCATCAACAACATCAAAGTCTCGGACGCCATCGAGTCCAGCTTTGCCTTGGAAGGGGTGAACCAGTTCAGCGGCACCGGCTTCACTGGCCCATTGAACACGAACCCGCAGGCTACGGACAACCCTTCGTATGTGTTCAACGCTCTTGGGCGCTCGCTCACCTGGAGCATCGCCACTCTCGCGCCAGGTCAAAAAATGGACATGGACTACCAACTCCGCATCCGCTACGACGTCGATTCACAAACGGTGAGAAATGGAGTCATCGAAGAGCATGGACTCGACTATGCCAGTTTCAACGCAGTAGGCGTGCAAGCCAATGGCAAGCCCATCACTGCACAGACCAAGCTCTATCCGGAGATTCTCACGGCGGTCGATGCCATACCGCGCACCGCCATACCAAGCCTCAGCTTCACTCAGGACTGCGTGCCGCTGGTAGGCACAGATGCCAGCACCGCCGTAGAACCCACCGTGCGGCAGGAAATGCTCGTCGGCGGTGAAAACATGGCCGTGATCGCAGAGGGCGGTCTCTACCGGGTGAAGTTGCGTTATCGAAATGCCAGCCCCACGGAAGCAAAACGGTGCAGCATCACCTACGAAGTGCCGGCCGGGTCTGAAATGCTCGGATTCTTCCGTCGCAGCGTCAACAACGGGCCACCTGCCTCCGATTCTCTAGCCTCCAACTACGAGTTCTTCGGCCCCAACGGCATCATCCCTGCCGCAAACCTCTCCACAGAGATCAAGAAGGTTCGTGGTATCATCGTCAAGCTAGGCAATCTCCCCGGAAACTCGCACGGCGTGGTGGACTTCATCCTCGCAGCTTGGTCACCACCCATCCCCAAGGCTGCCAACGAAAAAATGACGCCCGCAGGCACCACCATTCGCAGCAACTCCGCCTTCATTGAGTCCGACAGCCTTGTCCTGCCCACCCGCGGCACCCCATGGCAGGTGCCTGTGTTCGTAGCTCGTCCCGTCTCCTTTGACATTGAAAGCAGGCCCAACATCCCCACCGTTGAGGTGAACGGCACCGAGAAGTTTATCCGCTACCTCATCAGCTTCAGAAACAACGGCTGGTTCGCCGCGAACCAAGTCAAAGTGCAGGCCAGTGTACCCGTTGGCACCCAACTCGTCAGCTCGTCGTTGCTCGATTCTAATCTTAACTCTCAGTTCATCAGCGGCACACCTCTGGACAGCAACAACGCGCCAGTCACCGTGGGCCTGGCCTCCAAGGTCGAGTTCGACATCGGCACCCTGGCCAGCGGCTACGAGGACAACCCCGCCGCAGTCGGTTATGCCGAAATGACCGTCCGCATCCCTGCCATTCGCTCAGCCAACTTCCCCAAAGACGGCCGCCTCAAGCAGCGCTGTGAAATCACAGGCAGAGACGCCGTCACCAACAAGCGTGCCCAAGGCGCCTACGCGCTCTTCGCCGCGCCTTCAGGCATCGTCGCAGCTGACAAAGTGAAGGTCCACTCCAGCGCCAGCGTCTCCGAGGTAAAAGCCCTCATATCCACCAGCGGCACCCTGGCCAAACTCTTCTCCAGAAAAGACCTGCCCAGTATCGTGCGGCCCGGACAGACCTTCCCCATCACCGTCCTCTTTGGCAACCTCGGTGGGCAACCCATTACCAACGCCACCGTCGCGATCCAGGTTCCTTGGGGCACAGACTTTGTAGCGGCGGGCACCACACCGGGCTTCACAAAACTGAGCGATACCGATACCGTCGCCGCCAAAGTGACACCCAATGTTTACCGTTGGACATTCCCCACGCTGGCACCCCACAGTGCACAGTCCATCACCCTCCGCGTGAAGGTCAAAAATGTTCCCGCCAACGAAGGCCGCTTCCTCTATGAGAACTCCGCCGTGGTCACCGGTACTGCGGGCACCATGCCTCTCGCTAGCGTTCCTGGGAATGCGCGGATGCTCGTTCTATCCACCAACCCAGTAGCCTCGGCATGGCAGTGGTTTGGTGCGCAGCTGCAAGCCATCGGCAGCAACCTCTTCGGACAAAACAACGCTGCTTTGGACAATGCAGTCAGCAATATCGGGAGCGAGACCAAGCTCACATGCATCGCCGGAGCCGACACCATCATCCTCGACAACGGCGTCTCCATCATCCAGCTCGGTGGTGGCAATGTGGTCGCCTCGGGTGGCGGCAACCTCATCGCCAATGACGGAGCCAGCATCATCTCCAATGACGGCGGCGGTATCATTGCCGCTGGTGCGGGCAATCTCATCTCCGTGGGAGGCCATGCCCTCACGACCGCCCGCATTCAGACCATCGTCGCAGGCATCGTCGCCTCAGGTGGAGGAAACATCGTCGCTGCCGGTGGTGGCAACCTCATTGCCAACGATGGTGCAGGTCTGCTCGCAACCACCGCCACTCTCATAGCCAACGACGGTGCGGGCTTCGGCAGTATCGTCCCGGCCTTGGCTGGCATCGTCGCCGCAGGTGGTGGCAATATCGTCGCCGCAGGTGGTGGCAATATCGTCGCCGCAGGCGGTGGCAATGCCATCGCCGCCTCACGCAACGGAGCCGTCATGGTGGCGACCGCCGCCGGATTCTTCCAGATCAGCAGCCTCATAGCGAATGATGGAGGCAGTCTGCTTGCAAACGATGGAGCCTCCCTGATCGCTAAAGACGTTGCAGGAACCAGCTCCAACGATGTCGGCGGCTTGATCACGAAGTAGATCGTCTGGGGAGCTACCCCAGCGCCACCACGCTCGCTGCGGCGCCGCTCGCCGTGTGCGTCAGTGAGATCATCCAGCGTTTGATCCCGAGCTGCTCCGCACGCGCTGCCGCTCCGCCATGCAACTGCACGCCCGGCACACCGGCCTCGCTGCGCGTCACCTCGATGTCACTCCAGTTCACGCCTTCTGCAAAGCCCGTGCCCAGCGCCTTCGCCACGGCCTCCTTCGCCGCAAAGCGGGCCGCGAAGTGAATAGCCGGGTCCGCATTGAGATCACAGTAAGCGCACTCGCCCGCCGTAAAGGTCCGCTCGCGAAAGCGCTCCCCATGCTTCTCCAGCAGCGCACGAATGCGGTCCACCTCCACCAGATCCAGGCCAAGCGCGATCACCGTCATGATGGATAACCGTTCATCACCTCACGCATCTCCCTCACCGCAGCATCCAACCCAATGAAGACCGACCGCGAAACAAGGTGATGGCCGATGTTCAACTCCACCAGATGCGGCACCGCGAAGAGGTCATGCAGGTTCGCCGTCGTCAGTCCGTGACCCGCGTTGATTTGCAAACCAAGCCCGTGGCCAAGCGCTGCCGCCTCACGCAGCCGCTCCACCTCAGCCGCGCGTTCCTCCCCGGTCGCATTCGCGAAGGTTCCCGTATGCAACTCCACCATGTCCGCGCCGATTTCAGCGGAGGCCCTGATCTGTTCAAGCGCGGGATCAATGAACATGCTCACCTTCGTCCCGTTCGCTTGCAGCGCTTTGACCGTCACTTGAAGTGCCGCCTTCTGACCTGCCACATCCAGCCCACCCTCGGTGGTCACTTCCTGGCGATTCTCCGGCACCAGACAGACAAAGTCCGGCTTCACCCTCAGCGCGATCTCCAGGATCTCCGCCGTGTTCCCCATCTCGAGGTTCAACTTCGTGCCGATCTTCTCCCGCAGCAGAAACACATCCGCATCCTGAATGTGCCTGCGGTCAGCGCGGAGATGCACCGTGATGGAGTCCGCCCCTGCCTGCTCAGCCACCAGCGCCGCCTCCAGCACCGAAGGTTCCGCATTCGGCGAGTGCAGCATCTCCCGATACCGCGCCTGCCGCAGTGTGACGACGTGATCGATATTGACTCCCAGAAGCAGCTTGCCCATCGGCTCATCATGAACGGCACCCGTGCGGCATCAACAAGGATTCATCTGCTGCGTGTGACCCGTCGCCTGCTCGCACTTTCAAGCCGATGCTGCCGAGTGGAGAATCTCCGCGAAGACCAGCCGCCCCGCCGAAGTCTGCGTGGTGCCGCTGATCTTCACCCGCACGGTCTGCCCCAACATGCCAGACGCTTGATTGACCACCACCATGGCGCCATCTGGCAGATAACCCACGGCTTGATGCTTTTCCTTTCCGCCTCTTAACAAATGCAGTTCCACCTCGTCTCCTGCGGTGAGTTCGTTCTGAAGCGCGCGACTGAGCTCCGTGAGCATAAGCACGGTGATGCCGCGTAGCCTTGCCACCTGCGCCAGGTTTTCATCATTGGTCAGCAAACGTGCATTCAGGCTACGAGCCAGAGTGACGAGCCGACTGTCCACCGTCTCGGACTCGTTGCCTGTGTCCTGATGAATGGTGACATCCAGACCCCGGTGTGTGCGCATCTCCTGCAGCACTTGCAAGCCCCGCTTGCCGCGCTCAGCCTTGATGGGGTCCCGAGAATCGGCCAGCCGCTGAAGCTCCTCCAGCACCATCCGCGGCACTACCATTCGACCGCTGAGGAAGCCAGACTCAACGAGCTTCGGCACGCGTCCGTCGATCACGATGTTGGTGTCCAGCAGCAACGGGTCCCCCTCTGAGGCGTCACGCTTGAACCGAACGTAAGGGATAAGGAGGGCAAACTGGTCGCGGTCTGCCCTCACTGCCAGCGTCAAGCCCAGGAATCCAAGCGCCGCATACACACCCACCTCTATCGTGTTGCGCAGGTTGCCACCGTCGTCCATCGCCTCCAGGAAACCGAGTTGAAGGACACCGAGACGGGTGATGAGAAAAGCGCCGAACAGCCCCACCAGCAGCCCCACGCCAGCATGAGAGAAGTGTCGTATGCTGACGCGGCCCAGCACCACATCCAGCGCCACAATGAGCAGCCCGAAGCCAAGACCTGCCCACGCCCCCACCCCGCGCCCAGAGTTAAAGCCCGGTGCAATGTTGGCCCCCAGATAGATGCAGAGTGCCAGAAAAAGCACCCGTGCTCCATTGATGAACCAGCGGATCTCCATCTCTCAGCGCTCTTTTATCCCCTACTCCAGAGTCTTGAGGACGAGGTCCTTGAACTGCACCACCATGGGCGGGCCGGTGTGGATCTGGAGTCCCAACAGCCCCTCCTTGGCACCGGCGGTGGACTCGTCCTTCACATCTACAGTTTTCATTCCATTGATGAAATGCTGAAGATGCCCCCCCTTTGCGATGATCTTGTAGTCATTCCAGTCCTCGCTCTTGATGGCCACCTGAATGGCTTCAGAGTCCCCCACCGGCTCCCCTTTGGTCAGCTTCGGCTTCTTCGGATCCTCGCTGTCAGTGATGGTCACACTTTCCCCACGCAGCGCCAGGATGCCACGCGCCTTTTCCTCATAGAGAATGCCGGAATACTTGGTGCCTGCTTCAAAATCTGCCTGATAGCCACTCAGCACCGGTCCCTGCGCACCTGCTTCCAGCTCCTTGCTGCGATACTGAATGCCGCTGTTACCGGCCACGATGCGATACTTCAGCGTCAGCTCGAAGTCCTTCACCACACCACCACGCCAGATGAGGAAGGTGTTGTGTTTGAGGCTGCTCTTGGCGGGATCATCGGCACTCGCTGAAGTGGTGCCCGTGATGGCCCCATCCTTCACGGACCAGAGCTGCTTATTGCCGTCCCAGCCGCTGAGGTCGGTGCCGTTGAAGAGGGATTTCTCTTCTGCATGGGCAGCCAGAGCTGCGGAGAGGAGCGCAAAGGTGAGGAGGATTGGTTTCATGAATGGTGGAAGGTGAGTCAGGCCAGATGGTAGCCACCTGCGGAAGAAATGTCCATCTCTCACCTCTCAAGAGGTAAAAATGGCGCGGTCTGAGACTTTCCGTGATGGACGGCGTTGCATCCCCTGTTCATGCTTTCTTCCAGATGCGCTTTTCCATACGAGCCAAACTGATCTCTGTCATGACCGTAGTGGTGGCGGCGAGCACCTTTGCCACCATCTGGGTCACACAGGGCTACGTGAAACGGTTTTACGAGCGGAAGTTCGAGGACGATTTCAAGGCGGAGATTCGGTTCTTCTCAGAGCGTCAACTGCAACGACAGGCTGATCTGCGCAAACGCTGCCGGGAAATTGCACGCTCCGAAGAGCTGGTCCAAGCGGTGGAGCGAGGCAGCAGGGAGGTGTACAAAATCATCCGTGAAGACATGAAGGAGTTCTTCCAGCAGGAGCTTCAGTTCGAGCGTGGTTTACCTCAGGGGCTTACGCCCTATCTCAGCAGAAATGCCAGTCCACCACCACTGCGCCGACCTGACGTCAGCCCGGGGAATCCTCCACCTCCGCCATCATTTTACTCATCCACCCTGCCCGCCATCGACGTGGTGAACACAGAGGGAGAACTGATAGAGGGCGGCGACGGTCGCCTCATCACCTCCAAAGCCATGCGCGTGCAGGGCCGGCGCGGTGAATCGATGCGGACCGTTCTCAAACAGCTGGTGGCGCGCGTAGGTGCCGAACAGGAAATAGCTTACCGCGTCCGTGACAGCGGTGACCGCAAGGTCATCTGGGAATACATCATCACCCCAGTACTCGGACGAGAGAAGAAAGACCCCGTGGGTGCCATTCTGGTAGGCATGCAAGCACCGGATTTGGGTGAGCGTGGACTGCACGCCTTTACGTCGGCTACCTCCGGCGCGGACTCCCGCAAACAAAGAGAAGCTGAGGCTGCAAGCAGCGGTTTCTGGCTCAATGGCGAGCTTTACACCCAGACGATCCCGAAGGAGGCACGTACCGCAGTGGCTGCGCTTGTAGCGGATCGAATCGCAGATGGTCACGTGGACTCCAGCTTCGCAGGCTCTGATCTGAACGTGGAGATCGACGGTGAACTGCGCACCTTCCGCGTGCTTCACCGCTCACTGAATCCCGGCTCCCCTTTTGAACCTGCCTCACAAGTGTGCCTCTACCCCACCCGTGCCGTGGATGAAGACTTGGCACACATTCAGGCCCGCATCTTGCAAATCGGCGGTGCCTCACTCGCCGGTGCCATGCTGCTCATTCTTTTCCTCACACGGGGAATGGTACGCCCCATTCATGATCTGGTGAAAGGCACCGACGAGATTCGGGGGGGCAACTACGACGTGACGGTTGACGTCAGAAGCAAAGACGAAATCGGCCAGCTCGCTGCATCGTTCAACGAGATGGCCGAGGGCCTCAAGCTCAATCAAAAGTACCAACGGCTACTCTCCCAGGTGGCGGACCGCATGGTAGCCGAACAGCTCATCCACAACGAGGCAGCTCTCGGCGGCGAACTCCGAGAGGTGAGCGTTCTCTTTTGCGACATCCGCGGCTTCACCAGCCTCACTGCGGGAATGCCCCCCCATGACATCGTAGCCCTTCTCAATGAGCACATGTCTGCCCTGACCACACTCGTGCACGAGCACTGCGGCGTGGTGGACAAGTTCGTCGGAGACATGATCATGGCTCTCTTCGGTGCGCCCTCAGCTTATGGAGATGATGCGCAACTGGCCGCTCAGTGTGCGCTGCGCATGGTAGAGTGCAGAGAGCGCCTTAACCAGCATGGCCGGTGGAATTTCCATGTCGGCATAGGCATCGCCACCGGCACCGTCGTCGCCGGTTGCATGGGCAGTGAAGAGCGTCTCGACTACACCGTGCTTGGAGAAAAGGTCAATCTGGCCGCACGCCTGTGCAGCGCTGCGGGTGAGGGCGAGATACTGCTGGACGCCACCACTGCGCAAAAACTCGGAACCGCTGCGGTGCTCCAACCCGCAGGAGACTTGGCACTCAAGGGCTTTCCGGAGGCAGTAGAGGTCTGGCGGCTCGGCGGGTTGACTCAGCCCGCATCCATCGAAGCAGAACATCTCACTCACGCTCTCGCATGACCCGCCGCAGGCTCATCGCTACCGCCGCCCTTGCCACGCTCGGCGTCCCCGCCCGCGCGGGTGATTTCTCGGGAAAGATTCGCAAGTCACTCAAATGGTCCATGGTCAAGCAGGCGGCTGGCATGCCGCTGGAAGATGCCTTTCACCGGTTGCTCAAGTGCGGATTCCAGGGCGTTGAAGTCAGTATCGAGACCGTGAAGGACGCAGCCCAATGGACAGCTGCATCCCAATCCACCGGTCTCATCATCGACGGTACCGTGGGAGGCAGGCTGCCTCATTTGAAACGTGGCCTCGAGCTGACAAAGGCGCTCGGCGGTGAGTCCATACTCGTCGTCGTGGAGTATGACGTGCAGCGTTCGCTCACCGCTCAATGGCAGGAGGCCGTGGCACAGTTAAGGGACCACGCTGCCGAGGCTCAGAATCTTGGCATCAAGATCCTCATTGAGAATGTCTGGAACACCTTCCTCATCAGCGCCTTCGACATGGCACGTTTTGTGGACGAGGTAGGAAGCCCCTCCGTTCAAGTGCACTTTGACATTGGGAACATGGTGCGCTGGGGCGTGCCGGAACACTGGGCTGAAGTGCTAGGCAGGCGCATTCAAAAACTCGACGTCAAGGAATACGATCTGGACATCGCCATGAAACAGGGCCTGCGCAAAGGCTTCGATGTCCCGCTGGGAGAAGGCAGCATCAACTGGCCCGGCGTCCGCAACGAGTTGAAGAAAATCGCTTACCAAGGATGGGCCGCCGCTGAAGTGAAGGCTGGTGATTGGGATTACTTGGCGGACGTGTCGCGTCGAATGGATGTGGTGCTGGACCTTTGACGGGTGGCGGCACCATCATCGTTCAAAGACATAAGCGATAGCATGCCTCGCCTCCTTGAACTTGGGTCCCCTGAATCCACGGCGTTCCAGCTCCTGACTGAGAAAGAACATCATCACCGCGTGGCATACCACCAGCGTGTCCTCGGTGCACATTTCCAACTCATCTGCCATGGTGAAGACGTGACTCCGGAACTCATCACGCTTCCCTTTCTGTGATTCAAAGCCCGCCGCCCAGGCGAGTCGAACCAGCCACTTCCAGCACAGAAGCGGCATTCGCAGACCGCCGGTGTTGAATCTCCCTAGCTCGGGTTCGCGCAGCAGCGGGGTGTAAGAGATGACACCTGAAAACACGACGGCGGCCGTGCTTGCCGCACGGTGAAGATCACTCGAAATGCAGGTACTCCACTCCACACCCCCGAGGTCGTAAGGCCCCTTCACCACCTCCGCCACATCGTATCTCCGCCGCCACTCTACTAGCTCGTCCTCTGTCAGCCACCCTTGGGGGAGGGGTTCCGTCACTGGGAAATGTCTCATCAAACCTACGCGCATAGAGGAACCGGCACTGTCAAGCCGCTGCGTTCATATCACGACACGACTTCATCCGCGTCAAGTCCCCAAGCACGAGCAGTCCTGACTACTTTTTCGACTTTTTACCCTTCCCCTGCCGATTGTCCAGCAGTGGCCAGTCAGGACTCTCGGTGCGAGAAGAAGCCATAAGTCGCTCCGCCATCTCCACCACCTCAGAGTTCACACCCGCCACATTGCGTTCCTCGCCAGCATCCGATGCGAGATCATACAACTCCACCGGTTTCGATGGCCCATTCCGAACCGCTTTCCACATCCCAAACCTTACAGCCTGAAGGGAAGCCTTCTCATGCAGCTCCCAATAAAAGTGCGTCCGCTCCGGGGCTGGACCACCCTTGAGATAATCCACCAGTGACAGCCCGTCCGCGCGGAATCCTTGGGGCAGTTCCGCTCCAGCTAACGCTGCTGCCGTGGGGAGAAAGTCCCAGAACGCCCAGGGTCCATCTGATACCCTTCCCGCTGGGACCGTACCCGGCCACCATGCCAGAGCCGCCTGGCGCAAGGCTCCCTCATACAGATCGCGCTTGTATCCACGCAACCCATTACCAGGATTCGCAAATAGTCTTCCGACCTCGGAGTCCGGACTGAAGGAAGATCCATTGTCCCCTGACACCACCACCAGCGTCCTTTCGTCCAGCCTCAATTCTTTCAGCAGCGCCATCAGCTCTCCCACGTCGGAGTCAAGCCGAGTCACCATCGCCGCATAGTTCTTCTGCAAATCCGTCCACGGCTGCCCCGCATACGCACCCAAGTCATCTATCTCGAACCGGCCATGCGGCAGGGTGATGGCATAAAACAAGAAGAACGGCTGGTCTTTGACTCCTCGCACCCACTTCAAGACCTCGTTCTGAATCAACTCCTGTGCATACACCCTGCCCACCCCTTTGCCATCGTTACCCTCCAGTTCGACCCGGCGGTCATCGTCGAACAGGTAGGTCGGGAAATAACTGTGCGCGTGGCGCTGGCAGTTGTAGCCATAGAACCGATCAAAGCCCATTTTGAAGGGGCTGCCCGTTGTGTCGAACATACCCATGCCCCACTTTCCCATGCACGCCGTGGCGTAACCAGCAGACTTCAGCACCTGCGCCACCGTCACCGTTCCTGCGGGAAGAGGCTTCTGCCCCTCCGGCTGCACCTCACGATTCGCACGGATAGGACAGTGACCGCTGTGCAGTCCGGTCATCAGCACCGAACGCGATGGCGCACAAACGGATGTTCCGCAGTAAGCTTGGGTAAACCTTGTCCCCTCCTCCGCCATCTGATCTAGATGGGGCGTCTGGATGAGCTTCTGACCGTAGCAGCCGAGGTCAGTCTGCGCCAGATCATCAGCCAAAACAAAGACAATGTTTGGCTTGGATGCAGCAAGTATCGCAGGTGAAAGAATCAGCAGCAGGAAAAAGCATGAACGTATCATCGAAGGTGATAACGACGCTCCGGCCCAGAGCTATCTTTTGACGCCCTGTAGCCGCTCAGCCCGCAACGGGAATCTCCAGCATGGCCCCGTTGGAAAGGCTTTCTGGCGCAGGCGTTTCCACCGTACCACGGCTGCCTAAAACCATGGCCAGCGTCTCCACCGTGCCAGACTCACCCCTTGGAAACCGAAGCACTACGGACATGCCTTGAACGCTCAGTGTCAGGTTCTCACTCAGGAACCGGGACTCAATCTCAGCGTTCACTCCATGCTGTGGCCACTCCTGCACCACATCCCGCAACCCACGTCGCTTCGCCACCAACACCGCCCCGCCTGACTTTTTACCCACCAGGGTGACGCTCAGATTCGGTCTCAGACCTTTGATGCCCTTTGACCCTCCGCTGATGCACTTCACCGTCCAGGCTATCTCCCGCTCGGACATAGACATTCTACCCGCAAGCAGAGTCAGCAAGTCGCCGTCCGGTGCACAGGGCAGCGTCACAGGCTCGCTCAGCGTTTCCCTGCGCCCGGGAACACGTAGCTTCATCCATACCAGCCACGCCGAGGTGCGGATGATGCCCCAAATGCGCGGCATGATGATCCAGAGCAGAACCAAAAGCAGGCCGAACACAGCCAGTGAGACAATGGGCTGAAGCAGCATGAGAAACGTGCCTCCCGCCACGGCAATGTCCTCCGTCACGCTCATGGCTATGTTGCTCACTGGTTCAGGTGAGTGATTGATGAGCAGCCTCGTGCTGGCTTTTGCACTGTGCGTGGTCAGGGCTGCACCGCCTGCGAGCAGCCCGGCGATCACCTGCATATGCGGTGCCATGTCTCCCAGAGCCTGAAGTGCAAGCAGGGTACCGCCCACCGGTCGAATAATCGTATGCACACTGTCCCAGAGGCTATCCACCCAAGGAACCTTGTCCGCGAAGAACTCCAGCGCAAAGAGTAAGCCCGCCACCCCCATGACCGCAGGGTGCCCCAGCACGGCCAGAGTTTCATACTTTTCGGCCAGTTGCAGCACATCAAAGTGCACCAAACCGCCCGTGAGCAGCACGGTCAGGTAGAGGTTCACTCCAGCCAGCGAGGCAAGCCCGAGCGCAAGTCCAAGTTGTTCGAGTATTCCCATGACAGCCTCTTATCACAAATGAAGAAAAAGACGATTCCAAGTGCGGAACAATTTTCTACGCCAGGGCGGAAAGCCAAAGATCATCGCCCGGCGCGATGCGTTCGCCAAGACTCAGTCACCTTCAAAACGGCTGCATAACACAAGTACATCTTGACATAGTGTTATTCATACACTATTGGTCCCTCATGCACTGTTATCGCTACCCACGCCCCGCTCTGACGGTGGACTGTGTAGTTTTCGGCTTCGAGGACTCCAAGCTGAACATTCTGCTCATCCGCCGGGGGCTGGCACCTTTCAAGGGCAGGTGGGCCTTGCCCGGTGGCTTCGTGAATGTGGAAGAGTCTCTGGACGACGCAGCCCGCCGTGAGCTGATGGAGGAAACGGGCTTGAAAAATGTCTTCCTGGAGCAGCTCGGTGCCTTCGGCGCAGTAGATAGAGACCCTAGAGAAAGAGTCGTGAGCGTGGCCTACTATGCGCTCGTCAAACCACAGGATCATCGCACTCTGGCGTCCACGGATGCGGATGCTGCGGAATGGTTCCCACTGGATGCGGTACCGCCGCTTGCCTTCGACCACCAGAGCATCCTCGTGGAAGCCATTGAACGGCTGCGTACGAAGATCCGCCATCGACCCATCGGCTTCGAACTTCTTCCTGACAAGTTCACGCTGACCATGCTTCAGCAGCTGTATGAGGCAGTGCTGGATCACGCTCTGGATAAAAGGAACTTCCGCAAAAAGCTGCTCTCATTTGACCTCCTCATTCCACTGAAGGAGAAGCACCGCGAGGGGTCACACCGCCCAGCGCAGCTTTACCGTTTTGATCAAGCCAAGTACCAGCGGCTCAGCCGTCGAGGATTTCATTTCGAACTATGAGAAATCACACATCCACACTTCCGTTTGCTCGCAGCTACTGGGTGGTCCCAGGCCGTTTGCTGGGCGGCTTTTACCCAGGGGATCGCGATCCCACCGTTAGTTCCGATAAAGTCGAAGCACTGATGGACTGTGGGGTCAGCCACATCATCAATCTCATGGAACCGAACGAGAGGGATCATGCCGGACGGCTGTTTGATCCCTACCACCAATCGTTTCTTCGCCTCGCCATAAAACGCAGGCAAAAGGTCTGTCTGATGAATCGCAGCATGCGAGACTTGAGTGTGCCGACGGAAGAGCACATGAGAGCTACGCTGGATGTGATCGACTCCGCTATGGCTGCTGGAGGTTGTGTGTATGTGCATTGTTGGGGTGGACGTGGGCGAACGGGTACCGTCATGGGCTGTTGGCTTGCGCGTCACGGTGAGCGAGAGCCCCTCAGCGCACTACGACTGCTGACCGCTCATGCTCGGGGGTTGTTCGGCGTAGTGCCTGAAACCACCGCACAAAAGCAATTCGTCATGGAATGGAGGAACCAGCTTTGAATCATACCCAGCGCATTGAAGGTGGTGCTTACGGTGCCCTAGTGGGAGATGCACTGGGAGTACCGGTGGAGTTTTCCTCTCGTTCATCCCGGAGACTTGATCCGGTGACTGGGATGAGGAGCTTCGGAACTTGGGATCAACCCGCTGGCACGTGGAGCGACGATGGTGCCCTTTTGCTCTGTACCGTGGAGAGTCTGATCACTAAAGGGTTTGATCCTGAAGACATGGCTCAACGTTTTTTGTGCTGGTATGAACATGGGCACTGGGCAGCGCACGGTGAGGTTTTCGATGTGGGGAATGCCACGAGCGCCGCTCTGGAACGTTTGAAACAGGGAGTGCATGCTCTGCGTGCAGGTGGCAAACGGGAAAGCGATAATGGCAACGGCTCCCTAATGCGAATCCTGCCTGTATCACTGGCGAGCGTTCACCTTGATGATGAATCGCTGGCTCTGCGTCATGAGCAGGCTTCGGCCCTGACGCACGGTCACTCCCGTTCACTCATGGCCTGTGTGCTTCATGGCTTCCTGGTGCGTGCGCTCTTTGCGGGCTTACAAAAGCGGGCTGCGCTGGAGGCGGCGACGCTGCTCTTCACGAAACACTATGCCACCTGCCAAGAGTTCCATCACTTTCGCCAACTGACCGAGGGCGATGTTGAAAACCTTTCCGAAGAGCAAATCCAATCTGGAGGCTATGTCATTGACACACTGGTAGCGGCAGTGTGGTGCCTGCTTACCACGGCATCCTTTGAAGACTGCGTACTCAAGGCCGTCAACCTCGGTGGTGACACCGACACCACAGCCTGCGTGGCCGGCGGACTCGCCGGTACCTTCTATGGTATGGGAAACATTCCCGAGAAGTGGGTCACTGTCCTTCCCAAGCAGGTAGAGCTAAAGCAGTTGATGGAACGCTTCTCGCTTCTCCCCACCTCTTGACCACCTACCGAGGGGCAGTTAGCCTGACTTATTCATGAAAGTCGTAGCGAGACGCAGTGAAAGCCCGCAGTGGCAAGGCGGGCGCAGTTTTGAAAGGCTGAGTGCATGGGTGAATGCTCGATGCCTTTCAAAACAAGCCCAACGCCGCGAATGCGGGCTTGCAGCAAGTCGCAGTAGCTTTTCATGAATAAGTCAGGCTAGGTCCAGGGCATGAAACTTTCCACCTTCAACGTCAACGGCATCCGCTCATCTCTCGGCAAGGGCCTGAGGCAGTACCTTGAAACCACGGATGCAGATGTGGTCTGCCTTCAAGAAACAAAAGCGGAGGCTTCGCAATGCGACCTATCGTGGCTGGAGGGCTGGACTGCGGTGTGGAACAGCGCGCAAAAGAAGGGATACTCTGGCACGCTGGTTCTGAGCCGCACGCCCATGCTGTCATCATCTACAGGCATCGGTATTCCGGAGCACGATACCGAGGGGCGCGTGATCAACGTCGAATACCCGGACTTTCACCTCGTGAATGTGTACACTCCAAACGCGCAGGCTGATCTCGTGAGACTCCCCTACCGGCTGGCGTGGGATGAGGCATTCAGGAAACACGTCAAAAAACTGAGCAAAAAGAAACCCGTGCTGGTGTGCGGAGACCTGAACTGCGCGCATCAGGAGATCGACCTGGCCAATCCCAAGTCCAATCGCAACAACCCAGGGTTCAGCGACGCCGAGCGGGAAAGCTTCACCAAACACCTGGAGTCAGGACTCGTGGATGTGCTGCGGGTGTTTGACCCCAATCCAGGACGCTACACGTGGTGGACCATGCGCACCGGTGGCAGCGCTAGGGAGAAAAACATCGGTTGGCGCCTGGACTACTGGCTTGCGAGCGAGTCCATGCGAAGCGCACTCAAAAGCTGTACCATCCGCACGGACATCTACGGCTCAGACCACTGCCCCGTAGAGTGCGTGGTGGAGTAACACCAGCGCGAGCTCCCCATGCAACTCATCACATTTCTCGGGCAGATGGCTAGGGTGCGGCGGGCTTTGCTGGTTCACCCGGAGCGGGCACCGCATTGGGAGCCGGTGAGGGCGTAGCTGCTGGTGCCGGCTCTGCCACAGGTGCCGGGGCAGGTGGAGGCTCAGGCTTTTTGAACTTGTCTTCCCATGTATGAAGTTCAAATCCTTCACCTATGCCGCCAATACGATTCAGATGCTCAAGGCAAGCGGTCTTCCATGCTTCAAGATTGGGCGGCGCGTTGGGCTTCACTCGCGAACCGGGGAAAATGATATAGCTGACTTTCAAATCGCTCTCCGGTCGGTTGTAGGGCGTGGCCTTGGGATTGATGGCTTTTGCCATAAAAAGCGAGGCCTCACCCATCTTGAATGAAGGGCCATAGTCACCGCAGATAGCGGGATAAAGCTTTTTGTCATGGATAACTACGGCAAAGTCCCCCATCTGCGGGGCATAGGCATTGGCTCCCTCATAGTTTCTAAACAAAAGTGAGAGCACGATGAAGGGGTCGGAGTCTGCGATGAGAGAGGAACGGGCCTTCATGTCCTTGATCTCCAACTTCAGTTGGTCGATCGTGGCCTTGAGTTGCTGGTTCCTCGCAGCGCTGAGACCTTTAATCGCATACTCCTTCTCTGCTTCTTTCAAACGGCCCTCCCAGCGTGCGAGCAGCGGATTCGGCGTTTTGGTAAGTTTGGGCCATGCGTAGCTTGTGAAGGGCTGGTAATAGTCCGACAACGAGATGTAATCATCAAGGCTTGGAGCACGATCTCCGTCCGAGCCGTCAGCCACCACGTCCATCTCAGATTGAATGAGCATGACTTTCTGTCCGGTGCCGGGATGCTGCATTTCGAGAATGGTCTCACAGTCGAAAAAGTTGTGCCGGTCCAGGACCTTGTTCAGACGAGTCAGGTTGTTGGTGACGTTCTTCGTCTTGTTCTCATACAACTGATGGTAGAAGCCCGACACCTTGGCCGTGGGAAGCATGTTGGCCAATCCCGGAAGGATGGCTGGCAGGTTGGGATTGATGCGGGCGAGTTCCTCCAGTGAGCGACTTGCCTTGGGGATTCGTATATCGAGATGAAACTTCGCCTGATATGCAGCCGGGTCCAACCGCTCAATGCTGGCCAGCCCACCTTCGCTGGTGGTCAGGCTGGTGCTGACGGTGATGCCGTTGAAGAGCGTGGCCACATCCACCTCTTTGCGAGGAATGCTCTTCTCCGGCAGCGGCGGCGGTGGTGCTGGCACCTGAACCTCCACTTTTCGAATCACTTCACGAGTGATGACTCGCGGTTCACGCGCATCCTTAAGCAAGTTCTTAACCCTGGTGGCCACCGGAGTGAACGGCAGAACGATCGCCGCAATGATGGCCCCAATGAACAGGATGCGAAGGAGGTTCGCAAAAACACCTGGGCCATTTCGCCCCTGACTCCATGGAAGAGGTTCACCAAGATCGTCTGGTGGTGGCAGTTCTGAGGGGTGTGGCATACCGGGCGAGTTTCCTCATCATTCTACGATGTAGAAACGGAAACAACGCAGATTTTCAGCTTGCCGTCGCTTTCTCAACCCTGTGTCCCACCACCTGAAAGCGTCCAGGAATGGTAACCCCGATGCAAATGCTCAATGTGAGCGAACCCTAGTTCCTTGAGCCGCTCCACAGCCTTCCGACTGCGGAAGCCGCCCGCACAATATACCAGCACAGGCTTCGTGACATCCAGCCGAACCACCTTTTCATCGAACTGCGGGTCACCTATGGAGATGTGTACAGCACCCGGTAGCGCTCCAGCGGCGAACTCGCTATCCGAGCGTACGTCCAGCACCTGCACCTCCGGATTTGAAGCGATGAGAGCCTTCGCTTCTGCTGGCCGGATGTTGACACAGATCTTGCCGGTTTCCTTGCGGAAGAGTTTGCGGTCCCAGGAACCCTCATACCAGTACCAGCCGGCTACGATGAGGGTAATGATCAGAATGGTCCAAAGCATAACTTTGTGGCGTTGCATCAGCATTTGTCGTCACGACATTCGGAACCGCCCACCTTGGTGTCTCGGTTGAGCGTGAATGTCCGAAAGGCGGAGAAGGGTTAAACTACAGCGGGTGAGGTTGCCGTTGGCGTCGCTGCACGCAGCATAAATTGCGGTTTGCGGTGATTGGCCATTGCTTGCAGTAGTTGGCGGTTGTTTCTGGCGCTGATACAGCAACAGGCCACCGACGCCTCCGGCTCCGGTTTCCGTCTCGCTGAGGTCCAGGCCCCAGGCGTAGCTGCGGGCGAGTTCAAAGTTTGAAGTCTCAAGTTTCATGTTGAGTTCCGCTACGAGGTTCCAATCATCATACAGGAAGAGCGTGCGGCTTTGCAAGGTTCCTCCTTCAGCTCGTTTCACCGTTTTGGCGATGCGGCGGCTTTGGTGGTCGTAGGCGAACTCCAGCAGCGCTCGCGGGGGCTGGTCTCCGGGCACGTCTTTCTCTTCCATGGCGATCAAGCGGTTTTGACTCGTTCGCGCCACACGCTCATCTCGCCCTTCGGGTCATCCTGCGGATGATCTATCTCGCCCGACCTT
>CAZIGH010000056.1:0-35244 GCA_964538625.1 uncultured Verrucomicrobiaceae bacterium
GCGAGCACTTGGCACGCGCGAAGGACATGGCCATTCTCGAGAAGCGTCCTGACGTACTGATGTCCATCGCCGACTACGCGGAGAAGCGCAATCTCCATGACATTGCGCTGGAGATTTACCGCCACTCCGCGCTGAACATGGCCAAAGGCGAACGTCTAGCCTTCGCCGGCTGGCTGCGCAATGCCCTGAAAATGGGTGACACCAGCTCATTCTCCTCCGCCGCGCGTGAGGCATCGCGCCGCTGGCCGGATGACCAAGCGTTCGCCGAACACGTCATCTACGCCGACCTGCTGGTGGGAGAGCGCGTGGAATCTCAGCTGAAACGAGCCACCCAACTGCTGGAACTGCGGCCAGACAATTCCGTGCGTAAGCTCATCGTGGCGCTGGGTTACTGGCGACTCGGAGACCCTGGTTCCGCAATAAAGAACCTCATGCACATCAAGCTGGATGACGTCAGCCTGGGCCAGCAGGCCATCTTTGCCGCATTGGCCAGAAGCAGTGGTTTTCCAAAAGAGGCCGACCTCGTGGAAAAAGCCATTCCTCCCACCGCAGGCATGTTGCCAGAAGAACGGGAGGCGCTTGCCCGTTCCAAACAGTAATCTCATCCTCCACAAACTCATGACCCGAACACTCCTTGTCACCAGTCTCCTCGCCTGCACCCTCGCCGCCCGGGGGGAAATCACCATTGAACCTTCAGATGCCGGTGCCGTGGTGAAGGTGGACGGCCAGCTCTTCACCGAGTACGTCAAGCTCAGCAACAGCAAGCCCATCCTGTATCCCATCATCGGCCCCACCGGCCAGAAGATGACGCGGGACTACCCCATGGTGAAGGACTCTGAGAACGAAGAGCACGACCACCCCCATCACCGCTCCTTCTGGTTCACCCACATGGAAGTCAACGGCTGGAACTTCTGGGCTGAGGACAGTTCGTTTGATCACCAGAAAGACGAGGCCAAGCGCAATCTGGAAAAGAAAAAGCTCGGTTTCCAGAAGCACCGTGAGTTCACCAAACTCGAAGGTGGCAAGGACAAGGGCGTCATCCACGCCATCACAGACTGGATCGCCGGAGACGGAAGCAAGCAGCTTGAAGACGAGCGGCGCATCACCTTCTCCGCCACGCAGGATGCACGCATCATTGACTTCGACATTGATCTCAAGGCCACCGAAGGCGACGTGGAGTGGGGAGATAACAAGGACGGAGTCTTCGGCATTCGCGTGGCCAGCAGCATGGATGTCAAGCACAAGTCTGTAAAGAACGCTGAACCCGGCCGCATCATCAACTCCAACGGCCTCACGGACGTGGATGCCTGGGGCAAGTCCGCCACCTGGGTGGACTACCAAGGCAAAGTGGCCGGAGAGCTGCTTGGTATCGCCATCCTGGACCATCCCTCCTCTTTCCGCCACCCCACCACTTGGCACGTGCGTGACTATGGCCTCTTCTGCGCCAACGCCTTCGGGCTTCAAGACTTCAACAAAGAAAACCCCGAGGGCAAACACCTCCAGAAGAAGGGCGAGGTGCTGAAGTTCCGCTTCCGTGTCATCACCCACAAAGGCGACGAAAAAGCGGCAAAAATAGCCGAGGCCTTCGCTGCTTACGCCGCTGAGGCAAAGTGAAGTGATGTCCCACAGAACCCGCCGCAAAGGTTCCACTGATTTCATTCATCCAGCCGCGCTGGCAGGTTGCCTTTTGGCCACTCCTGTCCTTAGTCAATCAGCTCTCTCATGGCTGATCCGCAACCCATCAACGTCATCGACATGCAGCAGGCCACAGCTCCCGAGGCTGCGGGAGCCGCATCACCTGCACCCCTGAAAAAGCAGGGTGGAGGGAAGCGCAAGTTTGAGGAGCCTACGACGGAGGAACTGCTCGCCGGCGTGAACCGCTCACTGCCCTTCAGCGACGAGGCAGAGAAGGGCGTCATCAGCTGCATCCTCATGGATCCCAATGAGAGGCTGAGCGAGTGCCGCAGTGGCCTGCCGGCCGAGGCCTTTTATCATCTCGCCAATCGCACCATCTACGAAACGCTGCTGGAGTTCTATGACCGCAGCATCCCGCTGGATGTAGCCACACTGACGCACGCGTTGCGTGAGAAAGGACTGCTGGACAAAGTGGGCGGAGCCGGTGCCATCTCCGAGCTCTACACCTTCATTCCCGCCACCTCGCACTACGGCTTTTACAGGAAAGTTCTCACCGACAAGCACCTGCTGCGGCAGATGATTCACGCCTGTTCGCTCAACATCCATGAGGCCTACGAGCACGGGCGCGAGCACATTGATGAAGACATCTCCGCCACCATCGACAAGGCAGAGCAGCGACTGCTCGCCGTGCGGGAAAACTCCCGCACCCGGGATGGCATGAAGACCATGGAGGAGCATGTATCGGAGGCCATAGACAGCATCGAAAAGATGCTTGCCAATCCCGGCCAACTCCGCGGCGTGTCCACTGGTTATGCCCAGCTTGACCAGCTCTGCGCCGGGCTGCAAGGCGGTGAAATGTTTGTCATCGCCGCACGCCCCTCCATGGGCAAAACCTCGCTCGCCATGAACATCGTGGAGCACATCTCCGTGGACCAGAAGCTGCCCACCGCTGTCTTCAGCCTGGAAATGAGCGCTTCCATGCTCGTGCGCCGCCTACTCGTCTCCCGCGCCGGTATCAATATGTCCTCCCTTCAGCGCGGCCTTCTCAGCCGCACGGACCAGGAGGCTCTCTCCCGGGCCATCCGCGAGCTCCAGGAGTCCAACATCTTCATCGACGAGACTCCGGGCCTGGACATCATGGAACTGCGTGCCAAGTGCCGCCGTCTCCACCGCCAGCACGGCATCAAGATGGTGGCCATTGACTACCTTCAGCTTCTCACCTCCAGCTCACGCCGCGCCAAGGACAACCGTCAGATCGAGATCGCGGAGATCTCTGCCGGCATCAAAGGCATCGCCAAGGAACTCAACGTACCGGTGCTCGTGCTCGCCCAGCTCAACCGCTCCGTAGAGCAGCGCAAGGGCCAGCGGCCCATGCTCTCTGACCTCCGTGAGTCCGGTTCCATCGAGCAGGACGCAGACATGGTGGGCCTGCTCACCCGAGCCGACTACGCAGGCAGCAAGCAGGTGGAGGATGATGACGACAAGAAGGGCGGCAAGGGCGGTCGCGACAAGGATACCAAAGACGCTGGTGACGAGGACGAGAACAAGGGCAAGGCGCTGCTCATCATCGCGAAAAACCGTAACGGTCCCACGGACGACGTGCACCTGACCTTCATCGACCACGCCATGCGCTTCATTGAGCGCAAACCTGACGAAGGACCGTCTGAGGGCTGAACCTTACCGCCGCACCGTGTTTCGTTTTCTTCTCAGCAGACTGGCCCAGGGTGGGATTGTCATCGTAGCCGTCCTGGTCATCACCTTTCTGCTCATGAAGGCCGCACCGGGAGGACCTTTCTCCCGGGAGCGGGAGATACCAGAACACGTGCGCGCCTCTCTGGAGGCTCAGTATGGGCTGGACCAGCCTTGGTATGTGCAGCTGGGCCGTCACTTGAGAAGTTACGCCACGCTGGACCTTCCGCAGTCCTACCGCTTCAAGGGCATGGGTGTGGGGGAAATCATCGCCCAAGGCTTCCCCGTCTCCGCTACCATAGGTCTGTCCGCCCTGGGCATCGCCCTGCTCATCGGCGTTCCCATGGGGGCGCTTGCCGCCATGCGAGCGCATCAGTTCGAGGACCGCGCCACCATGTTCATCTCCTCTCTAGGCATGTGCGCTCCGAGTCTGGTCCTCGGACCCATCATTGCCACCGTGTTCGGCGTCAAACTGCGCTGGTTCAATGCCGGTGGGTGGTATGATGCCAGTGACTGGGTGCTGCCCGCCATGACACTGGGCATCATCTACAGCGCCTACGTAGCCAGGCTCACCAGAGCAGGCCTGCGGGAGACGCTGGGGCAGGACTTCATCCGTACCGCACGGGCGAAGGGAGTGGAGGAGAAAACCATCGTCTTTCGACATGCGGCAAAGCTGGCCGTCATGCCGCTGCTAAACTTTCTCGGCCCGGTGGCCGCCGGTTTGCTTTCGGGTTCCTTTGTCACCGAAATGGTGTTTCAGGTGCCAGGTCTCGGGCAACACTTTGTCAATGCTGCGGTGAACCAGGACTACACACTGGCCATGGCCACTGCCGCGTTCTACGCCACGCTGATCGTCATGTTCAATCTTCTCGTGGATGTGGTGCAGGCCATGCTGAACCCACGCATCACGCTTGCTTCATGAGCGCCTCATCCACCAGCACCATGTCTCCCGGGCCCTGGAAGCTCGCCTGGAACAGACTGCGCCGAAACCGTGCCGCATTTGCTGCGCTCAGCGTTCTGGTCCTGCTGGTGCTCGCCTGCCTGTTCGGCCCGCTCTTCTCCCCGTATGACCAGACCACACAGGACTTGGCACTGAAGGCCACTCCCCCCTCTGCCGCGCACTGGCTAGGCACGGACGCACTGGGGCGAGATGTCGCGACTCGTGTGCTCTACGGTGGTCGTGTCTCACTCGGCGTGGGTCTGCTGGCCACCATGGTAGCCATGGTCATCGGCGTGGCCTACGGCCTGACTTCAGGACTGGCCAGCAGCCGTGTGGATGCAGTCATGATGCGCATCGTGGACATTTTGTATTCCTTCCCCTTCATGACCTTCGTCATCATTCTGACCGTTGTCTTCGGACGACAGTTTTGGCTGGTGTTTGCCGCCATCGGCGCGGTGGAGTGGCTCACCATGGCCCGCGTGGTGCGCGGTCAGGTGCTGGCTTTGAAGAAACAGGAGTTCGTCACGGCCGCGAGGTCGTATGGTGCCAGTTTTAGCCAAATCCTGGGCCGTCATCTGCTGCCCAACGTGCTCGGCACCGTCATTGTCTATGCCAGCCTCACCGTGCCGGGAGTCATGATGCTGGAGGCCATGCTGAGCTTCCTGGGCCTCGGCCTTCAGCCTCCATACGCATCGTGGGGAACGATGATCGGTGAAGGGGCAGCCGCCATGTCAGATCAGCCCTGGCTCCTGCTTGGCCCCGCCCTGTTCTTCTCCGGCACGCTACTGGCGCTCAACACACTGGGAGACGGACTGCGCGACGCACTGGACCCCAAGAGCTCCTTGTCTTAACCTCGGCACCATCAACGACTCCATACGTTCTCTCTTTGCGCGTGCCGTTGCTCCGGCAGAGGGCGGCCCTCGGACCGCCCCCACACACTGGCTCACGCTTCCAGCTTCCACGGCGCGCGGTAGTTGCGACCGAGGAGCTTCGAAGCATCTGCGTTGTCGAGGATGACTTCCTTTTCCGGGTCCCACTTGATGGTAGAGCCGGTCATGAATGCAATGAGCGCCAGGTGCCCAGGGATGGCGCTGTGATGCGCAGTCTCCACCGGAGTCACCGTTTCCTGGCGGGTCTTGATGCAGTCTAGTAGGTTCCGCCAGTGCCCGGGCGTCTTGTAAAGGCGGGTCTTAATGACATCATCGCCCAGCTCGGGGAGCTTGCGGCCCTTGACCACCTTGTCACCCTCCCTTTTCATGATGACCTCTCCCAGCCCCTCAATGTCGGTATCAAAGGCACCTCCGCGGTTGACGTGGACAAAGCCCTTCTCACCAATCCACTTCGTTCCGCCCTTGATGTCGTCGTGACCACCAGCAATGACCATGACCACGCCGTTGGCGTAGGTGGCTTCCGCGCGGTACTTGGTGGCGGTGTTCCACACGTCTGTGCGAGGCGGCATGTCCACTTGGATGGGCTTCACCTCCACCGGTCCACCACGATCCATGCCCATGCCCCAGTGCGCGATGTCCCCGTGGTGACCGATCCAGTCCAGCAGCTGACCGCCACCGATGTTGTAGTTCCACCGCCAGTTCCGATGCACGCGGCCTTCGATGTAGTCCTCCATCTCGCTTGGGCCGATCCACATATCGTAATCCAGGTGGGCAGGCGGAGCGGAGACAAACTTTTTGTCTCCGGTTTTAGCGAAGTCATTGTGTCCTGATGGCAGTCCTACTTCCACCCGGATGAGCTTGCCCAGCAGACCGTTGGCCACGATCTCGGCACCCACACGGAAGTTGTCCTCCGAGCGCTGCCAGCTCCCGGTCTGCCAGATGCGCTTGTGCTTTTGCACCGCAGAGACGATGGCGCGCTGCTCAGCAATCGTGCGTGCAAGCGGCTTCTCACCCCAGATGTCCTTGCCGCTTTTGGCTGCCTCTATGGAGACAATGGCGTGCCAGTTATCCGGAACGGAAAGGTTGACGGCGTCGATGTCCGTCCTGGCCATCAGCTCGCGGAAGTCGTGGTAACCTTTGCAGTCTGTGTTGCCATACTTCTTGTTTACGGTGTCCACCCCGGCCTGAAGATTCTGCTTGTCCACATCGCAAACGGCCACCACCTGGCAATCCGCCTCGTCCATGAACTTGCGGGTATTCGTAGGACCCTGCATTCCCCAGCCCACCGCTGCCATGACGATGCGGTTGGAGGGCGCGTTCTGGCCGAAGACGCTGGAAGGCACGATGTTTGGCACACCGAATGCGGCGAGCGCTGTGGTGGACTTTTTGAGGAAATGGCGGCGGCTAGACATGGTGATGGCTGGTTTGAGTTCCCGGAGATTAGAACGGAAACCCCGTCTGTTGTGAAGAGCAAACCCCGTCCGTTTTCCGCTAAAATGAGGCAGTCCTTTCACGGTCGCCAAACCGCTGGCAGTCTTGCGGGCGAACCTCTCCCTCATGCTGCTGGGAAGATCATGCACCGCGCAGCCTGCGAAACTGGCCAGGCGTGCAGCCATGCCGCGCCTTGAATGCAGACTGGAGATAGTGGCTGTGCGTGAATCCGGTCTGCTCGGCAATGGCGTCAATCGTCAGGTCCGTATCGAGAAGCAGACGCTCTACCAGACGAAACCTCAGTCGCTGCAGTTCGTCCTTCGGTCGGCGCTTCAGAGCCGCCTTCATACGACGTTCCAGCGTGCTGCGCGAGGCATTGAGTTTTCGGCAAACGTCATCCACCGTGATGCCCGAAGCCACACCCTCCCTCATGAGGCGGGAAGCGCGGGCCACCAGTTGATCATGAATGACCAGGTCATCCGATGAGGCTCGCACCATGATGCCTCTCGGTGGAATGAGTATCTCCTTTTGCCTCGGGCGCTTGCCCTCCATCAACCGCGCCAGCGTCTCCGCTGCACGATAGCCCACCGCCGCACCGTCGTACCGCAGGCTGCTGAGCGGCGGCGTAGCGAACTCGCACAGAGTCTCCTCGTTCTCAGCACCTACCACCGCCACCTCTTCTGGAACGGCTATACCAGCCCTCTGGCACGCATCCAGAAGGCGGACTCCGAGTTGATCATTCGCCGCAAAGATACCGACCGGCTTGGGCAGCTGCTCCAGCCAGCCGATGAGTCGCGTCTGCGCTTGCTCCCAATCAGACACACTTTCAGCCTCTTCCTCAGGCAGAACTGCGCACCCGAGTCCAGCCTCATGGACCGTGCTGACGAAGTTTTGCACTCGCTGCTCAAAAAACGTCTCGGTGGAGAGACTGTAAACGGCAAAGTTTCGGTAGCCACGGTTGTAAAAGTGCGCCGCCACCGTGCGCCCGATCAGACGATTGTCCATGCCTACGAAAGGAAGCTGTCGGCATAGACGGCTCGAGCGTATCTCGACCGCTGGAATGCCACTTTCTGCGATGAGGTCCGCCGTTTCTTGCGTAAAAGTACGGCTGATGATGCCATCTCCATCCCATGACTTCAGCCATGGCGGCGGGGAAGAATCCAGCGCCCGCAACTCAATGAACGTGGACCACGGCCCGTGTTCCGCGATGTAGCGCCGAATGCCACCCAGCAGCTCCCGAGTATAGGTGCGCGTGGTTTCAATAAGCAGCGCCACGCGAGGAATGCGGCGTTTTTTGGGCATGACGAAAAATCTGAGTTCTGGTGCAGCATACCCGCAGTGGATTCCACCTCGCAAGCACGTTTGTTCGTCACATGTCTCAACCCAAAGTTCTTATTGTCGTGGGCGATGCCACTGAAACCGTGGACACGCTCTACCCTTACTACCGGCTCATCGAGGGCGGCTACCAGCCTGTCGTCGCAGCGCCCGAGAAACGCCGCTACCAGATGGTACTGCATGAAATCAAACCCGGATGGACCATTACCAAGGAGTGGGAGGGATACAGCATCATGGCGGACGTCACGTTTGCCGAAGTCAAGCCAGAGGAGTATGCGGGCATCTTCTTCAGCGGCGGACGTGCGCCTGAGTACATTCGTGAAGACGAGGACCTGCTGCGCATCACGCGCTGGTTCTGGGAGAATGGCAAGCCGTGCGCAAGCGTCTGCCACGGAGTGGAGATTCCCGCACGGGCCGGCATCGTGAAGGGTCTGCGCATGGCTACCGTGGCCAAGTGCAAGTTCGACCTCGAAGTCTGTGGCGGCATCTACGTGAATGAGCCCTGCGTCATTGACAAGCACATGTACAGCGGGCGGACCTACCACGACAGCGGTCACTTCGTGGGACCATGGATCAAAGCCCTGGATGTCTCTCTGGGCCGCTGATCCACCCCTCCACTTCACACCACCTGCCCATGAACCGTCGCCGCTTTCTGCAAACCAGCACCACCGCACTGGCCATGCCTCAGCTGGCCAGTGCCGCAGCTTCCACTTCCAGCCTTGGGTTCAGTCTCTACGGCATGAAGACGCTGCCACTAGAGATGGCGCTCAGGACCTGTGCTGAGATTGGCTACAAACACGTGGAGCTGGCTTTGAACGCCGGTTACCCCACAGAGCCGAAGGTCTTTGATACGACAGCCCGCAAGCAGACGAAGAAGCTGATGAAAGAGCTGGGTCTGGAGCTGCCCTGCTTGATGATCAACATCAGCCTCACATCAGATGAAAAGGGTCATCAAAGTGGACTCGGTCTCATCGCTGAGGCCGCACAGATGGCCTACGAGCTGAACCCAGAATCGCCGCCGCTGCTCGAGACCGTCATGGGTGGCAAGCCAGCCACATGGGAGGACCAAAAGGCAGGCATGGTGGAGCGGCTGAAGGACTGGGCTTCAGCCGCTGAGAAGGCGAAGATCACCATCGCGGTCAAAGCACACGTCGGCAGCGCCGTGAACTCTCCAGATCGGCTCCTCTGGATGCTCAAGCAGGTCAGCTCACCCTTCATCGTAGCAGCGTATGACTACAGTCACTTCGAGCTTCAGGGCATCGACATGGAACAGAGTATGCAGAAGCTGCTGCCACACACCAAGTTCATCCATGTGAAGGACTCCTCAGGAGACCCGGGCAAGTTCAAGTTTCTGCTCCCCGGTGAGGGGCGCACCGATTACGTGAAGTATTTTCGCACGCTGAAGAGACTGGGTTACAACGGGCCCGTCTGTGTGGAGGTCAGCGGCCAAGTGTTCAACGCTCCAGACTACGATCCCGTGGCAGCCGCCCAGAGCAGCTTCGCCTCCCTTTCCAAAGCGCTTGCACAGGCCACCTGATGAAACGTTTCCTCACTTTGTTTACCTTCCTGTCCTGCGTAGGGGTCCTTTCAGCCGAACCGTTGGTGGTGGCTTTTGAGCGTTTTCATCTGCCCACACCGGGTGCTGATGCAGGCAGACTGCTCTTCAATGAACTCGGTTGTGCCAGTTGCCACGGCGGAGGGACCGGACTGCCTGCACGCATGGGGCCAGAGCTGGCGGCCATCACACAACGCGTCAGCGTGGACTGGGTCAGAGCCTTTCTTGCCTCACCTTCGCGTATGAAAGAGGGCACCAACATGCCTCACTTGTTCGCAAAAGACGACGCGGCAGACATTGAAGCAGTCGTGCACTACCTGGCACTTCTCAAACCGAAGTCTGCATCCAAACCAAAGAGCTCCAAGTATCTCAATGCAGAGCGCGGCAGTGACGTCTATCACACCATGGGCTGCGTCACCTGCCACGCGCCGGGCAAGGATTATCAGCCTCCCGCTGGAACACCAGCGGTCAAGGACTTCACACACCGCTCGGTTCCGCTGCCAGACATGCAAAAAAAGTACAGCCTAGCCACCTTGACTTCCTTCCTCATGGACCCGCTCACGGTGCGCCCAGACGGCAGGATGCCTCACACCGAAATGCACGAAAGCGACTACGCGGACTTGGCCGCTTACCTGCTGGACTTTCAGCACAGCGATGGCACCACCGCGGCGAACTTGCCTGTGTTCAATCCTGATAAAGCACTCGCCGCGAAGGGCAAAACACTCGTTTCAGCCCGGAACTGTGCGTCATGTCACGACCTTCCTGATATCCCGAAGGCATCTCCTCTCACGATTCGCCATGCCACCGCTGGCTGCATGAGCGCAAGCCCAGCGCCACACCTTCCGCGCTACTCCCTCAGCCAGGCACAACGCACTGCATTGACCACCTTCCTCACCTCACCCGAACAGGAACCTGCGCCCAAAACACTTGCAGCTTTATCCCTCCAAGCCCTCAACTGCACCGCCTGTCACGAGCGCGGCGGACTCGGCGGAGCCGATGCTGCACGAAAGGCCTACTTCACCGGAGATCACAACCTGGGAGACACTGGACTCATACCGCCGCCACTCACCGATGCAGGGCGCAAGTTCAAACCGGACTGGTTCAAAGGCGTGCTGGAGGGCAAGAACCGCGTGCGTCCTTACTTGCAGACCAAGATGCCGCGCTTTGGCAAAGCTACGGACACGCTCCCCGCTCTCCTGGCCGCAGCCGATGCCAAGGACGAGAAACCGCTTCCAGACGGAGATGCAGAAGCCGGGCGCAAACTCCTCGGCGTACTTGGCGGAAACAGCTGCATCACCTGCCACAAATGGGGTGAGCGGCCCTCCCTCGGCATCCAGGCTCTGGACATCAGCAACATCCACCGGCGGCTTCAGCCCGGCTGGTTGCGCGACTACTTGATTGATCCCGCATCCCATCGCCCCGGAACCCTCATGCCGTCCTTTTGGCCAAACGGCGTGGCTGCCAATCAAGCCATCCTGGGTGGAGACACGGACCGGCAAATCGCCGCGCTCCTCGCATTCGCCAAGCTTGGCAAAGGCGAGCCAGAAGGCTTCCCTGCCACCACGAAGGGCGAGTTTGAACTCATTCCCACAGATCGCCCGATCGTGCAGCGCACCTTCCTGAAGGACACTGGCACACACGCCATCCTGGTAGGTTTTCCCGCAGGGATTCACCTGGCTTACGACGGCCTTGGAGCCAGACCTTCCCTTCTGTGGAAGGGCAAGTTCTTCGATGCCTACAACACCTGGTTTACCCGAGCAGCACCTTTTGAAAAGCCCCTGGGTGAAGTCATCGCCACTTGGCCTTCACCAGCCGGGGTAGAGAAGGTGAGATTCGGCGGCTACCGGCTGGATGAGAAGGGCGTTCCCTCGTTTTTGTGGAGCGTGGGCAACACGCAGGTCATTGAGACGTTTGAGCCCGTGGACGGTCGCCTGCACCGCACACTCACCTGGCAGCCGTCTTCAGCTTCCATGCCACCCATCACCCATCCTCAAGGAGTGGAGGTGACAGAAGCCTCCGACAGCGCCGAAGGCAGCCGCATCTTTATCTATTCGTGGAAATGAAAGCCTTCACCTGCACCCTCCTTCTGCTCGCCCCCGCACTCGCCAAAGCGGAGCAGGATTACACGATCACTGACCTTCTCACGGCAAGCACGACCACCAACTCGCGAAGTACCGAGTGGAAACCCGGGCAAGGCATCACCCTCGAGGTCAGCGGCATGGACTGGCTGGCAGACGGCAGGCTCGCAGTAGCAATCCGAAAAGGCGAGGTCTGGATCGTTGGAAATCCGCACGCGGACAAAGCCGCAGACGTCACCTTCAGTCGCTTCGCCTCAGGTTTGCACGAGCCGCTGGGCTTGAGAGTGGATGGAGACAGCCTGCTTGTAGCGCAGAGAACAGAAGTGACACGACTGCGCGATGTCACCGGCGACGGTGTGGCGGATGAATACCTCACCGAAGCAAGCGGCTGGAACGTCTCAGGTGCCTACCATGCTTATGCCTACGGCCCCAAAGTGGACCGCTTTGGAAACGAGTGGATGACGCTGAATTTGGATATGGGCGACCACACCGACAACACCATTGGCTGGCGCGGCTGGGCTGTCATCAAGGGGCCAGATGGCGGCATCATCCCCATGATGGCCGGATTCCGCAGCCCATGCGGACTCGGCACCAACACGGAAGGTGATATGTTTTGTGTCGATCAGCAGGGAACGTGGGTGCCAGCCACCCCCGTCTTCCACCTGCGGAAAGGTGTCTTCGCTCTCAACCCTGAGGGCATTGACTCACAGAAGCTTCCAGGTTCACCTCTCAAACTTACCACTCCCGTACCGAACAAAGTCCCCTACCCCGAAGCGCTCAATGCCGTTCCGCAAATGGTGCCCCCAGCACTTTGGCTGCCCTACAACAAGGCCGGACGCTCCGGTACAGACATCGTGGCCATTGATGTCGGCGGCAGGTTCGGCCCCTTCGACGGTCAGTTGTTGGTGGCGGAGTTCACCGACGCAAAGCTGCATCGCGCCTTCCTGGAGAAGGTGGATGGTGAGTATCAAGGTGCCGTATTCCCCTTTCTCGGCGGATTCGCTTCCGGCATCGTACGCCTTTCCTTCAGCGGGGAGGGTGATCTCTTCGTTGGCATGACCAGCCGCGGCTGGTCATCACTCGGCACCCGGGCTTACGGCTTGCAGCGAGTTCACTGGTCTGGCCACACCATGTTCTCTATCAAAGAAATGCGTGCCCGGCCAGACGGATTTGAGTTGGTGTTCACCGAGCCGGTGGACACCAAGACGGCTGGAGACACCGCCTCCTATCAGATGAGCAGCTTCACTTACCTTTACTCCAGCGCTTATGGCAGTGAAGAAATTGACACCAAGCCTCACACCATCACTTCAGCCGCAGTCAGCTCAGATGGCTTGAGCGTCAGGCTCACCGTCAACGACCTGCGTCCCGTTTACGTGCACGAACTCTTGGCCCAGGGTGTAACTTCCGCCAAAGGCGCGAAGCTCTCCCACGCCACCGCTTGGTACACGCTCAACAGGCTGCCAAAGTCCTGACTCCATCTCCACATCCCGCGCCATCACCACGGCCCAGGGTTGGCTGCCCCACATGGCAGCGAACCGGATGAGTGCGCAGCTTCAAGACGGACCACTGGCAAACCTTCTGAAGCAAAAGCTCAATCTTGTTGTGAAATACGACATGGCCCACACTCCGTTCACAAGGCACTCGATGGCCCCACTTGCAGCGCCAAACCCTATTCACCGCTGACATGAAGAAACTCGCCCCATACTTCATTCCATTCTACCTGGCACTCGCTGCCACTCAAGCTACCGGCCAGAAAGGTGACCGCCACGTCGCACAGGAAACCAACGGCATCGTCCAAATCGAAGCCGAGCACTTTACCCATCAAACCCACACCGACATCCGCGCCTGGCACATCATCTCCACAGACAGCCAGCCCGACATCGAACCCGACGGCGACCCACCCCACCTCGAAGGTGCCAGCGGCGGAGCCTACGTGGAATGCCTCCCAGACACCCGCCGCACCCACAGCGACAAACTCATCAAAGGTGAAAACTTCACCGAAGACCCGGGAAGCATGGCCGTGCTGCACTACAAAGTGCTTTTCACCAACCCCGGCCGTTACTACGTCTGGATCCGCTCCCACTGCACCGGCAGCGAGGACAACGGCCTCCACATTGGCCTAAATGGTGAGTGGCCAGAGCCCGGTCGCCGCTGGCAGACCACGCAAAAAGACGCCTGGACCTGGGACTGCCGCCAGCGCACCAAAGACAACCACCAGGGCGAACCCTGGCAATCCTACCTCGACATCCCCGCCCCCGGCGAGCACGAAATCCAGATCTCCATGCGCGAGGACGGCTTCGAGTTCGACCAGTTCGTTCTCGCCCGCGACGACGACGGGAAGCTCCCCGTGGAAGCCCTGACCCGGCTCGGCATTCCCGCCGCCGACATCGGCCTTCCCGGTGCCGAACCCGGGCGCGGGAATCCCGCCGCCGCCCCACCCCGCCAGCCCAATGGCCCCGGCACCATCCAGATCACCGGCGACCTCAAACAGTGGCACAAAGTCACCCTCGCCCTCGACGGCCCCTTCGCCTGGGAAGGGGATGGCGCGACCCCGGCAGGCGACAAGCAGCTCCTCCTACCCAACCCCTTCACCGACCTCGCCTTCGAAGTCACCTTCACCCATGAGTCCGGCAGCCCCACCTACCGCGTCCCCGGCCACTTCGCCGCCGATGGCCACGCCGCCGAAACCAGCGCCGACCACGGCACCATCTGGCGCGCCCACCTCTCCCCCGACAAACCCGGCACCTGGACCTACACCACCTCCTTCACCCAGGGCCCGCACGCCGCCCTCGACGGCGGCGGCACTCCCATCGCCGAATACCACGGCAAGACCGGCACCTTCACCATCGCCCCCACCGACAAAGCCGCACCCGACCTCCGTGCCGAAGGCCGCCTGCGCTACGTCGGCAAGCACCACCTCCAGTTCGCCGGCTCCGGCCGCCACTTCCTCAAAGCCGGTCCCGACGCGCCGGAGACGCTGCTCGCCTACGCCGACTTCGACGGCACCGAGGCCCGCAAGAAAAACGTCCCGCTCAAGACTTGGGAGCCGCATGTGAAGGACTGGCGCGAAGGCGATCCTACCTGGCAAAACGGCAAAGGCAAGGGCCTCATCGGCGCCCTCAACTACCTCGCCGCCAAAGGCCTCAATGTCTTCTCCTTCCTCACCTACAACGCCGGTGGCGACGGCGACAACGTCTGGCCCTTCACCGCCCGCGACGCCAAGCTCCACTACGACTGCTCAAAGCTCGACCAATGGGGCATCGTCTTCGACCACGCCACCACCCTCGGCCTCTACTGCCACTTCAAGCTTCAAGAGACCGAGAACGACGACGACCGCCGCGGCACCGACGGCAAGCAAGCCAGGGTCGATACCTCCCTCGACGGCGGCCGCCTCGGCCCGGAAAGAAAACTCTACCTGCGCGAACTCATCTCCCGTTACGGCCACCTCCTCGCCCTCAACTGGAACCTCGGCGAGGAAAACACCCAGAGCAGCGAAGAGCAGCGCGCCATGTCCGACTACATCGCCAAAACCGATCCCTACCAGCACCACCGCGTCCTCCACACCTACCCCGGCCAGCAGGAAAAAGTTTACACTCCCTTGTTAGGCCACCAGTCCAGCCTCACCGGCGTCTCCATCCAAATCGGCTGGGACAAGACGCACAAAGAGACCCTCGAATGGGTCACCAAAAGCGCCGCCGCCAGCAAGCCCTGGGTCGTCGCCAACGACGAACAAGGCGGCGCCGACACCGGCGTCCCGCCCGACCTCGGCTACCAAGGCTACGACGGCAAGGTCGAAGGCAAAAGCATCCAGACCCCCGACGACATCCGCAAGCACACCCTCTGGGGCAACCTCATGGCCGGCGGCGCGGGCGTGGAATACTATTTCGGCTACAAGCTCCCCGAAAACGACCTCCAGTGCGAAGACTTCCGCAGCCGCGACAAATCCTGGGACTGGTGCCGCATCGCCCTCCGCTTCTTCCACGAAAACCAGATCCCCTTCTGGGAAATGAAGAACGCCAACGCCCTCATCGGAAACCCCAGAAACACCAACGACAAATACTGCCTCGCCAAGCCCGGCGAGCTTTACCTCATCTACCTCCCCAAAGGCGGCAGCACCGAGATCGACCTGTCCAAAGACAACGCCACCTACACCCTTCACTGGTTCAACCCGCGCGAAGGCGGCCCGCTGAAAGCCACAGGCACGACCATCCAAGGCGGCTCAAAATCCACCCTCACCGCCCCCGACACCAGCGACTGGCTCGCCATCCTCCGCAAAGAATGACAACCGCCCCCACCAGGAACGGTGCCACCCCTGCCGCCGCTGGAAGGGCTACGTCCCCATCTCCCGGTTTCACCGCCCAACCATGAAGCCGTTTTCCGGCTTTTCGAGTTGGGGGATGCTGCTAGCATCAGCGTCTCATGATTTCCCTCTGGCTGGTGTTGCTTGGTCTTGCCGTGGTGGTGGTGGCGCTGCTTGTGGTGCGGATGCACGCCTTCTTGGCGCTGATTCTAGCGGCCATGGTGGTGGCTCTTCTTACGCCGGGCACACCTGCCGCAGACGCTCCAGGGCAGGTGATGAAGGCTTTCGGCGACACATGCGGGAAGATGGGCCTGCTCATTGCCATGGCGGCCATCATTGGCAAGTGCCTCCTGGATTCGGGCGCGGCCATGCGCATCGTGCTGGCCATCCTGTCCCTGTTTGGCCAGGCACGGGCGCACGTCGCCTTTGTGTTCACCGGGTTCTTCCTCTCCATCCCGGTATTTTTTGATGCGGTGTTCTATCTGCTGATGCCGCTTGGAAAAGCGATGGCGGCTCGTGTGGGAAAAAACTACCTTCTCTACATCCTCACCGTGGTGGCTGGGGCCACGATGGCGCACTCCCTGGTTCCGCCCACGCCGGGACCGCTTCTGGTGGCGAAGGAAATGGGTGTGCCGCTGGGCAAGATGATGGCTGCGGGCTGCATCGTCGGCTTGTTCACCGCCTCGTGCGGACTGTTGTATGCTGTGTGGGCCAACCGTCGCTGGACCATTCCGCTGCCTGAGGATGCACGATCTGCAGCGGAACAACCCACCTCCTCTGCCGAGCTGCCGCCGCTCTGGCTCTCTCTGCTCCCGGTGCTGCTGCCCGTGGCCCTCATCACCTGGGGAGCAGTGGCAGGACCCGAAAACGTGCGCTGGTACCACGAGGGCGGCGTGGCGCTTGGGTTCGGGGCGGCTGCGGCGGTGATGCTGCTGGCCAGGTTCCGAAAAGCAGAAGATGCAACCGTGCAGGATGCCGTGCAGAGCGCCATCACTTCCGGTGCCATGGTGCTCATGATCACCTCTGCGGGCGGGGCGTTTGGCTCATCTCTGCGTGAGACGGGTATTGCGGCGCTGATTCAGCAGGCAGGTACCGGGGTCTCCCCCATCTGGGCACTGCCCATCTGCTTTGTCATCACGTCACTGGTGCGCATCGCCCAGGGTTCGGCTACTGTGGCCATGATCACTACCGCACCTATCGCCTCGGCATTCATCGGATCCGGGCAGCTTGGCTATGATGCGGTGTACGTCGCGCTGGCAGTTGGCTGTGGCTCCAAGCCCATCCCGTGGCTGAATGACTCGGGCTTCTGGATCATCACCCGCATGTCCGGGATGCGAGAGACGGATACATTAAAAATCGTGACGCCCATGATGACGATGATGGGCGTAGCGGGCCTGCCGGTGGTAATGCTGGCGGCGTGGATTTTCCCCCGGTGGTGATCCTGCATTGCTCCCGGGAGATTGCGGGCTTTGTTGCCGGTCATGATTAACGTCCTCGACAGCTCTGAAGAACCCTCCGCCGGAGTGCGCAGGGACCTGGGCGAGCGGATGCACGCCGCCTTCGCGGAGGACGGATGGCTCTCCAGAGCGTCGTCGCAGTTTGAGTACCGTGCGCAGCAGCAGCAGATGGCCGAGCTGGTGGGACATGCTTTGGATCATCAGAGACCACTCATCGTGGAGGCGGCCACGGGCGTGGGCAAGTCACTGGCCTACCTGCTGCCCGCTGTGACGCACGCGCTTGAGCAGGAGCGCAAGGCCATCATCTGCACCCACACCATCAATCTTCAGGAGCAGCTCATTTCAAAAGACGTTCCCATCGTCAAAAAGTTGGCCGGAGACTTCAAGGCCGAGATCCTGAAAGGCCGGAGCAACTACCTCTGCCCCACGCGTTTGGCACGTGCTTACAAGGAGACCGCAGACCTCTTCACCAGCAGCGAGCAGGCGGACTTGAAGCTCATCGCAGAGTGGTCCACGCGCACCAAAGACGGCACGCTCAGCGACCTGGACTTCTCACCCTCCCAGAAAGTGTGGTCCATGGTCTGCTCCGAGGCCCACGCCTGCACGCCAAGAAAATGCGGCCCCGCCTCGGGCTGCTTCTACCAGGCGGCGCGGCGAAGACTGGCGGAGGCGGACGTGATCATTCTCAATCACACTCTTTTCTTCACCCTGCTCAACTCTGCGGAGGACCTGCTCCCAGCGGATGCCAACTTCCTTTTCCCGCGAGACTTCGTCATCCTGGATGAAGCGCACACGATTGAGAACATCGCTGCCAGGGCGCTGGGCCTTCATGTGACGGAGTCAAACATCCGCTTCGAACTGGGCCGCCTGTTCAATCCACGCACGAAGAAAGGCTTCTTCCCCTATGTGGGTGAAGAACGCGGTGTAAGGGAGGTGATCCAGGCGCTGGGAGATGTGGAGGCTTTTTTCCGAGAGATCGAAGAGCGCTGTCACTTCCAGGGATTCGCCAGGGAGTTCCGTGTCCGCGAACCCGAACTGGTGGAAAATACGCTGGTCCTTCCACTGAAGCGCATCTCAGACATCGCCATGAAGGCGGGGGACGCACACAAATCAGAAACCACGCGCAGCGAGCTGCACGACATAGGCCACCGCCTCACTGCACTTCGCGGAGCCCTCTCGGCCTTCCTTGACCAGACTGAGGACGACCACGTTTATTGGGTGGAGCGCAGCAACGCAGATCGGGGAGACGTTCGCTCCATCGGCTTGCACAGCGCCCCCATCGACGTAGCCCCGAAGCTGCGGGAGATTTTTTTCAGCGGTGGAAAAGCGGCCATCTTCACCTCCGCTACCCTGAGCGTGGCGAACGACAATGAACTCCGCTACTTCCGCAATCGGGTGGGAGCAGGCAATGTGGATGCCGCAAGCATCGAGAGTCCATTCGATTACCCGAAGCAGATGCGCCTCTACCTCGTGAAGAGCATGCCCGAGCCTTCGCACAAAGACTACCAGACCATGTTGGGCCGATGGATTGCGCACTTTCTGGATCGCTCACGTGGACGGGCCTTCGTGCTATTTACCAGCTACGGCAGCATGACTGCCATGGCGGAAGCGCTTGAAGACCACTGTGAAGAACGCGGCTGGCAGCTGCTGGTTCAGGGGCGTGGCATGCCCAGGCACCAAATGCTTGCTGAGTTTAAGAAGGATACGCACAGCGTGCTCTTCGGCACGGATTCCTTCTGGACAGGAGTGGATGTGCCAGGCGAGGCGCTGAGCAATGTCATCATCACCCGGCTCCCCTTTGCGGTGCCAGATCATCCCGTCACCGCATCGCGTCTGGAGCATCTCGAAGCCCAGGGGCGCAATCCCTTCAGTGAATACTCCGTGCCGGAAGCCATACTGAAGCTGCGCCAGGGGGTGGGCCGTCTCATCCGCAGCACGAAAGACAAAGGCATCTGCTGCATTCTGGACAATCGCATCCTCACCAAGCCCTACGGACGCTCCTTCCTCGCTGCCATGCCTGACTGTCCGGTGGAGATCGTCAACTCGCTGGACTGAACTCCACCTTGCCACCGGGCGGCACTCATTTCACCCCAAGCGGAATACTCGGCTCATTGTCATCATCCAGCGGTGCTCCGGTGGCACGTCCGCCCTCCGCCCTCAAGTCCACGCCCACCGAGTAGAGGACGCGGTTTGCCAAGTCATAAACCGGCTTCTCGCCAGAAAACGGATCCACGGGCAAGGAATCGAAGAATTCCGGCACCAAAGCATCCAGGGTAGGCGGCACCACACCCTTTGAAGCCGCATACCGGCGCAGGCCGAAAAGCGTGAGCACCAGGTTGTGCCTTGCAAGCGCCAGGCTCTGCTGGTCCATCACCATCACGTAAGACCAGATGCGCTCGTTCGCGTGACGCACACCTGAGTAGTTCGGGTGCCCGGGGAAGGACCGCGGCCTCAAGGGGGGGCCGATACGGGGGGAAATCTGGTCGGTATGCAAATAGGGTGCCTTCATGACCTCCGCCTTCAGCTCCCTGAAGCTGGTGGCGAAAAGTGAAAGCGTGGCGTTGGTCTTGAAAAAAAGCCGCCCCGGTCTCTCTCGCATGATGCCCGCAATCATGAGGTCCACAGGATCCTCCGAGAGCGGGCCCGCGATGAGCCCCTTTTCAAAACGATAGTAGTGGCTGAAGGCATCCCTGAGCATGGCCTGTGAGGGAAGGCATTGTTCAAAGTCCCCCTGCGCTGCCAGCAGGTCCGCTGCGGAAAGCGTGGTGTTTTGGAGAGCAGCCGCAAGTGCCACACAGCCCACACGGTGCAAATCCAAACCCCGGGCAAAGTAAGTGGGCAGGCTGTTGATGGTCTGGAGGCGCCGACCCAGAGTCAGAAGGTCCAGCGCTATGCTCACCGCATCCGCATCCTGTTTCATGCGAACATGATAAGCAGCAGCAGCAGCACACACCGCCGTGACCGACGCCCATGACTCATGATTGCCGAAATCTCTGGCCACCCACGCCGGATGATGAGGAAGCCACTCTTGCTCACCTGCCAGATCCTCAAGGTTGGCGATCAGCGTAGCGTTCAGCTCCATCACACGCGCCAGCACCGGCGTGCCCCAGAGGAAGGGTGAGTTGCCCGTCGCAGCATCCACACCGGTGGGCTGAACCACCTCAAGCAGCAGGCGCAGCCTCTCCGCTGCACGTGGTGGAGCGGTGGCATGAACGATGCCCGCGTCCACGGCAGGAGGCATCAAGTCCTCATCCCACACAGGATCATCATCACGAATCAAAAGCAGCAGCACGAGCGTGAAGACGAACGCCACTATGGCCAGCACCACCACACCCGTCATGGACGAGCTACGCCGTGTGCCGCTGATAGCGCGAGAGATGTCATCAAACTCACCCCTCGGCTCCACCGGCAGAGACGGGCGCGGCCCTTGGTCTGACCGGCTTTTTGCAACAGGCTTTGACCGCGCAGCAGGTGGCGAGGCAGGCATGTCCACCTTCGGTAACCGGCTCAGACGCACCTTGCTGCTTTTGGGAATCGGCCCATGATCTGGCAGGTCAGCATCCAGCTCCCACGGTGAACGCCAGCGTTCTCGCGGTGCTTGATATTCGTCAGACAAGTCCATGGGTAGAAGTTCCTGTATGACTAACTTCCTACACCCGCCAAAGCAACCCGCTTTCCCTCATCACTCTCTTCCATGACCCATCTGCCTCTCTCCACCCCGTCGCTGCTGTTCCCAGCCATCAGCCTCCTCATGCTCGCCTACACGAACCGTTTCCTCGGCTTGGCCAGCGTGGTGCGCGCCCTGCACTCAGCCTGGCAAACCAGCCATGAACCCGTCCTCTGGGAGCAGATCGTGAGCCTGCGGAAACGCATCCAAATCATCAAGCAAATGCAGGTAGCCGGAGTGCTCAGCCTCATGACGTGCATCGTGAGCACCAGCCTGCTGCTCTTTGATCTGCAACTCGGCGGCTTCCTTTCCTTCGTTGCCAGCCTGGTGCTCATGCTCCTCTCTCTAGGTCTGGCCCTAAGAGAGGTGCAGATGTCAGGGCGCGCTCTGGACCTGCTCCTCCAAGATGTGAAGTGCCGGGAACCGTAAAGCCTGAGTTCAGGCCCGCTAGCTGCTGGAGAGGGGGGCATGCATCCAGTGCCCATCCCTTGGAAAGTCCTCTCGTCTGCCGTCGGAGCAGGCATCCTCACACCTGGTTGGAACCTTGCTGATGAGGTGGAAAAGCCGCACGCCGATGAATCTCGCACCTTTGTGGTAGAGATCGTGTTTGCCACTCCATTCGACACCACGCCCGTGGTGCAGCTTGGCTTGACCGGCTTTGACATGGATCAGCGAGACAGTGGCCGTGTCACTCTAAAGCCAGGACTCATCACTCCCCAAGGCTTCACGGCCAGCATCACCACTTGGGCTGCCACCCGCCTCTACGCGGTGGAGTTTCACTGGCTCGCTATCGGGGCTTGAACGTGGATCAGTATGGCGGCTTCACAAAACACCACGAGCGATAACTCATGTCACCACGGACCAGCGCCTCATGCACTCGCGCACCCGGAATGCCGGCAAAGTCTCGGCCAAGCGAGTGCAGGAACCGCGGCAGACGCTGCACCAGCAGGGCATCGTGACGCTGTGCATTCGCCGTCATGCCACGCAGCACCTCGGCGCTGATGTCACGCGTCTGCACCACCTCCAGCGGGGCCTTAGCCACGGCAGCATCCCACGCTGCGAGTTGGTCTGCAAAACGAAAGTCGGTGTACAGGAAATGGCCCCCGGGCCGAAGCACCCGAGCCACCTCCCCCAAAAAGCCAGGAAAGTCTGGATAGCAGTGAGAAGCCTCCACATTGATCACCACGTCCATGCTGTCACTGCGGAAAGGCAGCCGCTGAGCATCCCCCTGAACGAACTCCAACCCTTCGACCTGGTGGCGCGTCCGGCAGAAATCAATCCCTTCCGGATTGAGATCCAGCCCGATGTAACGACCAGGTTTCAGATTGCGTGTGATCCATGCCGCACCGCCACCGTGTCCGCAACTCACCTCCAGGACCGTGCCCCCTCCCAGACTCACTTGGGAAGCCACGTAGTGATAGAGCTGAATGCAGCCCCGGTTCGGTTCATCTTCGGCTGAGAGCCTCAGCCCCACTGGCGGGTCCGTTTCAAACGCGTAGTTCAAAAACACCAAGTCCGAGCCATTCAACCTCCTCGTCAGAAAAGGATACCACACCCGCCAGATGAAGCGACGTACGCGAGGCACTGCGAAGAGAGATTCAAGCATGGGCATCAACCACTCAAAGCAGGGAAATCGCCCCTTGCCCGCACAAACACGCAGCTCTGGTAAAATCCAGTTCCAAGACTCCGTGTACCCCAAAATCAGCGGGAGGATTGCATTGTGACCAGCGTTCTCAGGGGTAAGCTGCCGCGTCCATGTTCCGCCGTGCGATGAGGATTCTCTTCTGGCTTATCCTGCTGGCCGCAGGTGCCGGAGTCGCGTACTCGTTCACAGACGCCTTTGGTGCGCGCTGGCGCGGCTTTGTCGTCGAGGCTCTGGAGGAGCGCGGCATTTACGCGGATTTTGGGCGGTTCGGCCTGCACCCGCTGGAAGGACTCGTGGCCCGCGATGTCAAGGTGTTCAGTGACGCCACCAAACAGCTGCCCCTGCTAGCAGTGGACCACATCTCACTGGACATCGACCAGGGCAGACTGCTGGAAAGGAAGATCTACATCAACGGCATCGACGTATCCGGGGCCACGCTGGCTCTGCCGCTGAATCCCGCAGATCCGGCCGGCACCAAGCTGGAACTCAGAGGGCTTGAGGCAAAGGTGCTCCTGGAGGGGGGACAAGTTCACATCCTGAAAGCACGTGGCCTGCTCGCCGGGCTGAAAGTCTCTATCCAGGGAAATCTCAGCCTCGGGGAGAAAAAGCAACGTGATGAAAAAAAGGAACCCAAAAAGCCGAGGCTAACTCCCGCCGAACGCATGGCGCTAGTTCAAGCCCAGCGTGGGCGCATTGAAGACGCCCTGAACTGGATCAACCGGTTCTCTTTCACCAAGGCGCCCGAGCTGGAGATCCAGGTGCAGGGTGAAGCCGAACGCATGGAAGATGCAGTGGGCAGCGCCACTTTCAGGGCCTCCGGCGCATCTTACGGCTCCTACACTTGTTCCGAGGTGGCAGCCCGGGTGGACTACAACGCCGGTTCCGTAGAGCTTCGTCAGCTCCTGCTGAAAGACAGGCTAGGCAGCTTCGACGCCAGTGGCACCTGGCGCCGGGGTGAAGAAGCGGCAGACTTTCGGGTGCTCACCACGGGTGACCTGCCGGGACTCGCCATGGCGGTGCTGGACTCTGACGCACTGAAGGAAGTCGTCTTTTACGAAAACGCTCCGCCCACCCTCGCGCTTGAAGGCCGCTGGTTTGTGACCGGTCCTAGAGTGGCCTCAGGCGAGCCCGTCGATGTGCTGGGTTCATTTCAGTGCGACAGGTTCACCACGCGCGGAGCCGTCTTTGACGGAGTTTCGGCGCGCTTCGGCGTGAACGAAGAGGGGTTCTACATCAGGGACGGTTTGTTGCGTCACGAAACGGGTACGCTGGCATTTCAGACCATGCGCCGTGAGGGTGAAGGCCTGCGCTACCAGGCCGCACTCAAGATGGAACCCCACGCATTCCTGCCTTTCGTTGAGCGCAAGGATCAGCGGGAGTTGATCGAACGATTCTCCTTCCACGAGCGCAGCAGCATCTTTGTTCTTCTGGATGGATACGCGGCAGATGGCACACCTGACAATCTCATCCACAAGGGCCGTGCAGAGCTCAAGTCCTTCGCATATCGAGGAATGGAGATCGTCTCCGGCCAAGCGGAGGTGGAGGTGGATGGGCGTGTGACCAGGCTACTGAACATGGCCATCGAGCGCCCCCAGGGTTCTGGTTCCGCAAAGTCCGTCGTCATAGACGGCAATACCAAAAAAGTCATCCTCGAGGGCGTGGAGGGTACGCTTGATCCGGTGCCGGTAGTGGCCTGCTTCGCTCCGGATCCCGCCCGCCACATCTCGAAATACGGTTTTAGCGCAGACACCTCAGTGGAAGTCGCAGGTGTGGTGGGCATGAACAACGAAGTGCCTTCGGATCTGCGGGTCAGCTTTCGTAGTCCCCGCGGATCAGCACGGTATGTGCTCTGGAGCAAAGAATACCGCATTGCAGCCCCCTCAGGTAGCGTCACCTACAAAGGTTCAACACTGGGATTCGACATCAAGGGGTCAGTCTTCAACGGCCCCCTGCACGTTAAGGGTAGCGTGGGGCTCGGCCCAGGTAGCACGGGATACAACGTTTCTCTGAGATCCGCACGCTTCCCGTTCGACGTACTGGGAAAGGACGTACCGTTTGAGAATCTCCAGGCGGATGTAACCAGCACCAGCAGTCGTGCGCCCTTCACCGTTTCCGCCAGCCTGCTGGGGGGGACCTTCTCCATGGAAGGCGCCATGGAACTCAACCGTGAACCGCATCCCTACCGCAGTGAGATCAAAGTCAACGGCGTCAGCTTCAAACGGTTCGCTCAGATCTACGCGCCGGAGCACGAGTCAGAGGGCGATCTCACTGGGCATTTCAACTTCAGCGGAGTACTCAATGACTGGAAAGCGCTAAAAGGTAGCGGCGTGACCATCATCCTCAACGGCAACTTGTATGCACTGCCCATCCTGGGTCCGCTAACACCACTGCTTGGCGCGCTGCTTCCCTCCCCCATTCGCGGCTACAACGTGGCCAAGGAGGCGAACTGCACCTTCCGCGTGGCGGACGGATTCATCGTGACGGATGACATCGAGGCGCTCACCTCCGCCTTCCGACTGGTGTCCAGCGGCAGCATCGACTTCCTCAACGACGAGATCGACTTCAAGGCCCAGGCTCGCGTGCGCGGGTTGCCCGGGCTCGTGCTCCGGCCCGTAAGCCAGCTCCTGGAGTTCAAAGGAGAAGGCACCGTGGGCAAACCGCAGTGGAAGCCCCATCTCTTCGGCCTCACTGACACGAATGAAGGGCGGCGTCCTCCCACCGACGCTGAGCTGGATGCCGCCATGCGAGCAAGCGGCACACAGGAACCTCAGACTGCGCCGCCAGCCGAGAAGAAAAGAACTCCCTTCAACCTCTTCAACCGGAACAAGTAGCACCGGCACAGGACGCGCCTCGGGTGCCGTGTATGCCAGCCCACCTGCTCAGTCTCAATCCCTTCGTGGCACCACACTCTGCGGCTGGCGTGTCTTGAGAATGCTCTGCTCCGGCAGAATGCCGCTGAAGTTGCTCAGTGGATAAACCACGCTTCTGCGCCCAATGAGTGAACCGGGATTGATGCAGCTGTTGCAGCCTATCTCCGCCAGGTCCCCAATGATGGCACCGAACTTTCTCATCCCCGTGGCGATGTGTTCTGCACCGTTCCTCACCACCACTTCACCGCGGTCTAGCCTCACGTTAGAGAGCACCACACCTGCTCCAAGATGAGCTTTGTAGCCAAGAATGGAATCCCCTACATAGTTGAAGTGCGGCACCTCGCATCCGTCAAAGAGAACACAGTTCTTGAACTCGGAGGAGTTGCCCATGACCACTGCGTCACCCACAATCACGTTTTCTCTCACATAGCAGCCGGGGCGGACCTGGCAGTTGGCTCCGATCCATGCCGGCCCCTTGATCACCGCTCCTGCTTCCACCACCGTGCCTGGACCTATCCGGACTGCAGGTCCCACAAACGCCCCGGGATGGACTTCCCCCTCGATGCCAGGCCGGAGACCTTCTTTGAGGTAGCCTGCGATGTTCTTGATGGCTGACCACACCGGCTCGTCCGCCAGGAAAAGTGCTCCATGCTGCGTGTGGGAAAGGTCAAGGTAGTCCGCGGGCTCAAACATCTCCGCATCGTAGCGCCGGGTCCGCGTTTGCCAAGATCAGGCTTTTGCACATCCAGCGCACAAGGCCGCCGAATCAGGACGTAGGTACCCCACCTCATGCAAGACATCCGCACCATTCATCAGGGCCGTCGTGACTGGCTCGCCACCACCGCATTTACCTCCCTGGCCTATGCGCTGGGCATTCCATCCGCCCGCAGTGCTGATGACAGGCAGGTGACTGCTCTGAACCGCTTCCCGCGCATGATGCAGGACTGGCTTGTGGATCGGGTGCGTGAAGTGGAGGCCGCAGCGGATGCACGACGCTCCGCACTTAAAACACAAGCCGAGGCAGAGGCCTACGTGCGCGATGTGAAAGCGCGCATCCGCCGCTGCATGGGCCCTCTTCCAGAGAGGACGCCGCTGAATGCCAAGGTCACCAGCGTCAAGGAGCGGGCGGGCTACCGGCTTGAGAACGTCGTGTTCGAGAGCCGTCCGGGATTCCTCGTTTCAGCAAATCTCTCCGTGCCGACCACAAGCAGCAAGCCATGCCCAGCAGTACTGGGTGTGTGTGGTCACTCGCTCAATGGCAAGGCTGCGGATGCTTACCAGAGCTTCGCACAGGGGCTGGCGAGATTGGGTTATGTCGTGCTCATCATCGACCCAGTCGGCCAGGGAGAACGCTTCCAGTACCTCAAGGAAGAGCCGGGAAAGGGCCTCATGTCTCGCTACAACGGGGGCACTTCCGAGCATATCCGAATGGGCAATCAGCTCGGCCTTGCGGGCGAGTTTCTCGGCACGTGGTTCGCATGGGACGGCATACGCGGAGTGGACTATCTCCTCACTCGCAAAGAAGTGGACCCGCAGCGCATCGGCGTCACGGGCAATAGCGGTGGCGGCACCCAGACCACGTGGCTGTGCGGGCTGGAAGAGCGCTTCGCCATGGCTGCGCCAGCATGTTTTGTGACCACCTTCCGCCGCAACGCCGAAAATGAACTCCCAGCAGACACGGAGCAGTGTCCACCTGGTGCGCTCGCAGAGGGACTGGATCATTCTGACTTCCTGGCCGCGCACGCGCCGAAGCCCCTCATCATCCTGGCCCAAGAAAAGGACTACTTTGACGCACGCGGTTCGCAGGTCGCCTATCAACGGCTCAAGCACCTCTACACCCTGCTCGGAAAGCCCGAGAATGTGAAGCTGCACATAGGCCCTGATCCACATGGATACTCACAGCCGAATCGGGAGGCCATGTACGCCTTTTTCAACTCCGTGACGCAGGTCAGTGATGCCAAAACCGAGCCTGAGCTCGTCATTGAGCAAGAGGCGGAACTGCTCGCCGCTCCGAAGGGTCAGGTCTCTGAACTCGGCTCCCGCACGGTGATGTCATTCACCGGCGAGTTCGCCGCGCTGCGCAAGCCAGATACGAACCAACCACTGGCAGCTCGCATACGCAAAGCCCTGAATCTCCCGGCAGAGGTCACTGCCGCACCAGACTACCGCATCCTAAGATCCGTGGGAGCGCGCGGCTATCCGGCCAAAAGCTACTGCACCTACGCGGTAGAAACCGAACCGGGCATTCATGCACTGCTCACACGGCTGAGTGAAGAGGCGCTCACCTCCAGGCTGCCCGCATCAGAGAGCGCCGTGCTCTACGTCTCACACCGCTCGGCAGATAGGGAGCTGCGCGAGGACGCGTGGCTGCGCGCGCTGCTGGAAAAGGAGACTGGCACCGCCGTGTTTGCCATGGACGTGCGCGGCATCGGTGAGAGCCAGCCCGACACGTGTGGAAAAGATCAGTTCCTCCGGCTGTACGGCAGCGACTATTTTTACGCCGCTCATGGTGAGATGCTGGGCCGTCCAGTACTCGGAATGAGAGCTTTCGATGTCTTGAGCGTCTTGAAGCTTCTTCGGGAGACAGGACACAAGACCGTGCATGTCATCGCACGCGGCTGGGGCACGCTGCCCGCATCCATAGCCGCCGCCTTATGCTCCGAGGTTCAGAAAATCACGCTCAAAAATGCGCTCACAAGCTGGCTTGAAGTCGCGAACGAAGACCATTACGAACTGCCCTACGCCCTTACTCCCTTCGGTGTGCTGAAGCACTTTGATCTGCCTGAGGTGTATTCAGCGCTCAAAGACAAGGCCCTTACTCAATCTGAGCCGTGGGGACCAAAGGACGGCATGGGGGCGTAACACCCAGCCCGAGTCCCGTCCGGAGCAGAGACCGAGGCCCCTCACATTTCCCGCAACACACAGGTCTCATGGCACGTGTTCTTGGGGCATGAAGTTTGCTTTTTTTCTGACCCTGGGGTTCACATCCGTTCTAGGTGCGGCGGAGCCAGCCGCGAAGTCTGAGGACGTGGCAGGAAATGAGGCGGTAAAGAAAATCATCGAGACATTCGGAGGGCGGGGTACGCTGGCCGATGACACTCCCATGAAGTCCCCCTCAGAGGCGCTCAAGTCGTTCCACACCCGGGGAGATGTAGCAATCGACCTCCTGGCCAGCGAACCTGTCGTGGAGCAGCCGCTGTACCTGAGCTTTGATTCCCGCGGCAGACTTTGGGTGACGGAGTACCGCCAGTATCAGTTTCCAGCAGGATTGAAAATCGTCTCTTATGACCAGCACTTGAGGGCCAAGTTTGACAAGGTGCCGGAACCTCCTCCTCGTGGCGTGAAGGGAGCGGATCGCATCACGGTGCTGGAGGACAAAGATGGCGACGGTACTTACGAGCACTCCAAAGTCGTCATCGACGGACTGAACATCGCCACGGCGGCGCTGAAAGGTGCGGGAGGCATCTGGGTCATGAATGCGCCTTACCTGCTCTTTTATCCCGATGCGAACGATGACGATGTACCTGATGCCGATCCAAGTGTGGAACTGAGTGGCTTTGGCATCGAGGACACTCACAGCGTGGCCAACAGCCTCACCTGGGGGCCAGACGGCTGGCTTTACGGAGTCAATGGCAGCACCACCACCGGGAATGTCAGCAGTTTCGCCACAAAGAACGTGAAATGGGAAGGACAGTGCGTGTGGCGCTTCCACCCCAAGACCAAAAAGTTCGAGATCTACGCAGAAGGCGGGGGGAACACATTCAGTCTGGACATCGACAGCAAAGGCCGCGTCTTCTCCGGCACCAACAACGGCAACACTCGCGGCATGCACTACGAGCAGGGTAGCTATGGCATCAAAGGCTGGGGCAAACACGGACCACTGACCAATCCGTATGCGTTTGGCTGGTTCGAGCACATGGCGCATGAGGGCGACAACAAGCGCTTCCCGCAGGCGTTTGTGATCTATGAGGGAGGAACACTCGGGTCAGCTTACGAAGGCCGCGTCATCGCGCCGAACTCCCTTCACAACCTGGTCTATGTAAGTGACCTCCTGCCTGCCGGGGCTACCTTCAAGACAAAGGATGGCGAGCACCTCGTGAGCACCACGGATCGGTGGTTCCGCCCCGTGGATGCGAAGCTGGGGCCAGATGGCTCGGTGTTCATGGCAGACTGGTATGACACCCGGCTCAGCCACGTGAGACCGGTGGATGACTGGCACAAGACCAGCGGTAGGATCTATCGTGTACGCCCTGCCAGCGGAGCGAAACAATTGAAGCCCTTCGACCTGCACCAGGAACCCGCTGACGAACTCGTGAAGCGGCTGGCTGACCCAAACCGCTGGATCCGGCGGCAGGTGGTGATGGAGATTGGCTGGAGACGGCTTGAGGAACTCATCCCTCAGCTCTCAGACATCGTGATGACAAAGGGTGATGCACGGGCGATCGATGCCCTGTTTGCTCTGGATCAGCTCAATGCCCTCACCGAGGCGCAAGCGGTGGCGCTCCTGGATCATTCAGATCCCTACGTACGCCGCTGGACCGTGAAGATGATCGGCGAGCGCGGCCGCCAATGGCCACGCGCAGTGGAGCAGTTGGCTCTTGCTGCGGCCGGGGAGTCGCATCTGGAGGTGAGGGTTCAGATGGCAGCCAGTGCGAAACGCATCAACGGCCAGTATTCTCTGCCCGTCATGAAAGCGCTGGCGCTGGCTGCCAAGGAAGCTCCTGTGGATTCCAGGCTGGGGCTCATGCTCTGGTGGGCGCTGGAGAACAAAGCTGAGAGCCATCGAGATCGCGTAGTGGCCCTGTTTGAGGACAAGGCGCTTTGGACCGCCCCTTTGCCGCGGGAGTACTGGATCAAGCAACTCGCACAACGCTGGGCGCTGGCGGGCGGGGAGTTGAACTTCCAGGCCTGCTCCACGCTCATCTCACTCGCACCCGATGATGCGGCCCGAGGCCGCTTTGTGGAAGGCATGGCCTCTGCGTTCGAAGGCGGAGAAATGCCCAAACTTCCTGAGGCACTGGCGTCAGCTCTGGCCGAGTATCTGAAGAAGCAGGGTGGAGATGACCTGGTGCTGGCGCTGCGGTCCGGCGATGCCGATGCAACGAAGAAGGCGGTAGCCCTGCTTCAAGACAAAAAAGAACCCGTCACCAAACGCGCCACTGTAGCGCTAGCCCTGGCAGACATGGGAAACAAGCAGGCGCTGGCCGTGCTGGATGCCATTTATAAGGCGCGTGGCAATGAGGCCCTGAAGCGGGCGCTTCTGCCTGCCGTGGCCAAGTTCGGAGATCGCAAGATCGTAGCTGCCATCCTGGACGGATGGGAGGCGCGAGTGGCCGGTGACAAGCCCCTGCGCGAGGCGGCACTGCGCATGATGGCAGGCAGGAAAGAGTGGGCAGGGATGCTGCTCGCTGAGGTGGATCGCTGGCGCGTGCCGGTGAGTCATTTCAATGCAGACATCGTGAGACAACTCAGCCTGCACAAGGATCCGGAGATCGATGCCGCCATCGAACGTCATTGGAAGGGACTGCTGGCAGTCGCTCCCACAGAGGAAGTCCTGAAGGAGGGAGAGCGCATCAAACAAGTGCTGCGCGGCGGCTCAGGAGATGCAGTGCTGGGCAAGACACTTTTCACCCAACGCTGCGCGATATGCCACAAACTCTTCGGCGAGGGCAATGAGATAGGACCCGAGCTTACCGGTTATGAGCGGGGCAGCCTCGACTTCTGGCTTACGGCCATCATGACTCCGAGCATCGAGATACGCGAAGGCTACGGCAACTACATCATCCGGCTCAAGAACGGCCAGCTCACGATGGGCATCATCGCGAAACAGGATGCCAGTGGCGTCACGCTTCGTGATGCCGCCAACCAGCTCACCCAAGTGAAGCAATCCGACATCGAAGCCATGGAGGCCTCACCCGTCTCCCTCATGCCGCCCATGCTCACATCTGGACTCTCGGACGCCGATCTGAGGAACCTCTTCGCTTACATGATGAAGGTGGAGTAAACGAAGGGTCGTGTGGAGTTTTCAAAATGCGAAGGGCGGGGATACCCCGCCCTTCACTTGTCCTCTTGCACACACCTACCAACCAACAAAACTCAGCGCGCCGCAGGATTGAGAACGAGAACGGATTCACGCATCTCATGCCCCAGCGCTTCGGTGACAGCTTCAAGAGACTCAACAAGCGCCGCAGAGACCTCATTTGCGGCAAGGCCTGTGAATCGGATCACATAGGCAGCCAGGGGGATGGCACGGTTGCCCTCCACAGGCGACTTGATCTGAAGTGCCTTGCGATGAACGAACTGGATGCAGGCCTCCGGATGGGAGGCGTGGCACCGTACGACGAGGTCAGCCGCAAGGGCGCTGAGCACGGCATTGAGCCGACGCCCGGTACCACGCGGATCCTGTGCGCCCGCCAGTGACGCGACGCCCGCGATTTCAAGCACGCCAGGCTGGATGCCGGCTTTTCCCTGCACTTCGAGCTCGGCATCACGAATCTCCATGCCCGCCTGCTGGGCGATGGCCATGAGCCACGCGTGGGCACCGGCCAGATGAGTGAGGGGAGTGGACTTATCCAGCATCATGGGGCGGCTGGCATAGCTACGCACCCACTGCCCTTCGCCCACGTTTAGACGGCGATACTGCCGCGCGATCCGGCTGGCCATCTCCCTGCACCACTCCCAGTCCACCTGGCTGACCATGCTCTTCACAGGTTCCGGCACATTCGTGGCCAGGAAGCCAAGCTGCATGATGGCGGCGGCAAAGGGAATGTCGGTATCGTCACCGAGAGCGGGGGGATTCAGGAGGCTGTTGATGGAATACATGGAGGAGTGGCGGGTTCGGAGTGTTGGGTGTGGGATGCGGAAATGGGATTAGCCGACAACGCGCGGCGGACGTGCGGGTTCAGCGGCCAGGTATTCAAAACTGACCAGCAGAGCGGAAGCACCGTGAGAGATCGTCGTCGGCCTCCAGCCTCCGTGGAAAAGGCGAATGTCGCAGGGCGCCCCATTACGGGGTTCAATGACGCCAGCACCGACATAGCTCACGAAGTCACTCGGCAAGGGCTCGCACACGCCGTGGATGAGCATGCGGACGCGATGTGACAGTGCGACGATCTCAGCCGTCGTCGCGGCGAGGCGCTCACCCGGCTGCAACTGATAATACGGCGCGGTGGATACGATGCGCATCTGCCCGTCGGTGCCCACCACCATGGCCTCGTCACCGAAGGAGAGCTGGTAGAGCGTATCTCCCATGCGGTCCTTCTGGAACAGGTTCTTGCCCGTCAGACCGTTGAGCTGGATCATTCCGGCTTCGATGGCAGCCTCCACCTCATAGTTGACCAGAACGTGCTGGCCATGGAGGTCCAACTGCTGGATCAAACTTTCTTCGCGCGATTCAAGCAACCGTCTCCGCCCCTCAGGCGTTGTCACATAAGTGTCGTATTTCGATGTGACATCCGCCCAAAAATCCAACCCCTTGCCTACCACCGGCTTCAGCTTCCACTGGAGTTCCGTGGTCAGGGGCAGCTTGCCATTGATGACCGAGTTCAAATACTGCCTGGTGATCCCGATTTTCGAGGCGGCCTCAGTTTGGTTAAAACCTTGTTCTCGCAGCAACTGCTCCAGTGTTTCGCCAGCGGACAAAGGTTTTTCGACAATCATGCGGCGATTATTTTATAGTTTTGGACATGCGACAAGACATTTTTCGACTTTTTTCAAAAACAATTAGGATAACTTAAATATAAATTTCGCGAGGGGCCGATCTTGGGCCTCCTCCGGCCAGGGGGGCTGGTTCAGATTCATGCTCACCGCTCTTGCTTTTGCCCTGGTTCCAAGGCAAGTGACGCGCCCCATGTTTGTCGATCACATTAAAGTCCATGCGCGCGCCGGCAAAGGCGGCGATGGCTCCGCGCACTTTCACCGCGGCAAGTTCCGTCCCAAAGGGGGCCCCGACGGCGGGGACGGTGGGCGCGGTGGGAATGTGGTGCTGGAAGTGGATCCCAGCACGGACAGTTTGCGAAACTTTTTCTTCAATCACCGCCTGAAAGCTGAGGATGGCGACATCGGCCGTGGCGACATGATGACCGGGCGCTCAGGGAAAGATGCGGTTTACAAGGTGCCTGCCGGTCTGGTGATCTCCCGCATCGTGGAGGAGGTGAACGAGGAAACCGGGGAGGTGGAGCAGCATTATGAACCGGTGGCTGACCTGACGGAGACAGGGCAGCGCTTTGTACTTTGCAAAGGCGGCAAGGGGGGCAAGGGCAACTGCCACTTCAAGACCTCCACTCACCAGGCACCGCGGGAGTTCACCCACGGTGAAGAGGGTGAGGAAGGATACTTCTACTTTGAGCTGCGCTCCATAGCGGATGCCGGATTGGTTGGCTTCCCGAACGCAGGCAAGTCCACCCTGCTAACGAAGCTCTCTGCGGCAAAGCCGAAGATAGCGAACTATCCTTTCACCACACTGCAACCGCACGTGGGCGTGATCGACTTTGGTAACTTCCGTAGGGGCACCATCGCGGACATTCCCGGCCTCATCGAAGGTGCGCACGCGAACATTGGACTTGGGCACGACTTTCTCCGCCATATCCAGCGTTGTAGGCTCTTGCTTTTCGTGGTGGACGCTGCGGGATCGGAAGGACGTGACCCGGTAGAGGACATCCAGACGCTACGCCGGGAACTGAAGCTCTACTCCGAGGAGCTGGCAGAGCGTCCATGGCTCATCATTGCCAACAAGATCGACCTACCGGAAGCGGCTGACCATTTGAAAGAGCTTCAGTCCCGCTTCAGCCGCGTTCCCATCTTCCCCATCAGCGCGGACGAAGGCACGGGCCTTCCAGCGCTGGTGGAGCATCTGGACGGCTGCATCGGCCAAATGATCAAGTAAGACGCTTCAGCGCTGGAGTTTGAAGCCCCAGGACTTGGAACCCCAAAAAGCGTCAGTGAACCATTCCCGCAGGCCACCTACCGGCGTCATCAATCACCCGCCCCATCGTAGGCAGGTTCAATTACGCCTTCTGGAGCGCGGGCGTCGTATAGAAAAGCCGAGTGCATCGGCAAATGCCCGATGCCTTTCAAGACAAGCCCAACACCACCCATGCCGGTGACCCCGGAGATGAAACCTTCGCTTACGATGCCGCAGGCAATCGCACGAAATACGGGAGCACCGGCGTCCCGCCGTTACCCCTTCCCGCAGGACGCCAGCAACCACAGCTTCGAGTGGGAAGGCGGCACCTTCCAGTTCCACGGCATCCGCCACGCCTTCCGTGCTGACCTCTATGCAGGCACTCCCACAGATGCCAATGGCGATGGCCTGCCAGACTGCCTCATGAGCTGGTTCACCCAGCCCTCCGCTCACGGCACCCTCCAGCACTGGCCCGGCGGCACCATCCTCATCGATGGTGAGTGGAGCACCTTCTCCCCGGTCAGCTACTACGCCGATGCACTCACCGATCAAGACGGTGACAACCTCCCAGATCAGATCGACCCCTATCCCAGCGATCCATGGAACGCCACCTACTCCACCTGGGGACCACTGGATACGGTCATCAACGGCATTGAAACCCACTTCGGCGAGTCCACCACCGCAGGCTTGGGCACAGACACAGACAACGACGGCATCAAAACCGCCATCCTAGCCAACCTCGTCTCCGCCACCACACTGATGAACTTCCAACACTTGCTCAGCGGAGGAGACGAAGGTGATGACGATGATGACGGTGACGGCGACACAACCGGCACACCGCTACAGGTGT
>CAZIGH010000057.1:0-33639 GCA_964538625.1 uncultured Verrucomicrobiaceae bacterium
AGTTTCGGGAATGCCGTGGCGTTCCATCAACTGCTGCAATGATTCGGCTTTCCTAACACCGTTAACCATCCTCCATGGGCCATCAGTTTGAAAAACTTCATTTCTGTGTCGCTTCCAGGCAACTTCGTTTGCGTTATAAGCTGTAGAAATGTTGTCAAAAGCTGAGCGTAGTTTTTCAGCTAAATAAAAAAGAGCTGGTAGCTTATCGAACTTTGCGAAGAACAGGCTTGCCGCCCACCTTCTTCGAGAGACAGGCCAAGCTGCACCATCATGTCCGAGTATCGTGGTAGCGATGTATTCGTCGAAGGCGGGAAGCCAATCTTGACCGTTTGATTCGATGTATAAGCTCAGCAGAAGTCGTTGCCAGCCGACTTCTGTTTCTTTGATCCTACTGACCTCATTCTTTGGACTGACGGACCCTTGCAAGCGCTTCCGTAGTTTTTCTTTTCGGTTTTCAAACACTCGAGAACCACCACCTGAGCCCCACCGCGCTTCATTGCGTTCTTTGATCTTGGTGAGATCAGCGAGCGGTCGTCTGAGCAGAGCCTCACTCAGGTTCGGACGGGGTAGGTCTGGCAGCTTGAGATCAAGGCGCATTCTTGTCGGACTCTTTAAGTTTCAGGATTAGGGCGTCCGTTTTCGCCTTCATGGCCTTCAGATCTTCTTGAAGGTCTTCCAGATGCTTTTTTTCCGATGCGGCCAGGGTAAACCGGATGTCAATGCGTCGATCTTCTGGCCTGTCTGGCTTAAGCGTTGCTGCGATCTCTGGCGGATGTGTTGACCGCGTCTCGGCATACCCGCTCACTGACACGAGAGGCCGTGGCCGCTGCTCGGGATTCGTCGGTAGGTTGTGAAGCTCTTTCATCTTTGCCAGTTCACCAGGTTTTAGGGTCCAAAAGTTCCAGAGGGAAATCGCTCGGTAGGTGCTCAAACCCCAGTTGCCCATTTCACGAGAGTTTTGGACAGCATCGGTGTGGCCTTCAATGAACACTGTGTCTAGCATTCTTCGGTTCGTATCCTGCTCAAGCGCGTGAGCCAGTGCCTGCCCTATCGCTGTGGCGTTCGGTTCGAAGGAGATCGGAATGTCATACTTTCCCAAGGCAAAACTTAAGCCCTGCTCTGGAATGCGCAGCACACTCCCATTCTCCGCTACGATGACTTCGACACCCCTCTCTTTCAGATCCTTTTGAATGCCTTCCAGCATCGCTGTCAGGGATCGCTCCCGTTGACTCACGCCATCCAATGCGCTGGCGATACTTGTTTGAAGGGTTTGGATTTCCTGAAGGCTGCCAATCAACTCTACGAGTGTGATCTTGATTTTTTCCTGTTCGCGCAGCAGTTCTTCCTTCCGCTTTTGCAGCTCCAGCATAGTCACAATCAGCGCCAAAATAAAGATAGCGAGCAGACCCGCCATCAAGTCTGAGAATGACAGAACGAACGGGTTTTCGTCAGCTCGATCTTGCTTCTTGCGTTTCGTGCGGGCAAACATGCTCAGGTTTTGCGTTTGATGTTGCTGACGGCATCCTGAAGTTCTTCGAGGCTTCCCTCAAGGGTTTGCACCTGGGTTTCGTAGCTTTTCAAGCATTCAATGACCTCGGTGGTCCATTGATTCATCAAGTTTTGCGTCTGACCTTCGATCTGGCTGCCATAAGAGGTGATGATTTCCTGCACCCTATCACGCAGCGCAGTGAGACCGGTCTGAGCTCCTTGGAACCATAGGCGTTGCAGTTCGACAAGGCGTCCGTAGGTGGCCGCCGCTGAATCGGCACCTTGTTTTAGACTGTCTCCTGCTAGGGTCAAGCCGTTGGATACCCCTGTCAGCGCGGCAGGCAAAGGCTTCAGCGCCTCCGTTGTCAGTTTGCTAGCGGTTGCTGCGTCTCGCGAAGCCTCGGAAGCTGTGCGCTGCTCTTGGCTGGCCTGGACCACTTGTTTACCAAAGACGGCCAGTTCTTTGCTGGCTGCTTCCAAGCTGGATGACGCGTTATCCAGCTGCTCAGCGATAGCGCCCACCTTGGCAAACTCTTCGACTGCTTTCCCAACAGTTCCGGCAAGGTCTTTCGACAAGGTGAGCAGCCTAGTGCTTCGCTCCTCTTCAGATGCAGCTCTTTGACCCTCGATCTGTTGTTGCAGTTCAGGTTGCTTGGCGAGCAGTGTCTGCAACTCGGCAATCGGACCTCCAAGCGAACCAATCACCCTTGCAGCGTCTTCAATCGTCTGCCGAACTTCAGGTAATCTCTCCCCAACTGCGCTAAACTTGGCCGCAACTTCTTGATTGGCCTTTGCAGCTTCGTTCTGTGCCTCTGCCGCATCCTTGTTTCGACTGGCGGATGTCTCCAAAGTGCCATTCATGGAAGCGAAGGTCTCGGAGGCCAGCTTGATCTTTTCGGAAGCCTCACCCATGCTTGCCATCACAGCTTCGTGAGCATTCAGCTTTGAGACGGCATTTGAGACGGTTTCCTGTGATGAGGCAACCGACTCGGCCAGCGATATGACCGTGGGTCTAAAAGCCTCCACTTGCCGGGTGAGTTCTTTACTGACCGAACTGAAGTCATCTGTGAAGCGCTGCCCCATGCCGTCGATCGTTTCCTTCAACTTGCCAAGCTCTGCCGTGATCGCAGATGAAAGCAGCTGCGCTGACTGCTCTGCCAACGGGCCTTGTCCTTCTTTTGTGGCGTTGACAACCGCATCTTTGATTTCTGCGCCAAGTCTTCCGATAGCCTTCTGCATTTCATCACCTATCGCCACAGCCAAACCCTTGAGCAGGTCTTCTGAGCTGCGAGAAGATCGCGTGAGGTCAGCCATCGCCTCCTCGGGAACATAACGGGGAACCAGGGCATCAACCCTCTGCTGGAGCTTCCGCACACCGCCGAGAGCAAAACTTTCCAGGAGCTTTTCCAGAAAGCTGAAAAGCAGGCTCATGCCCACGCCCCAGACTGAAGTGGAGAACGCCACGGCACAGCCTTGAATCAACGGCACGATACTGGTCTCGAGCTTCTTGAGATCTTGGAGGTCAAGTCCGCCGATGCCAAGTTGCAGCCCAACGAAAGTTCCGAGAACCCCCAACCCCGTCAAAATACCTGGCAAAGCCTGGAAAATGCGATTTGAAGACAGGCCAGGAGCAAAACGGTCATCCGTGAAAATCTCGGCCGCATCCACAGACCGCCGAAGCATCATTTCCCCTGAGCCATCCTGTCGTGGGACATCAACCAGATGATGATTGAACTCACGAAAGAGTGGAAAAGAGGCATCTCCACCCAGCGATTCACGGGCATCGACATATTCTTTGTAGGCACTCAAACGCCCCCGGTAGCGAATCGTTCGCCAGCATGAACGCAACGTCAGGAGCACCGCACCAAGGAAAAAGGCACTTCCAAGGTAGATGACTGCGAGAATGAACAGATCACTCAGACCGCGCGGTGATTCTATGCTGGAACCCTCAAACAGCATGGTCAGAGCTTCTGTTGGATTCCAAGTTGTTGGTAGTAGGGATGTGATTTTCATTCTAATGGCAACGGATTCCCACCTTCTCGAATCCGAACCCTTCGAAGTCTTTTTGATTCACTGTGGCAAACTCGGTGACGCCTTGCTGGAGACGGGTGAGGGCGAGGCGCCAGTCGAAGGATCGGCGGCGGGCGAAGCCGGGCTGGCGGAGGCGGGGCCAAAAGGCGTCGTGAAACGGGCGGCTTTCGGGCGGGAAGCCGAGGATCTGCCAGGCGGGATGCTGTCGGAAGGCCTCGCACACCTCCACCGCTGCGGAAGCGCTCAGAGGCTGGTTCATGACGGCGGGTTGCGGAGAAGGTTGTAGAGTTCCAGCAGGACAAACTCACTGATGGCCACATCGCTGCGGGATTGAAGCGACTCCGCAAAGGCCAGGGCTTGTGGGTGCTGGGGATGATCTTCAACCACCAGTGGAAGGAGGATGTTGGTGTCGATTGCGATCATGGAAGGCCATGCAGCCTGGATTCTTCATCTTTACTGGCCAGGTTCTTCAGTTCGGCCAGGGGCACTTTGACGCCAGAGCTGCGAACCAGTGGCAGTTTCCAGCCTTGTCGGGCAGTGCCGGGATCGGGAAAACGGGCGAGGAAAATCTCCAGACCGCGCCGTGTCACCTCTGCCAGGGAAATCTCTCGCTCGGCGGCAAAGGCCTTGGCCCGCTGGTAAAGGTCGTAAGGGAGTTGGATCTGGGTCCGTGTCATGATGTTGGGTTTACGTGATTTGGGGCCTTCATTCAAGACTGGCTTCCGGGCACAGGCTGGTGGGATCGGTGAGGAAATCACCGCCGCAGTCGAGAGTGGGCAAGCGTCAGACCATCGTGGTCACGGTCTCCGCTGGTAAGCGGGCGACGAAGGGTTCTGCCGCCCTGCGAATGACCTCCGAGAGCGACCAATCCTGGCGGTCGGGGAACTGGATCCGAGTGCGTGTCATGATGTGATTTTTACATGAGTGCGAGTGAGGGGCAATCAGACGACGCTCACGGATGCGACACAGTCTTCGTCCATACAGCCGCAACCCATTCTCCTTGTGCCCGGTTGCTCATCCCGGGCCGATAAACTTGCCAAGACGCGGTGGACTGAATGCTCCAAGATGCAATCGGTGAAATCTCTCCTGATTCTTTTTGCGATCTCTCTGCTCTCTTGTGGCCATGCCAGGGAGGTCGAAAACAAGCCCAACGTTCTCTTCATTGCGCTGGATGACCTTAACGACTGGATCGGCTGCCTGGGCGGGCATCCGCAGACGTTGACGCCCAACCTCGACCGGCTCGCGGCCAGCGGCGTGCTGTTCCGCAACGCCTACTGCCCCGCCGCCTCCTGCAACCCCTCCCGCACCGCCATCTTCACCGGCCTGCCTCCTCACCGCTCGGGCCTTTACCAAAACCAGCAGAAGCTGCGTGACGTGCTGCCCCAGGCGGTGCTGATGCCGCGTTACTTCGCCAATCACGGCTACCGGGCCGTCGGCTCGGGTAAAATGCTCCACTATGTGATCGATCCCCAATCCTGGGACGACTACTTCCCGGACAAGGCGAAGGACGATCCTTTTCCGCGGACCTTCTATCCCTCCAAGCGTCCCGTGACCCTGCCCCGCGCAGGTGAATGGCAGTACGTTGAAACGGACTGGGCCGCCCTCGACGTCACCGATGAGGAGTTCGGCGGCGACTGGCTGGTAAGCAAGTGGATCGGCGAACAACTGCGCAAGCCCAGAGTGGCTTCGGCTTCAGCCGAAGATGAGGGATCGAAGATGCGACTGAAGTCGCAGCCACTTTTCCTCGCCTGCGGCATCTACCGCCCGCATGAGCCCTGGTTCGTGCCGAAAAAGTATTTCGATCCCTTCCCGCTCGAAAGCATCCAGCTCCCGCCCGGCTACAAGGAGGATGATCTCGATGACGTGCCTGCCGAAGGCCAGCGCATCGGACGCAACCGCTACTTCGCCCACATCCAGCACTACGGCCAGTGGAAGCAGGGTGTGCAGGCCTACCTCGCCTCCATCCACTTTGCCGACGCCATGCTTGGCCGCGTGCTCGATGCGCTCGAAACCAGCCCGCATCGGGACAACACCATTGTCGTTCTTTGGAGCGACCACGGCTGGCATTTGGGCGAGAAGGAGCACTGGCAGAAGTTCACTGGCTGGCGTGCCTGCGCCCGCGTGCCGCTCATGATCCGCGTGCCCAAAGGCGCTCCCGGCCTGCCCGAAGGCACCACGCCCGGCAGTGTGTGTGATCGTCCGGTGAACCTCGTCGATCTGTTCGGCACGCTCACCGATCTGTGCGGCCTGCCGCCCAAGGCGGACGTCGAAAGCCGCAGCCTCGTCCCGCTCCTGCGCGATCCTCGCGCGGAATGGCCGCACGCTTCCATGACCCAGCTCGACCGCCCGCAGAACTATGCCATCAGCACCCAGCGCTGGCGCTACATTCATTACCACGACGGCGGAGAGGAGCTTTACGACATCGAAACCGATCCGCACGAGTGGGCCAATCTCGCCGCCAAACCGGATCACGCCGCCAAGCTGGCGGAGATGCGCGCACTCGCCCCCAAGGACTTCGCCCCCGTGCCCGAAATGCCGCAGACCTCCCTGCCTGTGCTGCCATGGCATCCTGTCAAAGACGGCACCGCTCCTGCCTCCAGACCTGAGGGCAATCCGTTTGAAGTGACCTTTGTCAATCAGCGGGAGCAGGCCGTTGAGATCTTCTGGATGTCACCCAACGGCGAGGCGAAATCCTACGGTTTCATCCAGCCATCGAAAACTCGCCGCCTCCAGACGCGCCCCGGAGCCGTCTGGCAGATCCGCACGGAAGACAATCGCCCCCTCGGCCACTTCCTCATCGGCGACCGCGCAGCCAGGGCCGAAATCCCAGAATGAAACCCCGTCTGCCGCACCTTCTCACACTCATCGTCGCCAGCCAAATGCTTGCCCAGGAACCCAGTCCACATCCCTCCCGGCTCACCCTTGACCGCATCTTTGCTGCCAAGGAGTTCAAGGCACGAAGTCTGAACCGCTATCACTGGAGCAAACAGACGGCCTCCTATTTCACCATCGTTGCCAACAACGACGGCCCACAAGAGCTAGTGCGGCATGACCTGAACACCGGCACCTCCGAGACCCTCGTTCCAACCAGCGCCCTAACCCCCGCAGGCGCGGCAGCCCCGCTCAAGATCCAGGACTTCGCCTTCTCCTCCGACGAGACCAAACTCCTCCTCTACACCAACACCCATCGCGTCTGGCGGCAGAACACCCGCGGCGACTACTGGGTGCTCGAGCCCAGCAAACCAGGCTCCCTACGCCAGCTCGGCGGCGACGCAAAGCCAGCCACCCTCATGTTCGCCAAGTTCTCGCCCGATGGCTCCAAGGTCGCCTTTGTCCGCGACAACAACATCCACGTCCAAGACCTCGCGGACATGCGCATCACCCCCGTCACCACCGACGGCTCCCACACGGTCATCAACGGCACCGCCGACTGGGTCAATGAGGAGGAGCTGCACATCCGCGACGCCTTCCGCTGGAGCCCCGACAGCCGCTCCATCCTCTTCTGGCAGTTCGACACCAGCAGCGTCAGACACTTCCACCTCATCAACAACACCGACGAGACCTACCCGAAGATCACCTCCTTCCCTTATCCCAAGGTCGGCGAGACCAACTCCGCCACCAGGCTCGGCGTCGTCAGCATCGCCGACGGCAAGGTGACATGGATCGCACTGCCCGGTGATCCACGGCAGCACTACATCCCGCACGCCGAATGGTCCCCGGACGGACACCGCATCCTGGCCCAGCAGTTCAACCGTCTGCAAAACACCCAGCACGTCCTGCTCGCCGACCCCGCCACCGGCGCTGCCACCACCGTGCTGACCGAGACCGACGAAGCCTGGATTGACAACCACAACCCGGTGCGCTGGCTGGACAGCGGCACCGCCTTCCTCTGGCTCAGCGAGCGCGATGGCTGGCGTCACGCCTACCGCGCCAGCACGGACGGCCAGCGCCTGCAGCAGATCACCCGCGGCGAGTTTGACGTCATTCAAATCACCGCCGTGGATGAAGCGGACGGCTGGCTCTACTTCACCGCATCCCCGGACCACCCCACCCAACACTACCTCTACCGCCAGCGCCTCAGCGGCGGCTCGCCAGAGCGTCTCTCCCCAGCTTCCCAGCCGGGCTGGCATGACTACGACTTCTCACCCGATGGCCGCTGGGCCATGCACACCCATTCCACCTTCAACCAGCCGCCGGTGGTGGCGCTGGTGCGCTTCCCAGAGCATCAAACCCTGCGCACCCTGGAGGACAATGCAGCGCTGAGAGACAAAGTGGCCGCCTTGCAGGCACCCGACACCGGACTCACGCGCGTGGACATTGGCAATGGCATCGAACTGGATGCCTGGTTCATCAAGCCCCCGGCAATGGATGCAGCAGCGCAGCATCCGCTCCTCATCCACGTCTATGGCGAGCCCGCCAGCCAAAGCGTGCGTGACAAATGGCCAGGCGAACGCGGCATGTGGCACTGGATGCTCGCCCAGCAGGGCTACATCGTTGCCTGCATCGAGAACCGCGGCACACCCGTGCCCCGCGGTCGCGCCTGGAGAAAGGCAGCCTTCCGCCAGATCGGCATCCTCGCCGCAGAGGACCAGGCCGCCGGCGTTCGCGCCCTGCTCAGGCTCTGGCCCTCCGCGGATCCCGCGCGCGTCGGCGTCTGGGGCTGGAGCGGCGGCGGCAGCATGAGCCTGAACGCCCTCTTCAAGCATCCCGACCTTTACTCAATGGCCATGGCCGTGGCCCCGAACCCCAGCCAGCTCCTCTACGACACCATCTATCAGGAGCGCTACATGGGCCTGCCTCAGGACAACGCGGAGAACTACCGCCTCGGCTCACCCATCACTCACGCGCACCAGATGCAGGGCCACCTCCTGCTCATCCATGGCACCGGCGATGACAACGGCCACTACCAGGGCACCGAGCTGCTCATCAACGAACTCATCAGGCATAACAAATACTTCACCGCCGTGCCCTATCCCAACCGCAGCCACGCCATTGACGAGGGCGAGAACACCGTGCGCCATTTCCACCTCACGCTCACCCGCTACCTGCACGACCACCTCCCTGTCGCCAAAACCCCATGAACCTCGAAGCCATCCAATGCGAGCTGCAGCGCCTCGGCCTCGATGGCTGGCTGTTCTTTGACCATCACCTCCGCGACCCGCTCGCCTACCGCATCCTCGGCCTGCCAGCCGCCGGGCACGTCTCGCGCCGCTGGTATTACTTCATCCCCGCCCAGGGCCAGCCACGCGGCCTCGCACACCGCGTCGAGCCGCACCAGCTCGATGCCCTGCCAGGTGAAAAAATCCACTACGCCCGCTGGCAGGAGCAGGAGCCCGCCCTGCGGCAGCTTCTCGGCAGCGCAAAAACCGTCGCCATGCAATACTCCCCCCGATGCGCGGTCCCTTACGTGGCGAATGTAGACGCGGGCACCGTGGACCTCATCCGCAGCCTGGGCGTGGAGGTGGTCAGCTCGGCGGAACTGATCCAGACCTTTGAGGCAAAGTGGACCCCCGCGCAGCTCGAACTCCACCTCGAGGCAGGCCGCCGCGTGGACGCCATCCGCCAGGAAGCCTTTGACTTCATCAAGACCGCCACCCGCAGCGGCCAGGCGCTGGATGAATACCGCGTGCAGCAGTTCGTCATGCGCCGCTTTGCCGAGTCCGGCATGGTCACCAACCATCCGCCCATCGTCGGTGCCAATGCCAACGCCTCCGATTCCCACTACTGCCCGCCCGCCACCGGCAGCGCCCCCATCCACCGCGGCGACCTCGTGCTGCTCGACCTCTGGGCCAAGCTCGACCTTCCCGACGCGGTCTATTACGACATCACCTGGATGGCCTTCTGCGGCGATGACGTTCCGGACGCGATGCGGGAAGCCTTTGCCACCGTCGTCGCCGCCCGTGACACAGGCATCCGCTTCGTCCAGGAGGCCATGCATGCAGGGCACGTGATCCGCGGCTTCGAGGTGGACGACGCCGTGCGCGGCTGCATCGAGCAGCACGGCATGGGCGACTACATCCGCCACCGCACCGGCCACAGCATCGGCCGCGAGGTCCACGGCGTCGGGGCGAACATGGACAACTACGAGACCCACGACGACCGCCCCGTCATCCCCTGGACCTGCTTCTCCATCGAGCCCGCGCTCTACCTCCCGGACTTCGGCGTGCGCACCGAAATCAACCTCTTCGTCGAGGACCACGACGCCCGCGTCACCGGCATGATCCAAAACGAGTTTGTCACCCTATGAGACCCATCGCCTCCCTGGCGCTTGCCTTCATCCTCCTGCCAGCCTTCGCTGCTGAAAAGTCAGCCAGCACTCCGCCGCCCGACCTGACCAAGGACGGCGCGATTCCCGCCAACGCCAAGCATGACTGGAACCTCGGCCCCACCGGGCTGCGCGGCTGGATGCACAGCGACAAGCTGGTGACGAGTGACGCACGGCAGATCGCCGTCACCAAGGTGGAGCCAGGCTCGCCTGCGGACGGCGTCATCGCCGTCGGCGACGTGATCCTTGGCGTCGGCGGCAAGCCGTTCTCCTTCGATCCCCGCACAGAGATGGGCCAGGCGGTGACAGCTGCGGAGACAGAATCCGGCGGTGGCAGGCTGGTGCTCACGCGCTGGCGTGCGGGAAAGACGGAGGACGTGGCTTTGAAACTTACAATGCTCGGCAGCTACTCGGCCACCGCTCCGTTCGAATGCCCGAAATCCAAGCACATCCTGGAGCAAGGTTGCAAAACGCTCATCGCCCGCATGAGCGCGCCGGGTTACGGCCGTCTGGACCCCATCCCGCGCTCGCTCAACGCGCTGGCCTTGCTGGCGAGCGGTGATGCCTCCTTCCTGCCCTCGGTCAAAAAGGAGGCGGAGTGGGCGGCTGCCTTCACCACAGATGGCTACAAAACCTGGTATTACGGCTATGTCATGATCCTGCTCGGCGAGTATGTCGCTGCCACAGGCGACACATCCGTCCTCCCCGGGCTGCGCCGCCTCGCCATGGAATCCGCCGCCGGTCAAAGCGCGGTCGGCTCCTGGGGTCACACTTTTGCGCGACCAGACGGACGTCTGCGCGGCTACGGCATGATGAACTCCCCGGGCATCCCCCTCACCATCGGTCTCGTGCTGGCTCGCGCCGCTGGTGTGAAGGAGCCGCTGATTGACCAGGCGATCGAGCGCAGCGCCAGGCTGCTCCGCTTCTACATCGGGAAAGGCGCGGTGCCTTATGGCGACCACCACCCCTGGATCGAGAACCACGAAGACAACGGCAAGTGCGGCATGGCCTCGGTGCTTTTCAGCCTGCTCAATGAGCCGGAAGGCACCGCCTTCTTCTCCCGCATGAGCCTCGCCTCGCACGGACCGGAGCGGGACACCGGCCACACCGGCAACTTCTTCAACATGCTCTGGGCCATGCCCGGTGTCGCGCACTCCGGCCCGCAGGCCACCGGCGCGTGGATGCGTGAGTTTGGCGCCTGGTATTATGATCTGGCCCGGTGCTGGGACGGCAGCTTCATCCATCAAGGCCCGCCCGAGAACGGAAATGACAGCTACGCCGGCTGGGACTGCACCGGCGCTTACTTGCTTGCCTATGCGATGCCGTTGAAGAAGCTTTATCTCACCGGCAAAAAGCCGGAGCCCGTGCCGCAGCTCGATGCCGCAGCGGCTGAGGCAATCATCGCGGACGGACAGGGCTGGAACAACAAGGACCGCACCAGCTTCTACGATGCCCTCAGTGACAAACAGCTCATGGAGCGCCTGCGCAGCTGGTCACCCATCGTGCGCGAGCGCGCCGCCATGGCCCTGGGACGCCGCAAGAACGCCCCCGTGGCACCGATGATCCAGATGCTGGAAGACCGCAGCCTCCACGCCCGCTACGGCGCCTGCCAGGGGCTCATTTTCCAGCGTGGACGCGCCGCGCCCGCCGTCAACGCGCTGCGCAGGACACTTGGCGACCCCGACCTCTGGCTACGCATCAAGGCCGCCGAAGCCCTCGCCGCCATCGGTGCCCCCGCACGCAGGGCCGTGCCGGAGCTGCTCGAACTGCTGGCAAAAACGGACGAGAAAAACGATCCGCGCGGCATGCAGCAGCGCTATCTGAGCTTTGCACTGTTTGACCGTGGCGGGATGCTGGCGGGATCCCTGGAAGGTGTGAACCTGCCCGCGCTCTACAAAGCGGTCGAGGCCGGACTCAAGAACCAGGATGGCCGCGCCCGCGGCAGCATCGGCTCCGTGTATGGCAGGCTGACGCTCGACCAGATCAAGCCCCTGCTGCCCGCCATCCTCCAAGCCGTGGAGACACCTGCGCCGAGCGGCGAAATGTTCGCGGACCAGATCCGCGTCGAAGGGCTGCGCGTGCTCGCCAAACATCACATCGCGGAAGGCATGGACGCCCTGGTCCGATACACCCGCGAGCAGAACCCCTGGGCCAGCCAGGAGCGCACCCCCGAGCTGATGAAAATCCTCCTGGCCTATGGCAGCCATGCCAAAGCCTTCATCCCCGAGCTGGCGAAAATCGCGGATTACTTCGAGAAAGACGAGCCCGACTTCCCCAAAAAACTCGGCCTGCAAAAGGCCGAGTCCATCCGCGCAACCATCAGGGCCATCGAAGCCAGCACCGAGACGCCCAAGCTCACCCAGCTCCAGTGACATGAAACCCATCCCTCTGCTCACCTTCCTTGCCTGCGCCTCCCTCCTCCTGGCCGAGGAGAAGCTGGAGCGTGGCCAGGACCGCATGGACACACCCGCCATCAGCGACGGCCTTTGTGTCCACAACCTCTTCCAGTCCAACATGGTCGTGCAGCGTGACAGACCCATCCCCATCTGGGGCTGGGCCGCTCCCGGCGAAAGCATCACCGTCAGCTTCGGCGGCACCAGCAAAGCAGTCACCGCAGCCCCAGACAGAAGCTGGAAGGTCGAGCTGCCCGCCATGCCCGCCAGCGCGGAGCCGCGCACCCTCACCGTGCAGGGCAGAGACCGCAAGATCGAGCTGGCGAACATCCTCGTCGGCGATGTCTGGCTGCTCGGCGGCCAGAGCAACATGGAGTTTGAGATCGCCAAGCTCGAAGAAGGCCCGCTGGAGATCATCTCCGCGAACTTCGACCAGATCCGCCTCTTCACCGTGCCGCAGCAAAACGGGCCGGAGGTCCGCAGAGGCTTCCCGCGTCAATACCAGTGGAACTCCTTTTTCAGTCGGCACTTCCGGCAGGGCTACTGGGATGTCTGCTCCCCGGAGACCGTGCCGGAGATGTCCGGCATCGGCTACATCTTCGCCCGCCGCGTCCACATGGCGACGCGGGTGCCCATCGGCCTGGTGGATGTCTCACGCGGCGGCACCACCCTCATGGCCTGGACGCCCATCGAAGTGCTCAAGACCATCAAAACGCCCGAGGTGGTCAGCGAGCTGGCCGAATGGGACAAGAAAGTAGCCGAGTTCGATCCCAAGAAGGATCTCCAGAACCGCATCAAACAATACGAGAACTGGGCCGCCAACATGAAGGCCCAGGGCCGCGAGATCCCAGCGGACCGCAAGCCTCCCACCGAGCCCCAGCCCGGCCCGGCCGCGGACATGAACCGTCCAGGAACCCTCTTTGCAGGCACTCTGTCCACCATCGCCGGGCTGCCGGTCAAAGGAGCCCTCTGGCACCAAGGCTACAACGAGGCTCTCATGCCCAACGGCCATAAGCTCTATGCCGCCGTCTTCCCAGAGATGATCAAAGCCTGGCGAAAGGCATTCAACGATCCCGCCATGCCCTTCGGCATCATCACCCAGGAGACCCAGGACCAGCCGCAAACCCTCGATAACTTCCTGCCTCCCATGGTGGATGAGGGCAACTACATCCGCGAGGTCCACTACCAGACCTTCCTCAACCTCCGCAAGGCCGGCGACAAAAACATCGGCTATGCCGCCACCTTCGACCTGCACCGCGCCTGGTATCACCCGCAGATCAAGATCCCCGCCGGCGAGCGCATGGCCAAATGGGCGCTCGCCACCCAATACGGCAAAAACATCCGCTGGCTGCCCCCGCAGCTCCAGGACCTCAAAGCCACCGACGGCAAGCTCTTCCTGAAGTTCGACGGCTGGGTGGCCCCCTTCCATGATGGCCCGATCCTTGGCTTCGCCATCGCCGGCAAAGACGGCCGCTTTCAGCCTGCGGACGCATCCTGGCTCGACAAAAACAGCGGCAAGGGCGAGCCGGACTGGGATCGCTCCGTCGTGGTGCTCTCCAGCCCGCTGGTGCCCAAGCCCGTGTATTTCCGTTACGCCTGGGCCAGAAACCCGCTGGAGACCCTCAAGTCCACGAGCGACGGCTCCGCACTGCCCTTCGACACCCAGCGCAACGACACCTTCACACTCGCCGACATGTATCAAATCTACACCGGCAAGAAACCCTCCACGCCGGACATGCTCAATCGCGGCGAAACTCGTGACCTCATCGAGGCTCTCAAAGCTGAGGATCTGAAGCGGCGCAAGGAGGAGGCCAAAGAACTGCTCGACGTGAAGTGATGCCTGCGTGACCTCCGCCTCATTGGGCCACGCGGACATTCGGGTGCATTTGTCACTTGCCGCCTTCAGGAACCGGTAGTGTGGTGCGGTCGTAACCTTGCACCGTCATGCCCAAGGCCAAAATCACACCTCCCAAAGCCAAGTCATCCGCGAAGAGCGAGAAAAAGGCACCGCCCAGGAAGATCAAGTTCTGGATTGGTTTCGACCTCGGTGGAACCAAAATGCTCGGTACCGTGCTGGATGAAGACTTCAACATCCTGGGTACAGCGCGCAAGGCGACGAACGGAAGCGACGGCTCGCTCAAAGGAGTGAAACGAATGATTGCCGTGATCCAGGATGCCATAGCCAAGGCCAACGTGGACCCGTCCGGTCTGCAGGGCATCGGCGTTGGTTGTCCCGGACTGGTGGATTCCGCGAAGGGCGTGCTGCTCTCAGCGCCGAACTTGGGCTGGCGGAACGTGGCGCTGCGCAAGCGTCTGAAGGATGTTTTCAAAAAGCCAGTCGCCGTGCTCAATGATGTGGATGCCGGCACCTTTGGCGAGTACAAGCTCGGTGCGGGAAAAGGGGCGCGCTCACTGCTCGGCGTGTTCCCCGGCACAGGCGTAGGTGCTGGGTTTGTCTATAACGGCCAGTTGGTCCGAGGCAGATCCGTTTCAGCCATGGAGCTCGGCCAAATCCTCCTTCCCGGCACTCATCTCGGCGCAGCAGAGTTCGGAGCTGTTCCCCTGGAGGATCTTACCAGCAGGCTCGCACTGGCTTCCCAAGCAGGGGTGGCCTGCTATCGCGGCCAACTTCCTGACCTAGACAAAAAGACCAAAGGGGCCTTGCGTGAGATCCGCAGCAAGGCGCTGGCTTCATCGTTTCATCAGGGTGAAGAGGCTGCGATGATCATGTTCCGAAACTCCATTCGTTACCTCGGTATGGGTGTCGCTATCGTGGTGAATCTCTTCGCTCCAGACCACATCACCATGGGTGGGGGGTTGGTGGAAGAAATGCCGCAGCTCTACGTCAACGCGCTGCGCGAGGAGGTGAACCGCTATGCCATGCCTGGACTCGCAAAAGGCATCAAATACAGTTTCGCCAAACTGGGTGGCAATGCGGTGGCCATTGGTGCCGTGTCCCACCTCCAAGAGTTTGGCGAGGCTTAGCATCAGACGGACTTTTTCATCGTGAACACCCAGGAAACCGCCGTCATCTACCTTGGAGCTGCATCCATGTCGCTCATCATCGCCACCAAAGGCGGTGGGAACAGCAGGCCCTCCGCGCTCGAGTACCTGGACAGACCCGTGCCCGTGGCGCGTGACATCTTCCGCACGGGCACCGTGGCACGCAGCACTCTTGAGCAGGCGGCCACTGTGCTCAGGGACTTTGTGAAGACGGTGAAGGAGTATGGCATAGAGCCCTCCACGGTGCGGCTTTACACCACGAACATTCTCTCTGAAACGGCGAACCCCGAGGTGTTCCTGAATCGCCTGCAGGTCGCGTCCGGGTGTGAGGTGCGGCTTTTGGATGAGGGTGACATGACCCGACTCATCTACCTGGCCGCCCTGCGCCAGTTGGATGCCATGCCCAAGCTGGGCGAAGGTCTCACGCTTGTGTCCCACATCGGCCCCGGCAACACCAGGGCCATGTATTTCAAGAAAGGCCGTATCGCCGCGTACGCGAGCCACAGGCTCGGCATCTTCCGTGCGCGCGAGGCGGTAGCCGTCATGGAGGAGTCTGAGAACCCGCACCAACTCACTCACCTGGAGGAGCAGATCAAAGGTGTGGTGGATCATCTGGCACAGGACTTCAGTGCGGTGGAGATACAGAATCACGTGGCCATCGGCGCGGAGATCCAGAGCGTGGCTCCTCACATGGCTCCGCCAAAACACTCCACTTGCATCATTCAAGAGCGGCAGCTCGGCGCGTTCACGGAGAAGTTGGCCATGCTCTCCCCGGATGAGCTGGTGCGCCAGCTTCACGTCCACTACACCGGGAGCGAGGGCATCGTGCCCGCGCTGCAAACCAACTTGGCCCTGGCGCGACGGTTTGGAGACGACTTGATCCACGTACCGGCAGCGGACTTCCAGAAGGACTTGATGCTGGATCTGCTCAATGAAAGCGCCCTCACCAGCGGCTTTGCCGAGGAGATCATCGCCTCTGCCAAAGAAGTGGGCAAGAAATACAAGATCGACGAGAAACACGCCGATCACGTGATGAACTTCTCCCAGCAGATTTTCCGTGAGCTGCGCCACCTTCACGGACTGGAGATGAAGCACGAGCTGCTTCTGCGCGTGGCAGCTTCCCTGCATGAGGTAGGCATGTTTGTGAGTGCGCGTGAACATCACAAGCACAGCATGTATCTCATTCTCAATACGGAGCTGTTCGGCATCAGCACAGAGGATCGCATTCTGGTGGCGCTGCTTGCCCGCTATCACCGACGCTACAACCCGGAGAACAACCATCCCCACTTCTCCGAGCTCTCGCGCCAAGAGCGCATGGTGGTCTTCAAGCTGGCGGCCATCCTCCGCATCGCAGATGCACTGGACCGCACGCACTCCCAGCGCATCCGCCAGATCGTTCTCAAAACCCAGGGCAACCGCCTTGTGATCCAAACACCCGGCGTCGCGGACACCGCCGTGGAGCAGGCTGCCATCAACGGCAAGTGTGATCTTTTCCGCGAAATCTTTGGTTATGAAATCGTCCTCAGCAAAGCCTAGAGCACAGGCTGCACGAACCGCTCCCGCTTTCAAGGAGGAGCACTTCTTCAACCGTGAACTTTCCTGGCTGGCGTTCAATGAACGTGTGCTGGAGGAAGCAGCGCGCCCCGGTCTGCCTGCTCTGGAGAGGGCCAAGTTCTTGGCCATCACCGCCTCAAACTTGGACGAGTTCTTCATGGTCCGAGTGGGCGGGCTTCAGTTGGTCAAAGAACAGGGCATTCGCAGCCGCGACGACACAGGGCTGAATGCGACCCAGCAGCTCGCCCTCATTCAGGAGCGAGTGAAGGCATTTGTGCAGCGGCAGTATGACCTGCTCACCCAGCAGCTCCTGCCTGACCTCCAGGCTGCCGGCATCCGGCGTGTGCTGCCGGGTGAGCTGACTCCACATCAGCGCACGGTCCTGCAAGAGCACTTTCTGGAGCATGTTTATCCTGTGGTCTCTCCTGTGGCCTTTGATGCAGACTCACCGCCTGTCATCCCCGCGCTTCAGATAGCCATTCTCTGCAGGGTCAAGTCAGAGGAGCATGGCGGTGAACGCCATGTCCTGTTTCTTCTTCCTCCCAATCTCACCCGGCACGTCATCATCGAGGGCGTGGACGGCGGGCAGTACCACTACATGAACCTTGAGGACTTGATGGTGCACTTCCTGCACCACTACTTCCCAGGTGAGGAGGTGGCCGGCTCGGTTCGCTTCAGGGTGAGTCGCAACACGGACATTGCCGTGGATGACGAGAGTGCCACGGATCTCGCCAGTGAGATGGAGGAGATTCTGGAGCAGAGGCTCAAAAGCCCCGCCATTCGCATTGAGATCGAAGCAGGGGCACCGCGTGGGCTTCAAGCCATGGTGAAGAAGCTCTGCGGCAGCCGCGTGCAGACTTATGACATACCAGGTGAGCTGGATCTGCGCTCCTACATGGCGCTCTCGTCCATAGCTGGATTTGAGGAGCTGAAGGTGGAGAACTGGCCGCCTCAGCCCACGCCAGCGATTGAGGCCGGCGAGAGCATCTTCGCCGCCATCAAGCGCAAGGACATCCTGCTGCATCATCCTTTTGAGAGCTTTGATCCGGTGCTTCAACTTATCAGCGAGGCTGCGGCTGATCCTGAGGTGGTGGCCATCAAACAAATCCTCTACCGCACAGCAAAGCGGAGTGAGATCATCTCCGCGCTCATTAAGGCGGCGCAGGCTGGCAAACAGGTGACAGTGCTGGTGGAGCTGAAGGCCCGCTTTGACGAGGCCCGAAATCTGGAACGTGCAGAAGATCTGCTCCAGGCCGGGGCACAGATCATCTACGGGGTGCGTGGTCTGAAAACGCACGCGAAAGTCTGCCTGGTGATGCGGCGAGAGGGCGGACGCATGGTGCGCTACTGCCACTTCGGCACGGGCAACTACAATGAAGCCACCTCACGGCTCTACACGGACATCAGCTACCTCACGTGCCGCGCTGACTATGGCGGTGACGCGTCCGCGTTCTTCCATACCGTTACGGGCCGCTCCCGCTTCCAGCACTTCGATAAGCTCAGCATGGCACCCTTCGGTCTGCGTGAGCGCCTTCTTTCGCTGATCGCCAGTGAGTCCGATCGCGCCAAGCAGGGAGAGACAGCCGAGATCATGCTGAAGATGAACGCGCTGGAGGACCGCCAGATGATCGAGGCGCTATACAAAGCCTCCCGCGCCGGTGTGAAGATTCGGATCAACGTGCGTGGCATCTGCTGTCTGCGGCCCGGAGTGAAAGGTCTGAGCGAAAACATCCGCGTGGTCAGCATTATCGATCGCTACCTGGAGCACGCCCGCATCTTCTACTTCCGGCAGGGAGGCTCCCCAGCCGTGTTCATCGCCAGCGCAGACTTCATGAGGCGGAACCTTTCCAAACGTGTGGAGCTGCTCACGCCCATTGAGGACGGGGCCGCAAAGAAACGTCTCGTTCACATCCTGGAGACCACTTTCACCGATACGGCGCAGGCCCGCATCCTTCAGCCAGATGGCCGTTACGTGGCTGCCTCAGTGGAAGGCGGCCTGGTTCGGAGCCAGGAGGTGTTTGCCAAAGAGGCTTCCAAGCGTGCCCGACAGACCAGCCATGCACCGGACGTGCTGATTCCGCATACGCCGAAAGGCGTGGACGAAAAGTAGCCGATCCGGCAGTGTGAACCTGATTGACGTCTGGCTGCCGATGGTGGCACAAGCAGGGGAGTGGAGTCCGGAATGGCTGCTCTACTCCTTCACAGGTCGATACCACAGCATGTGCTGCCAGGGCAGTTCATCAAAGCTGCGAGCCAGTTCCCAGCCGTTGGCGGTCATTTCCTTCTGAATCTGTTCCTTGCTCATCTTGTGCTCGGGCTTGATGGGCACTGCGTCATCTTCTGCACGAAACTCCACCAGTACGATCTGGCCGCCCGGTTTGAGCGCCTTCTTCATGGAGGCAAGCATGGCCGCCGGGTCTGAGAACTCATGGTACACATCTACCAGGAGGATGAGATCACAGGAGGCTTCGGGCAGCTTGGTATCGCTCTCACCACCGAGTATCGCCTGGATATTGGTCACGCCTGCATCTGCGGCGCGCTTGTTGAGCATCTCGAGCATTTCTGGCTGGATGTCCACCGCATAGACCAAGCCGTCGGGTGCTACGGACTGCGCCATGGGCAGAGTGTGGTAGCCGTTCCCGCAGCCCATGTCACAAACGGCCATGCCCGGTTTGAGTTGCAGCTCCTCGCGCATTCGGATGGCGGACTCCTCCCGGTCGCGCTTGTGACGCAGCAGCCATGCTCCGCCCATCCAGTGCATGGGAGCGGCCACTTGGCGGCCCATGTAAAACTTCGGCGCATCGGCCTGGCCAGGTGCCTGCGTAGAACAGCAGAGGAGTAGTGCCAGCAGCAGTAGCCTTCGCATCGTTATGGAGCAGCTTTGATCTCGTCCCATGCTTTTGAGTATTTGGTGAGATCTGGACCAACGTCCTCTATGACCTCAATCTTCCCCCTGACCTCGTCTGGCACCGCCAGTGCCGGGTGGGCTAGAAACTCCGCAGACACGAGTTTCTTCGCCGGCACGTTGGGGCAGAGATAGCCCATCCACTCCATGTTCTCTGCAGAGACCTCCGCATCCAGCAGGAAGTTGATAAATCGGTGCGCTAGCTCCTTCTGCGGCGCACCACGGGGGATGGCCATTTCATCAGAGGTCATGGCCACGCCTTCCTTCGGGAAGAGTATGCCCACCTTGGGATTCTCTTCGACGACTTGGAATAGATCGCCGCTGTAACCCATGACTGCGTGAAACTCTCCGGAGTCCACGCCGCCCTTGTACTGCTCATTCTCGAACTTGGCTATGTTCTTCTTCCACCTTATCACCACATCCCGCGCCTCATTGATCTGGTTCTGGTCTCTGGTGTTGAGGCTGTATCCGAGAAACTTGAGTGCTGCACCCAGGGTCTCCCGCATGTCGTTGAGCAGGGTGAGACGGGGCTTCAAGTCGGCGCGGTCAAAGAGCCCCCACGAGGCCTGCAGGTCCTTGATCTTGTCTGTCCTCCAAGCCACCACCGTGTAGCTGAGCGTGTAGGGAATACTGTGCTCCATCTCGCTGTCCGCTATCATCTTCAGCACTTCGGGGTCCACGTTCACCTTGTTGGGCAGTGCCGCTGCATCCAGTGGCTCCAACATGTTTTCAGCGGCCATGGTCTTGATGATGTAGCTGCTGGGAAAGACCACGTCATAACCCGTGGCCCCTGCTTTCAGGCGGGCGTACATGGCCTCGTTGGAGTCGAAGGTGTCAATGACGACCTTGCACTCAAACTGCCGCTCAAAGGCTTTCACCACGTCCGGGTTCAGATAGTCCGCCCAGGTATAGACGTGTAGCTTGGTTTGTGCGGCGAGCGGCGAGGCTACACAGAGGAGAGCAAGGAGGAGTCTTGTCATCGGAGGAGCGCTTTGCGTGTGAAGTGTCTGCTGAAGAGGACGGCCAGAAAGGTGAACGCGAGCATCAGCGTGGAAAGTGCATTGATGACGGGCATGTTGCGTCCGGTTTTGGCCATGCTGTAGATTTGTTTTGGCAGGGTAGCAGTTCCGGGACCAGAAGTGAAAAACGTGACCACCAGGTCATCCAGTGAGAGAGTGAAGGCCAGCAGCGCTCCAGATAGGATGCCCGGCCATAGCAGTGGCAGCATGATCCGCCAGAGGATCTGCCAGCGCCCGGCCCCCAGGTCACGCGCTGCATCCACTACCTGGAAGTCAAAGTCTTGCAGCCGACCAAGCACCACCATGGTGACGTAGCTGATGCAAAAGGTCACGTGCGCCACGATGACGGTGAGCCAGCCCAGATCCCACCCCACGGCCACGAAGAAGAGCAGCAGGGACATGCCCATGATGAGGTCTGGCGCCACGAGCGGCACTTGGATGAGACCCATGTGTAGCGTCTGCAATCGGCCTCGGTAGCGATGCAGTGCAAAGGCCGCAAGAGAGCCGATGACGGAGGCTGCGAGCGCCGACCAGAAGGCGAGCTTGAGTGACCCTTGCAGTGCCTCCCAAACCGCATCCATGTCCCAGAGCCGCTCATACCACTTCCAGGTGAAGCCCTCCCAGGTTCCGCCAAAGCGGGACTCATTGAAAGAGTTCAGCACCATCACCACGAGCGGCAGGTAAAAGAATGCCAGCACGATCACAGTGGTGACAAGGGGGATGCGCGACTCCTTCATGATCCACTCTCAGATGCCGCCCTGAAGTACCTTCATCCAGCGGGCGCGGAAACCGCGGTGCTCCTCCATGAGCGTCGTGGACACGCTGGCTGCCAGTTCCTCGTTCCCAGTGACTTTGGCAAAGGCGGCTATGAGTTCCTGCCTGCGATAGTACTCGGTGGAATCACTCACCGTGTCACCGATTTTCCCGGCTATTTCCAGCAATGCGTCCGAGGGTATAGAGGCCAGCGGCAGGGTCAGTTCTCCCCGCTCAAGCCGGATACGCACCTCCATCAGATTCGCCTGTGTGATGGTGCCGCTGATGGGTGCCCCGTCCTTCCGCCGCAGCGTGCCTGCCCAGGTACGGGTGCGGATGTCTGCAAACCATTGGTCCAGAAATGCCGCCGCGCTCTCATAGAGATAAAGACGGCCCTCTAGCGCCGCACGCACTTCAGGGGACTCAAAGCGCATTTCCCTCAGCAGTCGGATGACGGCGGAGTAATCATAGCCTCTTACGAGTGACGGCAGGGAGGCATTCAGCTCCATGAGCTGCTCCAGCTCGCGATGCCGCCGCTCCAGCAGCTCCCTTGTCTTGCTGGAGCCACCCACCTTTTCTGCACGGGCTACCGCCTCGCCGAGTTGGGAGATGCGGGCATCCAGAAGCTCCCTCAAGCGCCCGCCTGTGTTCAGCTGGCCGCGCACGGTCTCCAGCGCTGCGATGACGTTTGGCAGCTCGCGCGGATTTGGAAGTTTGGGTTGCTTGAGCAGCGGCAGCGCCAGATTGGCATCCCGTACGTGCAGTTCGGCAAGCTGGCGAAACTCCGTGATCCAGCCTAGGCGGTGTCCGCTGCGGATGGCCTCCAAGAACGCCTGAAAAAGGGCGGTTGCCTCCGAGGGATCACCGAAATACCAACGCGCCAGGCCAAGCGAGAGCCAGCTGAGCACATCCTCGTTTTTGTCATCGCACTTCAGATCCTGGGCTTTGACTTTTGCACCCAAGTCCTCACGCTGGCGGTCGCCGACGGTTTTGAAGAAAATGCCATCCGTGCCAGAGCCGCCGGGGTCCAGGGACAAGTCATTGAACAGAGCCTGCGCGCGCCGCTCATCCTGTTCTACGATGGCACAGAGTGCGGCACCGAATCTGGACCAGTTCATGGTGGGTTGTCGCACTCCGTCTTTCAGCAGGGCTTCGTAGATGGGCCGCGCACGTGCGGCATCCCCAGAGGCCAGCAGCCGCCGCGCCTCCAGAAAACGCTCAGACTTGCTCTGTGAACCTTCCTCCAGCGTGACGATGGAGCCAGAGAGCGACTGAAGGGCCTGCTGGTCCGAAGTGCCGTCAGTGACATCCACTTCAGTGCTGCTGCGAAACCACAGACCAAAAATGAAGGCCGCGACCAGCGCCACGGCTGCGATGATGGCGATTTGCCTACGCCGTGAGGCCAGCCCAATGAATGGGCGGTCCGTGAGGCCCTCTGCCAACCTCAGTTCCTCCACCGCTTCATCGTAGCTCGCTGGCCGCTCGTCGGGGTTGAAGGCCACCAGTGAGTCGATCACGTGCACGGTCCTCGCCCCGAGGGGAATGCCAGTGTCCTCCAGGCTGACGCGCCTGCACTTCACCATGCGCAGCTCATGCAGGGAGGCGGACTTCACTTTGTGCGGCGGCTGCCCTGTGATGGCATGGTACAGCGTGGCGCCGAGGCTGAAGAGGTCACTGCGAAAGTCTTCTTTGTTTTCGATGACCTTCTCAGGGCTTACGTAGTACGGCGTGGCCCAGATTTCGCCTGTCTGATCTTTTTGCTGAATGAACAGCGCCAGGCCGAAGTCCACCACCTTGGCCGTGCCGTCGTCTGTGAAGAGGATGTTCGCAGGCTTCACGTCCCGGTGCAGCAGACCCATGCGGTGCGCGGCTCGCAGCCCCTCGGCCACTTGCCGCCCGATGCGCAGCGTCTCCTTCTCCTCCACCCGCCCTTCACGCTTGATGCGCTGCTCCAGGCTGCCGCCGTTCACCAGTTCCATGGCGATGAAAAAGTGCCCCTGGTCGAAGCCCACGGAATACAGTTTGATGACGTTCGGATGCGTGACCCGCGCTGTCGTCAGCGCCTCCTGCTGGAACTGGGCCATGCGCACCAAGTCACCACTGTATTTGCGGTTCAGAATTTTCAGAGCTACCCGGCGGCCAAGTGTCTCATCCTCAGCCTCGAACACCCGGCTCATTCCGCCCTCGCCGATCTGTTTGATGATCAGGAAGTGGTCAAACTTCCGCCTCACACGCACGGACTGCCGACAGCTCGGGCAGGAGATTTTTGCAAACGGCTCCAGGGCAGTCACGTCGATCTGCTCGTTGCATGCCGGGCAGGTGCTCAAATACTGTTGTTCGGGAAGAACCACTGGCCTCTGTGCATACCCTATCCGTTTGGGGAAGGCAATCCTTCACGCGTTCCAAATCCAGCTTCTCATTTCTCACGACCTGCCTATCCTCTGGAGGTGCATTTTGAGGTGACCACAGATGACGGGGCAGGGGAGCGGCTGGACCGCTTTCTGCAACGGCATGTCACGGACCTGTCCCGAGCCAGGCTCCAGGATCTGGTCAAGTCGGGTCACGCCACCCTGAACGGGCGCGCCTCAAAACCCTCCGCAGAACTCAAAGCGGGGGATCATGTTCAGGTGGTGATTCCGGAGCCGAAGGAGGTGCAGGTAGCAGCCCAGGACATTCCTCTCAATGTGCTCTATGAGGATGCAGACATCCTCGTGCTCAACAAGGCGTCCGGCCTTGTGGTGCATCCCGCCGCAGGGAATCCAGACGGCACTCTGGTCAATGCCCTGCTGCACCACTGCGATGACCTCAGCGGCATCGGTGGCGAGTTGCGTCCAGGGATCGTCCACCGCCTGGATAAGGAGACCTCCGGCTGCATGGTCGTGGCCAAGCATGACCGCGCCCATACCGCGCTCACGGACGCCTTCGCGCACCGCCGCATCCGCAAGACTTACCTGGCCGCCGTCAACGGCACTCCGCGGCTGATGCCCGGGCGCATCGAGAACATGATAGGCAGGCACCCCGTGGACCGGAAGCGCATGGCCGTGCTCTTCGACGGTACAGGGAAGCACGCCATCACGGAGTGGAGATCGGTCGGCACTCATCAGGGCTGCGCCTTGATCCTCTGCAACCTGCTGACTGGGCGCACCCACCAGATCCGCGTTCACATGCGGGACGTCCTACAGTGCCCCATCCTGGGCGACAGCCTGTATGGTCATCCCTCTCGGCAGGCAGTGAAAACCAGTCGTCTCATGCTCCATGCCTGGCGACTTTCCTTTGAGCACCCACTGAGTCAGAGGCAACTGGCATTTGAAGCACCCATTCCGGAGGAGTTTGCGCCCTGGCTGCCTCTACCCACTGAGATTTGAGCGCAGCTTGCAAATAAACCGCGTCCAGCATCGTTCATCCCTCGCCATGAAAATCCAAAATCGCCTCACCGCCCTCACCACCCTGTTCGTAGCCCTTGGCTTCACCGCCGCTGCCAGCGCTGAAACCCTCACCATCAGCGGCATCCACAACTGCTGCAAGGGATGTGAAAACGGCATCCGCAAAGCTGTGGAGACAGTGAAAGGTGCCACGCTCAGCTCCAGCACCAAGACCAGCGCCACCGTAGAAGTAAAAGGCAAGTCTGATGCCAAGAAGATCCTCGCCGCCCTGGAAGACGCGGGATACTACGGCAGCATCGAAGGTGCCGGTGAGTCCGCCTCCACCACGGCGGGTCGGCCAGACAAGCAAGTGAAAGAAGCCACCGTCACCGGTCTGCACCTCTGCTGTCAGAAGTGTGCGGATGCTGCCTCCGACGCCGTGAACAGTGTCCCAGGCGTAGCCAGTCACACCATCGAGTCCAAGGCCAAGTCCTTTGACGTGAAGGGTGACTTCAGTCAGCAGGCGCTCATGGCCGCACTCAACAAGGCGGGTTTCTCCGGGAAAGTGAAGTGAGGCATCAGTTTCCGGCAGTTGCCGGACGCCACACCAGCCTCCCTGCATCCTCCTGATACATCACACGAAGCGCTTCGCCTTCACCTGAGCCAAGGACCGGCTTCAGCCGTCCGTCTGAGGTGAAGCGGAGCGCTTTTCCTTCATGATGTCGCACCCAGCCGAGTGGCTTGCCACTCTCATCGTAGCGATACACATCCCGCCACGGCTTCACCGCAGTGAGCTTGGGATCCACGAAAGCGGGTTCCAGGCTGCGGTTCAGAAAATCCGGGAACAGGATGCTGGAGAGCAGCGTGAGATTGAGCTGGCGCAGATACCACGCCTCAGCCTCTCCCCAGGCGTGGCGCGGCACCGCAGTGGAGCAGCCGCCGTCATCGTGGGCAATCAAAACACCCCAGTCCATGAGCCGCTTCACTTCCGCTTTCAACGCACCGCTCTGGTCGGCGGCCAGCCACGCGGCAGGGTCCTTGAGAAACAACGCTGTGTCTCCTACCAGACCTCCAAGAACTTCGGACGCCAAGGCGCGCAATCCCGCCGCCTCCGGCAGAGGTTGAGACATCTTCTCGCGGATGGATTGTTTGATCTCCCCCTCCAGCTTCGCGGCGTCTGCCTGGCGTTTTTCATCCTGCTTAAGCGCCAGCAGCGTTGCGCGCTTGGGCCGCAGGTCTGCCAGCCAGCGAGACACTGCTTTCCTCTGCGCCTCGGTGACCATGCGCCCGACTTTTTCGGAACCCATGCCGCCCGCACTGCCTGTCACAAGCTCCATGAAGCGAAGCCAGCGCAGGTCGTCATCAGCGTGCGGGATACCCACATCTGGATTGCCCGACTGGTAGCACACCTCCTTCAGGCGGCCCTGGTCATCAAAGAACCGCATCTCATTCGGCAGCATATAAAAGCTCACCATGGCAGGTGCGGAATCCGCCACCGGGCTGCTGGCAAACAAACCAATGTCCACGCGATGCGTCGTGAGCGCTGGATTGGTAGCTGAGGAGAATCCCGCGTGCCAGCGCACACGGATGGTGGCCTCCAGCCCTGCATCCTGCGGCAGGATTTCCACCCGCTTCGGGTCCCCTTGCAACAGCACCCAGCGGTAGCTCAGTGGTTTGCTTTGCAGGTCACGGGAGCGTCTGGCGCTGAGCTTCATTTCATACACCGCCGCCGTGGAGCGGAATACCCGCGAGACGCAGGAAGGGGAATCACTCAGGCGCTCGGTCAGCCCGGGCCGGTCAAAAAAGTCCACACCGGCCAGCGCCTGGCGTTCCTCCAGCACGTCGAGAAACGCCACAGGCGGCACCGAGAGTTCGGACATCAGTTGGGCGTTCTGGATGAACCTTACCTCATCCACCTGGGAACCGTCAAAGACCACCGGATGCGCTCTGCCCGTGAAGTAGTCCTCCGGTTCCCGCACCTGCTTGTTCGACTTCCGGAAAAGCGCGCTCAGAGTGGGAATGAGAATTTTGTTCCTGATGAGCAGCTCTTGGACATCCGGCTGCATAGCGGCGGCAGCGGAAAGCCAGGCCTTCAAGAACGGGATGTCAGAATAGGAGGAACCCTGTGTGATGAGGAATGCGGGATGGTTGGCCGGCAGCAGATCGCCCCAGCCATCCACGCCATTGAAGCCCACGTCGTGATCCTGGTGCTCCGGGTAGATGATGAGATTGTTGTTCAGATACTGCTGCGTGACGAACAGGCTGCCCGAGGGGTGTACGGTGAGATAGATGCGCGGCAAGCAGCCACCCAAATTGGGCGGTGAAGCCATGCTACAGTTTCCCAGCACCGGAAATGGGCGGACGACTTGAGCCATGCCCATGTGGCGGTTCGCCTTGATTTCATCCTCCCCCGGTGTGTAGCGCTTCAGGCCGGGGTAAAGATTCAGGTCCAGAGTCGAGTGATCGCCGTCTCGGTTCTCATAGTGAATGGACGCAAGCCCGGCAGCTTTGCCCTCCTTCTTTAGCTGGTTCACAAGCCGCCCGGCCTCGTCATCCCTGGTGGTGGCACGCTCCTCGGACATCACTTGAGACGCCGAGAGCAGGATGAGCAGGTAGGCCGGGATGCCACGCATCTGGGGATGATCCCGTCCCACCCCATCACTGTCAATGTTTCCGCGTCACAAAGAAATCATTTTTCACCTTCGCCAGGCGCGCCATCTTCGCGGCCCGACTGCATGGCACGCCGCATTGCCCTCATCATGAATCCCGCCGCCCGCAGCACTAAGGCTGCGAGGATGATCGACCGCGTTCGCTCTCTGCGCCCTGCGCCAGACATTCACTTCACCGAGCAGACGGGTCATGCCCGGGAACTGGCCGAAAGACTCGCCGAGGAGGGCGCGGATGTGGTGGTGGCAGTGGGCGGTGACGGCACGGTGAACGAGGTTTTGCAAGGCGTGTGCCGAGCCAATGCTCGAAGGCCAAACCCGGCCAGCCACACGGCCATAGGCACGCTGCCCGCAGGCACGATGAACGTCTTCGCCTACGAGCTTGGTTTTCGGAGCCACACGGACTTCATCACCCCGTGGCAATTCATTGTCAGCGGTCATGAGCGGCAGGTGGATCTCTGGATGGCCAATGACGATTACTTTCTTCAGCTCGCCGGCGTGGGCATGGATGCGGAGATCGTCCGCCTCACGACCTGGGAGCAGAAGAAGCGCTTTGGCCCGCTCAGCTATGTCTTCTCCGCGTGGAAGGTGCTGCGTCGGCAACTCCCACTGCTGACGCTGGAAATCGAGGGCCGCCCGCCCCTCAGTGGCTGCATGGCGCTGGTGGGAAACGGCAGGCACTACGGTGGACCGTTCCGCATCTTCCCCTCCGCTTCAAACACGGACGGCAAGCTGGACGTGCTTCTCTTCCGCGAGCCGGAAGTGAACGTGTGGCAAGCGTTGCAGATGTTCCAAGGCATCATCCGTGGCGGATATGCGAACTCAGAGGACCTGGATTACTTTCAACTGGAAGCCTTCACCATCCGCTCGCACCAACCCACCGCGCTCGAACTCGATGGCGAGCTGGCGGGCCGCACCCCGGTCACCTTCCGGAAGGCCGCCTTCCCGCTCCGCGTCGCGGCGCCTTGCCCGCAGGCTTCTGCCCGTGAGATCGCGGCCCTGCTGCACCACCACGCGGCTGCTGCTTCTTGAGGCTGAAGCGCTTGCGCGCCCCGGCCTCGCTTTTGCTGTAAGGTTGCCGGGCTGCCTTTTTCGCGGCGGAAGGGACAGAGCGCACGCCTTTTTTGCGCAGCAAGCTCTCCCGAGGTGCCAGTTCGTTCTCGTCAGGCTCCGGTCGCGGACGGGACTTGCCTGCGTTTCGCATGGGGGCGAAGAAGTAGCGTTCCACCTCCGCCTCGGTCAGCTCCTTCCAGCCTCCCTTGGGTAGTCCATAGAGCTTCAGCCCGCCGATGCGTGTGCGCACGAGACGCTCCACCTCGTAGCCAATCTCGTAAAACATGAGCCGGATCTGCCTTTTAAGGCCCTGCTTGAGCACCACGTTCACCTTCCACACGGAGTCCATGAAGACGCGCTCGGCGCGGGCGAAACCCTCCGCCGTCATCACGCCATGCACCAGCTTCGGGATGTGCTCCGGATTGAACTCCGTCTCCAACCGCACCTCATACTCCTTCTCCACGCCCTCGCTCGGGTGCAGCAGACGGTGGGAGAGATCGCCCCGGTTCGTGAGCAGGATGAGCCCCTCGCTGTCTTTGTCCAGCCTGCCCACGTGGTGCAGATGCTGGTATTTGGCCGGCAGGATGTCGTAAATCGTGGCCCGCTCGTGCGTGTCTTCACGCGTGCACAGATAGCCCTTTGGCTTGTTCAAGACGAGCACGATGGGCCTTGCTGGGCGCACCGGCTTGCCATCGGCGGTGACCACATCCTCCTCGCTCACCGAAGTGGCCAGTTCCGTGACCACCTCTTGGTTCACGGTCACCCGCCCCTGGCGGATCAGATCCTCACATCCACGGCGGGAACCCAGGCCACACAGGCTGAGAAAGCGATTGAGCCGCACGAGAGGAAAGGGGAGAAATCAGAGCTGCCGAGGATCACTCAGGCTTGGTCTTCGGCAGATTGTAAAGAAGACGACCTTCCTTCCACTCGCCACGGGCTTTGAGGAGCTTGATGCGCTCGCCGCGCTTCAGAACGCTGCGCTTGGAACCAACGGCGGCGGAGGAGCGGAGACTGCGGTGCTGGGACATGGTGTAGAGTGGGGCTGAGTGAAAAAAACGGGCCAGGAGAATACGGGACTCCGCCCTGGGTGCAAGTGGTTTCTCCTTGGGTGCGCCACCATAGCAGAACGGATGAGCCAGAGGTACCCCGTTCCTCAAGCCAGCCCACACGGCAACACCCATCCCGAGCCCTCAACGCCCTGTCGCCCCGAGGCCCCCACCAAACGAGACCTCGTCATGGCCACCCCACCTCATGCTCAAATTCAGCGCTCGCAAAAAATCCCCTTGCTGCCTCTAAAACTGCTGACCCGCAGTTTCCCGATGAGTTTGTTGCATTGCTGGTTACTCTCACCATAAAGAAGCAGGTTACTTACCAACGGGAAGCCCTTCCTTCACTTTATGCCCGCTCTGACTCCAAACCTGCCAGTAAGGAACACATTTGGTACTCTCTTTTGTGTTACTGCCCGCTACCACTAGAGTTTCCTCAACGTGCAGCAACAGGTTCAACGATGGTAGGAACACCGCTCCAATATCAGAGATTCCAAACACATGGGGAGGCAGATCTTCACGCTTGAACAGCTTTGTCACATGATACTTACCTTGCGCCCTATCCAGTTGCGCCAATAACACGTGCGAATAGCCATTGATGTAGCCTACGGATCTTGGCTCCCGCACAATGGCAGCAATGCACTCGCCGCTGTCTGACGCTACAATCGAGAAGACATCGATCTCCTCGAATGCGTTCAGGTGAAACGCCTGCTTACCGCCATCTACCACAGCGTTCATCTCCCCTTGGCTATTTCGTTTGAGAGCCAGTGAGCAGTCGCCGAGTTTTCCGATTGCCTCGGTGATGACTCCGCGTGTGCCGAACTGTATTGTCCAGTTTGGAATGTTGACAACGGATTCACCCAGCTGTGGACTTGACATCAGGCCGACTTGGCTATGGGGTTGATCTATCTGCCAACGTTGCCAAGCTTTGCCTTTCCACTTACTACCGTTGCCTAACTGCAATGGATGACTTCTGATCCAAAGCGTGTTGCCATCATTTGCCACCGCAGCAATCTCACCATTCAAATCGCCACCTTCCAAACCGTTCTTGTGAAGGACCTCGTTGCTGCGCCAGACTTTTGTCGACTCGTCACAACGAAAGATGGTCACATTTGAGTAACGATGTCTTCTGTGGTTCTCGCTGAACTGCATCATCATTTCATCCACGCGAATGGCAGCAACACGACCATTTTCGCTAAGCACCAGTTTGTGGGGCGGTGCCCACATTGGTGCCAGAAACGGAAACCTAAACGCCTGGTCGAAAGTGAATACGGTGTCGAAGTGATCTAGTTGTTCTGCAACCACGATGTGACCGCCAGCAATGCGAGTCATCGTGATCAGCTGCTGGGCAGACGTCGTGTTGGTGATGAACCACCGATCCATCGAACTTGCAACGCTATGCCTTGGCTCCTCAGAAGTTACCGACTGGATACAAATCGCAACAATCACAGAGGAGATACAGCACTTCAGAAAGAAGGCTGCTAGGTTATCCTGTCGCTGGCCTGTAAGCTTCATTGCTCAATTCCGCCCTCTGGAATATTGCCTTCGATTCCGAAACAAACAATTTCCATCGTGATTGTGTCCGCCGTACACCTCTGGTAGTATCCGAAATCTACGATCTGCGTGTCCGTTCCGCAGTCGCCAGAAGAGGCGCAGGGGCCACCATCTGCTAGTTCTAGGTCTGGCAATGTATTGTACGCTGGACACGCAGTGTCTCCTGGGAAGTTACCGTAGTTGTCGAATACACAGTCGCCGTTCGCATCTCTTCGGCCATGGCTCATATAGCTGCAAGATTTCACCAATACCCATTCATACCACGAAACACCTTGAGGAACTCCGTCAAGGGGTGTCGGAAAGTCGTTGGGATTCAGTCCGCTGCCACCGGTGGGGTCTAGAGGGTCGTTGGGGCTTAACGTGCCGTCACTCAGCCCAAAATGGTCTTTCTTGTTAACAACGTTGTTGTGCAGAATCACCAAAAGATTCACCCCACCCCTCTCCCCAATCGGATCCTTGCTCAACCACCGCCCCAACTGTGGTGCGTAGTAGCGGTAGCCGTAGAAGCTCAGGCCGCTGGTTTCCTCTACCGGCTTGGTGCTGAAGCGGTATTTGTTCTCCTGTGCCATGGGGCCAGTGGCTAGCATGGTTTTGCCGAAGGCGTCGTATGCGTAGCGTGCGGCCTCTTTGCCTTCGCCGTCGGTGAGCAGGACGACGTTGCCGTTGGAATCATAGTGGTAGATACAAGATGCAAAATTTGAAGATTCAGGATCTGAGCCTGATTCGGCTGAAGCCGAAGCCACTTTGCTTGCGGCTTGGCCATAAGCGGCGGCGATGACTTGTCCGGCGGGGTCATCACCAAAGAGGTCAGCTTTGCCGTCGTGGTAGATGCGGGCGGTGTGGCACTGCTGTGCCGCGATAGCGGCTCCACAAGGGCGAAGCGATCTGGCAGGTCGTGAGCGAAGCGAAGGACAATCCCGTTCGTCGTAGCGACTTTGTTCACGCCACCGCTTTGTGCCGCCGGGTGTCACGTGGAGCGCTTTATCCAACCGCCCCGTTTTGTCAAAGGTTTTTGCGGTCTTGGTGCCGTTGGCAAAGGAGCGCCATTCGTCACTGGCACCACAAACACTTCGCCATCGGTTTTGGCGATCCAGCCAATGCGGCTGGCCTGCTGAAGGCCCAGTTGCGTGCGGCCTTGTCGGAACTCACCGACTGGCACTCGCTCACAGCGGAGAGCGGGAGCTTTGTGGACCCAGAGTTTCGCAAAAGCCAATCGGATCTGCTTTTCTCTGCCACGTTCTCTGGGCGGTCATGCCTGCTCTATGTGCTCTTTGAGCATCAAGTCGGGTTCATCCGGGAAGTGAGTGCGGGAAAAGCGCGGTGAATCAACTGACGGCACAGCCGACCTTGGAGTGCGTGCAGCCCGCTGCCGCCTTGTGCAGGCCAGCCTGCTGGCCGTTCGCCGTTCGGGCGGGAGTGATGAGGCTAGTGGTTCGTAGCGCTTTGGTGAACTTGGGGCCGTGGAGACATTGACGGCAGCAGGCTGCCTTGTACAGGCGGTGACGGGTCCCCGCACTCCATGAAGCAAAGTTCGAGAGCATTCTCCCTCACGACGAAAAGTGGAGCCTGGGCTTCTGCGCACCAACTTCCCTGATGAACCCTATGTTCCCCGTCAACCTGTTACCTATCTACCCGGTCCGACCGAGGTCGCCGTAGAAAGGCAAACGTTACGATTCGAACGATCGCAAACAGCATCCCGCAGCAGCAGAGGACGACCAAAATCGAAAGCTGACTCTCCGACATCAAACCAAAGCCTTCGGCCTTAACGCCAAAAAGCAGAAATGCATTCGACAAGAGCAGAGTCATACACGTCAACGGTATGATGGACCATCCCCTGAAATAGCATATCCCCCAGGACAAAAGTGTTAGCTGTCCAACGGTCTGTAGAATCTGAAACAAGTCGCTTGAGTTCATCATTAGAGAAAAGGATTTTGGCAATCATGACAGGTGCACTGCGGACAGTCGTCTAGACAGTCCTCGCGTTCTTCGGCTATGTCGATGTTATCTGTGACCCAGCTAAACACGCCCCAGATCGTATCAGCAACCATCCATGGCAATGCTGCACCTCCAGTTGCCGCAGAGAGCGTTAAATCAACTGCAGCATCGCAAACGAAACCGCCCGTATTCACCCAAAACTGTCGCTCGCTGTTAGATTCGCAGCAATCCCTACAATCGGTTCTGGATGCGCTTTCTTCGCAAGGTGTCACCGCAAAATGCTCGTAGATCCAGTTTGCCCCGTCTGCCAGGTCGGAACACCCAACCAACCCAATGACATCGTAAACGCCTATCGGGTTGTTTGAAGCAAAGATCGTTAAAAACGTCGGCTTGCCGAGGATGTTGAGGCGATTCCCAGTGGCAGCCAGCAGTCCACCAAGATTCGGAGCCGATGAGCCTCTCGAGGCTATATCATTGAGCCGATTCCCGACAAGACGGTTGGCATATTCCGCGTCTCCCAGCGGATCCCTGCTCAACCACCTCCCCAACTGTGGCGCGTAGTAGCGGTAGCCGAAGTACACCAGCCCCGTTTCGCCGTCCGTGTATTTGGTG
>CAZIGH010000058.1:0-32656 GCA_964538625.1 uncultured Verrucomicrobiaceae bacterium
ACGACCGCTCAACCAAGCTCAGCCACTGCTGGCCGACTGCTCAGCCTTTCACTCGGGCATTCTTCCTGCTAAGTGGAGAACGACCCATGCCTGATCCTACTTCTGAATCGCTTCGCAGCTTTGGTTTCAACTTGCTGCAGTCTGACTTGCAATACCTGATGGAGGCGTTTGAACAGACGCTGCACCGTTTGGAGGAGCGCGTTTTGGCAAGCAGTCTGCCGTGGAAGCAGAGAGAGGCTGGGACTACGGCGGAACCCAGCCGCAAACTGGGGCAGGCGTATTCGACAGCGTTTCAGCTTCTGAACATCGTGGAGGAGAGAACGGCGTCGCGGGTGCGGAGACTGCGTGAGACAAAGGCGGGGCCTGAGGCGGAGAAGGGTTTGTGGAGTGCGAGCCTGAAGAGGCTCGTGAATGCGGGACGGACGGAGGCGGAGATCCTGGAGGTGTTGAAATCGGTACTGGTAGAGCCTGTGCTGACGGCGCACCCCACGGAGTCCAAGCGTGAGACAGCGAGGGAGCGGCATCGCGAGATTTATGATCTCATGAACAAGCATGAGAATGCGGACTACACACCGCGTGAGCAGCGGCGCCTGCAGAGGCAGCTCCAGATGCAGTTGGAGAGCCTGTGGCGCACGGGGGAGATTCATGTGACGCGGCCCACCATAGAGGCGGAGTTGCAGAACGCGCTTTACTACCTGCGGGAGGTTTTTCCTGAGACGCTTGCCCGTGCCCACGTGCATTTGCGTGAGGCGTGGGAGAACTGCGGGTTCAGTCCTGAGGCCTTGGATGATCTGCAGCCGCTGGTGACGTTTGGGACATGGATTGGCGGAGACCGGGACGGGCATCCGTTTGTGACTGCGGAGGTGACCGCGAAGGCGCTGAGGGCTCTGCGGGTGAATGCGCTGCGCGTTCAGCGTCGCTCGCTGGAAGCCCTGGCTCATCACGTCCCGCTGAGTTCGCTTTTTCAAGCGGTACCGGAGGTGCTGAAGGAGCTGATTGCGAGGCTGTCCGCGCTTCTCCAAGGGCAGGATGGGGTGGATGTGGCCTACATCCTGGAGCGCAACCATGAGGAACCCTGGCGGGCTGCGGCTTACCTGATGCGGGCGCGGGTGCTGCTGGCCATTGAGCGTCCGGATTTAGCGGCGGCATACGGCAATCCCGCAGAGTTGCTGGCAGACTTGGAGTGTTTTGCGCAATCGCTTTCAGACTGCGGAGCGCACGCGCTGGTGCGTGACTGGGTGGTGCCATTCCGTCGGCAAATCGCGGCATTCGGGTTCCACTCGGCTGCTTTGGATGTGCGGCAGAACTCTGCGTTTCATGACAAGGCGCTGGCACAGTTGCTGGTAGCGGCTGGTGAACCAGAGGGTGCGTCTTATCCGTCTTGGACGCGGGAGAAGAAGCGGGAGCTGCTTGAGAGGGAGCTGGCTTCACCGAGGCCCTTTCTGGCTCCTGGCATGTCTGCGGGTGCTGAGGCGGATACGGTGCTGGCCTGTCATCGTGTGCTGGCGGCTCATGTGGCGAAGTTTGGCAAGGCGGGGCTGGGCGCTCTGATTGTGTCCATGACGCGCTCAGTGGAGGACTTGTTTGTGGTTTATCTGCTGGCGCGCGAAGCCGGACTGGCGGAGTGGAAAGACGGTGGATTAAGCTGTCCGCTGCCGGTGACGCCGTTGTTTGAGACGATGGCTGATCTGGAGGCTGGACCCGGTATTGTGGAGGAGTTTCTCAAGCATCCGGTGACTCGGCGCAGTCTCGCTGGAGGGGCTAAGCCAAGCCTGCAAATGATGGTGGGCTACTCTGACTCGAATAAGGACTGCGGCATTCTGGCAAGTCAGTGGGCTCTGCATCGTGCGCAGGCAGCGCTTGCACGGACTGCGGCCGAGCACTCGGTGAAGCCAGTGTTTTTTCATGGCCGCGGCGGCACGGTGGGACGTGGAGCAGGCCCCACGCACTTCTTCATGGAAGCGCTGCCACCCGGTTCATTGCGGGGTCACTTGCGCATGACCGAGCAGGGGGAGACCATCGCACAAAAGTACGCGCACTTTGCCTCAGCGGTTTACAACATCGAACTGCTTATGGCGTCTGCCACGTGTGCCACAGCGGAGAGTGCCAACCAGAAAGACACTTCTGCCTCCCTGGGCGACGTGCTGGATAGGCTGGCGCTTTGGAGCAGGGACGCTTATCGGGCGCTTCTTCATGCGCCCAACTTCATGGAGTTCTACCGGCAGGCGACGCCTATCGATGCGCTGGAGAATGCGCGTATCGGCTCGCGGCCTGCGCGACGTACCGGACAGGCTACCTTGGACGATCTGCGTGCCATTCCGTGGGTGTTTTCGTGGACTCAGTCCCGATTTTATCTTCCGGGCTGGTATGGCGCGGGCTCGGCTCTAGGCAAGCTGCGAGATGAAGAGCCTGCGGCTTGGGATACGCTGAAGACTGCGGGCCGGCGAGATCCGTTCCTGCGGTACGTGCTGTCCAACATTGAGAGTTCACTGGTGAGCGCCAATGAGGACTGGATGCGAGCCTACGCAGGTTTGGTGACGCGAGAGGAAGTGAGAGAGTCGTTCTTGGCGACCATCCTCGCTGAGTATCATCGCACGCAGGATGTGCTGGCGGAAATGTTCATGGGCACGTTCGAGGAGCGTCGGCCAAGGCTTGCCTTCACACTGGGGATCAGGGAGCAGCCTCTTTCGGTGCTGCACCGGCAGCAGGTGGCGCTTCTGAAGGCTTGGCGAGGACTCGTAGCGGAAGAGCGGCACGAGGAAGCCGAGGCCATGATACCGGATCTTTTGGTTTCCATCAATGCCGTGGCATCGGGTCTGAGGACCACGGGCTAGGGCGGGCACTGGCTCCGCCCCACCCTGATGGAGAGGGGCCAGCGAACGTTCAACGCGGGAGCTGGGGGCCAGACAGCAAGCAGCCGTTCCTTGAGCGGGATGAGCGGGTCTTCCTGTACAGTGCTGATGTAGCGCGTGGTGGCAGACCAGCTACGCAAGTAACCAAGAAGTGCATCTAGTGTCCACGTGGCTTGCATCTCGATGATGGGTGCCGGGATTTCCAAGAATGGGAACTCCAGTGAGCCATAGCCGGCCTCAATGATGCGGCGCTCAGGTGGCCAAAAGGGACCAACGATGTTCTGATAAAAGTCGTAACAAACATTTGCGATTTCAGGATGGTCCAGCTGAAAAACGCCGTAGCTCCATACTGCGATGACGCCTCCCGGGCGAAGCACTCTACGCGCTTCCTGCCAGAAGCGGGGCAGGTCAAACCAATGGAGGGCTTGGGCTACCGTAAGGAGGTCCACACTTTCACTTTCAAGACCGGACTCTTCAGCGTGGGCGGTGCGCCACTCTACATTGGGCAGGGATGGAGCGTGGGAGAGCTGAGCGGCGCTGAGGTCCGTGGCGATGACATGGCGGAACTTGCGCGCTAGATCCTGTGTGGCCTGTCCGCTGCCGCAGGCGCAATCCCAGGCTGTATGCCGCTGGTGGACTTGTTCTGCAAGCCAGTCAAACCAGCATGGTGGATACACCGGACGGTAGGCAGCGTACTGAGTGGACTGGGTGGAGAAGTGGTCGCTGGCCATGATTGGATGCGGAGTCTGATGGCACAAGAAGGTCCGCATTTCACGGGCATTTTGGTCAGTGTTGCTCTCCCCGCAGGTCATAACCATCTGCGTATCCCTCCTGGAAGTAGGATTCCCAGGACTCACCGCTGCAAAGGAATGCGCTCCGGTAATCCCGCGGACGGCCAATGTATCTGTCGGCAGCGCCGTAGCGGTATCCGGCCCGGTAGCTGCGGAGGAGGTGAGGCTGGTAGTCGCCGCGAGCGACGGTGCTGACATGGGTGATGCTAGCCGGTGTGAGCAGCGGTGTGTGCCAGACGGCTGGAGCGACGGGGAGGGGAATGGGCGGGGGAGGTGGCAGAGGAGGCAGAATGGGAGGTGGCAGTGGACCGGCGCAGGAGCTGAGGGAGGCGACGACGAGGAGGATGAAGGCGATGGTTTTCATGGAATGGACGGTGGTTTGGTTTGATGTGCTGATTGGTGGCGGGCCATGTGAGATGGCCGCTTCCAGAGGGTTCTCCGGGTTGCTGGCCATGATGTGACGCAGAAAAGAACTTTTTTTTCAGATAGGCTGGGGCAGGCTTGGCTACGATGTCCGACGACACTTTCCTGCCCTCCGCACCGAGAGAGTTCATGCCAACAAGGTGGTCCATGGTCAGCCGTGCACGGGGCGACCAGCCGAAGGCACGAGATGCCGCACTGAATGATCTGTGCATGGCCTACTGGTATCCGGTTTATGGTTTTGTGAGAAGAAAGGGGCTGGACCCTGAGACGGCCAAGGATGTAACGCAGGAGTTTCTGGCGCAGTGGGTGGCTGGTCCGGCGCTGGAGCGTGCGGATCAACAGAGGGGAAAGTTTCGCACTTTTTTGTTAGCGGCGCTTTCAGACTTTTTGGTGGACCGGCATCGAAGGGAAAGTGCGCAGAAGCGTGGAGGTGGAGTGAGTGAGATCCATCTGGATGCACTGGAGATGGAAGCTCGGCATCGTCTCGAACCACTGGTGGAGGAATCTCCGGAAAAGGCGTACGATCGGAACTGGGCGGAGGCGCTGCTGGACCGGGCGAAGGTGAGACTTAGGGAAGAGAGTGTCGGGTCTGCGCACTGCGAGCTGCATGATGCTTTGGAGCCTCACCTGCTTGCAGATGTGGAAGATGGTGTGGCAGATGGTCTGGGCAAGCGGTTCGGGCTGACGCGAGCAGCGGTGTCTGCGGCTTTGTATCGGCGGAGGAAGAAACTGCGGGACGCCGTGCTGGCTGAGATTCAAGAGACGGTGACGACGCCGGAAGAGGCTGCTGAGGAGCTACAGCATTTGTTTGCGGCGCTGGCGGAGTGACATCACCTGCGGCGTCCGGCGTGCTTCATGCGCCTAGGAGCTGCTTGAGGACGTCTTCGTTGACTTGGCTCCAGTGGAATCGCCAGCCTTCGCGGGTCGTGTGGCCGAAGAGCTTGGCACCGTGCAGCCACTCGGGTTCTTCAAGTGCTGCTTCAGTGACAAGACCATCAAGCAACTGGAGTGCGCGGATGTCTGAGAGTGAGGATAGCTCACGCGTCCAGCCCTCCAGAGAGACGGTGCTAGCGTCCCTTCTGCGCACGGCCATGAGGGTGACACCTGCTTTTTGGGAGTGAGAACGGAGCAGGCGCCACTGGCGGGAGAGGAGATAATGCAGTGCCTTGCGCTCCTCGATTTGGGGTTCCAGGGAGACCATGGCTGCGGCAAGTGCGGCAGGTTGGCGAGTGCGTATGCCCTCCGGCCAGGTGGCCCAGCCACGCCCGCCCGCATCGTCTTTCAGGGCACCAAAAAGTGCGACGTCATCCAGCCAGGCGGACTCGGCATCGCAGAAGCTTTCAAACGCGCGTCGAAGGAGGGGGCTGGCCTCGCACTGGCAGACGAATCGGCGCGCGGCGAGATGGAGAAAGGCCCAACGCACTTCATGAACTGCGGCGGGGTTGACATCCACGTCATCAAACACTGGCAGCATTCTCATGTCCTCAGCCAACAGTGCGCCGTCATGATGAAGCAGTTCGAAACTCAGGAGATTCAGATCTTCCATGTGGACGGGCAGGGCCCAGGACTCCACTCCCGCATCTCCGAGCACGTCGAGCCATTGCCACGCTTCGGGACCCAAGTCACCACAGCCGAATCTGCCGGGAAGACAGGCGGGGTGCAGCAGGACGCCGTGGTGCTTGGAGGGCATGAAGCTTGAACCTAGAGTTTCGGAGGTGCTGGCTTGATGGCGGGCTGCCTGCTGTCCACGCCCTTGGTTTTCATGGGGCGCTGATAGAGCGTGCCGTCTGCGACCACGTAGAGGGTGGTCCGTTCCTTGCCGCCAAAGCAGACGTCTGAAGCCGCTCCTGGCGTGGGGATGATGAAGTTCACGCGTCCCGCCTGATCGCTTACCTGAATGCCGAGAGTGGTGGCCACGTAGATGCGCCCTTCGACGTCCACGCACATGCCGCTCGCCTTGGGATCCTGAGCGTCATGCTCATGGAGGCGAATGAACTTCTGCATGTGACGGACACGGCCTTCTGCGTGAAGTTGGGCGCACATGACGTAGGCGGAATCTGGCACGGTGGCATAGAGCAGTGTCTGGTCAGGTGAAAGGGTGGTGCCGGTGACGATGAAACCCGGCGGTGGCTGGACGTGGCTGCCATCTTGCAGCAAGGTGCGCTCATTGAGCAGGGGCGTGGTGGTGACGCTGCCATCCTTGTCGAGTTTCAAACCCGGGCCAGCTGCCTTACCGTTTTTTGTCCACAGGGTTGCTGGGTCCATGGCTTCGTAGCCGCGCCACTTGGACTGTGCTCCTGGGTTGGCTTGGATTTCGGGGTTGCTGGACCAGTCTTTCCACAGCCAACGCATCGCCTCGGGAAAGACGACGGTGGCGTGCTTCTGATTATGGCCGCCATCTCCCCATGCGTGATTGACCTCATATCCGGCCCATTCAAGGGCGCTGAGCATGTCCTGGTTGGCGATCCACCAGTTGCCGCCGTAGCCATTGTTGTCGTTGCTGCCGTCTTGCAGGAAGATGCGGATGGGTTTCGGCTCGGTCTTGCGGACGAGAGTGGGGCAGTCATTTCCGCCACGAAGGCCCACGTAGGTGCCCACACTGGTGAAGACGCGGCGGAAGCGGTCTGGGCGATGCCAAGCCGCCACCCAGGCTGCGATGCCGCCACTGCTGCTGCCTGCGATGGCTCCTTGGTTGCCATCCTTGCTCAAAGAGAAGCCGTGAGCTTTCTCAAGTGCGGGGAGCAGTTCTTCGATGAGGAATCGTGCGTAGTCGCCGTTCACGGTGTCGTACTCCAGACTGCGGTTGAACCTGGGCAATGCTTGTTCGCTGGTGGCAGGCACCACGCCGGGCTTGACGAAGATGCCAATAAGCGGCGGGATGGCCTTTTGGTGAATCAGATTGTCCAAGGCCACGGGGGCCTGATAAATCACACCGTCCTGGAAGACCATGAAGGCGCTCGGTTTGGTTTTGTCCAAGCCTGCGGGAAAGTACAGGGTGACCTCGCGCTCGGTGCCGGGAAAGAGACTCTTTTCTCCGGACTTGTGGGTGGTTTTGATTTGTTCGCCTTTTGGCACGCCGGGCTGCGGACGGGAGTCTTCGGTGAGAGGCAGAGAATCAGAATCCTGCGCACGAACTGAAATGAGGGCCAGCAGGGCGAATAGGGGGAGAAGTCTGAGCATGGAACATGATGAGCAAAGAACCGGTGCGACACCAAGTGAAAAGGGATCGTTTTGAACGCCGAGGACGAGTCGAGGGCCGAAACGGCAAGACCAATGTCCCTGCAAAAATCAGGGATGAGGTCTTGACGGCAGTCGCGACATTTTTAATGCTGCACGTCCGCTTTACGCATCTCCACCACTCAATGAACCTTCGCGAACAACTCCGACATCTGCTGCCGGAAATCCTTCCCCCGAGTCCGGCAGAGGCGATCAAGGGCACGGAGTTGATAAGGCTCGTTCGCTACAAGCTGGGTGATGACTACAGTGATGCGACACTGAGGTATCACTTTTCTATCCTCTCTTACGACCCGACTTCACCCATAGCGAAGGTGGATCAGGGGCAGGGCTACTACCTGCGGCTACGTTCTCACCGGAGCGCGGGCCTGAATGGGCGTGGCGGTCTGTTTGACAACCTGGAGACCTCTGCGGACGCAGCTCATCAGCGCTATGCGAAAGTGCTGGCGATTTATGAGCGCTTAGGTTGGCAGCGAGGACAGTTTCCCTTTGTGCTCAATGGCAGGGCCGGTGCGAGCCTGCGGGTGGATGGAGACTGGGAGGTGCCGGACATCGTGTGTGCGGACTGGGAGGTGGAGACCGGCTCGGATGAGCAGCCACGTTTTGACGAAACCATGCTGTCGCTGCGCCGACACTTGGGCGGACCGGAAGTGGGGTTGATGGGGGTGGCGTTGAAACTGACGGTCTCTTTGGATTCCTTTCCGGCCGAGTTCTTTCAGGCGCTGTCTGCCACGCGGTGGACCACGCAAGGTGAGTTGGTCATCGCCGAGGCGGTGACGGATGAAGCATTGGGGGATGCGCTGCGGTCTCTGGGACATCAGTTCGGCGTGGGCATCCTTTCACTCGGGGTCGCCATCGACAGTCTGGACACGCTGCCAGATGCGAATGTGATCCATGCCATGACGGCGGGCGAGTTTGAAGCGGTGCAGGGCGTGTTGCGGATGCAACGCATCACCACGCCATCCCAGCGTTCCACTCTGGACTGGGGGACGCTGGCCTCGCTGAGGAAAAAGCATCCGGCAGTGGGTGAACTGGTGCGCTGGCTCAATGAGTGTCTTGAGAAGCGCATTCCGCTGCGCTGAAAAAGCGCCCTGCGATCAGGGGCATTCAGGAAGCACCGTTGCGACTTTCATGAATAGATCAGGCTTGGCAGTGACGCGCCGCCGGTTAGGATCGTGGCTCCAACCATGAAAACCTTTCGCCTTCGCCGTCTCTTTAACGCATCCTCCGGCCGCTGTTTCGATGTGGCTGTGGATCATGGATTCTTCAATCAGCCAGGTTTCCTCCAGGGTATCGAGGACATGAGAAAGGTCATCGCCACGCTCGTGGATGCAGGGCCAGATGCGATTCAGCTCACGCTGGGGATGGCGCGTCACTTGCAGGAGATTCCAGGTCGGCAGAAGCCTTCACTGGTGCTGCGAACCGATGTGGCGAACATTTACGGGAAGACGCTGCCGGAGAATCGGAGGTTTTCATTGATGATTGAGGAGACCATGCTGCAAGCGGTACGATATGATGCGGCCTGCGTGTGCGTGAATCTGTTCCAGATTCCGGGAGCGCCGGAGGTACACGCAGAGTGTGTGGAGAACATTCTGCGCCTCAAGCCCCAGGCGGACTATTATGGGATGCCCATGATGATCGAGCCGCTTGTGTTCCGGCCCAATGAAGAGGCGGGCGGCTATATGGTAAACGGTAACCTCACGGAGATCACCTATCTCGTGCGTCAGGCGGTGGAGCTGGGCGCGGACATCATCAAGGCGGATCCCACGGATGACATCAGCGTGTATCACAAGGTGGTGGAAGCGGCGTCTGGCATTCCGGTGCTGGTGCGCGGTGGTGGGCGGGTAAGTGATGAAGAGATCCTTACGCGCACGCAGGGTCTTCTTGAGCAAGGCGCGGCGGGGATCGTCTATGGAAGAAACGTCATCCAGCATCCGAGTCCGAAAGGCATTACCCGTGCGCTTATGGCCATGGTGCACGAGGGACGCAGTGTAGCGGAGGCTCTGAAGATGGTGGGCGTCTAAATGGAGGGGCTTTTCTGTCCAAAGACCGCTGCTTCAAGCCTGTTCTCGTGTGATGAAGATCCACCTCAGTTTGCTATCCTTTGCCGCATTTGTTTCGCTGCCTGCTCTGGCGGGTGATGCAAGGGTGGTCACCTCTACTCCCAATCTGGTTGGCTTTTGGACCTTCGGTGAAGAGCCTGGGCAAGTGCGCAAATCCCTAGGTACGCCAAATGAGCATCCGCTGCGAGAGGTGGGCGGTCCCATTCCACGCAGTGAAGGAGGGCCTTATTCTGGTTACGCAGCAGAGTTGAATGGGAGAACGTATTTCAGCATACCGTATGCAGAGACGAAAGATTTGAACATCTCTGGGCCGGATGCGCAGGTGAGCATGTTTGCGGTGGTTCGGATCGTGAATCTGAAACAGAGCCGTACGATCGCAGGCATGTGGAGCGAGGGCAAAGGAGCGAACGACGACTCGGGCACGCGGCAGTATGCCATGTTGATGAACATGCCGACCTATGGCGGACCGAACAAGCTGGTGCCTCACATCTCCAGCGAAGGCGGAGTGACGCGCAGAGCGGATGGTACGGCGTTCCCGTGGTGCGCGGACTATGCGGTCACGGCCTCTGAGGTGCCGACTGAGCAGTGGTGTACGCTGGCGTTCACTTATGATTCCAAATACTTGCGTGCCTACATCAACGGTGTGCTGGATGTGCTGGACCTTGATCCGGTGAAGCACAAGCGTACAGACCCCTACTTCACCCAGGAAGGACCGGGAGGAAAGGATCGTGGCATGAATCCTTACTACCACGGGCGTGGCATCTTCAGGCTGGACCCGGAGAGACATAAGGACAAAGGGCCGGGGTCCGACTTCACGGTGGGTGCGCGTTACGCCGTTGGTTCCATGCTTGGCGAGGCTACGATAGGGCGCTTCGGAGCTCTGGCGGTGTTTGACCGGGCGCTGTCAGATGCGGAAGTGAAGAGGCTTCACGACTCGGCGGAAGTGGGTTCACTCAATCGCTGACTGTCGCGTTCTCATGATAGAGTGGCCTGCATCATGAGTGTGGATGCCGCGTTGAGTTGTGCGCCCGGGGGCAGGCTCTCCATGTCTCCGCTAGAGGTGGGGATGAAGTGTCCTACGGGTGGGGCAGGCCCAGCCATGAAGTGGCTGCATGAGTTTGGAAGAGCGTTCTTGAACCGGCTGTGCCAAGTGAGAAACCTGGACGCAATGACCGGGCTGGATGAAGACGCGTGCCGGTCCTGGATTTCCCGAATGCCGCCTATGCGAGGGGCGGAGTATGTGACGGAGGAGGTGGTGCAGCGCTGGTGGAAGGAGATGCTTCACGAGGTGGTCCAGCGAGCGAGTGAGGGGCTAGAGGCATGGCTTCTCAGCTTGGGGGAGGAATGGCAGGGTGTGGGACGTGTCACTTTTCATCTGGCGGAGAACAAGAACGATGCCGTGAGGCCCTTTGCCTTTCTGGCTACGTTTGCTGAGCGCCTGTCAGTAGGGGGCAGGCTTCAGCATCTTCCTCTGGCGCGGGCTTTGCAAAAGTATGCAGGGGGCACTCATGAGGGTGTGATGAGCGCTCTGTTGAACCCCTTGCGGAAGGCAGCGACGTGTTCAGCCTGGATGCAGCGGATGCTGGAGACACGGCGGGTTTTTCAGGCGCTGGCCTGGCAACCTTCCGAGGCTTACGAAATGGTGTGTGAGCTCCAGACACTGCGTGAGTGCGGTCTGGTGGTGAAGGTGCCGGACTGGTGGAGCGGTGGGCGCCCCTCCCGGCCTGTGGTGCAGGTGGTGCTGGAAACGGAAAAGCTCTCTTCCACAGGAGTGGCGGCCATGCTGAACTTCAAGATTCAAGTGGCTCTTGACGGTGAGCCGCTGACGCAGGAGGAGCTGGAAAAGATTCGCTCCGCTAAGTCTGGTCTGGTGACGTTGCGAGGCCGCTGGGTGGAAATGAATGTGGAACGGCTGGATGAGGTTCTGGCTCACTGGCAGCGGGTGCAGCGTCTGCATGAGGAGGCTGGGCTGAGCTTCTACCAAGGCATGCGATTTTTGGCTGGGTTCGATGCCGGAAGACCGGACGAGAGGACAGTAAGGGCAGACTCTGAAGCGCGGGAGACGTGGTCCCAGGTGACTGCGGGACAGCGGCTTGCAGACACGCTGAGGGCGCTTCGAGAGCCAGAAACCGTGCCACCGCCGGAAGGTCTGGCTGCCGTGCTGCGCCCCTACCAACAGCAGGGTTTTGCGTGGTTGTGGTTCATGCAAAAGATGGGCCTGGGTGCCTGCTTGGCAGATGATATGGGCCTTGGAAAGACGATCCAAGTGATTGCGCTTCTTCTGAAGTTAAAACAAAGTGGTGCAGCCAACCCTTCGCTCATCGTATGTCCGGCATCGCTCTTGGGAAACTGGCGTGCGGAGTTGCGTAAGTTTGCGCCATCACTTGTTTTCAAGGTGCAGCATTCTTCCGCAGGTGCTGAAGATCAACCTGTCTGCCCGGACGTAGTGCTGACCACCTACTTTATGGCGACGAGGGAACTACGTGTTCATGAGACAGCGTGGGAGGTGATCGTGCTGGATGAAGCGCAGGCGATCAAGAATCCTGCGGCTCAGCAGACGCTGGCGGTAAAGCGGCTGCGGTCTCGTGCGAGGATAGCCCTTACAGGCACTCCGGTGGAAAATCGTCCTGGAGACTTGTGGAGCTTGTTTGACTTTTTGAATCCCGGGTTGCTTGGCAGCGCGGTCTCGTTTGCGGAGAAGCTGAAGGAGCTGAGTACATCTCGTGGCGTGGACTACGGTCCGCTGCGGCGTCTCATCCGTCCCTATCTGCTGCGCAGGATGAAAACGGACAAGAGGATCATCAGCGATCTGCCGGAGAAGATCGAGGTGAGAGTAAACTGCGGACTCACCCGGAGACAGGCGGTCATTTACGCGAGGCTGGTAGAGGAACTAAAGCGTACGCTTGGGGACAGAACCGTGGAAGGCGTTCAGCGGCGTGGGCAGGTGCTTGGATTCCTGTCGAAGTTCAAGCAGGTGTGCAATCACCCTTCGCACTACAGCGGGGATGGGCAGTATCATGCTGAGGACAGCGGCAAGTTTTTGCGTTTGGCTGAGCTGGCTACAGAACTGGCGGAGCGTCAAGAGCGTGTGGTGGTGTTTACGCAGTATCAGGAAATGTGCGCTCCACTGGTGGCTCACCTTGAGAGGGTGTTTGGCCTTCCCGGACTGATGTTGCACGGTGGAACGCCGGTGGCAAAGCGGGCTGAGTTGGTGAAGGATTTTCAGCGGGAGGATGGCCCCCCCTTCTTTGTGGTATCAGTCAAGGCTGGAGGCACAGGGCTGACGCTGACGGCTGCCACGCATGTGATTCACTTTGACCGGTGGTGGAACCCAGCGGTGGAGAATCAGGCGACAGATCGGGCTTATCGGATCGGTCAGACGCGTAACGTGATCGTCCACAAGTTTGTCGTTTCTGGCACCCTGGAGGAGCGTGTGGATCGGCTGCTGGAGGAGAAGAGGGCGCTCTCGGACAGTCTGCTCGCGGATGAGACTGAAGCGCTGCGGCTTACGGAGCTCAGTGACGAGGAGTTGCTGAGCCTGGTCTCGTTAGACATGGACGGGATGATGCAAAACGAGCGTGAGTTTTGAGCATGTCGGTGCGTAGTGTAGGGCGTGATTGCAACGCGCCCCCCACGCCACCTGCTTTCGCTCCTTCTTCCCGTCTTTGCCTGTCTCTCCGGACAGTGTTTCGCTGCGGGCAGGGGAGAGAAAGCGTACCGAACAACGATCCTGCCCATGCTGGAGCAGTACTGTTATGACTGTCACTCCGACGGTGTGCGGAAGGGCAAGTTTGCCCTGGATGAACATGATGGATATGCAGCAATGCTAGGCGATCTTGATTTTTGGGATCACGTTCGCCAGATGCTGGTGACTCACGTCATGCCGCCTGTGGACGAGGAAATACCGCCGCTTTCCAAGCGGGATGAGGTGGTGAAGTGGATCGATGAGAACGTCTTCTACTTTGACCCCAAGAAGCCTGACCCTGGTCACACGGTGCTGCGACGTCTGAACCGCACGGAGTATGACAATACGGTCCGCGATCTGCTGATGGTATATGCCTTCAAGCCCTCGAGTGAATTCCCTCCGGATGACACGGGCTATGGGTTCGACAACATAGGAGCGGTGCTTTCTATCTCTCCCATGCTCATGGAGAAGTATCTGCGCGCGGCGACGCGCATCCGCACGGAGGTCATGAAGCCGCGTCCGCCTGAGCGGGCGAGCGTGGAGATAGGAGCCTCCAAGTTCGACCGCAAAGACAAGAACGTAGGGTTTGAGGACGACGGTGTGCTCTGGTTCTTCAGCAATGCGGAGTCTTCCGCTTCATTTGATGTGCCGTCTGATGGGACCTATGAGTTGACCATCCATGCTGCTGCCACCGAAGCGGGTCCGGATCACGCGAAGTTGCGCTATTCCATAGATGGCAGTGCGCGTGGCGAGCTGGAGGTTACGACGCCTTGGAGGGAGAAGGGTGGTGCTTGGCAAAAGCTGCGTGTGGAGGTGCCGTTGAACCGCGGCAAGCGGAGGCTTTCGCTCGCGTTTCTGAACGACTTCTTTGACCCGAATGCACCGGATGGGAGGAGGGATCTGAACCTGGCAATTGACAAGGTCCAGATGGCGGGGCCGTTTGGCCTTGTGGAGCCGCGTCCGAGTTCATTTTTGGAGAGGGTGATGCCGGGTGTATCCATAGGGCTGCCGGCCATGGAACTGACCGGGGAGGACTTTCGCCCCGGGGCTGGCAATGCGTCGCCGGACACGGGTGCCATAGCGCTGGCCAGTGCAGGCTGGGTGGGGCATCCGCTGGAGATCGTCCAAGGGGGCAAGTATCGTCTCACACTGAAGGCTGGTGCCCAGCAAGCGGGGTCTGAGCCGGCAAAGTTCGAGGTGCGACTTGGTGAGAAGGTGATTCACGCGGGCAGTGTGACTGCGAAGAACCAGGCACCGCAGTGGTTCACTTTTGAAACGGATCTTGCGGCAGGCAGACACGAGCTGCGTGTGGCTTTTTTGAACGACTTTTATGATCCGGACAACAAGGCGGACCGGAATCTCTGGGTGCACCAGGTCAAGGTAGAGGGGCCACTGGTCGGCTCCCGCACGCTCACCACCGCGCAGGTGCTGGAAGTCGTTCCGCGCATGGGCGAGAGACTTTTCCGGCGGCCCTTGGAGGATGGTGAACGCGCTCAGTGGACTGCACTGGCGCAGGCGGCGCTGAAAGCCGGTGAGGAGCCGCTGGGAGCGGTGGGAACGGTCTTGGAGGGGATGCTGGCCAGTCCGGCGTTTTTGTATCACCCGGCGCCAGTGCCGTCTGGGACACCACTGGGAGGTACGGAACTCATCGACGAGTTCACGCTGGCCAACAGGCTTGCCTATTTCCTCTGGGCAAGTCCTCCATCAGACGCCTTGCTGGAGGCGGCCAAGAAGGAGGAACTGCGGAAGAACTTGGCTGGGGTGGTGAAAGGGATGATTGCAGACCGGAAGGCTTGGGCCATGGCGGAGCACTTTGCCGGGCAGTGGCTTCAGCTTCGTGACATGGAGGGCGTTTACCGGAGTGAGCGTCTTTTCCCTGAGTTCCGCTCTGGCGTCAGCTATGCCATGCTCAAGGAGACGCAGTATTTCTTTGACCACATTCTGAGGGAGAACCGCAGCGTGATCGAGTTCCTCAACGCGGACTACACCTTTGCCAACAGTCAGCTTGCGGCTTACTACGGACTCAAAGATGCCAAGGGGCTGAAGAAGGATGAGTTCAAGAAGGTCTCTCTTCAGGGGACGCCTCGTGGTGGTGTGCTGACCCATGGCAGCATCCTTACGCTCACCTCCAACGCTACACGCACCAACATCGTGAAACGCGGCAAGTTTGTGCTGGAGAGCATCATTGGCATTCCGCCGCCGCCCGTGCCCGGAGATGTGCCCACGTTGAACGAAGAGAAGGTGCGCTTCAGCCACCTCACTCTGCGCCAGCAGTTTGAGAAACACCGTGAGGACATGTCCTGTGCCGGATGTCATGCTTTCCTGGATCCCATGGGTTTCGCGCTGGAGAACTATGATGCCATCGGCCGCTGGCGGGACCAGGATCACAAGCAGCCCATCGATGCATCTGGCATGTGGGTGAGAGGGCAGAAGTTTGATGATTTGAGGGGACTGCGGGAGTTGCTGGCCACCGATCTGAGGGATGACTTCGTGCGCAGCCTTGCCGAGCACCTCCTTATTTACTCGCTTGGTCGTGGCATCAGGCATCAAGACAGACCTGCCATAGGCGAGATCGTGGAGAAAACCAAGGCGGCTGACTACCGCTTTCAGGCGATGATTCAGGCGGTGGTGGACTCTGTGCCGTTTCAGAGAATGAGGGTGGAGCCAGAGTGAGTGCTTAGGCGGGAGAGCGCTGACGGATTTTATTGGCTAGGTAGCGAATCCACTCTGGATGCTCTTGAAGGAGGGAGGCCACTTGTAACCGTTCCTGGGCGTTTGCCTGACCGGAGGCAAAGCGCTCGAGCCGTGTGGCCACTTCTGCGGGCGGTGGCTCTGAACTGCGCCCCTCCACGTCCACGTGGAGGCGGCTAAGGAAGCTGGTGAGGAGGAGGAGATCGTTGTCAGTCATAGTGTGGATTGAGGTTCATGGACTGGTTGCAACCCGAAGGGGAAACTTGCGCTGATTTGCAGAAAAAGTTTATGCGTCGATGGGACCCAGGATGGCTTCCACGCCTTCTCCACAGGCCTCGATGAGGTCCTGCCAGGTGATTTGCAGGTTGGGCTCGCGCTGGTGGACAGCCTGCATGGTTAGGTCTCGGATTTGCTCCATGGCGAGCTGCTTTTTGTGGGAGATGGTGCCTTCGTGGCAGCCACCCCAGAGCAAGCAGAGTTCTCGCTGTTTGATGCCCTGAAGTACGGAGAGTCTGAGGATGAGGAGAGCTTCCGGATCGGTATGGGTAAGAGCGTGCAGGAGGGCTTCCTTCAGCAGCATGGCCAGGGGCACCTCGCTCTGTGAGGCTGGGGTGGCGGGAGTGATGGCATCAAAAGTCGTTGTGCCGTCTAATGCCGCTCCGCTTTGCAGGGTGGTGGCTGTCACGGTGCGGCGGTGCTTGCGCAGGTACTCCAGCCAGGTGTTGGCGGCGGCAGCACGCACGAAGCCAAGCAGTGGGCCGCGTCCGGAGTAGTTGGCCAGTTTTCGCTGAGACCAGAGTTTATCGATCACGAGTCCCAGGACTTCATCCGCGTCAGCGGGGGAGGCACCGATGGCGCGGAGCTTGGCAAGCAATGCGGGCTGATACTCGTGCTGAAAACGCCGCCAGGCTTCATCACTGCCGTCGAGAAGATCTTGGGCAAACTCGTAATCTGCTGCATGGAACTCGGGTTCGGAAGGGGAGTGCTCCGGCATGAGGCACGATGACTGCGGGCAGGGAAACTTCAAAGCAGAAAAGCCCGCCGTGAGTGCGGCGGGCTTCCTGGGCTGGTGGGAGATCAGTTCACTTGCATTTGGTAGGTCCGCCCATCTCCTAGGGCGAAGAAACTGGCACTGCTGAAGGTGAGGACCACTTCGGTGTAAAGTTGGCTTCCTGCCATGAGCTGAAGCCTGACGGATGCGGGATTGAGAGCCCAGTTGGTGGGTTCGACGAGATGACCGGTGCGGACGATGTTTGCAGGGTCGGCGATCCAGTGGCGCCAAGTGGTCTGGCCGGTGGTTTGGTTGAAGGTGAAGTCAAAGCCGTGGACGGTGTGATTTCCGGTCGGGTCAATGACGAAGGTCTGCCAGCTCGCGGTGATGGAGGTGCCACTGAGACGTGCTGCGGGTGATGCGACCATGAACTCACCGGCTTTCATGATCTCAAGACGCACGCCCATGAGAGGGTTGGTGGCGGGGACGGCGGGCAGGGCGTAGGACATGATGGGTTCACTGGGGGAACGGCCCAGGATAACCTGGAGAGAGTGGCTGCCAGGAGTGGCCCCCACATCGACGCCGTTTACGGTGGGGCTGCTTGGGGAGGAGGCGCGAACGACTTGGGGGCTGAGACGCTCCACGTTGTCCACTCGGATGCTGATGATGTCGAACTGGGAGTAGTTGTCTATGGCATATCCGGTGTTGACTAGAGTGAAGGTGGGCGTGGAAAGGCTGCTTGCGACACCCCGCTGAAGGCGGAGTCTGCCGGTTCGGGCACCATTTGGCACTTGGACTGTGTAGCGGTTGTTGCCAATGGGGGTGACGTTCATGCCCTCCACTGTCTGCTGGCCATTGGCTCCTGTGAAAAAGATTTTCACCTGGCTGCTGCCAAGGCCCGGGATGATGCCGCGCCGAAAGCGAAGGTTTTCGGGCAGTTTGGCGATTTGGTAGGCCAAGCCAGCGAGGTTGAGCGTCTCGGTGCGTACGGTAATGGTCTGACCTACACCTGCCTGAGCTGGAGTGATTTCGACGATTTTGGTCAGCAGGCCCATGTTGGACTGGGCATGGCTGCTGAGAGTGAGAAGAAGGCCGAGTAGCAGGGTGAGGAAGATGGATGGCGTTTTCATGGTTTGGGATGTCTGGTGTGTGGTTTGGTGGTTCAGCACGTTGGGTGTGAGGTTCACCGGTCAGTTGCACCGCGGTTTAGGAACTTGTACGAAATGTCGAAAAAAGTTCTGCTGCGGGCCTGACCCATTGATGAAATGCCACTGCGCCTTGCGGCGAGCAGGCCTTGGGAGGGTGGGGCTTGACGGCGACGGCATGGTGCATTCCTCCATATTCTCCAGCCTTTCAAGGCCGCTCCCGCCTAGCCACTGCGGGCTTTCAAGACGTTTCCGCTACGACTATGATCGATGGGTGAAGGCTAGAAACGAAGATGCGCGGACGTCTCCGTCCGCGCATCCCTGATGACTTGCGATCAACTGTGAGCGCTCGGCTTGCTTGGCTATCTGCCCTCGGCAGCCTTGAGCGCTTGGTTCTGAGCCTGCCGTGCGGCAGCTTCGATGGCGTCAGCTTTTTGCTTGGCTTCGAGCACTTGGGTCTTCAGAGCGGTGCCAGTCTTCTTAGCATACCAGAGAACGAGCGGTGAGGCGATGAAGATGGAGGAGTAGGTGCCGAGGAGCACGCCGATAACCATTGGCAGTGCGAACTCTTTCATGGAGGGATTTCCCATGAAGAGGAGGATGACCATGGGGGCGAGGGCGGTGGGGCCTGTTAGCAAGGTGCGGGAGAGCGTTTTGCAGATGGCCTCGTTCATCATGTCTCGAAGCGAACCGCCACGGCCGCTCTGGATGGTTTCCCGAATGCGGTCAAAGACGACGATGGTGTCGTTGATGGAATAACCTGCGATGGTAAGCAGCGCCCCGACGTGAATGACTGACATTTGCTGGCCGAAGAGCATGCACAGGCCAGGGACCATGAGCACGTCGTGGAAGAGGGCCAGGATGGCACCGAGGGCGAATGCCGTTTCGTAGCGCATCATGAGGAAGAGGAAGATGGCTACGAGGGCGAGGCCGAGGGCAAGAAGTGATGAGCGGGCGATTTCCTTGCCAATGGTGGGGCCCACGCGCTCGATGGACTTGCCTTTGATGCGGTCGCCGTATTTGGCATCGATGGCGGCCTCGATTTTATTGCCGGTGTCGAACTCGCTGCGGATGGCGATGGCGGCGTCCCCGAGAGCGTTGGCCTTTTCCTGATACTGACCTGTGATGCCGAGGGGTTTAAGCACTTCTGCCACTTCGGCTTCGGAGATGCTGGAACCCGGTTTGAGATCGACGTTGAGGAGGTCGCCGCCACGGAAGTCCACGCCGAAGCCGTCTGCACCTTTGAAGCCGACGACGGCGAAGGAGATGGCGGTGATGACCAGGGATGCGGTGATGAACTTGGGTGCAACGGCGAGGATGTCCCAGACTTTGTCCGGGATGATTTCGACTGCCTTAAGTGTCTTGAGCGCGCCTTTGTCGAAGAGCCACATGAAGAGCACGCGGGTGACGATGAGTGCACCGAAGAGTGAGGAGACAATACCCATGGTGAGGGTGACGGCAAAACCCTTCACGAGGCCGGAGGCGGTGAGGTAGAGAATCCAGGCGGAGATGAGGGTGGTGATGTTGGAGTCAAAAATGGCGGAGAATGCTTTTTCAAAGGCTGCCACGAGGGCCGCACCGATGGACTTGCCCGCATGGAGTTCTTCACGCAGGCGTTCGTAGATGAGGACGTTCGCGTCCACGGCCATACCGATGGTGAGCACAATACCGGCGATGCCCGGCATGGTCAGGGTGAAGCCGAAGATGGCCATGGCACCGATGAGGATGGTGATGTTCACGACGAGGCCGATGATGGCAACGATGCCTGCGAGGCGGTAGATGAAGCACATGAAGAGTGCCGTCATGATGAGCGCGGCGATGCAGATGTATTTGCCCTGCTCGATAGAGGACTCTCCGTAGGCGGCGGACACGGTGCGCTCGGACTCGATCTTCATGGGGTTCTCAAGCGGGTTCTGAAGGCCGCTGGCGAGGTTGCGAGCCTCCATTTCTTTGAAGTCACCCGTGATCTCGGCGTAGCCATTGTAGTTCTGGGATTGGAGGACGGGGGCGGAGATGACCTCTCCATCCACGACGATGGCCATGCGCTGCTGGTAGTTTGCTTTGGCCACCTCGTCAAAGAGCTTGCTGCCTTCGCTGTCGAACTCCAGTCCAACGGACCAGCCGCGAGCATCGAAGCGAGGGAAGGCGCGGGAGACGTATTTGCCATCCAGCTCTGGGCGAACTTTTACGAGGATGTGGGTGGTGCCATCTGACTGGGGTTCCTGGAATGGAAGGCGCTCGTAGCCGAAGACGATGCGTCCGGCTTCCACGTCCGCGAGCTTGGTGGCGTTTTCGGGGTGGACGATTTTCAGTTCCAGCTTGGCGACCTGCTGAATCTTGTTGCGGACGTCATTGATTTCCTGGTCGCTGATACCGGGCATCTGAATGATGATGCGGTTCGGCTCTTGGGGGGTGAGGACGAGGTCTTTGGAGGCATCTGGGTTGAGGCGCTTTTCCAGGATGCCAATGGCCTGCTGGATGGCATCTGGGGTGACTGAGATTTCATTTCCATCCTTGTCGGTGCCGGGTTCCAGGCGAACGACGAATTCAGAGCCGCCTTGGAGGTCAATGCCGCGCTTTAACCCCATGGCGCTGATGGCGAGGTAGGCCGAGCCAGCGGCGAGGATGGAGAGCACTGTGCCGACGAGCCGCTTTTTGCCCATGTTGGTAGTGCCAATATAGAAGAACAACAGGCCGAGGATGGCGATGCCGATGAGGAAGGTGATGTAGGCCCCGCTGTTGCTGGTGGCGGGAGCGTTGGCGGCTGCCTCTGCGGCGAGGGTCAGGGCGGAAATCATGGTTGTCTCGATTATCTAGGTTGGCAAAAAGGGTGGGCAGTGTAGCGGATGTGAGCAAGTTGGCAAAGGCGGATTCCCGCCAAATGCCGATTCCGCACACTTGCAGTCCAGTGGAGGCGGACCTCTTCGCACCGGTGGTGGTTCAGCTGGCTGCTTCTGGCTCGGATTCGCCGCTTTTCTTGGTGACGCTGGCCACGGCGGTTTTGTCGAACTCCACCTTCACGTTATCCGCGATTTTGACCATGATGGTTTTTTCCTTGACGCTGGTGATGATGCCGTGAAGGCCACCGATGGTGGCGATGTGGTCTCCGGCCTTGAGGGCGGCTTGCATGGCATCCTGCTGCTTTTGTCTCTGGCGCTGAGGCCGGATGAGCAGGAAATACATCATGACGAACATGAGCACCATCATGATGAGGGGGCTGCCCAGCGGGCCACCTCCGGCGGCGGCTGCGTCTTGTGCGAGAAGGAGGGATGTCATTCGGAGTCGGTGTCTTGGGGTCGGGTTTGGTAGCCTCCCACGAAGTCGGCGCGGAACTCGGCAAAACAGCCTTGCTCAATCGCGGTCCGGGCCTTGGCGGCGAGGGATAGGTAGAAATGCAGGTTATGCAGGGTAATCAAGCGCAAACCGAGAATCTCGTTGGTCTGGATGAGGTGGCGGATGTAGGCTCTGGAGAAGCCTTGGACCAGGGGGTGGGTGTCTTCCGTGAGGGGGCGGAAGTCTTTGGCAAAGCAGGCATTCCGAATGCTGAAGGTGCCTTGAGCGGTGAAGACGGTTCCGTTTCTGGCTACTCGGGTGGGGAGCACGCAGTCGAACATGTCCACACCTCTGGCGATGAGTTCGAGGATCTGCGGTGGTGTGCCAAGGCCCATGGCGTATCGTGCCTGGTTCTGTGGCAGCAGCGGGCACACCCAGTCTGCGGCGGCCATCATTTCTGTCTCTGTCTCGCCCACGCTGACGCCGCCGATGGCGTAGCCATCGAACCCCATGGCGACCATTTCGCGTGCGGACTTTTCGCGCAGTTCTTTGTAAACGCTGCCCTGGATGATGCCGAAGTGGAGCTGGGGCTTGCCGTTGGTCATGGGACGGTTCTTTTCCACCCAGTCCTTGCAGCGACGTGCCCAGCGGAGGGTGAGGTCCAGGCTCTTTGCGGCGTAGGTGGCCTCGCAGGGATAGGGGGGGCACTCGTCAAAGAGCATGGCGATGTCGGAGCCGAGTGCGGCCTGGATTTCCATGGCGGTCTCTGGGCCGAGGAACATGGGGGTTCCATCCACATGGTTGTTGAAGTGGCAGCCCTCCTCTGAGATCTTGCGCAGTCTGGCTAGGGAAAAGACTTGGTAGCCGCCGGAGTCGGTGAGGATGGGCCGGTCCCAGTTGGCGAACTGGTGCAATCCGCCCGCTTCTCTCATGATCTCGAGTCCGGGTCGGACAAAAAGGTGATACGTGTTTCCCAGGATGACCTGCGCATCCAGCGCCAGCAGTTCCTGCGGATGCACGGCTTTGACGGTGCCCTGTGTGCCCACTGGCATGAAGATGGGGGTCTGTATGTCTCCGTGCGGGGTGGTCAGGGTGCCGCGTCTGGCGGCGGTCTTGGGGCAGGTCTGATGAAGGGTGAACATGAAAATGGCAGCCGCCCATCAACGCAGATGAGGGCGAAAACGCCAGCGGGAATGCGGCAGTCACCTACGGTGACCTGTGTGGAGGTGGAGGATGCGCCGGACTTCCTCTATGGCCTGGGGGTCTTTGTGTGCACTGTGACCGCTGGGGACTACGAGTTCGGACTGGGCGCCTGGCATGTGACTGCTCCAGTAGGGCACTACGCCGTCGCTGCGGACGGGGCGGGTTTTGTCCAGGTGTCCGCCCTTGCCTCGGTCTCCCATGATGGTGTGGTAGGGCACGTTGGCAGCCACGGGGAGGGTGTTGATGGTGAGGACGAAGCGATTGTTCGGTGCCAGGGTATCCACACTGGTGGGGATTCGTTTGAGGTGAAGGAAGTCCTCATCCAGCGTGAGCAGGTAGCTTACGGCATCCTGACCGGCCTCGATCAAGTCTGATGGCAGTTTGACCAGGCGCGAGCCGAGACGCCCCACCCAGTGGCTGGCGAGGTCACTGCCTTGCAGCGGGGCGGCGATGAAGATGACGCGACCCACTTCTTTTCGCCGTTTGAAGTTCAGGAGTTCGCCGTAGAGCTTCACGCAGCGCTCACTGACCTGGAGCCTCTGCGCGTCTTTACCGAAGTAGCGGTTCCAGAGTTCGGGCTCGGCATCGGTGATGAGCAGTCTGCTGATGCAGCCACCCATGCTGTGACCTATGACGACCATGGGTTTGATGCGGGGATAGGTTTCTTGCAGTTTGTCGAGTTCTCGGCGGAGCAACGCTGCGGAGTAGGGGTAGGGATAGCCGGTGGGGTAGCTGAAGAACCAGAACTGGTAGTTCTTGCGGATAAAAGGATCGCCGCGGAGATTGTTGAGCAATGGCACCCAGGTGGCTTGGGTGTCCTTTAAGCCATGGATGACGAGGACGATGGTCTTGGCGGGATCGTAGGGCTGGAGTTTGGCGAGGCGCTCGGTTTCGTCGTACTTTTCTGGTTTGAGCAGGCGTCGGAGTTCGAGCTTTTGGAAGTCTTCCTTTGCCAGCATGAAAGCTAGCGGGGCGGTGAAGTCTGCGGCCAGAGGGTGAATGCGTCCGTCAATCTGCACCGTTTCAGTGGAGAGCGGGTCTTCGAAGGAGATGACGCAACGGTTCTGGCGGTCGAAGCGAGCAACGGCAGTGACGCCATAATAGACTCGCCTGGTGTCGAAGGTTTCTCGGGAGTTGGGAAGTGGCTCTTTCCCGATGGCAACAAGGGGTGCGCCCACGCCTGTCTTTGTCACATGTTCACCTACATATCGGCCAGTGACCTCGATCTCCGTGGCCGGTACCAAATCGTAGCGTGCGGGGTGCCAGGCGGGACGGGGGTCTGGGAAGCGTGTGAGGGTGAGGGGGCCGTGTGGCGTGGCCACCGTGAGAGGTTTTGTCCACGGGTCTAGGCCGCCTTTTCTCACGGTGGCCAGCACACGAGACAAGGCAAAGTTGTATGCGTCTCGCAGATCGCTGTTAGAAGGGTTATTCCGCAGTTTGTCACTGGTGACCTTGAGGCTGTGGAGATAACGGCCAAGGGCTTCTTCGGGGTGCTTGGCCTCTTCTTTGAGGACGCGGCTGGTCGCTCGTTCTCCACCGAGCATACTGGCAAGAAGCCTGGGAACGAATAGGGCGGTCCGTTTGACGGGGTTCTCCTTGACCTTGGCGTAGGGGGCGCTGCAGGAGGTGAGTGCTCCTGACGAGAACACTGTCCACGCAACGCAGCAGATCAGTCGTTGCGAAAGAGGAAACATCGCTTACTCCACCGGCTGTGCACGCTGTGCGGGGGGATTCTCGGTGCCTTTGGCTTCAGATTCCCGCTTTTCGTGGCGACCGCCCACGGCCTTGAAGGGTGCTTCCACCACGGAGCCTGCGGTTTTGACCGTGGTTTCCACCACGGAACCGGCTGTCTTGACGGGAACGGTGATGAGTGAGCACTGAGTGAGGAGAAGGAGGGAACTGGTGAGTAACAGGACTTTCATAAGTGAGCGGCGAGCTGGCCGGGGGGACTGAGCACCCAAATCATACGTTCCTCATTGTCTAGGGAAACCGCCCTTTCAATGGGTCAGCGCATACATGACGATGTTGATCCCGAGAGGATAGGCGTATTTCTCCGAGAAGGTCTGGAAGTACCAGGGGTCTGTGCCTTCCTCTTCCCAGCCGTCGCCGAGGTCTGTGTTGAAGCAAATCAACATGCAGATGCGTTTTTTGTCATCGTAAATGGCGCGGAAGTGAGGGGTCTCGGAGCCGGGTTTGTTCCACTCATGGGTGAAGCCGCGGAAGCGTCCGCTCATGGCTATGCCTACGGAGGGGATTTGCGGTTTCACGGGCAGATCGAAGACCATGTGGAAGATCTCGTGGTCTAGCTCCAGTTCTTCATAGTCCCGGTCAGGCCAGATCATTTTGAGTGCTACGTGAAACTGCTCCCACTCATCGTCGCCCCAGAAGTCATCCACCATGATGAAGCCGCCATTGAGCATGTAGTCGCGCATGATTTTGGCCTGCTCCTCGGAGATGTCGATGTGGCCTGGCTCGATCATGTAGATGAACGGGTAGTGGCGCATCTGCTCGGCGACAATGTCCACGACTGCGCCGTTGGGGTTAGTCTGCAGAGAGGTGAGTTGCTGGAGGCGGTAAGAGAAGTTCAGCTCCGCATCTGGATAGTCAGTCGTCCATTTGCCACCGCCCCAGCCGCGGCGTCGTCCTCCTCCATCACTGAAGGAGGGGTAGCGGAGTCTGGCAAAGGTGAAGACATCGTCTGGCAGCTCTTTGCTGACCTTCCAGGTGGGAAAGTCCATGAACTCGCCGCGGCCATACTCGCGGGGGTCTTCGGTGACACTGGGGTCTTCTTTGACCCCGAAGTTTGTGGGCTTGGGGGAGTCGGACTCAAAGATGTCCTGGCCAAGCGCCCACAAGGCGCCGGACAGGAGCAGGATCGATGGAACGACTCGCTTCATGCCACAAGGATGCCGAAACTCAGCCAGCTGGCAAGAAATCCCTTGGCGTTCTCGTAGCTGTCCGAGTCCATGCCCGCCAAGTTTTCATTCTGGATGCCCGGCTTTGCACTCGCAGGTCTTATGACAGCGGGGGCGGCTGACATTCCATCTGCCGAAATCGAGTTCTTCGAGAAACATGTCCGTCCGGTTCTGATTCAGCGCTGCTACGAGTGCCACAGTGAGGAGCAGAAGAAGTCCAAGGGAGGGCTGGTCTTGGACACGAAAGCTGGGATGATGCGAGGTGGGGACTCGGGTCCCGTGTTGAAGCCTGGCGATCCGGATGACAGCCTTCTCATCGAGACCATTCGATACAAGAACCAGGACCTTCAGATGCCGCCCAAAAGTCCTCTGCCCGCCCGGGAGGTGGCGCTGCTGGAGGAGTGGGTGAAGCGGGGTGCGCACGATCCTCGAACAGAAGGAGTCCAGACCGTGGCGGAAGGTCCAAAGACCATCGACATCGAAGCCGGGCGGAAACACTGGGCATTTCGGCCACTGGCAGAGGTGAGTGTGCCGACGCTTCCTGCGGAAGCCGCTGCACAAGTAAAGACACCAGTGGATGCCTTCATCCTCAAGAAGCTCGGTGAGGCGGGAATGCCCATGCGGTTCACTCCAGCGGCGGACAAGGCCACGCTGGAGCGTCGGCTTAGCTACACGCTGACTGGTCTGCCGCCGCATCTCGCGGTGATTCAGCCTGGACAGCCGACCAGTGAACTCATCGAGCAACTGCTGGCCTCCCCTCATTATGGAGAGAAGTGGGCGAGGCACTGGCTGGATGTGGCTCGTTATGCCGATTCCAATGGCCTGGACGAGAACGTGGCGCTTGGGCACGCTTGGCGTTATCGGGACTACGTAGTGAGTGCGTTCAATACGGACAAGCCCTACGACCAGTTCGTCATCGAGCAGATCGCTGGAGACCTGCTTCCCACGGCAGATACAAAGTCCCGGCTCGAGGCGCTTACGGCTACTGGATTCCTTTCGCTAGGTGCCAAAGTGCTGGCTGAGCCCGACATGCAGAAGCTGGAGCTCGATATCATCGACGAACAAATCGACGCCGTGGGCAAGGCCTTCCTGGCCATGACACTAGGTTGCGTGCGCTGCCACGATCACAAGTTCGACCCGATACGGCAGGATGACTACTACGCCCTGGCTGCTATCTTCCGGAGCACTCGGAGCTTGGCGGATGAGCGTATGGGGGCCATCAAGTTCTGGTATGAACATGATCTGGCCACTCCGGAGCAGAAGGCGTTGAAGGCCGAGCTAGAGAAAAAGGCGAAGGAGAGCACCGCCGCCCTGACGAAGCTGACAAGCGAGGCCAAGCAGGCCATGCGGAAGGAACTGGATGGGAAGGCTGCTGAATACCTAGCTGCTGCTCGCGTGTTGGGACCAGAGGACAGCAGTGAGGCTCAAGAAAAGGTGGCCAGGCAGTTCGGCTTACGCACCCGCTACTTGGCCATAGCGCATCAGTATCTTCTGCGTAACCCGGACAAGCCGTTTTTCAAGGCTTGGCGCGATGCAAAAAGCCCTGAAGAAGTGAGGGCGCACTATGCGCCGCTGTTTGCAGACCCGAATCACAAAGAGGCGCAGGAAGCGCTGACGGATGCTGCTGGGTTCCTTGCCATTCCAGACAGAATCGCTGATGCGTTTGACGCGGCTACCGTGGCCGGCATCGAGGCCATGCAGGCCGAAGTGATGAAGTTTGAGTCATCCATCCAAGACACACCTGCCGTGATGGGCGTGGCCGACGGACAGGTGACGAGGACAATGCCCGTGCACATCAGGGGCAGCTATCTGACGCTGGGCAAGCCCGTGGAGCGTGGGTTCCCGGAAGTGATGCGGACCTCCTACACCAAGCCCATTCTCCCAGCGCAAGAGTCTGGCAGGCTACAGTTGGCACGCTGGATCGCCTCGCCGGAGCATCCGCTGACCGCGCGGGTGGTTGTGAACCGCGTGTGGCGCTGGCACTTCGGGACCGGACTGGTGGCTACCACGGACAACTACGGCCTGCTGGGTGATAAGCCCTCTCATCCTGAGCTGCTTGACTGGCTGGCACGCTGGTTCATCGAGAGCGGGTGGTCGTTCAAGGCGCTGCACAAGCTCATCCTCAACAGCGCGGTGTATCAGCAGGGTAGTGGCGTGAGCCCGGAGACGGATCTGGAGAATCGACTGCTGTCGCACTTTCCGATCCGCCGTCTCACCGCCGAGGAAATCCGGGATTCCATCCTCGCGGCCAGCGGCGGCCTGAATCTCCAGTTGGGTGGAAAGACCATGCCGCAGCGGAATCGAGAGTTTGTTTTCAACCACACATCCCGCGACCATACGACCTATGAGTCGCCGCGGCGGGCACTGTATTTGCCCATTATCCGAAACCACCTCTATGACATCTTGGAGCAGTTTGATTACCCGGATCCCACCATGCCTACGGGGTCGCGAAACACGACGACGGTGGCCCCTCAGGCGTTGATCCTGCTCAATGCGCCGGTGGTCATGGAGTCGGCTGAGCGTCTGGCCAAAACGCTGCTGAGCATCAGCGACGAGGTGGAACGCTTTACCGTGCTCTATCAGCGGCTTTATCATAGGCCCCCTGCGGCTGAAGAGGTGAATCGTGCGCGTGCCTTCCTGGAGCGTGAGGCTCAGCAGGGGCAGGCTAGTCAGGCTTTGGCCGCCTTGTGCCAGGCGCTGATGGCTGCGAATGAGTTCGTCTTCCTACGCTGAGGATGCCTCGTCCATCTGCGCTGCGGCATCTGTTGGTGCCACAGCTACCACGGCGGCGGCTTTGGTCCACACGTAGCGTTGGAAGAGCACTTTCACGCTGGCAGAGAGCGGTACAGCCAGGATGGCACCCAGCAGACCGCCGAGCACCAGAGACCAGGCGAAGACGGAGACGATGACGGTCATGGGGTGAAGGCCGACGGACTCCCCTACGATCTTTGGCGTGACGAACAAACCGTCAATCTGCTGCACTACGGCGAAGATGCCTGTCACCACGAGTGGGAAAACCCACCAGGGGTCGCCGGGTATCCATGTGCCAGTGCCGCCCTGAACGGAAGCGATCACGACGGCTGGTACCCAGGCGATGAGGATGCCTAGGTAAGGGATCATTCCCAGCAGGCAGAGGAAAAGCCCGATCAACCAGCCGAACTTCAGCCCCACGACCACCAGACCGATACCGGTGGCGATGCCATTGATGAGACTTACCACTAACTGGCCGCGGAAGAAGGCTACGAGGTAGCCGTTGATTTCCGTGAGCGTTCCCACCACTTCATCCCGGAAGCGGCTCGCTCTCAACGGCACATACTCTGACCACCGTTCCTTGATGACCGCGCTCTCGGTGAGGAAGTAATAGAGGTACAGAGGAACGATGATCATGCTAAGAAGGAAGCCAAAGACGCCCAGGAAACCGCCAACGCTGTTGCGGATGAAGCTCCACAATCCGCCCGCAACGCGCGGAACCGCGTCGCTAATCCAGTCACCGGAGAGCAGGTCATTGAGATCAAAGTCCTGCGTGGTGACGTGCTCTGCGGAGGTGGGGGGCCCATCAGGGGTTATCTCAGGACCGGGCAGGGCGGTGTTGGCGGCAGCGGTGGGCACCGAGGTGGGGGCCGGAGCAGCACTGCCACTGGCCGCATTCTGTCTTCGGCTTGCGTCGGTAAGAAAATCCAACACCTCTATGCCATAGTCTGACTTGATCTTGCCATGCCAGTATGTGGTGAAGGAGGAGACGTTGGCTTTTGCCTTCTCCATGAGCATGGGAACTTCTTTGACGAACAAAGCACCCTGACGTGCCATGGCGGGCACGATGATGAGCAGTACACCAGCAAAGAGCAGGGAGGCAGACAGGAAGACCGTCCACACGGACTTCTCCCGCGAGAGACCCCGACGCATGAGCCACGCCACCACGGGATCCACGAGGTAAGCCAGAACGCCAGCGATGGCGAAGGGGACTAGGATGGGCTGAAGGAAGGCGATGATCTGGGTTCCCAAGTAGATAAAGCCAACGACGAGCGCAACGGTGAGCGTGATCGACAATGCCGAGATGGCCGTCCACAGGGCATTGAGATGGAAAGGAGTGGGGAGTTTTCGCATCGGGCGGGGACTCTAGGCCATCCAGACCCTACGCCAACTCCAAAAGGTGGCCTTTTGTGCAATGGGTGTGAGGCCCCCGCCCGGGCCAGTGGGAAGCAAATCAGCGCCGACGACGGAACAGCATGCCGACAAGGCCGACACCGAGGAGCAGTACGCGTGAAGGTTCGGGGATGACGGTGAAGGTGGCTGTGGGGTTCTGGCCTGCCTGGAACCCAAAGATGTTTCCTGCGGTGTTGACGCCGTTCGTGTAGGACTCGGTGTAAACCTCCATGGTGTAGCTGCCGTTGGAGAGACCGGAGAGAAGGTTCGTCGTGCCGCTGGTGACTTGCCAGGTTTTGTCGTTGCCAGAGACGCTGAGGGGGCTGCTGGTCAGGACTTGCGTGAACGTGCCACTGGGCGAGCCTGTGGGATAGATACGGTAGTAGAGATTGGCGTGGGTAACGTTGGAGCCGCTATCGTTGAAGGTTTTGTACTCAAAGCCCTTCAGAGTGAGGACGTCTGAACCTGCGGTGAATGTGCCTAGTGAACTGAAGGTGGGGTTAAAGCCATCGGAGGTCAGGTTGTGCCCGCTGGCTGCTCCAGAGCCGGGCGTGGTGCCGGTGGTCACCTGGTAGAACGTGTCGGAGCCACCATTCAGCGTGGTGATGACATACAAGCCGCCGAAGAATCCCGTAGCTGCCTGTGACAAGGACGCAGCGGAAGCGATGAGAACGGTGAGCAACGCTTTTTTCATGATGCAGTCTGGTTGGTGAATGTGACGCGATTGTGAAAAATGGTGCGGTCAAGGTCAATTGATCAAATGACTAATTCTGAAGGGGAACGCGTGTGACCACCGCCTGGTAGAACTTGCGTCCGCTACCTGGATTGAGGTCGATGAAGGTCATGGTGTTGCCGGTCGCGAGTTGGTTGGTGGCAGTGGGCTCATCTTCTGGGCTCCAGCCCAGCAGGTCGGGGCTTGACTCGATGTGGTAGTAGCGGCCAGGGACGGTGGGGAAGGTCAGGCTTATCTGGCTACCGCTGCGGCTGATGGATGTGATGGCGAAGCGGCTGGTTTGATCCAGTGGATTGGTTCCTGCTTCATCTTCGGCTGCGTTGGTGACGCCATCGCCGTCCTCATCCCCGGTGGGTGAGAGCAGGATCACTGGGGTGGTGGGGGAGTAGGGGTTGGGCGCGCCGGCGTCGCTCTGGCTGGCTGTGGTGGCTGAGACACCTGCGGCTGAGACTGGGGTGAGAGTGGCGTAGTAGGTGGTGCCTACGGTTCCTGTGAAGCTGTAGCTGGTGCTGCCGCCGGGTAGCGTGCTGCTGCTTACGACATCGCTACCGCCGGGTGTGGTGCCGATGCTGATGGTCCAGGAGGCGATGTTATCGTGGGGGCCTGCGTTGCTGTTCCAGGAGAAGGTGGCTGTGGTGCCCAGCTGATAGTAGGTGGCGGTGGGTGCGCTCGGAGGTGGTGGTGTGACATCGACGATCTTCAGGAACTGGGCCAGCTCGCCGTCGGCGGTGATGGGGTTCATGGTCCCGCCGCCGAGAGAGACGGGAAGGCCACTGTTGTAGAGCTGGGCACCGGTTCTGGCGGGGGACCAGATGAGGGCATTTGCGTTGCTGCTGGCGAGGTTGCGGATGTTGTAAAGGCGCGAGCTGGAGTTGACGATGCCGAGAAGGTTCCAGAGGGGGTCACCCGTTCCGCCGCGCAGGTCGTAGGTGCTGCTGGTGGCATAGTGTCCGGTGGGGCCAGTGCCGGGTGTGGAGGGGTTGTGTTCAAACAGGTTGGCGAAGCAGAGCACGACATCTTTGAAGGCTGGGGAAGCTCCGGGCTGCTCGTATTTGGCGATGGCGAAGAGGTTGTCCGCAGGGGAACCACCACCGATGAGTTGGTCGAGGTAGTATTGATTGATGGACTTGATGGCGGGGCTGTTGAGTCTGGCCCAGTTGACGCGGCCATACCACTGGGCCATGCCGGTGCTGTTGGGCGGTTGGGTTCCGGGATACCAGAACTGGGCGCGGTTCCACTTTTTGAAGTGTGGGATGCGTTTGCCGAAGTTGAGTTCATGATCCGTCTCGAATCCGTCGTAGTGCCAAGTGCCGGCGTTGGTGTTGTAGTTCTGAATGCCCTGCTCCTGGCCGTAAAAGATCATGGGCAGACCGGGCACTGTGGCCAGCGCGGCATAGCGAGTGGCATTGAGCCAGGCGTCGTTGTCCGGGAGGATTTCATCGTGCCCGGTGATGTTGAGCAGGATGGCTCCGGTGCGGTAGGTGCTGCGGCGGGTCTCGAGGGCGCTCTGGATTTGGTGCTCTTTGTTGACGCGGGTGGCGGTGAAGTTGAAGACGAGGCTTTCGTTGAGAATGTCGAATACGCGGTTGCTGCGGTAACCAGGCTGCTCGCCGTCCAGGGTCTCGGCCATGAAGACGAAGTTCCACTTCGCGGCACGAGTGCGGTTGATGAGGTATTCCCAAAGGGGGTTGGGTAGGCCCTGGCCGAAGTCGCAGCGCAGGGCGTCGATGCCTTTGTCATCGGCTGCGAGGCGCTCTGTGTAGGTGCCGGTGGTGGAGTTGCTGAGGCTGTGGCCTGTTTTCTGGAGCCAGTAGATGGGATAGTAGCCGAGGTAACGCCAGAGTTTGATGACCTCTGGGCTGAGGCTGTTCCAGTCCATGAAGTCGTCTTCGTTTTTGTGTGGTTCACTGCCGGATGTGTAGCTGGGATAGCGCCAGTGGGCCGAGTAGCGTCCGTAATAGAACTCGGTGACGTCGCTCCACTTGCCAAAGTCGTTGCGGTCTGGTGCCACGGCTTGATCCTTGTCGGAGAGGCTGGTGAAGTACGTGGCAGGTTGGCCGTAGTCACCTGTTCGGGAATACCAATGAACGGGGATGGGTGTGGAGGGGCTGCCGGTGAGGGAGAGGTCCACGCCGCCCTGACCATACACGGCATCCCAGGCGCTGTGATTGGCTACGAAGTCGAGCATGACATTGATGGTGCCGACGCTGCCGGTGTAGGTGTCCGCTTTCTGAACAAAGTCCTGAAACTCCGCGAGGGCGGACGCCTGGGTGTTGGCGCTGCCGAGGTAGGGGTTGACGGCAAAGAAGTCTTTGGTGGCGTAGGGACTGCCGGGGACGTAGGGAGTGCCTGTGTCGGGATCGTTCTCGACGCCTAGTCCGCCTGTGGGATGGATGGGCTGGAACCATAGGCAGTTGGTCTGGATGAGGTTGAAGTAGTCTAGGCTGAGCGGGTCGGTACCGTCCGTGTCTCCATCAGCGGCGCTGAGCAGATCGACAAAGGTGCTGCGTCCGC
>CAZIGH010000059.1:0-30584 GCA_964538625.1 uncultured Verrucomicrobiaceae bacterium
GCACGCCGGGATCTGAGAGGGGGCACCCCGGCAACGGGGTGTTCCTACCTCGATTTAGTCCCGAGATAGGGCGGTGGTTGAGCAGGGATCCGATTGGGGAGAAGGGAGGGCTGAACCTTCATGGGATGGTCGAGAATGATGCGGCGAACAAGGTTGATATCGCTGGGTGCACTGGGTGGGGGCCGATGACGAATGTGCCACCCGGTATGAATCCCATGACAGGAGGGCCTTTGAATCCAGATCCCGATCCACCAGCGAAGCGTGACTGCGGCTGGGAATACATGATGTGCGGAGCACGAGGTGTTTTTGTTATCTCATTTTTTGCGGGATGTTTGGCACCCGAGAAATCTGCTTTAGACAAAGTGATCCCTGGATTTGGTCTTGGCACCGCAGTGGTTGGTTCGGCAACCGGGCTAGCTGGTCTAGGCTACAAGTGGGCATGTGACACTCAGAAGGCAGAATGCGAACAATACAACACTGACAACGGGTTTTGAAATGCTCATGAACTACATCACTTGCAACTTGCGTGCTCTTTTCATGCTCTGCTCGCTTGTGTGGCTTATAATAACTGGGCGTCTTCCAGTCACTGACAGCTTGGCCTATGTTTGGACTGTCTTAGCTGTAGCCTTGTTAATCACGAGTCCGCCACAACGCGCAAAGCCTTCACCCTGCAACGATGCTCCCACCCCCCGGAGGCTGAGCTTACCACTGAGGTGATCGGTCAAGAAAGACCTTGACCGATGGGAATGTGGACATAATTTGTCCACGCTATGAAAACAGTGACTGTCCGGGATTTACGCAACTCCTTCTCCATGCTCGAAGCGTGGCTTTTGGAGGGGGAGGACATTCGCATTGAAAAGCGTGGACAGCCCATCGGGGTGCTCCGCGCATGGCGTTCGGACGCCTCGACGCAGCCTTTGAAGCCCGATTTTGCGGCGCGGCGGCGGGCCATCTGGGGAGACCGAGTTTTTAGCGAGGCGGAAGTGGCAGCGATGCGGGCGGATGAACTGGAAGGGGAGGAAGGATGAGTTGTTTTCCCGACACCTCGTTTCTCTGCGCCCTGTATCGGACTCAAGTGAACTCAGCCCGTGCTGACCAGTTTATGGCGGGCTTGAGCGGGGCTTTGCCCGTGTCGAGCCTGCTGCTACTGGAGTTCCGGCAGTCGACGCGTCTGCAAATCCGGCTGCACCTCAGCGACCGAACCAAGGGCTTCCCGCGAGCTGAAGGCCAGCAAATGCTCAACGATCTTCAAATTGATCTTAATGCGGGCCTGTTGATGGCAACGCCGGTGGACTGGTCTGCCGTGCATCAGCGGGCGGAAGCGCTGAGCAGTGCCCACACGCTCGCGGCAGGGCATCGGCTGGCGGACATCCTGCATGTAGCTACCGCGCTGCATCTCGGCGTCATGGAGTTCCTGACCTTCGATGCGAACCAGAAGAAGCTGGCGGAGGCCGAAGGTCTCGTGGTGCCTGTGTGACCTGACCTGCTGCCAGCGTCCTTCCCTAGGCAACTGGGGGTCAGTGTGCATTTTCTCACAAACCCTTTCATCTATTGTAGGGTTGATTTGGTCAACTCTCTTATCGTGACCGTCACGGGAAGAGCCGTTGATCGAGAGTTTGGTGCTGAGACCTCATGGGTCATCCATAGCGGGTATGACTCATGATGATAGCTAAATGGAAGGGGTGTCGGTGCTCAAGGGCGCGGATCACGAAGAGTCTCACGAAGGTGCGCTGATTGGGAGCAGCACGCATGGCGGACTGTAGCTTGTCGGGGCTGGAGTGATCAGGATTGGGTCTGACCGAGGAAGTGCGCAGGGCACCGCATCTCAATCAGATTACTATCTTTGTACAGGCTACAAATCAGCAAATCGGAAATCTTTTTTGGCAGACGCTCTATCAAGAGTCTGCACGCTCCTGCTGAGTGGCTCTGATGAGTCGGTTTGCAAGGCTTTGTTGCGTGCTATCAACAGCCTGCGTGGCAGGGCAGTGTAGGAGCGAGCCAGTTGCCATGCAATCGCTTCATGGTTGGCTGCCTTTGCCTTAGCTGTCACTTTTCTTCTCTATAGTGGGAGGTGTTGTGACTGGGGGAGTCGGCTTGCCCTTCACGGTGAGCCAGAGGATGGGGGTGCGGTCCAGGAGAGAGGTGCCGCGGCGGTTTTCTCCTCGCAGGTCAGTTTCGACTTTGGTGATGGTGGATGGGTTTTCCTTTTCGACGAGGTGTAGCTCGATGGGGCCGCTGGCTGAGGGGGCGTCTTTGGAGGCGGTGAGTTTGAGGGTGGCTTCACTGGCTTTCTCGGGCACTTCGATATCTGGGGCGGTGATGCCGGGTGGAAGGTTGGTGGCGCGAAGGAGCAGTGGAGCGCTGTGGCCGTGGAGGCGTTTGAGGGTGGCTTTGAACTCAGTCGTTTGTCCAGCTTCAAGGACGGCTGCGGGTTTGCCGTTTAGGGTGGCGACGAGACGTGGCTGAGCGGTCTGTGCTTCGAGCACGTAGTGGCAGGTGGGACCATGCTCTTCCATGAGGCTCTGGATGCGGATTTGGTGCGGGCCGTCGCTGGTGGCCGTCCACTGGACTTCGGGGTCTGGCTGGTCCTGAAAGTCGTCGATGGAGGTGATGATTTTGCCTGCGGGGTCCTCGATTTGCAGATGCAGGTCTGCCTTGGCTCCGAGGGCTTTGGCCCAGATGCGAGCGCCTATTCGGTCGCCCTTTTTCAAGGTGATGACGTAGCGGTCCTGGTCTCCTTTGGTTTGAAGGACACCGGCGGCGAGTCCACGATCCATGGGGGTGGCGGTTGAGACATCGTCGTTGGGTTCCGATTCTTGAGTGAGGGGAACGGTCTCTTTGCGCTCGACCATTTGGAAGGGTTGCAGTGCGTGGGGCAGCTCTGCGATGAGCAGGTCACCTGCGGGGCGTACGTCCTTGGGCTGGATGGTGTGGGTGATGTTTTCTGAGGGCTGGATGCCCTGCAACCGGACTTGCTGGTCTTCGCTTCTCGATGCGAGGGCTGGGAAGGGGTGAGTGGGGACGGGGCCGGTGCTGAGGTGGAGGCGATAGACGAGGGATGGGCCTCCGGTGAAGGCGACATTGGCTGTGGGGGGATGCGGAAAACCGGCGAGCTGAATGGTGTGCCATCCGTCCTCGGTGGCGGTGAAGGTGAAGTCTGGGTCGAGATTGCGCCCATCGCTGGCGGTGAGGATGCGCTGACCTTTGGTATCGACGAGGTGAGCCATGACATCGACCAGAGAACCCAGGGAATAGGCCTCGACTAACGCGGCGAGGGATTGACCTTTTTTGAGCAGCACTCTGAAGCCGTCCACGTCGTTGGTTTTGTTGAGCGTGCCGTTGAGGGTGAGAGGGAGTTTTTCGAGTTTGGGGCCTTCGTCCCACGCATCGTTAGGCTCTGTCTCGGTGACTTCGGGTTGCGTGCCGATGGAGAACCAGAGGGGGCTGGAGGCTCCATCTGGATTGTGGGGAATGATGAGGCAGGGACCGGCTGGGGATTCTGGCGGGATGGTCACCTTCCACTCTGTGGGTTTGTCTGTTTTGGCAAAGTTGACGCCGGGTGTGCTGCACCACCATTGATCGTCCGCTGCGAGTTTGCCGACAGCGGTGACGATGAATGAGGTGCCGCGCTGTCCGCCAGCCGGCGAGAGGCTGCTGACTTCTGGCGGTGCGGCAAGGGTCTGCGTGGCGATGTGGAAAAGGACCAGCGCCAGCAGTTCCGGCAGTGTCCGCTTGCGGCTCAAACGAAGAGTTCCTTGATGAGTTTTCCTCCGTTTACCAGGTGCACAGGGCGGCCGGTGCTGGTTTTGAGCGTTTGGTGCGGATCAATGCCAAGCTTGGTGTAGAGGGAGCAGGCGAAGTCTTCTGGTGAGTAGATGTTTTCTGCGGCGTAGTAGCCCTTGGGATCGGTAGCTCCCACGATCTGACCGCCAGGGATGCCAGCCCCGGCCATGAGTACGCTCATCGCGCCGGGCCAGTGGTCTCGTCCTCCGTCCTTGTTGACCTTTGGTGTGCGTCCGAACTCACCCAGGCAGACGACGAGGGTGCGGTCCAGCATTCCGCGCTGATCGAGGTCGGTGATAAGGGCGCTGAGTCCCTGATCCAGCACGGAGGCTTTTTTGTCTTTGTAGCTTTTGAAGAGGGTACGATGGTCATCCCAGCCTCCCCAGTAGGCTACGGTGAAGGACACGCCCACTTCCACGAGGCGGCGGGCCAGCAGGAGGCGCTGGCCGAAGTCTGAGCGACCATACATGTCGCGGATGGTTTCTGGCTCTTTGCTGAGGTCAAAGGCGGCCTGGGCGGAGGGGGAGGTGACGAGGTCCATGCCCTGGGTGTAAAACTTGTCGAAATCCAAGGTGGGATCCGCAGCGGCTGCGTCCTGGATGCGGACCATGCGATCGAGTTCGGCACGGAGCTGGTTGCGGCTCATGGCTCTGCCTTCGCTGATGCTGGAGGGGATGGCCACGTCCCGCACGCGGAAGGAGTTGTTGTTTGGGTCCCCGGAGATGACGAAGGGTGCGTTTTGACCGCCGAGGAAGTTGGGACCTCCGGAACGGCTGACCTGTGGCATGCTCATGTAGGCGGGCAAGCCTCCGCGTACGCCGCGGGTGTGGGAGACCATGGAGCCGAAGGAGGGGTGAAAGCTGACGAATGCGCCGCAGCCGACGGGCACTGGCGTGGGTGCTCCGGTCATGAGGTAGTGGTTGCCGCCGCCGTGATTGGGGTCTTTGTGGCAGATGGAGCGGACGACGGTGAACTTGTCGAAGGTTTTTGCGAGTTTGGGGAGATGCTCGCTGAAGTGGACTCCGGGCACGCAGGTGGGTATGGAGCTGAACTCGCCGCGGATCTCGGAGGGTGCCTGGGGTTTGGGGTCAAAGGTCTCGTAGTGCGAGGGGCCGCCGTCCAGCCATACGAAGATGCAGTTGATTTCATCTGCACTGAAGCGGCCTCGGGCCTGCGCGGCCTGGGTGCGCATGGCGAGGAGGTCTGACATGGTGAGACCGCCTATGGAGGCGAGACCGACCTGAAGGAAGTCGCGTCTGCCGATGCCGTTGCAGTTGAGGGCGGGGCGTTGTTGCATGGTGGTCTGAGTCAGTGATTGAATACGAACTCGGCGGAGTTGATGAGCGCCCAGGCGAGGTCTTCGGCAGCCACTTGGCGCTCTGGGCCTTTCGCTTCGAAATACTTGAGGGCGGTGGCTTTTTCCTGTGCATCGGGAAAGCGGCTGTAGGCTGAGAGGTAGATCTCTTCGACAATGCGGGCGGGATCCTTCTCTGCGGCGACGAGTTTCTGCACGCGGCTTTGCTTGTCGGCGAGCTTTTCTTGGAGGCGGTTGGAATTCATGAGGTGGAGGGCCTGCACGACGCTGGGTTTGACGTCCCGCTCGCAGGGGCATTCTTGGCTGGCATTTGGTCTGCCAAAGGCGTCCATGAACTCGGAGGGTAGCTTGTGGTTCCAGGTCTGCACGGCGCGCGAGCCGGTGGGTAGCCCGTCAAAGCGTTCCATGGTGCCGGTGACGTCGCTCACGGCGTCTAGGAGAACCTCTGCGTGGAGGCGGCGCTTCTGATAGCGTGCGTAGTTGCGGGTGTCGGCAAGGTTGGTGTCGTTGGGCGTGGCGCTGAGCTGGTAGCTGCGGGAGAGGGCTATGGTGCGGAGGAGTTGTTTGAAGTCGTAACCGTAGTGGACGAAGTGCCCAGCCAGCCAGTCGAGAAGGGGGCCGTTGCTGGGAGGATTGGAGGCGCGGAGATCATCCACGGGTTCGACGATGCCTGTTCCCATGAGGTGGGCCCAGACGCGGTTGACGATGGCGCGGGCGAAGAAGGGGTTCTCGGGGTGGGTCATCCAGTCCACCAGCTTCTGTCGTGGGTCTTCGCCTTCCACGAGGGGCATCTCGGGGCCATCTGGGGGTTTCGGGACCATGACGGCTTCGGTGATGGGGTGGGTGACGGTGCCTTTGGCGCTGCCGCCGTTCCACCAGTATTCTGGCTCACCCGAGATGGGTGCGGAGATGCCCTGGCCCTTCCGCTGCATTTGGCCGAAGAAGGCGGCCATTTGAAAGTAGTCATCCTGCGTCCATTTCTCGGTGAGGTGATGGTGGCAGCGTGCGCAGTCCAGTCTTACGCCGAGGAAGATGCGGCTGACGAAGGCGCTGGCCTCTGCGGGGTCGCGCTTGTCTCGCCACATGGCCACGGGGCCATATTCGTGTGTGCTGCCGGTGGCGGTGAGCAGCTCACGCACCATCTGGTCGTATGGTTTGTTTTGGCGGAAGCTGTCGCGGATCCAGTGATCCATCAGATAGACTGGCTTTACACCCACGCGCGAGGGATTGGGCCGGATGAGGTCTCCCCATACGATGGCCCAGTGGTCGGCGTAGTTGGGGTCTTCGAGCAGGGTGTCGATGAGACGGGCGCGTTTGTCCGGGCGCTTGTCTTCGAGGAAGGCTCTGGCTTGCTCGGGGGTGGGGAGCTTTCCAATCAAATCCACTGAGGCCCGGCGGAGAAACTCATGGTCAGTGCAGGTCTCTGAGGGCAGGATGGCGAGCGTTTGGTGCCGCTCGTAGATGAGTCGGTCGATTTCGTTGTGAACGGGCAGCTTGGCATAAGCTGCGGGTTCGATTTTGCGATCAGACGGTACGGTGATGAGCAGCACTTCCACCTTTCCCATGTAGTTGACCACTACTACGGCTTCGCCGCTGTAGGTGCTGGTCTGGATGAGGCCGTGCTCGTTTACGGTGGCGATGTCCTGATGCTGGGAGGTATAGACGGCGAGTCGGGAGACATCTCGCTGGGTGCCGTCTGAGTAGGTGGCGGTGACCTTGAGCTGTTGCGTGGTTTTCTTTGGGTAGCTCGGCAGGCGAGGCTCGACGGAGATGCTCTTCAGGGCCGGTTCGGCGTTGGACGGGGCGGGCGCGCCTTGTTTGAGCCAGGCGAGTAAAGTGCGATGGGCTTCACCGTTTTTCTCGAAGCGCTTAGCTCCCTCGTGCGGGAGTTCGCCGAGGGCTTTTTTGAGGAGCAGGCTTTCTTCCGGTGCCGAGAGTGAGATGCGGCGTCCGCGCCCGTCGAACACGATTTCGTGGTAGTCGTGCTCCAGGTCGTGGGCCATGACGGAGAGTTTGAAGTTGTTCTGGCCCTCGGGTTTCGCATGGCAGTTCCCCGAGGCACAGCCGGACTTCACGAGGTGCGGCATCACATCGTTGACGAAGCTCACGGACCCTTCCGCTGCTGGCTGGGCCAGTAGCGTGTAGGGGAGGGCAAAGCTGAAGATGACTGCGCGAAGCATGAGGTGAGGCAGGTGATACGCCTCGGGAGCGGTGAGTGGAAGACATACAGATCGAGCGGGGTCGATCTTTTTGGTTTTGAGGGATTTCTGTCCCTGTCGGCAGGACTATGGGGCCGGGGGCGAGGGTTCGCTTTTTCGACTGATCTTCCCGCTTGGTGCGTCCCAGAGGTAGCTGCTGCCTCGCAGCCCTGCGGCGAAGATCCGCTTTCCATCTGAACTGACGACCATGGCGGCCAGAGGTTCGCCCGTGGAGGTGAGTTGGCGTGCTTTGGCTCCGTTGCTGCTCTGCGCGCCGTCGTGAAAGGTGAGTTCCGTGAAGAGGGTGGAGTGACCCTTTTCCGCTGCCGCCACCAGCACGTTGCCGTCATCTGCCCAGGCGACGGACACATAAACGGACTTTTTGTCTCCGAGGGAAATAAGCTGTTCGCCGGTCTTGACGTCCCAGACTTTGATTTCGCGGTCTGCTCCGGCGGAGGCGATTCGGCTTCCGCTGGGGTGCCAGGAAACGGTGAGCACGTGATTCGTGTGCCCTTCAAACTCCCCGGCTTTCCGTGCGTTAGCCAAATCCCATATTCGAACAGCCTTGTCTCCTCCACCGGTGAGAAGCCTCCTCCCATCGGGTGACAGCGCCATGGTGTAAACGGTGTCATCATGCGCCTTCCAGGTGCGGACGAGCTTGCCGGACGGGAGTTCAAACTGGTGAATGAATCCGCTGCCGCCCGTGTCGGCATCAGCAGCTAAGAGATGGCGACCATCCTGGGTGAGGGCGAGGGCAGTGATGTTACCGATCAAGGGCGAGCGCCCAAGTGAAAGAGACACGGACTTGCCTGGCAGGTTCCAACGGGTAATGCGTTGAAAGCCTGCGGTGAAAAGGGATGCGCCGTCAGCAGCCCAGGCGATGGCCTGCACAGGGTCCGGTTGGGCCGGCCACTGGTCCAAAACCTCCGGAGAGGCGGAGAGTTCGGTTTTTTCGAGGACGAGATGGTTTCCCCGCCCGAGGGCGAGTGTCTTGCCATCTGGTGAGAGGGCCAGGCTGAAGATGGGCTGAAACCCTTGCGGCAGTGCGGCCAGTTTGACCTCCCGGGGCACGGGTGGTTCGTCGAAGACGGCGGCGTCCCATTTGGCACCGTTGTTGATCCAGTCCTTCACTGCCTGGATCAAATTGGGAGGCAGTTGCTTCTTCGGTGGCATGTGAGGGTCAGCCTCTTCGAGAAGTAGGGTGTAGAGTGGACTTTCGTCCGCCTTTCCTACAACGACGGCCGGAGCGCCGCTGTCTCCCCCGACGAGGAGTTTGGCCGGGTCATGCAGCAGCAGACCTCCCTTTGCTCTACCAGGTTTGTGACATCCCAGGCACTCGTCGCGGATCACGCGCATGGCTTCCTTGTCGGAGGCGTCAGCGGGCAAAGCCGGAATGACCAGCAAGGCGATCCAGACGGGAAGCTGGGAGAAAGAATGCGAAACCGCAGAAAGCATGTTGCCAAGACCTACCCGGCCCGGGCGCCGCATCTTTCCTTGCCGCTTACGTTTTCGGCTCCGACGGCCTACTCTTCCAATACAGAGCAAAGGCGTGGATCCCGGCCAAAAGGGCTGTGATGATGGTGGGAACCAGCAAGCTGCCGAAGTTCAGGTGACGAAACAAAGTCGCCCCCATGATCCCACCCGCGATGAAGCCCGAGATAATCACAAAACACAGGCGGAACCGTCTTTCATCCATGGGCAGGCCGCGAAGCCGGTGCCCGAGGAAGATGCCCAGGTCCGTGAACATGCCAGAGAGATGGGTGGTGCGCACGACCGAGCCGCTGTAAGTGCTCACCATGGCGTTCTGCAAACCACATGCAGCGGCGGCCACGTAGAGTCCGGCATTCATATCACGCATCAAAAGGTGGGCGGAGACCAGCAGCAGAGCGGATTCCAGCAGCAGCGCCGCGTGGTAGCGTCGCCCAAGCCGCAGGGTGCTGTCTTGGATGATGAATCCGCTCACGATTGCACCGGCCACGAAGGCGCAGATCATGCCAGCCCAGTGACTGACCTTGAGGAGGTTCCACTCCGCCAGCGCGGCAGCCAGCATGGACGAGGTGCCGGTGAGGTGCGTGATGGCCTGGTGCTCCCAGCTCATCAGACCCACCACGTTCACGGAGCCGCCCACAAATGCGAGCACCCAGGCACCGGACCAGATCCAAGCGGGGAGTTTGGATATCATACGGGGTTGAGAGCACGCCCCGTGACCAATATTTCACGGACGGAAAAATCAGTCAAAAAAATGCCATGGTCATGGAATAGGCCAAGTGCTGGTGCATCCAAGTTCCCGTTGCAAACCCTCCCCAGTTGTACGATGAACCGCGCCCCCGCATTGCCCCGGCACCTGCCGACGGCATTTTTTGACATCCCTCTGCTCGCCTGAATCGTTCCCCGCTGCCGCATCCATCCCTATCTCGATTTTCTCCTTATGATCCAAGTCGAAAACCTACGTAAAGAGTTCGGGAGCAAGGTCGCCGTTGATGGCGTCACCTTCTCCGTGGAAAAAGGCCAGGTGCTCGGGTTCCTCGGACCCAATGGAGCTGGTAAGTCCACCACCATGCGCATGGTGACGGGTTACTTCAAACCCACCGCCGGCAAAATCACTGTGGGCGGCATCGACATGCTGGAAAATCCGGAGCAGGCGAAGCGAGCCATAGGTTATCTCCCGGAGAACGCACCACTTTACTCCGACATGACCGTGGCCAGCTTCCTCGGTTTCTGTGCCGAGTTGCGCGGTCTCAGCGGAGCGGCCAAGTCCAAGGCCGTGGATCGTGCCATTGAAATGTGCTTCCTCGAAGGCGTGCGCAACCAAAGCGTGGACACCCTCTCCAAAGGTTACAAACACCGCACCTGCCTAGCCCAGTCCATCATCCATGACCCGGACGTCCTCATCCTGGACGAACCCACGGACGGCCTGGATCCCAACCAGAAGCATGAGGTGCGCGGCATGATCAAGCGCATGGGCGAGAACAAAGTCATCATCTTCTCCACCCACATCCTGGAGGAAGTGGAGGCCGCCTGCTCCCGAGCCATCATCATTGACCGTGGCAAGGTCGTGGCCAATGGCACCCCGGACGAGCTGCGTCAGCGTGGAACCTCCGCCGTAAAGGTAAGCGTGCACGGCGCACCCGCTGCACAGGTGAAGGCAGATATTGAGGCCGTCAGCGGCGTCGAGCGCGTCGAGTCCCAGGCAGGCGGTGAGCAGTCCTTCAGTGGCCGCGTCTTCGCTGCCAAAGGACGCCGTCCCTCCGACATCTCCCGTGAGATCGCCCGCCTCGCAGCCGCCAAGCAGTGGATTCTTGAGGATCTTCACCCCGAGGAAGCCCGCCTAGATGAAGTCTTCCGCTCCATCACCCGCACCGAAGGCTGATCTCCCTCTCAACGAACTCTCTTTACACCCCATCGCTCTGTTATGATCACCAAAAAAGACGTGGAAAACATCAAGACCGTGTTCAAGCGCGAGTTCTTCGCCTACTTCAACTCGCCCGTTGCATACGTCATTGTCGTCATCTTCCTGTTGGCCACCATGAGCTTCGCCTTCTTCTTTGGCGGCTTCCTGCGCAGCAACAACGCTTCCCTCACCCAGACCTTCTTCTTCTGGCATCCGTGGATTTACGTCGTGCTCGCACCCGCCGTGGGCATGAGGCTCTGGTCGGAAGAGCAGCGCCTGGGCACACTGGAGCTCCTGCTCACCATGCCCATCTCACCCTGGCACGCCATCGTTGGCAAGTATCTCGCAGCCGCCCTCGTCTGGGCCGTCGCCCTGTTCCTGACCTTCCCCATCGTATGGACTGTATTCTACCTTGGCGATCCGGACTCCGGCCCCATCATCTCCGGTTACCTCGCCAGCTATCTTTACGCCATCTCCGCCCTCGCTGTCACCTCCGCAGTCAGCGCCTTCACCCGCAGCCAAGTGGTATGCTTCATCGTCTCCGTGGCGGTGTGCCTGCTCATGACCCTCATTGGTTTCCCACCGGTCATCGACAACATCCTCAAAGCCATGCCCAGCTCCCTTGAGTTCATCGTCAAAGGCATCGCCTACACCAGCTTCATGGACCACTTCTATGACATGACCAAAGGCGTCATCTACCCGCGTGACGTGCTCTACTTCATCAGCGTCATCATCATCTCGCTGCTCATCACCAACGAAGCCATCCGCGCCAAACGCGCCTGACCTTCCACCAAACCCTTACCCAGACGCCAAGCCATGAACAGCAAGTCCGTCACCACCCTCCTCGTCATCGCCATCATCGCCGTCCTCAACTACCTCGTTGGAGGACTCGGTTTTGGCAACGTCCGCGCCGATCTCACTGAGGACAAACTCTACACCCTCAGCCAGGGCACCTCCAACATCCTCAAAGGCCTTAATGCTGACAAACCCGTCACCGTCCGCTTCTACGCCTCCACAGAAGACCGCGTGATGCCCCCCATGTTGCAAAACTACGCACGCACCGTCACCGATCTGCTCCTCGAGTTCGAGAAAGCGGCTGACGGGAAGCTCGTGCTCGAGCGTCTCGCCCCGAACCCGGACACCGAAGACGAGGACAAAGCACGGGAAGACGACATCCGCGGCATGCAGGTCAACGCCGAGGGAGACAATCTCTACCTCGGTCTCGCCATCGAGTGCCTCCAACAAAAAGAAGTGCTTCCCTTCCTCAATCCACAGGAAGAGACCCTGCTTGAATATCAGATCGCACGCGCCGTGCAGAAAGTGACCCGCACCGGCAAGACCGTCGTCGGCGTCATGAGTTCCATGCCCGTCATGGGCACGAACGACCCCATGGCACAGTTCCAGGGCCGCCAAAATCAGCCAGCCTGGTTCTTCGTGGATCAGCTCAGGCTTGACTACGACGTGCGTGAAGTCGCCCTCAACGTGGACAAGATCGACAACGACATCAGCGTCCTCGTCTGCCTCCACCCAGCGGGCATCGAAGACGTCACCCAGTATGCCCTGGATCAGTTCGTGCTTCGCGGCGGCAAGCTCATCGCCTTTGTCGATCCCAAATCCTTCATCGCCGAAGCCATCAGCGGTCAGCAAATGCAGAACCCCATGATGCGTCAGCAGGGCGGCATGATCAATCCCCAGTCCAACCTCAAAAAGCTCTTCGATGCCTGGGGCGTCGCCTACAACGACGACATGGTCGTAGCAGACATGAGCTACCGCTCCAACGTTTTGGGCCGGGTCAACCCCACTGCACTCAGCCTTCCCAGCGCCGCCCTCAACAGGGAAGACCGCCTCACCCGCGACCTGCAGGCCATCTTCATGATGTCCCCCGGCAGCTTCAGCGTCAGCAAAAAAGACGGCATCGAGTCCACCGTCTTGATCCAGAGTTCAGAAGTTTCCTCCCTCATCACCGGGGCAGAGGCAGACAAAGTTCGTCGAGAAAACCTCACCAACTTCTCCCCGGACGGTCGCAACCTCGCCATGGCCATCCGCCTCACCGGCAAGTTCAAGACCGCCTTCCCGGACGGTAAGCCCGCCGCACCGGCAGCCCCCAGCGCCCCCAAACTACCCGGAGAAGGCGGCGGCGCGGAAGGAGATGCCAACGCACCCGCAGCCCCAGCTGCCTCAACACCTCCAGCCGAGGCACCCGCACCTTCCGCCCCGCCTCCCGCAGAAGCCCCTGCTGCGCCCCCAGCCGCCGCACCTTCCGCTCCACCCTCACTGCTCCAGCCCGAGCCCGCCGCACCCGCCGCACCAGCTCCCGCCACCCCGCCGCCCCCAGCCTCAGAGCCTGCATCAGACGGCTCTCTGAAAGAGTCCGCCAGTGATGAAGGTGCCATCATTCTTTTTGCAGATGCCGACATGATGTATCACGAGTTCTATCTCAGCCGCGACCCCATGGTGGGCATGATGATCGAGCGCTTCAACAACCTCTCCCTCTTCCTCGGTGCCGTGGAGCTTCTCAGTGGCGGTGGTGATCTCATTTCCGTTCGCAACCGTGCCTCCACCACCCGCCCCTTCACCACCATGGACAAAAAGAAGAGCGAAGTGGAAGCCAGCTACCGCCCGCAGATGGCCAAGCTCGAAGGCGAACTCCAGGAAGCCTCTGAGAAGGTCACCAACCTCCGTGGCAAGCGCGACGAGAAAACCCAGCGCATCATCCTTGACCCCACCTCCCAGGCTGACCTGGACAACTGGCTCAAAAAGCAGGCAGACATCAACAAGCAGATCCGTGAGATCAAGAAGGACCAGCGCAAAGCCCTCGACTGGGAGGAGATGAAGCTCACCCTCATCAATCTCCTGCTCATGCCCGGTCTCGTCGTCGGTGCCGGTCTGCTCCTCGCCATGCGCCGCCGTTCAGCCACCGCCGCCAAGTAACACCTCACTGCAACCCCCCATCTCCATCTCAACATGAAGAACAAACTCATTCTGGTCGTCGTGCTGGCCGCACTCCTCGGGCTGGCCTTCTGGAAGCGTGACGCCAATCTTCAAAAAACCAACTCCGCCAAGCTCGTGGGCGCACCCATGCGTGAGCTGCTGCTTCCCGACCTCAAGGCAAAAGCCAACGACATCCGAAAAGCCCGTGTCACAGACGGCGACAAGAAGGTCAACCTGGCCCTCTCTGGGGACAAATGGACCGTGGCTGAGCGGGATGGCTACCCCGCCGCATTCGAGAAACTGGCCCGCCTGGTGACCGACCTCGCCGCTCTCAAGGTGGCCAAGAAGGACGTGTTGGGCAAGTCCGCCCTCGGAGATGCAAAGCTGGACCTCCCGACTGGTCAGGCCGACGACACCAAGGGCGGCGTACTCCTGGAGTTCCTGGATGAGAAAGACCAGCCCATCGCATCCCTCGTACTTGGGGCCAACAGACAGTCCACCACCGTAGGCCAGCAGCAGCAGATGTTCGGCGGAGGTTCCAATGAACGCATCGTCCGCGTCCTGAACTCCCAAGATGGCGACACCGTTTGGTGGGTGAACAACCAGTTCTACGATCTCTCCGCCAAGGCCGAAGACTGGATCTTCAAGTCCTTCATCGACATCCAGAAAATCAAGTCCGTTGAGGTCACCACACCCAAGGCTGAAGACAACTGGAAAGCCTCCCGCAAGGACGCAGATGCCGACTTTGCCCTGGAAGGGGCCGTGCCAGGTGACGAACTGGACAACTCCAAAGCCTCACTCAACGGACTGCTCTCCGCCGCATCCTTCAATGACGTGCTCACCAAGGAACAGGCCAAGCCCGACTTCATGAAAGACGCATGGAAGGCAAAGATCACCACCTTCGAAGGCTTTACCTACAACCTCCTCGTCCTCAAAAAGGGTGAAGGCTCGGACGAAAAGCACTACCTCAGCGTTGCCGTCAGTGCTGACATCCCCCAGGCCCGCACGCCGGAGAAGGATGAGAAAGAGGAAGACAAGAAGAAAAAAGACGAAGAGTTTGCGGCGAAGAAAAAAGAACTCGAAGAAAAGCTGGCCAAGGCCAAGGAGTTCGAAGGTTGGGTTTATGAAGTCTCCAGCTACACCGTCAGCTCACTGCTGAAGAAAAAGTCTGAATTGCTCAAGTCCGTCACCGTTGGCGAGGCCAATCCAGATGGCAGCTCTTCCGTGAAGGCCAGCGTCGCCCCGCCGGTGGAACTCACTCCTCCCATGGAGGACAAGAAGCCCGAAGCTGCCAAACCAGACGCACCTCCCCCACCGCCACCCGCAGAAGAAAAGAAACCCGTATCCGTGACCACGCCCCCAGTGGCCGTGCCGCCACTTCCGAGCGTGCCGAAGACGGAAATCAAGCCCACACCTCCTGCTGATGCCAACCCGGCCACAGGCGAAGTGACTCCCAAGCCTGCCCCCGCACCTGCTCCAGAACCGGCACCTGCTCCCGCTAAACCTTAAGCCCACACTCGTCCCCGTGCTGCGGGCGACTCGCCCGCAGCAAGCACGGAAGCTCACGCACTCCGCGTGGTTCACGGTGAGCCACATGCAAGTCCCAACAGCCCCGCCGCATCGACATGATGCAGCTGCTCCTTAGCTTGCATTTTTCTTCCGCGCGTAGAGCATGGATGACACTTCATCACCCAAGTCCATGCCTTGGCAGCCGCGCATCCTCATACCCTCCGCCGTCGCGTTGATTGCGATCTGGACCGCTGTCTTCGCCGTGCGTGGTTACACGGACGAGTATGTATCGACACCGGAGAAAGTCATCGCCCTGATTAACGCTGCACCTTGGCGCACCGGCAATCCGCAGGCGGATCGCAGCACCAGACAGGCTCATCTTGATCTCGTGGCAGAGTCCGCCGCCAAGCTCACCTTTGCTCAGCGCACTCGCCTCCGTGAGGAGCACCAGGAAGACATCGCCTTCTTCTACATGGAACTCACTGAGCCTGAACGTCAATGGATGGCGCAAAAAACGGTGGAGCCCTTTTACCAGACGGTTCTCAAGGCGTTCAACGCCATGACCAAGGAGGATCGCCTTCGCATCATCACCAACACCCGCCAGCAGATGAAACGTGACGGGCGTGACATCGGCGGGCTGGAACGCATCGTGAAGGACGATCCAGACTTCTGGGATCGCATGGCGGAGGAAGGTATAGCCACCACCTACGAGAAAGCCACGCCCGAGCAGCGGCTCATGATGGGGCCCCTTATGGAGGAGCTGCAACGTCGCGTGCAGGGACTCAGAAGATAAGCCCCATGATTGAAGTCTCCCATCTTTCCAAGCGCTATCGTGGTGAAGCCCGCCAGGCACTTCGCGACGTCAGTTTTGAAGTCGGTCCCGGACAAATCGTAGGCCTGCTGGGTCACAACGGCGCTGGCAAGAGCACCGTCATGGGCATCATGCTTGGCATGGTCTATCCAGATGCCGGAGAGGTCCGCATAGGAGGCGTCTCCGTGCAGAACAACCGCACCACCGCACTGCGCCAGATCGGTGCCATCTTTGAAGCAGCCGTCTTTTACGATTACCTCACCGGCTGGCAGAACCTGAAAGTGCTTTGCGCCCTCTCCGGTTGGTGGGATGAAAGTGAAGCCGCTCGCGTGCTTGAAATGGTGAATCTCTCCAGCGCTGCCAAGCGCCGCACCGGCACTTACAGTCACGGCATGAGACAACGCCTCGCGCTGGCCCAGGCCCTGCTGCCGCGTCCCTCCGTACTGTTACTTGATGAACCTACTGACGGACTCGACCCCGAGGGCATTAAGGAGTTCCGAGAGACCGTGCTGCGCCTGCGCAAAGAGTGGGGCATTACCATCCTTCTCAACTCCCACCTCCTCTCCGAGGTAGAGCAGATGTGCGACCGCTGCGTCATCCTCAAGGAGGGAACCAAAGTCTTCGACGGCGTACTCCAGGCCGCACGCCCGGGCCGCGAGCGCTACGTATTGCAAACCGCCAGCATTCGAGAGGCTGATGCCGTGGCGAACCGGCTGGGTGCTACCATCAACAAAAAGGGCATCGTCGAACTCCCGCCAGACCTACGCGGCCCAGACTTCGTGAAAGCCCTTGTGGAAGGAGGCGTGGCCATCGACTCCTGGTCGCCCGAGAAGCAGTCCCTGGAAGAAACCTACCTCCAGCTCACTCAGCGGAAAAAGTAAACGGCCCGTGCCAAAAATGAAGTGGCGGAGCCACCTTGGACTGCGGCAGCCCGCTGCCGCTTTCCCCCAGCCAGCCTGCTGGCGCACAGTCCAAAAGACGATTTCCCGCCGCCAAAAGTCAGGGGTCCCCCTGCGGCAGCGAGTACCGCAGTAGCCCCGGCTGCAACCTGTCCACCTCCGCAATCAATGTGCCGCTGGAGTCAATCTGGCCTCCGCCATGTGTAGGCGCACGCCCCGGGTAAGGTCGTGACCATAGCAGCCAGCGTCCGTCAGGGGAGATGCGCGTGTTTCTCAGAGCCAGCCTCTTGTCACTGAACTTCATCTGCACATACATCCAGCCTGATGAAGTGCTTTGCACCCGAAGATCGGCTGTGTCTGCGCTGCTTGCTAGAGTCGCATTCCGGGTGCCCCGCTGAACCACAGGCAGTGGGAGAGAAATGCCGTGCCACGGACAAGTCCACCCCGTTAGAGACGCCACGTCTTCACCCTGGCTCAGCGTTCCGCGCAGATCGTTCTGTCCATGAAACGCCACCTTCAGCACCAGCGGCGCCGCATTGCTGACCGGCAGTGACAGTTTGAACTCCGGCACCTCCTGCTCCCGCGAAATCACACTTCCTTTGATGAGCCTGCTCGCCTGCCCATTCCACAGCGTACCGGTAAGTGCGCCAGATTTTGTAACATTAAAGTGCAGCATTCCACCCAAGCCTTCATTCAGTAGCGGATGCCGATCCAGCAACATTGCAGCGGGTTTCGCAAACTCAGGAGGCAGCGGTACTCTGGGCCGGGCGAAAACGAAGTGCAGCGTTGTATCCACCCACAGCTCTGGTGTTTGCGTTAGTGCAGCCAGCGTGATCGTTCTTCCATTCTGCTCTACACGATCCAGGATGTAGCCCTCCGCAGGTTCGACATGAAGCGGCACGGACCCGCCCAGAGTGGTCTCATCCTGCGTAGCCATCACTGTCCCTGGGCCTTCCGTGCTCAGGGTGAGCTGCACAGGCGTGTTTTGCAGTAAGCGCTCATGGTAATGCTCCAGCCTCGTCCTTCCATCACTCATTCTCAAATGGTCAGACCTCGCTGCCGTATTCCATCCGTGCGCTAGCTCCCATCCATCCGGCAGCCCATCGCCGTCGCGGTCCCGTGGCGCAGCACCTGCTGCGAGCACCGGCCACCCGCCCACCTCCTGCTGCGAGTTGATGAGGCCACCCGTTCGGGACATGACTTGTTGGATGACGCGTGCATCCACTGCATCCCGCTTGCGAGAGGCACCCGCCTTTGCCAGCACTTCAGCCGCTGCCTCATCAGCGCTCTGTGTCGCCACCTCCGCTTGATCAAACAGCACCGGAGCAGTCAGAAAGTAAGTATTGCCTGAACCGGGCGGTGGTGACACAAGCCAGTTTGGATCGTGCTGTCCTGATGTGTTTTTCCACAGTTCACCATCCAACGTGTTGCCACTCCAGTAGCCTCGTGCGTGAGGAGAAAGTTCCTCGAAGGCCCAGTAGCGCAGCGCATAGAACGGCGCCTGCGGAATGGGCAGAAACCCCGGACTCATGCCAGGAGCCGTGAGATACGCGTTGTTCACAAAGTTCACCGCCGAGGCCGCCTCCCGATTCCTTCCCGAACCAGCCGCCTCCCAACCCTCCGCCACTGAACCCCAGTCGTAGATGACATTGTTGCGAAAATCCAGCCTCACACCCAGCGGATCCTTGGCTGCTGCATCGAGACCCTGAATGGCCGGTGCACGATCCGCGTGATGCGCATACAGATTGTGATGAAAACTCAGTCTCGCGCCTTTGCGACCCGCCAGCAGCGAACCCTTCCCGTGCGGCTCATTGTAGGAGTGCACGGAGTCATGCAAACTCTCTGAAATGATGGACCATTGCACCGTCACGTCACTCGCATCGGGCGTCACGCTCAGCACTTCGTCGATGCCCCAGCTCGCCGAGACATGATCCAGAATGATGTTTCGCCCTTTGCGCACACTGACCGCATCCAGGTCTGCACGCACTTTGTCCCCCGTGCGGAAGCGCAGATAACGCACAATGACCTGACCCGCCTCGATGCGAAACTCATGCCCCGCAAGCGTGATGCCATCGCCCGGAGCTGTCTGCCCAGCGATGGTCAAATACGGCTGTTGCACCTTAAGCGCACTCTTCAGCCAAATGGTGCCCGCTACCCGAAACACCACCGTCCTCGGCCCGCTCGCCATCACCGCCGCTCGCAGTGAACCCGGACCCGAATCATTCAGATTCGTCACCGCAATGACTCGACCTCCACGTCCTCCCACCGTCCACTTCCCAGCCCCCTCCGCACCCGGAAACGCCGTCAACCCCTGCGCACCCGCCATCCCCGCCAGCAAGACGAAGACAGAGAGTAGAACATAGCGGACGATGGACATCACAAAACCTGAAGAATACGTCATCCTTGGCCCGGGGGCGAGACTTTCTGCCATCTGGATGCTGATAAGACTTCTGAGAATGCGGAATTTTTCCCAATCGATGCTTTGCAAACGCTTGAGGGTGAGGGCAGTATGGGGAGCGTTCTCTCGATGGCTTATGAAGTCTCCTTTGATGATCCGGCTGGTTGGGATCGGCGGCGTTTTGCTCGCTGGCTGGTGGTTGTATAGGGCGGCTCCGAAGATGGATATACCCACGCTCTTTGTTGTGGTTCTTCTGGGAGGATTAGTGATCGCGATTCTGGCCACGAAGGTGATCCTGCCTTGGTTGGGCGATAGCGTGGCCACTTTCTTTTATTCATCTGGCGACAAGATTACGTCATCACCCGAACTGCGTGCGGCGTCGAAGGTGGCTCAGGGGGACTATGAGGGAGCTATAGCGGACTTTGAGAAGATCCTGGCCGCCAATCCGCAGGACATCATGGCTATCAGCGAGATTGCGAAGCTGCGGGCTGAGAGGCTGCACCAGCCTGAGGAGGCGGTGCGGCATCTGCGGGAGTGGCTGAGCCGCGCTGGATGGAATGCGGAGGACGAGGCGTTCCTGCAGTTCCGATTGATCGATTTGCTACTGGCGCAGGGTCGGCAAGCGGAAGCCGAGATGATGCTGGGGGAGGTCATGGAGAACCATGCGGGCACACGCCATGCGGCGAATGCTCGCCATCGACTGAATGAACTGCGTGCCTCTGTCGGCACGCCATCACCTACCGTTCGCAAGTGAAGCGTTTGCGGGATGCGGCACGTGACCTGCTAGCGAAGCATCCGCTCATGCTGCTCGCCGTTTCTGCATTGGGTGGCATTCTGTTGGCGGATGAGAAGCCGCAGTGGGTTGCTTTCTATGCTGCGGCAGGGTTGGTCGTCATACTGACCACGGCGGTTTTTCCGCGCCGAGTTTTGGCATGCATTGCGGCGTTTTTTGTGTTTGCGCTTCATCATGCCTTTCGCTGGCAGGAGACCTTGGGTCACCCCTTGCGCAGTCTCGGTGTGCATGAGGACGGGGTGGCGGCTGAGGTTACAGGTGAGTTTCTGAACGGTCCCACTGCTGCTGGCTCGGCGCTTTCACAGCAGGTGATGTTTCGCGCTCGACAGGTCCGGCTGCCGACGTTGGGAACCCAGATCACGGGCAGGACGGATTTGAAGCTGACAGGCGTGGTTTTGGCGCGAAGGTTTGTGGCGAAGGGCGGGCTTTACAAACTGTCCGGCACCTTGGTGGTGGAACGGACGCTGCTCAACCCGGTGCCTGGTGACGTGGAAAGGCTGGATCTGAGGGCCGGCATGGTAGGCAGGCTTGCCGTTTCGTCGGTCATTCATGAACGCCCTTCCTTCAGCTTCAGATTGTGGATGCTGGAGCACGCGGAGCGCAGCCGGGCATGGATCGCTCAACAGGTGGCGCTTGGTCTGGAGGATGACCCGGAGATGACGACGATCCTGCAAACGATGGCGCTCGGAACTGCGGGCGCTGATACGTCAGAACTGGAGAGGCCATTTGTGGAAAGCGGAACGCTCCACGTGTTTGCGGTAAGCGGTCTGCATGTGGGGCTGATCGGGGTGCTGGGTTGGATGCTGCTCAAGTCGGTTCGTGTGCCGCGCTACGTTGCCCTGTGGTTGCTGATTCCACTTGTGATGGGCTATGCGTTTTTGACGGGATGGAAGCCCTCTGCGGTGAGAGCTGCCTGTATGCTGAGCCTGCTGCTACTGGCGCCCGTCTTGATGAGACGGGCACGTCCGGTCAATGCGCTGGGTCTCGCAGCGTTGCTGTTGTGGGCGGCGGACACGCACGAGGTATTCGGAGCGGGTTTTCAGCTTTCTTTCTGCGTGCTGTGGGCCATCGCGGCCTTTGCTGGCCCCATAGCGAAACCTTTCCAGAGCTGGGCGGCGCTGGACGAGTTTCTTCCTGCCCAACTCGCCAACTGGCGGCAGCGTTTAGCAGCGACTCTGAGAGAGTGGCTCCTTTCCATGAGCAGTACTTCCGCCGCTGCGTGGCTGGGCAGCGCACCGCTGATGTTTGCGTGGTTCAAGACATTCACACCAATCGGTTTGCTGGCCAATTTGGTCCTCGTGCCGCTGTCCTTCGTGGCCTTGTCCTGTATCGCTCTCAGTCTGCTCGCCGCAGGCACCGGCATGACGCAGACGCAGATGGCCTTCAATCAAGCGAGCTGGGCCGTCGCCAGAGCCATGAGAGAATCCGCTTCTCTATTTTCATCCGTCCCTTACGGTCATTTGACTTTTCAGCCCGTCGAGGAGGTGGACGAGAAAGTACCGACGCTGGTCATACCGGCGCTGCGCCCGTCCGAATCCGCAGCCTTGTTGAAAGCGGATGGTGGCAACTGGATGCTGGATTGCGGCTCGCGAAGGAGTTACCTCCGCGTAGTGGAACCCATGCTCCAGCGCTATGGCGTGAACCGGCTGGACGGGCTCGTCATCAGTCATGCGGACGCTGACCACGCGGGCGGTGCGGCATTGCTTTTTGGAGACGCACCAGTGAAGAGACTCATCATCCCCATGCACGAGCCCTGGCATCTGGACTCCCGGGCGACCACGCTGTGGAAACTAATGCGCGAGCCGCTGACGGCACGGGCAGAACTGTACCGCGCACAGGCAGGTGAGGTTTTTGATCTCACTTCATCCGTGTCGATGCGTTTGCTTTATCCTGCGGCGCAGGACCTAGCGGACAAGGCGGATGACCGCGCGATGGTTGCCCGGCTTAATCTGGGCAAAGTGAGCATTCTGTGGGTGAACGATATCGGCCTGTCTGCGGAAAAACGTCTTCTGCAAAGGGTGTTGAAGCGCGACCTCCAGGCGACGGTGTTGTGGAGGGGACAACATGCGGCAGATGTGAGCGCCACGCCGGAGTTTTTGGCTGCGGTGAAGCCAAAGGTGGTCGTCACTTCAAATGATAACGAGGAGCCAACGGAACGTTTGCCAACTTGGTTGGCTGAGTATTGCGCTTCGAATGGAGTTCACTTGCTCAACCTTCAGGAGTGCGGTCAGATACGTCTGCGTGTGCTTGCAGACGGACTTCACATTCGCACCCATGTCCAGAACCTGGAGTTTTCGGTCAAACCATGAGTCTCATCCGCATTTTCTCTCATCACTGGCTGCGCCTGCTGCTTCTGCTGGCGCTGCTCGGTGCCGGTGCATGGTATGGGCTGCCGTGGCTGGTGGAGCTGCCGGCGGCCATGGAGGAAATGCCGAGTCCAGGCCGCGTGTATCTGTCCGCAGACGGTCGGCAGCTACGTCACTTGCTGAATGAGAATGAGGAGCGCATCGCAGCGCCGGTGACCTTTGATGCCGTGCCCGAGGTGCTGGTGCGCGCCACGCTTGCTGCGGAGGACAAGCGCTTCTTCAATCACGGTGGCGTGGACTTGCTGGCCGTTGCGCGCGCCATTCGCCTGAACGCAATGCGAGACCGCATCGTCTCCGGTGCGTCCACCATTACTCAGCAGCTGGTGAAGGTGGTGGCTGCTCGGGCAGGCAGGAGAACGCTTTCGGTGAAGCTGAACGAGGCGCTTCAGGCTAGACAGCTTGAGATGCGCTGGAGCAAGCAGCGCATCCTGGAGAGCTACCTCAACCGCATCTCGTATGGGAATCAGTTCATCGGATGTGCTGCGGCGGCACAGGGCTACTTTCGCAAACCCCTGGCGCAGCTCACCGCAGCAGAGGCCGCGTTTCTGGCAGCCATTCCTCAGTCACCGGGCAGGCTCAATCCCTTCCGCAACCAACCGGCTGTGGTGGCAAGACAGCGGATGATCCTGGAGCGGATGCTGGCTAACGGCTGGCTGACTGCCGAAGCGTACGAGATGGCGCAAGCCCAGCACATGGTGCTGCAGCGTTATCATGGAGGGTTCGCCGCGCCCCATGCAGTGGACCTGGACCGAGCGCTCCAATCTTCTTCTGAACGGGAGGTAAGGACTACCATCGATGCAGATCTGCAAGGCAGGGTAGAGACGATCATCATCAACCGGCTCGCAGCCCTGCGCTCCAAGCGAGTGCATCATGCGGCAGTGGTGGTGCTGGACAACAGGACAAGGGGTGTGCTTGCTCTCGCAGGATCCCGTGACTACCACGCGCAGGACGGCGGGCAGATCAATGGCGCGTGGACAGCGCGTTCGCCGGGTTCGGCGCTCAAGCCCTTCACCTACGCGCTTGCCTTGCAACACGGGGGGACTGCGGCCACCATCGTGGCAGATCTGCCCGTGGAGTACACCACACCCACGGGCATCTACAGGCCGGAGAACTACGACAAGCGCCACTATGGACCCATGACGTATCGTTACGCCTTGGGCAACTCATTGAACATCCCAGCGGTGCGTGTGCTCGAGAGCTTGGGAGGAGCCAAGGCGCTGCTTGAGCTCCTGCAACACTGTGGACTCACCACGCTCACCGAAAAGCCGGAGCACTACGGCCTGGGACTCACCATAGGAAACGCGCCAGTGCGTCTAGTGGAGCTTACCAATGCCTATGCCACACTGGCCAATCTGGGAATACATCGTGCCTGGACACTCAGAGTAGATGCCACAGCGCCGGATGAAGTCCGCGTGCTCGACGAAGCCGCAGCGTGGCTCATCGCTGACATCCTCTCCGACAATCAGGCCCGCGTGATGACCTTCGGCACACGCTCCGTGCTGCGGCTGCCGTTCCGTGTGGCGGTGAAAACGGGCACAAGCACTTCGTACAGGGACAACTGGACGCTCGGCTATACGCCAGAGTTCACCGTGGGTGTGTGGGCGGGAAACTTTGAGGGTCAGCCTATGAATGACGTGAGCGGAGTCACCGGAGCGGCACCCATCTTTCGGGATGTGTTTCTGCATCTGAAGGATCGTCATGAAATCACCTGGTACGCAGATTTGCCCAAGACCACCCGCACCCGAATCGACCCGCGCACTGGGCGCCGACTCGCTCCATCCAGCCCGGCTGTCCGTCTTTCCCGCAGCGAGGTGTTCGTAGGAGATGCGCTCCCGCCTGCGGCAGCGGCCACCGATTACGAGGCAAAGACAGGACGCGCCATCCTGCCGCCCGAGTACGGACGCTGGGTGGACTCAGGTGACAACTGGCTGGGAGACCTGGTGACCACGGATGCAGCACGACGCTACGTGCCTCTGGCCATCGAAAGCCCGGTAGATGGCACCACGGTCATTCTGGATCCTGACGTACCCGGAGGAGGACGCCTACTGCTGCGTGCCTCACCGGCAGACGGCGTGAAGTGGATGTGCGACACGCTGAGATTGAGCGAGGAGGAGGGAAACACCTTTGTCACACTGAAGGCGGGCAGCCACCGAATCGCCGCAGTTCGGGCCGGAGAGTCAGCTCGCGTCACTTTGCATGTGAAGGAGCCGGAATGACGATAAAAGAGGCGAGCACGGTCGTTCTTTTCACCGCCTGATCCTGATTGACGACTTCGGACGTCTTGTGATCCATTGGCAGCCCTTGGACAGTCATCAAACGTAAACCCCACACCACACTCCATCCATGCGCATCACACTAGCACTTCTACTCACTGCGGCGGCTGCTCAGGCAGAGACCGCCACCGACTGGGCCAGCTTCCGCGGGCCGAATCATGATGGCACCGTGCCTGGCGTCAGCGACCTGAGCGGCGTGAAGCTCGGCCAGGCAGTCTGGAAAACCCCAACCCACCTCGGGTTCAGTTCCTTTGCAGTCGCAGGTGGCCAGGCATTCACCATCGTCATGCGTGATGATGACGGCAACAACACCGAGACACTCGTGGCACTTGATGCCGCCAGTGGGAAGGAACTCTGGGCGAAACCGCTCGGCGTGGTGAGCAAATACGACGGTGGCGGCGACGCCGGGACCAAGGAAAACAAAGGTGGAGACGGCCCCCGCTCCACACCCGTGGTCAGTGATGGCAAGGTGTACACCATTGATGCCAACCTCGGCGTCTATTGCCATGATGCAGCCACCGGCAAGGAGGTCTGGAGCCATGACGTGATGAAGAAGAACAACGGCGTGAACATCCGTTGGCAAAACGCCGCATCACCGCTCATCGATGGAGACCTCCTGTTCATGGCGGGCGGTGGTGAAGGTGAAGCCCTTCTCGGCATCGACAAAAATACCGGCAAGGTGAAGTGGAAGGGTGAGGACGACAAGATGACCCACGCCACCCCTATTGTGGCCGAGATCCACGGCACCAGACAGGTCATCTTCTTCACGCAAAAAGGCCTCGTGTCCGTGGAACCGAAGACGGGCAAAGTCCTCTGGCGCGCAGAGCACCCCTATAACGTCTCCACCGCCGCTTCCCCCGTGGTGTGGCAGGACATCGTGTACTGCTCCTCTGGCTATGGCGTCGGCGCATCCTGCTTCAAGATCGAGAAATCTGGCAGCAAACTGGAAGCAAAGCCCCTCTGGCGCCGTGAGAACGAGTGCTTCAATCACTGGAGCACACCCGTGGTCAAAGACGGTTATCTCTACGGCATGTTCAGCTTCAAGGAATATGGAACCGGTCCTGTAGCCTGCGTGGACATCCGCACCGGGAAAGACATGTGGAAGAAAGAAGGCTTCGGTCCCGGGCAAGTCATCCTTGCCGGGAACACGGTGGTGGCCATCAGTGACAAGGGAGAGATCGTCATGATAGCCGCAAGTCCTGAGAGCTATCAGGAGCTCAGCCGTGCGGATGTGCTGGATGGCAAGGTGTGGTCCTACCCCGTCATCGCCAACGGTCATCTCTTCGCCCGCAGCACCACGGAAGGCGGCAGCTGGTCGCTGAAGTAAGTAGCGTGCAATGCTTCGAGCAACCCGCAGGTGCGAGACGCGTCTGCGGGTTCTTTTTTTAACTGGCAGCGCCATCACCCGGCGCTAAGAGTCCCGTCCCCAATCCCTACCTCCACATGGCCACCACCTACCACGTCCTGCCTGTTCAGCGTCACAACGATCTCATTCAAGCCGCCTACCTGCACCGTGGTTACCTGGCAGACGAAGCCGCTGACGCCACCCGCTTTTGTGAGATGGCAGCACGTCATGGCATCCGCACCCACAACGGGATCAAGGCGCTGCATCTGGATCACCTTTTTGGCAGTGCCACAGGGGGTTGCAAGCCGGGTGCGGAGGTGGTGGTCATCAAAAAGCCATTCGCCGCCAGCGAAGTGTGGGATGGAAAACTCAAGCTGGGACAAGCGGTCGCCTTTCGCGCCATGGACCGCTGCATGGAACTCGCCGACCAGTATGGCATCGGCCAGGTGAGCGTGGACAATGCGTTCCACTACCTGTGGGGCGGCGGGTATGTCATGGAGGCGGCCAAGAAGGGCTACATCGCTTACACCAACTGCACGTCCACACTCGCCGAAGTGGTGCCCTTTGGAGGCAAGTTTCCCACGTTGGGGACCAACCCGCACTCCTGGGGGCTGCCCACTACGGACGCACTCGGCTACCCCATTGTCATCGACTGGGCTACCAGCACCGTCGCCATGGGCCGCGTGCAGCAGCTCAAAAGAGAGGGCAAGCAGCTCCCGGCCGACGCAGCAGTGGACAAAGATGGGAACGACACCACGGATCCCAATGCGGTTGCCGCGCTGAAGACCTTCGGCAAGCACAAGGGATACGGCCTGGCACTTTACAATGAAGTCATCGCCGCACTCATCGGTGGCTCGTTGCCCACGCTGCGCGGTCATCCCGTGCCAGAAGGTGAGAAGCGCACAAGCGCCTTCTACTTTCAGGTCATTCATCCAGATGCGATCGGCTCCGGCTTGTTTGCCAAAGGGCGCAACCAGATGGAGAACCTTAAAGCCGTGCTGACTGACGTCTTCAGCCACGGCAACGAGACCGCCACTCTGCCGGGGCAGATTGAGGCCCAAGCCGCAGCTCACAGTGCCCAAGCAGGTGGCTTGCTGTTCACCACCGCAGAGATTGAAGCCTTCAATGAAATCGCACGTGAGTGTGGTGTGGAGGAAATAGATGCTGCGGCGCTCGCCGTTTACGAAGCTTAGCGGCTCTTCAAGAAGCCGAGGCTCAGAGTTGAGTCGTCTGGCATGCGTCATCCATCAACCCAGTTGCTCTGGGTGACGACTCGTTACTCAATGCCCCATGTCCTCCGACTCGCTACCACCACCTACCTTCTGGCGCAGCGTCATCGACTCGCTGCGGGGTGAAGAGCGGGATTACACGGCGCTGCCGCTGAACCGTGCCGTCATCCTGCTCGCGGTGCCCATGGTGCTGGAGATGGTCATGGAGTCGCTTTTTGCTGTGACAGACGTTTTTTGGGTGTCACGACTTGGGAGCCAGGCGGTCGCTGTAGTGGGTATCACAGAGTCAGTGATGACGCTCATCTATGCCGTAGCGATAGGCATCTCCATTGCAGCCACCGCCATCGTGTCTCGCCGCATAGGTGAAAAAGAACCGCAGGCCGCTTCTCATGCCGCGGGTCAGATCGTCATGCTTGGGGTCGGCATGGCAGCGGTCATTGGCATGGTCTTGGGGACATTGGCTCCACAGGTGCTGACGCTCATGGGTGCAGAGCCCTCCGTAGTTCGTGCGGGTTCTGGGTACATGGGCATCATGCTCGGCGGGAACATCACCGTCTTCCTCATCTTCGTTATCAACGCCATCTTCCGTGGAGCAGGGGACGCCGTCATCGCCATGCGCGCGCTCATTCTTGCAAACGCGCTAAACATCATCCTGGACCCTTGCTTCATCTTCGGGTGGGGATTCTTTCCGGAGATGGGCCTCACTGGAGCAGCAGTGGCTACCAACATCGGGCGTGGCGTCGGCGTGTGTTATCAGCTCTGGCATCTTGCCGGGCATCACAGCCGAGTGCGTGTACGGGCAGTCCACTTGAAGCCAGACTTCAGCGTCATGGCCTCCGTCCTTCGGACCTCCGGCAGCGGCATCGCACAGCTACTGGTCAGCACCACCAGTTGGGTGGGATTGTTCAAGATCCTCGCGCTTTTCGGCAGTCCTGCACTTGCCGGTTACACCATTGCGGTTCGCATCATCACCTTTGCCATGATGCCGGCGTGGGGGCTGGCCAACGCCGGTGCCACTCTGGTGGGTCAGAATCTCGGTGCCGACAAGCCAGAGCGCGCAGAGCAGGCGGTGAGGATGGCCATGAAGCTCAATGTGTTGGTGCTTGGCAGTGTAGGTGTGCTCTTCGTCCTCTTCGCGAGGCCGCTCATCAGCATCTTCACCAGTGAAGCAGAAGTGCTGGCCTATGGTACTGAGGCGCTTTGGGTGGTCAGCTTGGCATTTCCCCTGTACGCCGCAGGCATGTGTTACGAAGCCGCATTCAATGGCTCCGGTGACACGTGGACACCCGCCAAGCTGAACTTCTTTTGCCTTTGGGCAGGCCAGATACCGCTTGCCTGGTTACTGGCCGACCCTCTAGGCTTCGGCCCCACGGGTGTGTTCATCTCCGTACCTCTGGCATACTCCCTTCTCGCCATCTGGAGCGGATGGCTGTTCAAGCGCGGTCGCTGGAAGCTGCAAAAAGTCTGATCAGCTACTCGTCATTGGTCATTCGTCAGCCGCAGCCCACCTTTTCACTTTTCACCTCTCCCTTTTCACTTTGATTGCCCCCATGCCAGACGTCCACGTCCTCACTCATCCGCTAGCCCAGGTTCTCATGACACAGTTGCGTGATGCGGCCACGCCGTCGGATCGCTTCCGCATCGCCATGCAGAGGCTTGCGGCTCTTCTCTTCATGGAGGCAAGTCGCGAGATCAAGGTGGAAGCCACCGAGGTGACCACGCCGCTGACCACGGCAAAGGGGGCCAAACTTGCCCGCCCCGTCGTCCTTGTGCCGGTGCTGCGTGCAGGACTTGGGCTAGTGGACGGCATTCTTCACCTCGTGCCGGACGCAGTGGTGGCTCACATCGGCATCGCCCGAGATGAAGCTACGGCCCGACCTCACTCCTACTACGCCAAGCTGCCCTCCCTGCTCAGCAATGCAGATGTCTTTCTGCTAGACCCCATGCTGGCTACTGGGGGAAGTGCCGTGGAAGCAGCGCAGCAGCTCAAAGCCGCCGGCACTCGCACATTGCGCCTCGTGGGCGTGGTGGCATGTCCGCAGGGACTGAGTGCCTTCCATGCGGCGCATCCTGATGTGCCCATTCATACCGCAGCCATTGACGCCGGACTCAATGACCGCAGCTACATCCTCCCAGGTCTGGGTGATGCGGGCGACCGGTATTTTGGGACATAAAGAAGTTGAGCTGCGAATCAGCGATGGTTTGGCGATCATTGAGCCGTAGTTTACGGTTGCTGAACCATCGCTAGACTGCGGTTCAGCTACTCCTCACACCTGCCATGCCCATCACCCTTCCCGCCACTACCACACGCCGTGACTTCCTCCGCCAGGCCGGCCTTGGAGCACTTGCCGCCGCTGCATCCACTTCACACGCAGCTGTTCCGGGAGAAGAGCTCTGGCAAATCCTGTCAGACACCCATGTGGCCGAAGATTCAGCCACGGTCAGTCGGGACAACAACATGGTTCAGAACCTAGACAAGGTCGTGGCAAAGATACTGAGACAGCAAGAGGGTGAAAAATCCTTCGGCCTCATCATCAACGGTGACCTCTCGCTGGACGTGGGGCTACCTGGCGACTACAACACGCTTGTGGCACACCTCAAGCCCCTGCGGGATGCGGGTATCGATGTGCATCTCACCTTGGGCAATCACGACGACCGGGAGAACTTTTTCAAAGGATGCTCAGATCTTTTGTCCCTGCGCAAGTCACCCTTGGATCACCATCACACTGGCATCCTCACCAGCGCCGTCGTAAACTGGGTCCTACTGGACAGTCTGGAAGTCACTGACCAAACCCCCGGCTTGCTTGGGGCAAAGCAGCTCGGCTGGCTGGACCGCACCCTGCGCGACCTGCCGAACAAGCCGACCATTGTCGTCACTCACCACGACCTCCAGGGTCCTGTGGAGGAAGGCAAGAAGGAGACAGGCCTCAAAGACACGGCCGCTCTGCTCAAGGTGCTGGAGGCACACAGCAAAGTGCAGGCTTACATTCATGGCCACACCCACCGTTGGGAGGTGAAGACAAGGAACAGCGGCTTGCACGTCATCAATGTACCGGCTGTGGGTTACCCGCACAACCCGGTGCAGCCCACTGGTCACCTCACCGCCCGCGTCACTGCCAAGGGAATGACCGTGGAGTTGCACGCTCTGGATGAGAATCATTCCGCACACGGTCAGAAGCACGAGCTGGCGTGGTACTGAACCGGCAACACTTCAGGTTGACCGGCAGCAAGTCCAGCTCACCTTTAGAGTGCTCAAGGAACCTTCTCTGCGGGTGTAGTTCAATGGTAGAACACGAGCTTCCCAAGCTTGATACGTGGGTTCGATTCCCATCACCCGCTCCAC
>CAZIGH010000060.1:0-30349 GCA_964538625.1 uncultured Verrucomicrobiaceae bacterium
ACGCCGAGCCGGACGCCCTTGAGTCCAGCGTATGACACGAACGGCAACGTGCAGGATTGGGTTGAATAGGGGATGTCCGCTGAATCGCTTAGGCTCTCATGCGGATGGTTGGATTCTGATGATGGGTGTACGGTTTTAAAGCGCTTGAGATGAGGGCTGAAATGCGCGATGTGATCTGAAGCTCATGCCGGTCCGCCTGTTCCAGGTCCTCAAGTTATTGGTTTTGGCCGGGGTTTATAGTGTGATTGCCGTGGTCCTATGGGAGAGGCTTCATGCTCCGGCACCGCCTGCGCCTCCGTTTGATCCTCAGTGGGTGCGGCTCAGCGCGGACGAGGTGGCGCGGTTGCCGCTGGCTGAACGTTGGGATATGCCGATGGGCGGTGAACTGGGTGAGCTGACATACAATGCGCAGCCTTTTCTGACGACGCGGCATCTGGGGGATGACCTCAACGGCATCGGTGGGTATAACTCGGACTTGGGCGATGCGGTTTACGCTGCGGCGCTGGGACGTGTGGTGTATGCGGGTGTGCCGTCACCGGGTTGGGGTAATGTGGTGATTTTGGCGCACCGGGTGCGTGATCCGGTGACTGGGGAGCTGAAGGTGCTGCAATCCATGTATGCTCATCTGGCGGAGATACGGGTGAAGATGAATGAGATGTTGCAGCGGGGGCAGGTGCTGGGCACGGTGGGTACTGCGGACGGGCGCTACCTGGCGCATCTGCACTTTGAGCTGCGCCGCGGTGCGTATGTGAACCCGAGCACGGGTTACTCTGATGCGCCGCTGAATCGTATCAGCCCGGAGCGATACATCTTCCAGCGGCGGGGTGTGGCCCCGGAGGTGCGGGATGCGCCGCCATCACTCCCAAGCGCCGGAGGCTCGTAGGACGGTCTCGTGCAGGGCGATGTCGTGGGCCGCGTTCCAGGCGAGCGGGTGCTTGCCGTGGATGACTTCTGCCAGGTCCATGAACTCTGCTGCATAACGACTCTTCGGCACCTCGAGCTGGAAGCTCTGGGTGCCTTTTTTGTAGGGGCCTTGCGCCTCGGTGAGGTGGAGTGTGACTTGGCCAGATTCCAAGGGCCTAATCTCCATGCCGCCTTTGGTGCCGGTGAGCTGGAACATTCGTCTTGGCCCGCCAAAGGGGTCTGCATGATTGCAGCGAATGGTCACGGTGGCCATGTCGTACTCTAGCACTGCGAGTTGGTTGTCCTTGAAGCCGTCTTTTTTCGACGGTGTGCTGAAGGCGTGGACGGCTTTGGGTTTGCCACCCATGATGTAGAGGGCGGCATCCATGATGTGACAGGCGAGTTCGAACATGCCGCCGCCCTTTAGCCTGGCCAGTTCTCGGCGGGTTGTGTCCGGGGCGAGTTTGCCCATCATGGCGTCGATCTCCAGGATGTCACCGAACCAGCCTTCCCTGACCGCGCGGAACAGGAGTTGGAAGGCCGGGTTGTAGCGCAGCATGTAGCCCATCTGCACGGTGAGTCCGCGCTTCTCGGCCTCTAGCCGCATGGTTTTGAACTCGGTGTGGTCTATGGCCCCTGGCTTGTCGAGATGCACGTGTTTGCCAGTCTGGATGGCTTTCATGGCTAAGGCTGCGTTTTCCTGCACCTCGGCTTCCACGGCTACGGCTTGCAGGTCGGGGAGGGCCAGCAGCTCGTCCACACTCATTTGCCTGAGGCCTTGGTAGTCCTTGCCCAGTTTGTCTCCTGCGTGCGCCAGGCCCACGACTTCGTAGAGGTGCGGCAGGCTGCGGATGGCCTCCATTTTTCCTGCGGCGTGGGCGTGCTGGGTGCCGATCTGGCCAATCTTGATCTTCGGAACTTCGGCGCGGAGGGCGAGAGGGAGGGTGGAGAGGGAGGCGAGCAGGGCGCGGCGATTCATGACGGGGAAGGGAAACGTTGTTCACAGGCCAAACTGGCGAAAAAGCTGGAACTTGCGCAGTTGTGCACAGTTGTTAACATCGACCTTGGTCAACTTATGCACAGGCTTCGTTGTGGAGTGATTTATACCAATGCGTTCGCGGCTTACCTGGCTGCGATGGGCGGTCCTGACTCTGGGAAGGGGCGGAAGATTCTGTCGGTGGATTACGTGCGCTGTTCTTCTGGAGAGAGTGCGGGGAAGGAGTGGTGGAAGATCGAATGGGTGCCGGAACATCGTGCGCCGGAGGAGTGCCGGTTCAAAATCGGCGAGGTGCCGGTGTGCTTGTCCCGCCAGAGCCAACGTGGGCTGAAGCACCGCTGCATCGACTGGCGCGACGGCCAGGTGGTCATCCGCTCGTAGGCTGTTTTCTTTCTGGATTGCGTATCTCTGTGCTGGGTGCGGGAGGAAGGTGAACCGTCCGTGTCATTCCAGTCCGGCGATTTTGCAGCCCATGGCTTCGTGCATGGGTGTGGCGACGGGTTTGCCATCGCGGATGGCTTCGAGCGCCTCTTCGAGGTCGCGGGTGGTGGCTTTGCGCTGGCGTTTGGTGGGGCCGAGGTAGAGGTCGTTGATGCGGCCTTTATAGAGGACTTTGCCATCTGGGGAGAGGACTACGGCTTCGGGGGTGATGCGCGCGCCGGTGCGTTTTGCGAGCTTCTGCCCGGCATCCATGAGGACGGTGGCTTTGATCTCATTCATCTCTGTGTGTTGCAGGATGTCGGTGAGCTTGAGGTCTTTGTCTGAGTGTACCAGATAACAGGCAAAGGAGGCGGAGTGGTCTGTGATGATGCGGTTGATCTCCTTGATGAAGGTGTTGGCGGTGGGGCAATACGGGGACACGAAGAACAAGACGGTGCCCTTTTCGTCTGCGGGTAAGCTCAGTGGTGTGTGGTCCTTTCCGTCGGCACCGGGGAAGGTGAGGTCTTCCGCTGCGTGCAGCGGGACCATGAACGACAAAAAGCCAACGAATGCAGCCAACCGAATGCTCATGAGCTAAGGAAAGGGCAAAGCACTCGGCTTGCAAGCGGGGTGTTCCTTTACTGTCAGGCGATGATCTCCTGGATGATGCGCCCGCCGTTGACGATGTCGATGGGGCGGACGCCTTCCAGGACGATGCGTTTCTCCGAGTTGATGCCAAGGAGGCGGTACATGGTGCGGGCTAGGTCCTCGGGGCCGACGGGATTCTCGTCGGGCTCTCCGCCGAGAGCATCCGACTTGCCATAGACGAACCCCTTTTTTACACCTCCACCTGCCATGACGACGGAGAAGACTCGAGGGTAGTGGTCGCGTCCGTTGGTGGCGTTGATCTTTGGGGTGCGGCCGAACTCTGAGCTGACGAGTACGAGTGTCTTGTCCAACATGCCTCGATCTTCGAGGTCGCGGATGAGGCGGGCGAAGGCGATGTCAAAGGCGGGCGCGTTGCCGTCGAAGGCACCCTTGATGTTGCTGTGGTGATCCCAGCTGCCGTAGTTCACTGAGACCATGCGCACGCCGGCTTCGACGAGGCGGCGGGCCATGAGGAAGCGCTGGCCGGCTGCGTTGCGTCCGTATTCGTCACGAAGTTTTGCGGGTTCGGCATCGAGGTCGAAGGCGGCCTTGGCCTTGTCGGAGCTGATGAGGTTGTAGGCGGCTTGGTAGAAGCTGTCCATGGCGTTGATGGCGTCTGACTTTTCGATGCTGCGGAAGTGTTCATCCACTGCGGAGAGCAGTTTGCGGCGGCGCTCAAACCGCACGGTGTCGATGTCCTTGGGTGCGGCGAGATCCCGCACGGAGAAGTTTTTGTCCGCAGGGTCGCTGCCTATGGCGAAGGGTCCGTATGCGCTGCTCATGTAACCACTCCCCTGCTCCGGGGCGAAGATATTGGGGACGGCCACGTAAGGTGGGAGGTTGTTGCGAGAACCCTGCTCATGCGAGATGATGGTGCCGAAGCTGGGGAACTTGATGGCGGGGCTGGGGCGGTAGCCGGTGAGCATGTTGTGCGTGCCGCGTTCATGGGCGGCCTCACCGTGTGTCACCGAGCGGATGATGGTCAGGCGGTCGAGGATCTTGGCGATGTTTTGGAAGCGCTCGCCGACGTATTCGCCGGTGACGCCGCGGACGGGGCTGTATGGACCGCGATATTCTGGTGCGGCGAAGGGTTTCGGGTCCCAGGATTCATGCTGGGCGAGTCCTCCCGGGAGGTAGATGTGGATGATGGAGTCTGCGATGGGCTGAAAGCTCTCGACTGGCGGCAGCTCGAGCGCCTGGAGCTTGAGAAGGCCGGGCAGGGTGAGGCCCAGGCCTGCGGCGGCACCGACCTGGAGAAAATCCCTGCGGCGTTGGGTGACGGCAAAGGGGGATGAGTGTGCGCCGGTGCAGAGTGGGTGCATTTTCATAATGGGAGTCTTGTGGGGTTGAATGCGCTTACGCGTCGCCTTTCGCTCGTTTTGCCGAGGGGTCTTCATCTGACAATGCTGGCTGAACACTCCGCAATCCATGCACGGTGAGAGCGGCCTTGGGCGGGTGACTTCTTTGTTGCGGAGAAGGTAGCGTTTCGAGGGCGGCTACGCTTGCATTCCATCCGCTTCTGCTACACTCGGCAGGCGGTAATCAACCCATCATTTTCATCAGCATGTCTCATCGAGTTCTCATCATAGGCGCAGGCGGAGTAGGCCGCGTGGTCACCCACAAGTGTGCGCAACTGCCGGAAGTCTTCGGCGAGATCGTGCTTGCCTCCCGCACGAAGGCGAAATGCGACGGCATAGCTGCGGAGCTGAAGCGGCCTATCCAGACAGCTGCCGTGGATGCGGACGACGTGCCCGAGCTAGTGAAGCTGCTCCGGAGCTTTAAGCCTGAGGTGGTCATCAACGTGGCCCTTCCCTACCAGGACCTCACCATCATGGATGCCTGCCTGGAGGCGGGTGTGCACTACATCGACACTGCCAACTACGAGCCGCGAGATGTGGCGAAGTTTGAGTATCACTGGCAGTGGGCGTACCAGGACAAGTTCAAGACTGCGGGTCTGACCGCGCTGCTGGGCTGCGGCTTTGACCCAGGAGTGACGAATGTTTACACTGCGTGGGCGATGAAGCACCACTTCAGCAAGATCGACACGCTGGACATCATCGACTGCAATGCCGGAGATCATGGGAAGGCATTCGCCACGAACTTCAATCCGGAGATCAATCTGCGCGAGGTCACTGCAAACGGACGGTACTGGGAGAATGGTCAGTGGGTGGAAACTAAGCCCCTTGAGATCAAGCGTACGTTTGAGTTTCCCGATGGCATAGGGCCCAAGAATATCTACTGCCTCTACCACGAGGAGCTGGAGAGTCTGGTGAAGCACTTTGATATTCGGCGCGCGCGCTTCTGGATGACGTTTGGCGACCAGTATATCAAGCACATGGAGGTGCTGGTGAATGTGGGTATGACGCGCATTGACCCGGTGATGCACAAGGGCGTGCCTATCATTCCCATTGAGTTCCTCAAGACGCTGCTTCCTGAGCCGGGTACGCTGGGGTCAGACACCAAGGGCAAGACTTGCATTGGCAACTGGATCGAGGGCACAGGGAAAGACGGTACGTTCAAACGCTACTACATCTATAACATCAAGGACCACGAGGAGTGCTACAAGGAGACCAACAGTCAGGGCGTGAGTTACACCACGGGGGTACCGGCCATGATTGCAGCGAAGCAGCTTCTGACCAACGCGGGGGAATATCGTCAACCTGGTGTGTGGAACGTGGAGCAGCTTAATCCGGATCCTTTCATGGCCGACCTGAACGCTTACGGCCTGCCATGGGTGGAGACTTGGCCTACGCACCCGCTCCCGGGAGAGTAAGGGAGCTAGCCTGACTTATTCATGAAACGCTAATGCGACTTGCTGCAAGCCCGCATTCGCGGCGTTGGGCTTGTTTTGAAAGGCATCGAGCATTCACCCATGCACTCAGCCTTTCAAAACTGCGCCCGCCTTGCCACTGCGGGCTTTCACTGCGTCTCGCTACGACTTTCATGAATCAGTCAGGCTAAGCCCCCGCGGGCTGCAAGTGGACACCCCCTGCGCCGTCCATGGAGCACATGCGTGGGGGGGGCGTGCCGGGGCTAACCTCTGAGTTAGATGACCTCGCCGCGTACGGATGTCTTGTGGAGGATCCAGTTCCCGGCGGAGGCACCTGCCCGCCAGGCTGCGAAGTGCGCCGTGGAAGTGTGGGCTTCCACGGCTGCTGGATCTGCGTACAGTTCGCTGAGTGCGAAGACGTTGCTCCTTTGCAAGTCACGAGACACTTCAAAGCGGAGGCAGCCTGGCTCGAGGCGGGAGGCCTCGGCATTCGCCAGCATAGCGGGCACTGCGGCTTCCAGCTTTGAGGGGTCAAGCTCGATGATGACGTTGATGCTGATCATGGCTTTTTGACGAGCAGGGACTTGCCTGTCATTTCAGCGGGTTGAGGGACGCCCAGCATGTCGAGCAGGGTCGGTGCCACGTCTGCCAGGATGCCATCTCGCACAGTGTACTGTGCCGCATCTGCGGAGACATAGATGCCGTGGACGAGGTTTGTGGTGTGTGCGGTGTGTGGTGTGCCATCGGCGTTGCGCATTTGCTCACAGTTGCCGTGGTCTGCGGTGATGAAGAGCTTGCCTCCGAGTGCGAGGGTCTTTTCCACGATGAGCTTCACCCCGAGGTCAATCGTTTCGCAGGCATGAACGCCGGCCTCGACCACGCCGGTGTGTCCCACCATGTCGGGGTTGGCAAAGTTCATGATGACGGCGTCGTAATTTTCCAGGCGGCGAAGGACTTCGAAGGTGAGGTCTGGTGCGCTCATCTGTGGCTTTTTGTCGTAGGTGGGCACTTCTTTGGGCGAGATGGCGAGATAGCGATCCTCACCGGGATTGGGCTCCTCCACGCCACTGTTGAAGAAGAAGGTGACGTGGGGGTATTTTTCTGTTTCGGCGGCACGAAGCTGTTTGAGACCTGCGGCGGCGAGCACTTGGCCGAGATTGTTGTTCAGCGTGGTGGTCTCAAATACGACACGGCAGCCCAGTTCGGCATAGGTGGCGTCATATTCGGTGAGCGTGTAGTAGGCGGTGCTGGGATGCACTTCGCGGTCGAAACCTTCAAATCCGGTTTTCAAAAAGGCCTCGCTGAGTTGGCGGGCGCGGTCTGCGCGGAAGTTGAACCAGAGGATGACGTCTCCGTCTCGTATGCGCTGCTCATTGGCGTGAGAGAAGAGCATGGGCTGGAGGAACTCGTCTCCCCGTGGGTCTCGCTCGTAGGCGGCGAGCACGGCGGCGCGGGGCGTGTCGCTGCGCACTTCACCGCGGCCGAGCACGATGGCATCCCAGGCGAGCTTGTTGCGTTCCCAGCGTTTGTCGCGGTCCATGGCGTAGTAGCGTCCGATGACGGTGGCTATTTTGGCACCGGAGGGGACGAGATCTGTCTCCAGCTTGGCCATGTACCCGGCACCGCCAGTGGGCGAGGTGTCGCGTCCGTCGGTGATGGCGTGAACCATGAGGTCCTCTACGCCAGCTTCTTTGGCTGCGTTGCAAAGGGCTACGAGGTGATCTTGATGGGAGTGCACGCCGCCGTCAGAGATGAGGCCGAGAAAGTGCAACCGCCGGCCTCGGGCTTTGGCGAATGCGTCGATGAGCACAGGGTTCTTGGCGAGTTCACCATCGCGGATGGCCTTGTTGATACGGGTGAGGTCTTGATAGACGATGCGTCCTGCGCCGAGATTGAGGTGCCCCACTTCACTGTTGCCCATCTGGCCGTCAGGGAGGCCTACGTCCTCGCCGCTGCCGCTGACTTTTCCCCAGGGGTAGGTGTGGTAGAGGTGGTCGTGAAAGGGCGTGTGTGCCAGGAGGGTGGCGTCGCCATTGGTTGCAGCCTGGGCCTTGCCGCCGGGGTTGATGCCCCAGCCGTCGCGAATGATGAGAACTACGGGTGATTTTGCCATGGAAGCGGGAGAGATGCGCCAGTTCTACGCCCGGCGCAAGGGCTTGGGCGTGGCTTCTGCTTCCGAACGGCTAGCCTGACTGATTCATGAAACGCTACTGCGACTTGCTGCAAGCCCGCATAGGCGGCGTTGGGCTTGTTTTGAAAGGCATCGAGCATTCACCAATGCACTCAGCCTTTCAAAACTGCACCCGCCTTGCCACTGCGAGCTTTCACTGCGTCTCGCTACGACTTTCATGAATCAGCCAGGCTAGAGGTAGCGGATGCGTTTGTTGACGTCGGTATTGATGGAGTGATAGGGCTGGTAAAGGTTCCCGGGGGAGAAGAGGGTATTGCGGACATGCTCCATGTCATCCTGGCCGATGGCGTTGGCGAAGATGGGCACGAGATAGTCAATGCCCATGCGAGAGGGCTTCATGAGCCTGGGGTCATAAAAGTCTGTGTGCATGTAGCGGGCGTGGATGAGGCCCCAGCGGTCTCGCATGTGGTTGGCATCATAGCCTTCGACCTGGAAACCTTTGTCCTGGCTGTACTGGATGATGGAGATGGCGTTGTTCCGCCCCTCGAGCAGCATGTCCAGCGCCTCTGCTCCGAGCTGTGCGGCGCAGAAGCGGTCAAAGAGGAGCGGTCTGCCGCCGCGTTGGGTGTGACCTACTTTGCGGGTGAAGATGGCGTCCTTTGCCGAGTCGCCACGTCGAGTGGCGCGGAAGTAGTCGTCGCCGATGAGTTGGATGAGTGCGGAACGCAGACCCTCTGCGGCACCGCTGAGCTGGGGGTTGCCGGCGGGATCGCGTCCGCCACTAGCTCCGAGCTCGCAGCCTGTGCTGTCGATGATGCCCTCCCCGCAGACGATGACGACGCTCTTCTGGAGGTCGTAGATTTGTTTCACGCGTTCGGCAAGCTGCTCCATGTCCACGCGTACTTCTGGCACGAGGATAATGTCTGGCCGTCCGTAAGCTGAGCCGAGGGCGATGTAGCCGGAGTGCCTGCCCATGACCTCGATGATGGCGATACGCCGGTGGCTTTCCGCAGTGGTGCGCACACGTTCAATGGCGCTGGCGGAGACGTACACGGCGGTGGCGTAGCCGGGGGTGACGTAGTTGACCATTTGATCCAGACCGAACACGGAACGGGACTCTGCCTTTTCATAACGGTAGCCACACTTGGCCTTTTCGTCGGGAACACGGATCCACTCGTCTGGCTCGCTGGCGTAGTTGAGGCCCAGGTCATTGTCGATGGTTTTGGGTGCGAGCACGGTGGGCAGACGCTCTGCGAGGGGCTGCAAACCATTGAGCGTGCCGTCACCACCGATGCAGATGAGGCCTTCGATGCCGAGCTTTTTGAGGCGATCGACGACCATGTTGAGATCGTCGGTCTTGGTAGGGTCCACAAAGTCGCGGGAGGAGCCGATGAGGGAGCCGCCGAGGGTGGGGTCCAGCTCAGGGATGGTTTGGTGAAGGGGATTGAGCGGGACGTGGGGGACTCTGGGGTTGAACAGGGAGTTGAAGCCCTTGATGAGGCCGGTGACCTCTACTTTGCGCTGGTTGGCGCGAGTCACGGCGCCATAAATGGTTGCGTTGAGGGCGGGTGTGTCGCCGCCTGCGGTGAGGATGCCGATGCGTTTCATGAGTCGATGAGTCGTGAGTGAGAACCCTGGGAGGGAACCACAAACCGTGCCATGAAGATGCTGGGGTTGGTTGCAAGTGGAGAAACTGTTTCATGTGCTATGCTGGGCCAGATGCCGGTCCGCAGAAACTACCTCAACTACACGACGCCCGTCGGGGTGGACCTAGCCAGGGTGGCGGTGGCTGGCTGGCTGCCCTTTCTGATCCATGAGAGTGGGTGGCAGCCGGCGCTGGAAAACTGGAACCACCCCGGTGTGGACAGCCCTTTCTGGCGGTTTTACTACAACCCGAAACCTGGATGCCACGTGATGTGCGGCGGTGAGCGGTTTCCGCTGGAGCCGGAGAATGCGCTGATTATCCCTGCGGACACGGTCTTCGACTGCTGTGCCTCAGGGATAGCCTGCCACTTTTGGATCCACTTCACCACGTCTAAGCCGGGCGTCACGATGCCACCAAGACCTGTAGTGCTGCCGATGAGTGGACTCCTGCCTGCACTGCTGGAGGAGCTTGTGGCGACGCATCAACGGTCGGCAGGCGGAGGCAGAGATGAGCGCATTTTCCACCTCAGCGCCTCGCTGTTGCACGCGGTGTTCGCAGAACTGCACTGTGGCCCGCCCGAGCCGTTGCCAGATCGGATGCTTGATGTGCTTTCGTTTATTGCACGTTCACCGGGCACCGATTTGTCGAACGTGGTGCTCGCCGAGCGGGCTGGCATGTCGGTGGAGCGCTTCATCCGTACCTTCAGGCAGCACACGGGGCAGACACCGGCGGTGTTCGTGACCGCGAGCCGAGTGCGGGCCGCTCAACAGCTTCTGGCGCTGACGGACAAGCCGGTGGACCAGGTAGCAGTGGATTGCGGGTTCGCCAACCGCCACTACTTCAGCCGTGTTTTCGCCAGGGTCGCCGGTTGTGGTCCGGCGGAGTTTCGCAAACGTCAGGGGGAGAAGAAGGGGCTCTGAGTCAAGGCACTGCCTTCATGAGGGTGCTGAGATCCGCTTTGGCAAGGGACTCGCTCTGCGCCGTGATCTGCGTCATGTGTTGCGAGGCGAGTGACTTCCCGCTCTCAAGGAGCGAGGCGAAGCGTGTCTTCAGAGCGGTGGTGTCCATGCTGCGTCCGCCGGAATAGTATGCACGGGCCAGGTGACCAAGCGCGTAGGTGGAGGCGAAGGATGTGGCGGAACCCGCCGCCGCATCTGCCACTTTGCCACCCCACTTTCCTGCGATTTTTTTCCCAAGCTGGCGGCTCATTTTTCTGGCGAAACCTTCGAACACCTGTGAGGCAAGTCCCAGACCCACAGTCGCCAGGAGTTCCGCCACGGTACGCCGGTCCGGCTCTACGCCTGCCTGTTTGGCGATGCGATAGACCATCTTGGTTTGCAGCGGCACCACCGCCAGAGTGGCGAGGTTCTGAGGCAGAAGCTCAAGCGCACCGGCAAAGATGGCGTAGCGCAGAATCATGCTGTCGGACTCTGCGGTGTTCTGCGGTGCTGGGGCTTCTGGCACCGGCACCATGGCCAGGGTGGCCACCTCTGCCTCTATGGGTCCGGACTCTTCGGCTGCCAGAGCAAGGGCGGAACGAAGGCTCTGCATAAAGGCTTTCTCAGAGTCTGGTTTGCGGTTGTCTGCTTCGATGACACAAACGGCGAGTTCATAGGCCAACTTCTTGGCACCGCTGCTTTCTAGGACCGAACAAACCTCTGGAAGCGAGGGCGGAGAGATGAGTACCCGCTGGCAGAGCGCTGGCACATCCAACTCGGCTTGGGGAAAGGTGGCCGCGATGCGCCGAATCTGATCTCTTTCAGCATCGGTCTTGTCACCATCTGCAAAGGCTGCGAGGAGACAGATGGTGAGAATGGCCTCGGATTCTTGAGCGGTGAGGGTGTTCATGGAGGTGTTTCAGAAGTGCTCTGAACGCATGACACGCACGTCCGAGTCGAAGGCGATCATGGTGTAGCGTGGGAAGTATTCCGCTTGAAGACGCCGCAGGAGTTCCTCCGCGCCAGCGGGCTGAATAACGACCTTGATCTGCACGTTGGCGAAGTCAGGCGTCTCAGCCAGGCGTGAACCACCGTGCCCCTCCCCTTCCACGGTGAAGTGCGTCCAGCCTGTGGCACCTACTTCACGCAGGAGTGACTTCACAGGCTGGAGGGCATAGGACTCGCAGACGATGGTCACGAGTTTCATGGGGTGCAGTATCAGGGGGTCCATGAGTGGATGAGCGTGGAGAGTTTGTGATACACCGGGATGCCTATGGTGATGTTAAAGGGAAAGGTGATGGCGAGCGAGGAGGCAAGGTAGAGCGTGGGGTTTGCCTCCGGGAGGGAGCTGCGGATGGCAGCGGGTGCCGCAATGTAAGAAGCACTGGCTGACAGCACTGCAAGGAGTGTGGTACCGCCCGGTTCCAGGCCGCAGGCCCAGCCAAGCAAAGCTCCCAGCGTGCCGTTGATCAGAGGTACCAGCACACCAAAGCCGAGCAGGAATGCGCCCACGCGTTTGAGATCTCCGAGCCTGCGGCCTGCCACGACACCCATCTCCAGGAGGAAGAGCGCCAGGATGCCCTGGAATGGGGTGACAAAGAAGGGCTCCACTTTTTCCATGCCTCCCTTCCCTGTGAGGAAACCCACCAGCAGTGCTCCCACTAGGAGGAAGATGCTCCTGCCGAGGACGGCTTCGTGGATGGAGGACTTGATGGATTTCCACATGCCAGCGGACTGACCTCCCATGGCCAGCTTGCCCAGCACCACACCCAGCAGGATGGCGGGCGACTCCATGACAGCGAGGAAGGCGGTGGCATAGGACTCAAAGGGCATCTGAATGGTCTTCAAATAGTTGGTAGCCGCGATGAAGGTCACTGCGCTCACCGAGCCGTAGTGGGCGGCGATGGCCGCCGCGTCCACGCCGGAGAGCTTGCCGCCGTAGCGCAGTACGGGGTAGGTCCACAGCGGAATGAACGCTCCCAACACGACCGCCATAACCGCCGGTAGCCATACTTTCGCCAGTCCTGCCTCGGCCACGGCAGCGCCGCCCTTCAAGCCTATGGCAACAAGCAGATACGTGGTGAGTGCGAAGTAAACCGGTTCGGGAAACTTGAGATCACTCTTGCTAAGTGCGGCGAGCACACCGAGCAGGAAGAACAGAACTGCTGGAGAGAGCAGATTGGCTTGAAGGGCGGAGAGGAGATCCATGAACTACGGCCTAGTTAAGTAGCGAAACCCGCCCGGTTTCAAGGTCATACATGGCACCGGCGATGAGGATTTCGCCCTTTTTCTCCATATCCCTGAGGATGGCGCTGCGCTCGCGGATGGCGCTGACCATCTTCCGCACGTTGGTCTCTGCCACACGGTCCACGAAGGCCATGTTCTTGGAGTTTCGTGCCTCACCGGCTGTGGTGCGGGTGGCCGCGACGGATGGCTGAATCTTGTTCAGTAGTCCAGTGAGGTTGCCCAGCTCTACCTTGTCACAGGCACCCATGACGGCACCGCACTTGGTATGCCCGACGACGAGGATCACTTTAGAACCCGCAGCTTTGGAGGCGAACTCAAGACTGCCGATGATGTCTTCATTGACGATGTTCCCTGCCACCCGAGCGTTGAACACATCTCCGATGCCCTGATCGAAGATAAGCTCTGTGCTGGTGCGCGAATCCAGGCAGCTTACCACGCTGGCAAAGGGGAACTGCCCGCCCGAGGTGGCCTTCACCTGGCTAGGGAGATTCCTGCTGAGGCTGCGCCCCGTGGCAAAGCGTTCGTTTCCGGCCTGGAGTTTCCCGAGCGCTTCTTTAGGAGTGAGTGCGGACTGGCTTTCCTTGGTCATGACGGATGAAGTGGTGCAGCTGGTGACCAGAGCGAGGAGTGAGATGGCAGCGATGGATGTGAGCGTCTTCATGGTGAATGGTAGGGTTGGTTTGGGATGAACTGGATGGGGTGGAAGCGGTTTTGACGGATGAGGTTCAGCGGACTTTCCCTGATCCGACTGCCCGCCGGGGCGAGGCATTGGTGGCACTTTCTTTCTTCGACCGACGGCGTTTGCGGTCTCGATGTGCCAAAGCAGCACGGATGGCGCCCACGGCCTTGTTCAGTGCGGCGCGGAGGGTGTGATCCTCTGCCTCAGCAAAGATGTCAGGCCCAGGAGCGACGAGGTGGAATGCGACGCGGCAAGGCGGACTCGCCTCGTGACGTCGATGCAGGAGCACGCGGGCCTCAGTGATCTGGAGCACCTCTTTGATGGACTCCAGCTCAGAACGGATCAGTTCGATGATGGAAGACGACGGAACGTGGTGGACATGCTTGATCAGGATTTTCATGGCGCGCCATTCTTGCGTTCCGTTCACAGTTTGTATAATACGCAAAATCACACGATTCGTTCCATTTTATGAAATCATTGCCTGCGCCAGATTTTTTGAACTATCACCATCTACGCTACTTCTGGACGGTGGCCCGTGAGGGTTCGCTGCGCGCTGCGGCAGAGAAGCTGGGAGCCTCCCAACCTTCCATGTGCTCGCAGATCAAACTGCTGGAAGGGTCTCTCGGTGAGAAGCTGTTCCGCACGAGTGGTCGGCGGCTGGTGCTCACGGAGTTCGGCCAGGTAGTGTTTGGATACGCGGAGGAAATCTTTGCGCTCGGTGGTGAGATTCTGCGGGCCACGAAGCAACTGCCCACCGCTCGCTCACTGAGGCTGCATGTGGGTGTGGTGGACTCTTTTCCCAAGCTGGTGAGTTACGACATTCTGCAGCCGGTTTTCTCTCATGAGCCGTCGGTGCAGCTCACCTGCAATGAGGGGAAGCTGCCGGATCTAGTGGCCATGCTGACGACGCACCGGAGTGACATGGTGCTGTCCGACGAACCGGCTTCTCCCGGGACTTCTGGCATGGTATTCAATCATCACCTGGGTTTTTCAGACATCGCGTTCTGTGCGATGCCGCTGCTGGCGCGGCGGCTGAAGGGGCGCTTCCCAAAGTGTCTCCACGGCGCGCCAGCCTTGCTGCCCACTCAAAACTGTCATTTGCGGCGGGACCTGGAGCGCTGGTTCTCCGAGCAGGGCATTCAGCCGCGCGTGGTGGGTGAGTTCGAGGACGCCGCGCTGTCGAAGATCGTGGCGTCCAATGGCGTGGGCTTCATCGCTCTGCCTCGGAGGGTGCTGGCCGAGGCGGTGGAGCGCTACGGATTTGTCTGCATAGGCAAAACCAAGGACATCCAATCCCAGTTCTACGCCATCACCGCCGAACGCCGCCTCACGCACCCTGCCATACTGGCCATCACGAACCGGATGCGCAGCACGGCGGGTGGTAGGGGAAAGTGAGGCTGGACGTCAGGGTTTCAGCGGGTGCTCCTTGAGCAGTTCGTCCACCGTCATGATGGTCATGCGGTTGGGATTGGCATCGCGAACTTTCTTCACTTGAGCGGCGCTGACGGGTGGGTGCTGGTTGCCAAAGTGGTTGCCCACAAAGGTGAGTACGTCGGCGATTTCCTGGTCTTTCAACATGCCGCCGAAGGGGGTCATGGGCACTTGACCATCAAACTTTTGGCCGTTCACCTCTATGGGGCCCATGAGGCCGTAGAGGACGATCTTGATGGCGCGGTCGGTGTCATCCAGCCACTTGGACTTGGCGATGGGTGGGAAGGCGGGCGGCAGTCCGTTGCCGTCTCCACGGTGACAGGTCATGCAGCTGCCTTCGCGGTGATAAATCTCCTGCCCAGAGAGGAACTGCTTTTTCGCTTCATCGTCCAGATGCGCTGGCGCCGGTGCGGCTACGTATTCCAGCTGCGGCTTCTCTGCGATGCCGGCTAGGCGGTCTGCAGCCACCTTTTCGGCATACCGGTTCCACTCGTCCCGCGGCTTGGTGCTGGCGGTGGCGACGATCTTTTTCGCGCTGCTGATGTCGTTCATCCAGGAGGCGGCAACGACGGCCTCCAGACGTACGCGGCCGTGTTCATCGTTCGCTGCTTTTTCGAGGAGTGCGGCGTGATCTGCCACTTTGTGCATGTTGTAGCGCAGGACGCGGACTGCGGCGGCACGGGCGTGGAAGTCACTGGAGGTGAGCAGCTCACGCAGGAGGGCTTCATCCACCTGATTGAGCCCCCAGGTGACCCACAGGGCTTCCAGTTTGTGGGATGGTTCTGTCTGTTTGGCAGCCCATGCTTTCACGGCGGGCAGCACTTGGGTAGCGTCGTGTCCGCGCAGGGCGCGGCGGCTGCGGTAGCGGGTGCGCATTTCTGGCTCCTTGAGGTTTTCCAGCAGGGTGTTGATGTCGGCCCCGGCCACTTTGGGCAGTGGTACGAGCGGGCGTGAGGGGTAGGTGATGCGATAGACGCGGCCATGCACGTGGTCGCGCAGTGGGTCCCGTGCGTTGTGCTGCATGTGTCCTATGAGGACGTTGTGCCAGTCGATGACGTAGAGGCTGCCATCTGGGGCAAACTCCAGGTCCACGGGGCGGAAGTTTCCATCTGTGCTCTTGAGCAGGTCATGCCGGTGCGCGGTCTTCCAGCCGGTACCTTCGTCCTCTATCTTGACTTGCTTGATGCCGAGGAAGCCGATGGCGTTGCAGTAGATGAGGTCTCCCTGGACTTCATCCGGGAAGTGGCGGCTGCTGACGACCTCAAGGCCGCTGGTGGGGCGTACTTTGTGACCTTCTGGTACGAGGTCAGGAGCGGAGGGTGTTTTGCTTCCGAAGGTGGGCTTTACCTGCACGGGGAGTGCCCAGTTCATGGTGGTGCCTGAGGTGTGGAGGAGAAAATCCTGACCCCACTTGTCAAAGATGTATCCCCAGGGGTTCGGGATGCTCATCTGGATGGTGCGTTCCAGGTGGCCGCGCTGCGGGCTGTATCGGTAAAAGCCGCCGTCCACGGCGCGGATGGGTCCGTAGGGGGTCTCGACATTGCTGTGCAGGAAGATGCCCTCGCACATCATAATGGCACCGCTGGGGTCCGCCGTGAAGGCGCTGATGGCGTGGTGGGTGTCATGTGTGTCAAATCCGCCAAGGACGATTTCTCGGCTGTCGGCTCTGTCGTCGCCGTTGGTGTCGCGCAACAGCACCAGGTTTGGCTCCTGGCTGACATACACGCCTTCCGGAGCGAACTCGAAGCCAATGGGCAGATGCAGCTTGTCGGCGAAGACGGTTTCCTTATCAGCCTTGCCGTCGCCGTTGGTATCCTCGTAAATGAGGAGTTTGTCATCAGGAAGGGCATCGCCTGGGCGATAGTGAGGGTAGGTGGGCATGGTGGCAACCCAGAGGCGGCCTTTGTCATCGAAGCTCATCTGCATGGGGTTGGCGAGATGGGGAAACTCTTTCTCGCTGGCGAAGAGCTCCACTTTGTATCCTTCTGGCACGGTGAGCGTCTTCACTGCATCCTCGCCGTAGCGATACTCGGTGCTGCCATTCTTGGCGCTGGGCACGTAGTTGGTGGGAACGGGTGGCAGTGTGTGTGTGGCGCTGTCGTCCACAGCGAGATCCGATTTTGTACCGCTTGCGATGCCATGGATGAGCTGGTCGCGCAGGGCGGCCATTTCACGGGTCTTCTTGACTTCGTCAGGATAGTTTTGCGGGCCGAAAGGCTCGTAGCGCCCGCCGTGCGTGTGGACGCCGTTGAGGATGTGATAGTCGTTGTTCCAGAACCAATCCTTCTGCTTCACGGCGGCATGAACCAGAGAGGGGTCGGCTTTGGATTCGTGACTCTGATGTCCGAACAGGCCGGTGGCGAGGATGGGAGCGATTTGCTTGTAGCCTTCCTCATTGGGCACGAAACCCATGGTGGTGAGCGGTTCTTTGGCCGTGGAATACATGGCCTTGGTGGGCGTGAAGAGGTCGATGAAGGTGAGTCCATGCTTTTTCGCCACGGTCTCGATGGCGGCGGAGTAAAGGATGAGGTTTGCATTCTCCTTCTCGCCGTCCGGGAGGTCGCGCTTCGCGGACTGGTTCTCGTAGGCGATGGGACTCACGAGAACGAGACGCGGGGCGGACTCACCATTGTAGGCGCGGCTGAGGGTGTGCTGCGCCCAGGCGTCGAGTTCCTCCTCGAAGTTCTTCACCCTGCCGGGGCCATCAAAGGACTCGTTGTAGCCGAAGAAGGCCACGATGGTGTCTGCCTTCAAAAAGGCCAGCCACTCGTCTGGCATGGGGAAGAAGCCCTTTCCATTGTGCACTTGTTTGTCAGGGTGAAACTTCTCTGCACCGGGGAAGGCCCACTGCGTGTTGCGAGCGGGATGCGGGCGGAAGCCTGGCGTGTCACCTACGTGACCCATGTTCCGCACGAACAGTTCGTGGTTTGGATAGCGCAGATGGAGCTCGGTTTCCAGGCGGCTGTAGTGCACATCTCGTTCGGCCAGTCCATTGCCTATCAAGACAATGCGCTCTCCCTTCTGTGGAGGTGCCACCTGCTGTGGGCGCTTGTTCTGCGTCTCTGGCGGAACGGGCATGAGGGCGTGGGGAGCATTGGCAGGCGCGTCGTTATTCGCGGCAGTGGCAAGCGACGTAGCTAGGAGGAAAAGCAGGATGCGAGGACAGGTCATGGTTGGTGGTGAGGAAGGGGTAAACGCGGCTGTGCATCCCCTTCCCGCGCCAACCGATAGGACCGGACAACGATTTTGTAAATCCACGAAAGGCTCAGGCTGTCGTGAAAGAGACTGGTTGCGTTTCGCGGATGTGGGTGTCCCTTCGCTTCTTCATGCCTTCTCTCAGACAGCTGCTCGGTCTCGCCGGTGATGCGCAGGTCCGCCTGCTTGGTGACAAGTTGAAGCGTCTGCTGAAGATGCGAGATGAGCGTCAGGAGAAGTGGGAGCACGAGATCAGGAAGCTGCGTCAGAGCGTGGAGAGGCTTTGCAATGGAGGTGGGAACTTGCGCAACGCAGGTGCAGGTACCATGTCCGGCGCGTTGAAGCGACTTCATCAGCAGGGGTACGAGTTCACCACGGTGATTGATATTGGTGCCTCGGATGGTCAGTGGACACGGCTGGCCATGGAGTGGCATCCCCGCTGTCATTACGTGCTGGTGGAAGCCCAGCCCTGTCATGAAATGGCGCTTGCGCAGTTTGCGTCCGGGCGTGCGAACGTTTCAGTGGTGATGGCTGCGGCCGGAGCAAGGAAGGGCGAGATCCACTTTGATGCGGCAGATCCTTTCGGCGGACGCGCCTCGGAAAATGCCACTTCCGCCCACGACATCATGGTCCCCGTCACCACGGTCGATCACATCATGGAGGAAAAGGGACTGAGCGGCCCGGTGCTGATCAAGTTCGATACCCATGGCTTCGAGATACCTATCCTGTGCGGTGCAGCTGAGACCTTGAAGCGCACCTCTGTCATCATCATGGAGTGCTACAACTTCAGAATCGCCCCGGAGTGCCTCCTTTTCTACGAAATGTGCAGCCATCTGGCGCAGTACGGTTTTCGACCGGTGGAGATGGTGGACGTGGTGCATCGTGAGCGTGACGGCGCTCTTTGGCAGATGGATGTCATCTTTGCCCGGAGCGACCGCCCGGAGTTCAGGCACGGCGGCTTCAAATAGCCTGTGAGGAAAAGCGGCAAGCGCACTTGACGCTTCCCGCGCCGCTCCTATGGTCGCGCCGCGCACATGAACATTCACGAATACCAGGCCAAGGAACTCTTTGAAAAATACGGCGTCGCTACCCCGAAAGGCATCGTCGCCTCCACGGCCGAGGAGGCAGGGCAGGCAGCCAGGGACATCGGCGGCACGGGACTGGTGGTGAAGGCTCAGGTTCACGCCGGTGGTCGCGGGAAGGGCACCTTCAAGAATGGCTTCAAGGGCGGTGTGCACGTCATCGACACTCCGGAGCAGGCTCAGGAAATCGCAGGCAAGATGCTCGGTCAGGTGCTGGTGACGCATCAGACTGGAGAGGAAGGAAAGCTCGTCAGCAAAGTGCTCATCGCCAAGGCGGTGGACATCAAGAAGGAGTACTACTTCGCCATCCTCTTTGACCGTGGTGCCTCGTGCCATGCTGTCATTGCCTCCACGGAGGGTGGCATGAACATTGAGGAGGTGGCCGAAAAGACGCCGGAGAAAATCATCAAGGAGCGCATCCACCCCACTCTCGGCCTGCAGCCCTACCAGTGCCGCAAGATCGCCGCCGCGCTGGGGCTCACCGGCCCGCTTCTCGGCCAAGCGGTGAAGCTGTTTACCGCCCTCTACAATCTCTACATCAAGTCCGACTGCTCCCTGGTGGAGGTGAACCCGCTCGCGGTGACGACTGAGGGCCAGCTCGTAGCCCTGGATGCGAAGTTCAACTTTGACGACAACGCTCTCTACCGCTTGCCGGAGATCGTGGCCATGCGTGACAAGAGTGAGGAAGACCCCCGCGAAGTCGCTGCGTCGGAATACAATCTCAACTACATCGGGCTGGACGGAAACATCGCTTGCCTGGTGAACGGTGCGGGCCTGGCCATGGCCACGATGGACATCATCAAGCACCACGGCGGTGAGCCGGCGAACTTCCTGGACGTGGGCGGCGGTGCCTCGAAGGAACAAGTAGCGGCTGCATTCAAAATCATCCTCGGCGACCCGAATGTGAAGGGCATCCTGGTGAACATCTTCGGTGGCATCATGGACTGCAAGGTCATCGCAGACGGCATTATAGCAGCCGCACAGGAAACGGGGCTTAGCATCCCGCTCGTAGTGCGTCTGGAGGGGAACAATGTGGAGGCAGGCAAGGCAACGCTCAAGAGTTCCGGCTTGGCGATTACCAGCGCAGATGACATCAGCGACGCGGCGGCGAAGATCGTCGCCGCCGTAGCCGCCTGAACCTTCGTCTTGCCAGAGGAACTAGTCTTCCACTCCTATGTCCTCATTCCAGAGGGCAGGTCGTGAGGAGATGAAGTCCCGCATGATCTGAATGCACTCCGGGTCTTGCAGGATGGTCACCTCCACCCCCTGAGACCTGACATACTCCTCAGGCCCCTGGAAGGTCACGTTCTCTCCCACGACGATCCGCGGGATTTTGTAAAGCAGTGCCGCACCGGAGCACATGGGGCAGGGCGAGAGTGTGGAATACAGCGTGCAGCGCGCATAAACCGTGGCCTTTTGGCGGCCAGCGTTCTCCAGGCAGTTCATTTCAGCATGGTGGATCACGCTGCCATGCTGCACCCGCTGGTTGTGCCCGCGACCAATAATCTGCCCATCACAGACCAAAACGGAGCCGATGGGGATGCCCCCGCTGGCGAGGCCTTTGCGGGCTTCCTCAAGGGCGGCTTGCATAAAGGGGTCCATCATTCTGTTATGCGGCTATGGCTTCTGCGGCGGCAAGGTGGGGCATGAGCGCGGGGATGATTTCCTCCACAGACTCCACCACCAGGCAGGCGTCTTTCCGTCCGTGCTCCTCCAGCAGCTTCACCAGTGCGTCCCAAAAACCGGTGCCGTCAGCCATAGGTCGGTTGTAAATGACGATGGGCTTGCCCTCCATGAGTTTGTCCCTCTGGGAACGGAACAGCAGCAGGGCCAGCAGCTCCTGCATGGTGCCGGAGCCGCCGGGCATGATGACGAACGCGTTCGCATTCTCGATCATGACTTCCATGCGCGTATAGATGTCCGGCTTGAGCCAGAAGGTGGAAAGGCCGTCTGGCAGCCCCTCCAGCTCGATGATGTGGGGCACGTTGGACCCTGCGGTCCACCCTCCGGCATCCACACTGCCCTTCACCACGGTGCCCATGATGCCCGAACTTCCTGCACCCGAGACACAGCCTAGGCGACTCTCGGCAAGGAGGCGGCCCAGGTTGTAGCCGTCATCCAAATAACTCTGAGCCGTTAGCGAGGCTGAGCAGAACACGCAAACGTTGCCAAGCAGATTATCAGGTGGTGGATTGTTGAAGGCCCTGACCTTGTCTGACACGACATGGTGACGGTGCCGTCCGGCATCAGGCGGAGCGGCGCTCATTGCCTGCTTTAGGATGGGCAGCACATCCTGCACGGAGTTGGCTTTCAGCAGGAACTCATCGTGGTTTTGCTTGATGGTACCCTGACGCTGGAGCTGGCTTAGGACGCGGAAAAATCCATCCCACGATCCGTCACCGTTGAGGATGACGGTGGGCTTGCCCAGCAGATGGGGGTCCAGCGTCTGATAGCCTACGAAAACGGAAATGGCCTTGAACATATCCTCCAGCGTAGGCTGCGGAGTGAAGAGGAAGGCGTCGGACTCAATGATTTTGGACTCGATGTTTCCCAGCGTGATGCGCTGGTCGCCATTGGAGTTGAAGATGTTCCAGCCGGCGCGGAAAAGGATGGAGAGCAAGTCAGCGCGGAGTTCGCGTGCGGGGTCCTGATCGTTCAGGACGGTGCCAGAGAGACGGATGATGGGCATGGTGTGAGAGACGAGATAGAGCGGGCCAACGCCTGCGGAGCAGTGGCCTGGAGGCTGAGCCGACGGGGAGGGGTTTTCGGCTGGCCTAGTGGGACGATACACTTGTTCCATACGTTTTTCCAGCGCCTTTGGTGGCGTCAGACAGGCGGCGAATTGTATCGCGCTGGCATGGCTCATTCTCGTATCGTGGGGCATGAACGCTCTACCCACAGGCCGCGCTTTGATTCAGGCGCTCGACTTCCGCAAGCTGCCGAAGGTTCTCATTCACGAGCATCTCGATGGCGGCGTCAGGCCGGCTACGGTGATCGAGCTGGCGAAGGAGACAGGTTACAAAGCGCTGCCCACCAGCGATCCGAGTGAGCTGGCTAAGTGGTTTCACCGCGGTGCGCAGCGCGGAAACCTGCCCGAATACCTGGAGGGCTTTACCCACACCACGGGTGTCATGCAGGAGTGGGACGCACTGGAGCGCATCGCCTTTGAGTTCATGGAGGACATGGCGGCGGATGGCGTGGTGTATGCGGAGGTGCGGTTCGCCCCTGTCTTCCACGTGCAAAAGGGTCTGACGATGGACGAGGTGGTTCGTGCCGTCCTCGCGGGCCTGAGACGAGGTGGGGCGGCTTTTGGCGTGGCCTGGGGGCTGATTCTGTGCGCCATGCGCCACCGCGATGATGCACTGGAAACGGCAGAACTCGCCATTCGCTGGCGAGATGAGGGAGTGGTCGGCTTTGATCTTGCAGGAGGAGAAGCTGGCTTTCCGCCGAAGAAGCACCTGTCTGCATTCCACGCGATTCACCGGGCCAACTTCAACATCACCATTCACGCGGGCGAGGCCTACGGAGCGGAGTCCATCTGGCAGGCGCTGCAATGGTGTGGCGCGCACCGACTGGGGCATGGAACCCGGTTGATGGACGACGTCCAGATCATGGAAGACGGGGAGGTGAAGCTGGGAACGCTGGCCAGGTATGTCTTGGATCATCGTATCCCGCTGGAGATGTGCCTTTCCAGCAATGTGCATACCGGTGCCTGTGCGAGCCTGGAAGAGCACCCCTTTCCGCTGTTCTTTCGCCTGGGTTTCCGCGTGAGCCTGAACACGGACGATCGGCTCATGAGTGACACGGAGATGTCCAAGGAACTCGCTCTGGCCACCGAGCTCTTCGAGCTAGGCCTAGACGATCTCGAACGCTTGGCGCTGCACTCCATCAAGAGTGCCTTCGCTCCTCATGACATGCGCATCCGCATCATGCTCGGCACGCTGATCCCGGGCTACATGCGACTGAAGGTTCAGCTCCAGGAACCCGCATTGTACACGAAACCGCCCGTGTCGCGGTAAAGCCGCAGCACTGAGCATGCCTCTTGGCGCAGCACATCGCGCGTCACTGCAATGGGCCGCAATGGAGGGGGACGATTCTCAAGGAGATGAACCCAGTTCTCAGGCAGTGGGCCCTCATTGAAGCCCGTGATCTCCTCCACATCCTCGCCACGTGCGCCTATCGTGAGCGCCTGCACGCCAGACCACCACGTGCCGCCGAAGCACTGAATGCAGGGCTGGGACGAGGCAAAAAGCTCCATCGCAGGAAGATGAGCCGCTGCGAGATCGAAGGTGCCCACACTCTGCTGCGCCAGCATGAAGGCCATCATCTCCGCATGGGCCACGGAGGTGTGGCCCGGCACCACGATGTTCACTCCAAGCGAGACGAGCTTTCCAGAATCCCGCTCAAAGATGGCGGCTGCAAACGGACCGCCAGTGCCGCGCTCTACGTTGAGCCGGGACATTTCGATGACAAAGGCCATGCGCTCCTCCCGCGACCGCAACGTATCGGCACCCGCGCTTTCTGCGTAGCCCGCCACCCAGAGGGGCAGATCAAGACAAACGTGATACAGGGCGTTCATAAGCTGAGGAGAGAGTGAATGAGAAACGGAATGCATGCCAGTCGATTCACTTGATACGCCGTGAGCCACAAAACGACACGATTTCCCCTTTGGAAGTCCTCAGCGAGCGGCCAAAGGCACTTTCGGCCACCGCAATGTCTGCCGCGAGGGAATGACGCAGCCCTTCATGGATCACCGGTGAGCACGCTGATCAACTGCTGGATGATTCAAAACCTGGCCCGGTGATGCCAAGGTTGATTCCGTGATTTCATGGGTGCCGGTTCTTATTCCACCTCATCTCCTGCTTCGGTCAGCCTGGTCATGGGCAACTTGTCGAACTGCGGCGCAGCATGGCTGTCTTCAGGATGAATGATGGTTTCCAGGTGTTGCTTGGTGGCAAGAAACTCCGGGGAGCGAAGTTGTTCGTGGTCACGCGGGCGGGGCACTGGGACTTCGACAATCTCACGCACGCGGCCAGGTCTTGGGTCGAGCACCAGGATGCGGTCAGAGAGAAAGATGGCTTCATCCAGATCATGCGTGATGAAGAAGATGGTGATGTCCACATTCTTCCAGATTTGCAGCAGGTAGGCCTGCATCTGCTGGCGAGTCTGAGGATCCAGAGCGCCGAAGGGTTCATCCATGAGTAGGATGCGTGGTTCGTTGGCAAGGGCGCGAGCAATGGCCGCACGCTGCTTCATGCCTCCACTGAGCTGGTGCGGATACGAGTCCTCGAACTTGTCCAAGCCCACGAGTGCAAGCCATTGACGCGCTTCGGCTTCATTTGCCGTCTCCCCTTTTCCCGCCATGCGCGGGCCGAACATGACGTTCTGCTTCACCGTGAGCCAAGGGAACAACGTGTAGCTCTGAAACACCATGCCGCGATCACGTCCGGGTCCGCTGACCGGCTGGCCATCCACCAGCACACGGCCCTCACTCGGAGTCTCCAGCCCCGCCAGGATGCGGATAAGCGTGGACTTGCCGCAACCAGACTGGCCAAGCACGCACATGAACTCTCGGCGATGCACGGTGAGATGAATGTCCTTCAGCGCTACGACTTCTCCCGCTTTGGATTGGAAGCGCTTCCACAGTCCGGAAATCTCCAGCAGCTTGGGCCGCGCCTTGAGCTTGTCGAACCGTGCCTTTACGGCCTCCGACTGATTTTGATAGGAAAGCGCTGCGATCATGCGGAGGCCTTGCGGTTCACGACGGGTTCCTTCTGCCTCACCACGGTCAACACATGGGAGGCGAAGCGGCCCAGGAAGCCCTGCTTGGGCGGATCCATCCAGGGAAAGAAAAAGCGAGAGAGAAAGCCCAGCAGCTGGTCCATAAAGAATCCGGACAGGCCGATGAGCAGAATGGCAGGATAAACAATGTCGAACTGGAAGCGCCGGCCGTGCGTATCGATCACCTCTGCAAGTCCACTCTTGAAGCCCAGCAGTTCGGCGATGACCAGCCACGTCCACGCGGTGCCAAAGAGCAGCCGTAGATCGTTGTAAAGGTTTGGCAGAATGCCCGGCACCACGACATTGAGCACAAGCTGCTTCTGACTGGCACCCAGGGTCTGCGCCGCCTCAAGCAAGGAGCTGTCGAGGCGACGTGTGGTCTTGGCGATAGTGAGCACCGCACAAGGCAGCGTGCCGAGGAAGACGAGCATGATCTTGGGTCCGAGATCCAGACCAAAGATAGCCATGAGCACCACGCCGAACGCAGGAGCAGGCATGTAGCTGAAAAAGTTGGTGAACGGCTCAATGAGTTTCGAGAATACGTCATAAGTGCCAGCCAGCACGCCAAGGGGAATAGCCACCACCACCGCCAGCAGGAAGCCCAGCACGATCGTGCGCCAGGATTCGCCGTAGCGCTCTAACAACGTCTTGCGTTCTGCACCCTGTTCACCTCCGTCGGGAGGCTCAGGTTTGCCGGCGGTTATGCCCTTCCAGAAGGATCTTGCCACCACATCTGGCGGCACGAGATAGACAGGGCGGGAAACTTGCTCGGTGGCCTCAGGTAGCAGTTTCAGCAGGGCCTCCGAAGGCCAGTCCGGCGCTGAGTTTGCCAGCATCTCAGCGTTTGCCTTCACGATGACGAGGTTCTCCTCGTTCAGCCGCTGGCGAGTCGCAGACAAATCACCAGAAGCCAGTTTCATCCAAACCGTGCGGATCGCCTCATCGTCCGTCTCCTGCTCCCTTGTGAGCCAGCCATTGATGACTGCGGCAGAGTGGAGCTGGCGGAGAATCTTCTTATTTTGTCTCGCCGTGCTGGTGAGCGGCTGCCCGGCGGCGCGGGCCGCCTGTATCTCCGCATTGTCCTGCGTGATGGCGGTGACCAGCTCCCTCCACGTGTCGGGCATGAGTTTGTCCCCCACCACATAGACGCTTTGCAGACGGGCGGTTTCGGCTGGCACCGCTATCTGATAAGCTACCTTCCACCATGGGCCGTAAGAAGCCACGCACCAGATGACCAGCGGCAACACAAAGGAGAGCGCCATGAGCAGGGTCGCCCTCGACTGGTCGAGATCCCGCCGCACTGCAAACCACTTGCTCCTGGGGCTGGCCATGCGTGGGGATGAAAGGGTGGAGATTTATTTGCCCAAGGCTTCCTTCGTCAGCGTGGGATCGAGATAGGCGTCGATGTCCGCCGGCTTCTCATACACTTTGAACATCACGTTGAAGTCATCCACCACCTTCGTAGAACCGTAGATGGAACCCAAACCCTCTGCCTTTTCCCAGGCCTTCAACGCTTCCGTCGCAGAAAGGATCTTGGTGCCCTCCAGCAGAGGCTCATACTCAGCAGGCTTCACACCCACCCGCTCGGAGAGAATGGCCAGCGCGTCGTCCAAGTTCTTTTCATCCGAGAGGTAATCCACGATCTTGTACCACACCTTCACCACCTTTACCCATTCCGAGCGGCGCGCCTTGACGCTCTCGCGATCCACGAAGAGGCCGTCGTAAATCAACCCCGGCACATCCTTGGAAGTGAACACCGCCTTTGAGCCCGGCACGAGCTTGAGCGCCTGGCCAGAGTTGGGTTGCCAGGCACCAATGGCATCCACCTCGCCTGAAGCAAAGACCTGCGGTGTGTTGTTGGTCGGGGTGTTCTTGATCGTGATGTCACCTTCAGTCATACCGTGGAGTTCGAGGCCCTTGAGCAGCAGCAAATGCTCCACAAACCCTTCCTCCAGCGCGACGGTTTTGCCTTTCAGATCCTTGAATGAAGCGATTCCCGGCTTCGCCACGATCATGTCGTTCCCGTTCGAGTAGTCGTTGAGCAGGATGGCGACGGAGGGCTTGCCGGTGGCACCGGTGACCAGCGCGTCGCCATTAGTCACACACACCGCGTCTAGCTGACCCGCAGCATAAGCCTCCATGGACTTCACGTAGTCCATCCACACAAACTCCGTCTCTACACCCTCCTCCTTGAACCAGCCCTTCTTCACACCGATCTCCCATGCCACCCAGCCCGGCCAGTCAGAGTAGCCGATTTTGAGCGGTGCAGCCGCCTGAGCAGTGGAGAGGGAAACCAGACAAGGGCTGGCAAGCAGGGCTAAAAAAAGTCTCTTCTTCATGAGGCGGTCGGGTGAAATGGTCTGGAAGACGCCAAGCACTGAGCGTGCCAATCAAGGGCCACGTGCCCTACAGCCTCACACTCACAGCCGCACCGGTTCACACGCATCGAAGCCCCGGAACCCACTTTTATCCCAGGTTTTGCACGGTTGCTGCTTGGCTCTGAGCCATGCTTATACCCGGAGAAGTTTTCCCTGCTGATGCTCCAGACCTTCAGGCAAACGAAGGTCTAGTCACCAAGGTCGTAAAAGTGGCCAATACCGGAGACCGTCCCATACAGGTAGGCAGCCACTACCACTTTTACGAGACCAACAGCGCCCTGCACTTCGACCGCGCAGCCGCCCGCGGCTTCCGCCTGAACATCCCCGCAGGCAACGCCATCCGTTTCGAGCCTGGAGATGTGCGGGAAGTCGAACTGGTGGCGCTCGCCGGTCAGCGCGTGGTATATGGTTTCAATGACCGAGTGGCCGGAGCGCTTTGAAACGCGCGGGTCCGCCCTGCTACAGGAGAGAGAATCGACCGGGGCATCCAGGTCATTCGCCGACCCGCCAACGCCCATCCCGATGACGGAGTGCGCACCAAGGGTGTCATGCGTGACGTTGGGTATCATGATTCTGAAATGATGCGGACGGTGTCGAGGGTTTGAAGGAAGGAGGTCTCACGCGGAGCCGCCGAGGCGCGGAGGGAAGAATCCGAATCCGACTTGCCCTCATCTTTGCGGCTTTGCGCCTCTGCGTGAGGCAATTCCGGCAGGGCGGCTTGGGCGACGAGGTCGAAGAGGCGCAGGCCCGCGCCGTGGACTTCCTCCGGGAAATACAGCTCAACCATCAGCCCGTTCAACACCCGCTGCCAATACGCCACCCCCGACTCTGTCGGGGCGGGGATCAACGGGTTCCGTGTGGTTAAGGTGTTTGACAAGCCGTTCATGGTCTCAGAATCTTACGAACTGAAAGGCGGCTTCTTTAAGATCGGCCAGAAACTGCTGCCCGTTTCCGCGCAGGTCGGCTTCAGACCAGACTTGATAGATCAGCGGCCAAAAGGCGTCCTGCTCCCTTGCATCGAGTCCTTTGAGGTTGTCGGCGCGTTTTTTGACGGCGGTGCGAATTTTGCCAAGTGATTTCCGGTTGGCGTATTCCAGTAGCAGCACGTCGCAGATGCAGTCGTCGAGTTTGATGACTTTGTTCAGCTCGGCCTCCGACTGCGGAAGAGTCACGTTGTGCTTGATGGCGAGGTGAAAGGCGTGCGCGATCGCGTCGGGATAGATGCGCCGGATGCCGATGGTCATCAGTTCGCCGACGAATTGGGCGATAAGAGCGGGAAGACCAGGGTGGGGGTGTTTGGCGAAGACGTGTTCATCCAGCAGCGGTGCAAGGTAGGGGTAGGCCAGCGCGAGGTTGACGGCTTCCACGGTGAACAGGCGACGGGCGCGCTCGTTTAATCGAGCTGGCAGCATTTTGATGGCATAGTTGAGGACCGCCGAAGTGCCTGCCTCTTGGGAAAGGTGCAAGGCAAGGTCGAGGAAGTTGCGGACCGTGCCGAAACGGATGTCTCCGTCCGGAAACTCGAAGCAGTTGAGTTCGCGAACCCAGTATTCTGTTTGAGGGCGTGGGAGAGAAAGGATGCGTGTCTTTTTCTCGTTCAAGGACAGCTCGAACTCGCGCAGAGCCAAACCGAGGTCGCGCACGAAGTTTTCCGCTTCCTCGTGGTTGCGGGCGTAGTAGCGGTAGTCGTCGATGTGGCGGTTGAGGCGCTGATAACCCTTCTTGAGGAGAGCTTCATCCACTGAGGTTAGGATGATTTCGGAGAGGATGTTCGAGGAGTGCGGGCCGATGAGCAGTCCGTTGGTCTGGCTATCGCGCAGGGCCTGTGTTGCCTTGTCGAGAATGTTCCCCGGCAGCGACAAATCCCCCGTGAGGTTTTGGCCTTTTTCTTCCCGTGCAGCGCCCAGGGGATCGAATGCGTGTAGATGCTGGGAAAGCAGGTCGAGATGTCGGCTTGGACGACATAGCGGGAGCCGGTTAGAAAGCCGAGTTCCTGCTCTTCGATCTCGAAACGCTCCGCGCCCTTGTAGCTCATTTCAAAGACGCGGGCGTGCCCGGTTTTCCGCACGAAAATCCGGCTGATGGGCTGTTTGGGCTTGGCGCAGTGGCGCTTGATTTTGTCCCAGCATCTGCGGATCGCGAGGCATTGGGCGGCGTAGCTTTGCGGATGCGGGATGCCCATGTGGCGCGGGATGTTCACGTCGCGCATCACTTGGTAGCGGACGTGGCCCCGCGTTTGTTTTGCGATCAACTTCCCGAGTTTCTTCCCGTCCTTTTCTGTTGCGATTTTCTTCAGCGCATTCGGCACAAGGGCCGCCAACCCTTCGGATGAAAAACAGGGCGGCAATTTCTCGGCGAACAGTCCGTGATCGAGCAGGCCGATGAAGGCTTCATCGGCGGTAAGCCCGCGTCCTGTTGTTTGCCGTGCGCTCATGGTCGTTTATCTTGGGTTTGATTCACACGAAGGCGCGAAGACACGAAGGATTGGGGGCCGTTGACGATGCGTTTGCAGCCTTCCTTGAAAGTGGCGGCACCGAAGTTGATGAGGAGTCCGAGGGGCAGGTTGAGAAGCCGGAGGTAGGTCAGCACCTGCTTGGAATGAACCGGGGCAAGATTTTCGACCGATTTCAACTCCACCAACACCACGTCTTCCACAAGTAAATCAGCACGGAACCCTTCCTCGAAGGTGAAACCGGCGTATTGGATGGGGATGGCCTGCTGACGCGACACCTTCAGGCCCCGTTCGGTGAGGATCTTCGCGAGAACCACCTCATAGACCGTTTCCAGCAATCCAGGGCCAAGGTCGCGGTGAAGCTGATAGGCGCAGTCCACAATGATTGCCGCCACCTCCTCTTTATCTCTTCGTGGCTTCGTGCCTTCGTGTGAGTTTTTCATGCCTTGCCTTCGATGATGCGGACGGTGTCCAGGGTGGAGAGTTGATCAAGGGCAATGCGGAGGCGGGGGAGGCGTTGGGGCCCGGGCAGGGCGGTCACATCGGGCAGGGCGGCTTGGGCGACGAGGTCGAAGAGCCGCAGGCCCGCGCCGTGGACTTCCTCCGGGAAATACAGCTCATACACCAGCCCGTTCAACACCCGCTCCCAATA
>CAZIGH010000061.1:0-26912 GCA_964538625.1 uncultured Verrucomicrobiaceae bacterium
TGGCTTTCTTCGCCAGTAGCCCTGCGGCGATCATGACACTGGGGTTGCTGGTGTTGGTGCAACTGGTGATGGCGGCGATGAGTACGCTGCCATGGGTGATGGTGTCCTTGACGCCACCTTTGGAATCCACCGTGACTTCGTAAAGAGGGAAGGTCGGCTCGCTGCTGGTCTCGGTGATCACACCCACTTCGGCTCCGAACTGGGAGGGGATGCTGTCATTCGCATCAGGTACGCCGTCCAGGGTGGCGGGCAGGTTGAGCTCGCCGGTGGCCACTTCCGGTGCTTTGCCGTAGCCATCTGGCAGGGGCTTGGAGAGCAGCTCGGCCCACTTGGTTTTCAGCGCATCGAGATCAATGCGGTCCTGCGGGCGCTTGGGACCGGCGACGCCTGGCTTGACGGTGCTGATGTCAAGGTCCACTTCCTGCGTGAACTCGAGTACACCCTTTTGGGTGGGGATGCCCCAGAGGCCCTGCGCCTTGTAGTAGTTCTCCACGGTCTTGCAGAGTTCCTCGCTGCGGCCGGTGCCGCGCAGGTAGGCCACGGTTTCTTCATCAATGCCGAAGAAGCCCATCGTGGCACCATACTCAGGTGCCATGTTTGCTATCGTGGCGCGGTCTGGCACGCTGAGGGCCTTAGCACCCGGGCCATAGAACTCTACAAACTTGCCCACCACCTTGGTTTTGCGCAGCAGTTCGGTAACGCGCAGAACGAGGTCCGTGGCGGTGACTCCAGCTGCCAGATCGCCGCTGAGATATACGCCCACGACCTCAGGAACGAGGAACGTCACTGGCTGGCCGAGCATCCCAGCTTCTGCCTCAATACCGCCCACGCCCCAACCCACGACGCCGAGGCCGTTGATCATGGTCGTATGCGAGTCCGTGCCTACCAGGGAGTCTGGGTAATACATGCCGTCCTTTTCAAGGACGCCCTTGGCGAGGTACTCCAGGTTGACCTGGTGTACGATGCCGATGCCTGGCGGCACCACCTTGAAGGTATCAAAAGCCTGCTCACCCCACTTGAGGAACTGATAGCGCTCGTTGTTGCGCTGGAACTCAAGATCAAGGTTGCGGCTCAGGGAGTCGCCCGTGCCTGCGAAATCGACCTGCACTGAGTGGTCCACTACGAGATCCACTGGCACCAGGGGCTCGATCATCTTCGGATTTTTGCCCATGCCGTTGACCGCCGAGCGCATGGCGGCTAGGTCCACCAGAAGCGGCACGCCGGTGAAGTCCTGCAGGACGATGCGCGCTACGACGAAGGGGATCTCGTAGTCGCCTGGGGCTTTGGCGTTCCAGTTTGCTAGGTTTTTCACGTCCTGTTCGGTGACTTTCTTCCCGTCGCAGTTGCGAGCCAGCGCCTCGAGCACGATGCGAATGGAGACAGGGAGCCTGTCCAAGTTGGGGGAGATGCCGGCTTCCTTAAGAGCGGGCAAGCTGGTCAGTTTGCCTTCGGATCCGGAACCGGTGGTGAACGTGCGAGTGGTGTCGAGTGCCATGAGCGGGTGTAGAAAGAGCGATGAATGGACGGGAAAACTACCGTGGCAAGGGCTGCCTACAAGCCCCGGCCCGGCCTTTTTTTGTCAGCCAATCTTCAGCAGGAAGGGGACCAAAGTCCGCGTGCACTGCTCGAAGCCCAGCACCCTCACCCTCCGCTTTGCAAGGCCTGCTGAGGTGTGGACGCAATAAGGGTGGTGGCGATGGGTTGAGTAAGGCTCTCGGGGGAGAGTCTAAACCAAGACATGCCGCGCTGGCCGTGTTTGGAAAGCGGGGAGCTGAAGAGTTGGTTGGCCTTGAGGCTGTAGATGGAGTGTAGAGAAGCGGTGGTGAAGGGTGTCGAAGCCGCCACTTGCTTCTGGCACGGTATTTGCGTTGAGGTGGGGAGGAATGTCCATCCACGTCGCACTGCACCACCGCACCCGCTATCGTTATGATCGGGCGGTCGCTCTAGGTCCTCAGGTTATCCGGCTCCGTCCGGCGCCACACTGTCGCACTAAGATTCTTGGCTACTCGCTGAAGATCAGCCCGGAAGAGCACTTTCTGAACTGGCAGCAGGATCCGCAGTCCAACTACCTAGCGCGTGTGGTGTGTCCGGAGAAGACCCGGGAGCTGGAGGTGGTGGTGGACTTGGTGGCGGAGATGTCCGTTTACAATCCTTTCGACTTCTTTCTGGAGCCTGCGGCGGAGAAGTTTCCTTTTGAGTATGACCACATCTTGGACCACGAGCTGGAGCCGTTTCGGCTGAAGTTGCCGCTTTCGCCGCACTTCTTCGCCTACTTGGCTGACGTGAGGACGGACATTCTGGGGGCGGCGTATTTGTGGAAGCCTTCCCAGGGTGGTACGGACCCTAGGCCGCGCACGATCGACTTCCTCGTGGCGCTGAATCAGAAGGTGTGGAAGGACATCAGCTACCTCATCCGCCTGGAGCCGGGGGTGCAGACTCCGGAGGACACGCTGACGAAGCGCAGTGGTTCCTGCCGTGATTCGGCGTGGCTGCTGTGCCAGCTGCTGCGTCATTGTGGTCTGGCGGCACGTTTTGTCAGTGGCTACCTCATTCAGCTGAAGGCGGACCAAAAGTCTCTGGACGGTCCGAGTGGTGCGGAGAGTGACTTTACGGACCTTCATGCTTGGTGTGAGGTGTATCTTCCTGGTGCGGGCTGGATAGGGCTGGACCCCACCAGTGGTTTGCTGGCCGGGGAGGGCCATATCCCACTGGCCTGTGCGCCGGATCCGACGAGTGCGGCACCCATCACTGGGGCGGTGGAGAAGAGTGAGGTGGACTTCCACTTTGAGATGTCGGTGACGCGCATCCATGAGTCTGCACGCGTAACGCTGCCTTACACGGAAGAGCAGTGGGCGGAGATCGAGGCGCTGGGTCACCAGGTGGACAAGGTGCTGCGAAAGGGCGACGTGCGGCTGACGATGGGTGGAGAGCCGACGTTTGTGTCCATAGACGACTATGAGGGCGCGGAGTGGAACAACCTGGCGCTGGGTCCGATGAAGAGAAAGCTGGCGGACCAGCTGCTGAGGCGGCTGCACCAGCGGTTTGGGCCGGGTGGTTTTTTGCATCATGGTCAAGGGAAGTGGTATCCCGGCGAGCAGCTTCCACGCTGGGCCTTCGGCTGCTACTGGCGAAAGGACGGTGAGCCTGTGTGGGAGGACCCCTCGCTGATCGCTGATGATAGCCGGGATTACGGTTTCACGGAGAGGGACTCAGAGAAGTTCATGCAGGCTCTGTGTGTGGCGCTGGACGTGGATCCGAAGTGGGTCCTGTCGGGGTACGAGGACGCGCTTTACTACTTGTGGCGTGAACGCCGTCTGCCGCCCAATGTCACGCCCGAGAACAATCAGTTGGATGATGAACAGGAGCGTGCCCGCATGGCAAAGGTCTTTTCGCAGGGTTTGCGGAAGGTGATTGGCCACATGGTGCCCATTCAGCGGCGCTGGGCGAATGGCTGGCCGTACTGGGCTAGCGGTCCGTGGTTCCTGAGACCGGAGACTTTGTATCTGATTCCGGGAGATTCGCCGATGGGTTTCCGTCTGCCGCTGGATGGTCTGCCCTGGGTGGAGAAGGCAGATTACCCGTATCTGCATGAGATCGATCCACTGGAGGAGCGCAGTGCCTTGCCGAAGCGTCAGCCATTCAATCCGCAGCGGTTCGTGGCGGCAGGCATTCCCGGCGTGGGGGTGAGCGGTGCGCTGGATGAGAAGCTGGTGAGCAGGACGGGCATGACGAGTTCCGGTGCTTGGGGACCAGGTGGGCAGGCAGTGCCTTTTGCGCAGCGGGAGTTCCGCAATGATGAGGATGCGAGCCGTGTGCCGGAGCGCGGAGAGTCTGCCTCGTGGATTGTGCGCACGGCGCTGTGTGTGGAGGCTCGTCAGGGCAGGCTGCATGTCTTCATGCCGCCGGTGTCCACGCTGGAGGATTACCTTGAGATCGTGAATGCGGTGGAGGCGACGGCGAAACATCTGGGCATGCCGGTGCAGCTAGAGGGCTACACACCGCCGTATGATCCGCGCCTCAATGTGCTGAAAATCACTCCAGATCCGGGAGTGATCGAGGTAAACATCCAGCCCGCGAACACCTGGGATGAGATGGTGAACATTACCACCACGCTGTATGATGAGGCGCGGCATGTGCGGCTGGGTACGGAGAAGTTTATGGTGGACGGTCGCCACACGGGTACGGGCGGTGGCAACCACATCGTGGTGGGTGGCAGTACGCCCTCTGACAGCCCGTTCCTGCGGAGGCCGGACTTGTTGCGGAGTCTGGTGACGTACTGGCAGCATCACCCTGCGCTGTCGTATTTGTTCTCTGGCCTCTTCATCGGGCCTACGAGTCAGGCTCCACGCATTGACGAGGCGCGCAATGACTCGCTTTATGAACTGGAGCTGGCTTTCAAGGAGGTGCCGATTGGCAAACAGGTGCCGCCCTGGCTGGTGGACCGTCTTTTCCGCAACCTGCTTGTCGATGCGACGGGCAACACGCACCGTGCGGAGTTCTGCATCGACAAGCTCTACTCACCTGACAGTGCTACGGGGCGGCTCGGTCTGGTGGAGCTGCGCGCCTTTGAGATGCCGCCGCACTCGCGCATGAGCCTGGCACAGCAGCTTCTGCTTCGGGCGCTGATAGCCAAGTTCTGGGAGGAGCCTTACGACAAGCCGCTGGTGCGCTGGGGGACGGAGATTCATGACAAATGGATGCTGCCGCATTTTGTGAAGCAGGACATGAACGATGTGGTGGCGGACCTCGCTGCGTCTGGTTATCCGATGAAGACGGAGTGGTTCGAGCCGCACTATGAGTTTCGTTTTCCTCGCATCGGAACGCACCAGATACGGGATGTCGGAATCGAACTCCGTCTCGCGCTGGAGCCTTGGCACGTGCTGGGAGAGGAAGGTGCACCCGGCGGTACGGTCCGCTATGTGGATTCTTCCGTGGAGCGGATGCAGGTGCTGGTGAGCAGTGCCACGGACACCCGGCATGTGCTGCATTGCAACGGCCAGGCCATCCCTCTGCATCCTACCGGGGTGAACGGCGAATACGTGGCAGGGGTGCGCTATCGCGCCTGGCAGCCAGCGTCCTGCCTGCACCCCACCATAGGCATCCACTCTCCGCTGGTCTTTGACATGGTGGATACCTGGAATGAGCGCTCCATCGGCGGCTGCACTTACCACGTCACCCATCCGGGCGGGAGAAGCTACGACACTTTCCCTGTGAATGGCTTTGAGGCTGAAAGCCGGAGGCTGGCGAGGTTCTTCCAGCATGGGCATAGCGGCGGCAAGGTGGAACTGCGCCCGGCGAAGATCTCGCCTGACTGCCCGCTCACGCTCGATCTACGCGGCTGCTAGATTGCTTGGGCTCAGGGAGCGGGAGTCTTCATGGCACTGCGACGACGCGCTTTTCCGTGGCGCTTCGGTAGGCTGCGTCCACGATTTGCTGGCCGATACGGGAGATGGGAATGGACAGCGGGCCGATGAGTGATGCACCACTCTCTAGGCAGTGGAGCATGTGCTCGATGGGATTGCGATTCGGAGCCTGGAGCGTGTCCACCGGTAGTTCGTAGCCTTCTGGTCGCGCACGAGTCTGCACGCGGAGCGTGGTGCAGTAGTCCTCTATGCAGAGGGTGCCCTCCGTGCCGGTGATGACGAAGCCGCACTTCGGCTGCGGCTGGTGGGTCCAAGGGTCAGTGAACGTGCCCCAACGGGTCTCTGTCTTGCTTAGACCGAAGCGGTAACGAATGACCGCCACGGCGTGCTCGTCCACCTCCAGGCCCTCTGGCTCGTCCCACATGCAGCTGACCTCCAGCGGTATGGCTCCGCCGAGGTGCCAGGTGCCCATGGTGGTGCCGTAGCCCATGTAATCCAGCAGTGAGCCGCCGCCCTGTTCCTTGCTGTAAAACCAGCTCGCCGCCTTCTCCGCAGCGGTGGGTTCTTTCTCGATCTTGTCTGCACCGTGATACAGTGGACCGCGATTCCCTCCGTAATGGTGGAACTCCCGCGGTTCTCCGATGAGGCCCTCGCCGATCAAACGATGAGCAGTTTGGTGACCTGCCAGCCAGACGAGGGGCCAGTTGATGGCCAGCAACTTTCCCGTGGGCTGCATGGCGGCTACCATGGCATCTGCCTCGGCAAGGGACCCGGCAAACGGCTTCTCCATCAGGATGTGGGTGCCAAAGGGGGCTACCTTTTCCACCCACTCGCCGTGTTTTGACGCGGCAGGGCATAGCACCACCAAGTCAGGTTGGGTCGTTTCCAGACACTGGCGGTAGTCGGTGAAGACCTGGTCCGGGTTGAGGCTGAAGTTCCCGGCGGCCTCCACCATGCGCTCGGGCTGCTCGTCGCAAATGCCCACGATCTCGGCGTTCGGGTGCTCGTGTGCCTGCCTTAGCAGGTCGCCCATGTGAAAGTGGTCAAAGTTGATCCCGGCGATCTTCCAACGTTTTTGGCTCATGGTTTGAGTGGACACAAAAGGGAAAGACCTGACAAGCGAGAAGTCAGCGATGCTTGAGTATAATCAATTTTAAATATTGTTTTTGCAAACATTCTCATTTTTTAACTAGACTAAGCTCTGAATTTTCATAGATTTACGATGGAAAGCCTCCTTTCTGCATTCATTCTCACAGAAACAACTCAGCTTTGAAATCATGAAAACTGCTCTGCTTCTCCTCACTACACTCTCGGCCAGTTTCAGTGTCGCCAGTGGCAGCGTGATCGCCCGCTGGGACTGGGACCATTTGAAGCAGGTGGATGACCCTAATCTGGCGACTTGCATCTCGCCCTGCGTGAAGGTGACTGAACTGGGATATGTGGATTTGAAGCAGGGCTTTCACCCGATGGGAGGTTACAAGGACTCGCCGTTCCGTAGCTGGACGGGGTGGACGGAGGAGTTCACTGCCACGCCTGAGGGCCGGGCGGACCTCAGCCCTGCCTCTGGCACGCTGTGGTTTGATGTGAGTTTCTCCCCGGGTTTTGAGGGCAGCATCAGCAGCTTCGACTTTTGCTTTAGCCAGCTCGATGCCGGCTCGCCGAGACAGATGCAGGCGTCGATTTACTGGCTGAACGGCGAGGGCAAGGTGGAGTGGGCCACCACTGGGGCCTATACCGCCAGCACCCTCCCTGGAGTGGACACGGGCTTCACCTGCGTGAGCCTGCCCTTCCTGCAATACTCTTCTCCCATTCCGAGTGGAGCCGGCATGGCGGGGCAAACGATCCATGTGGAGTTTCAGGCCTGGGGTGGTTCCACGGACTCTCTGCCGCCAGATGCGACCGGCGCGCTGGCGCTGGAGAACATCACTCTGAGTGGCGTGGCTTGCGTGGTGCCAGAACCAGGCAGTGCCATTTTGATCGCTGTGGTTGGTTTCATCGCCCTGGTTCGGAGGCATCGACCCCGGCTGGGCAGGGTCTAGGAGCGTTTGATGGGCGCATGTTCGAGCGCTGCCAGGACGGGATGAGAGGGTGGTAGATGGCGGTCTTCGGGCAGCCAGCCATGGGTATGCAGAGCTTGGCGAGAAGCCGGTTTGCAGAGGGTTTCGCTCGTGAGCTATCGTGAAAGCGGTGGACGCCAAGACCTTTCTGCTCGGCGTTTGGGATACAAAGGAACGGCTCCCGTGCAACCGGAGGCGGGATGCAGGTGGGCCTGACCGGGGACGGTGCCTAGTCGATCTGTTCGCTCGGCGGCTTGATGCCTTGGCCCTGTGGCGGCGGTGGACGATTTGGTTGTTCCGGCACATCCAGGACGATGCCGGGCATGCGGACGCGGTAGTAGTCCAGGTTAGAGAGGTTCCAGACGACGGGTACTCCGATGGCGTCTGCGACCAGCCTTGACTCCAGGTAGGCCTCCACAGAATCCGGTGCCACGACGAAGGAGATGACCTTGCCGGGTTCTGACTTGAACTTGCGGAGGGCACGCTGGTAGAAGGACGCCGGGTTCTTGAGCTGGGTCACGTCTTCTCCTCCGCCTTCCTGGAGCATGAGTTTCATGAAGAGCGCTGGAGAAGTGGGTGCGGTCTGCTCCACTGAGGCGGCAAGGGTGCGGTCTCCTATGCGGGCGCGCTCGAAGTGGGCCAGGACCTTGGCAGGGTCGTACACGGGCTTGTCGGCGGTGGCCTTGGGTGAGAGGAAGGTCTTTTTGTTTTTCTCAAACTCGGCCATGACTGCGGAGAGGAACTGGGCTTCGTTGAGATAGACCACACGCCCTTTGGTGATGAGGAAGTTTTCTCTGACGGCATTCTCCGGCATGGGGCGCGGGTTGGGTATGCGGACGTACTTGGGTGGGGGCGGCGCATACACGGGAGTGTCGTCGAGCGCCTTTTTCAGCCGGTCCACTTCGGCGAAGGCCTTGTCCAGCTCCACCTTCTGTTTTTCACGTTCCTTGGTCGCCTCGTCGATTTTCTTTTGGATCTCGTCGAGGTCCATGAACTTGACGCTCTGCTGGATGCTAGTGATGTCGATGGTGCTGAGTTCGGCGATGATTTTCTTTGTCTGGGCTTTAGCCAGCTCAGTTTCCTTCTCGATGTCCTCGGGCGTTTTGGGTGAGGGGGGAATCTCTTCCTTCTTCTTCTTGAGTTCCTCTACCATCTGAGGGGTGGCGGGAGGGAGTTCGGAGAGGAACTTTTCCACCGTGGACGCCACTTTGAGCGCTACGAGGACAAAGACAATCATGAGCACGCCGACGACGTTGGTGACGGCATCCATGAGCGAGTCGAGATTGACGTCGTTACCACCGGATTTTTTGCTTTTGGCCATGGTGCGGTATGCGGATGGTTACGGTTGGGGTGCCGGGGTGGTGGGCGGCTGGAAGTCCGGGGGCGGAGGTCCCACGACGCCTAGACGGTCACCGAAGAGGGCGAGGTCCACATCTCCCTGACCCGGCAGCAGGAGGCGGCTGATTTTGATGTTGTACATGGACTGTGCCCAGCCACCGGCGCGGTTGTAGGCGGTGTTGCCGTCAGTGCGCAGCAGGAAGATGAGCTGGGCGTTGCCGGCGCGTTTCACTTCGTTGAGGAAGTGATTGAGTTCGGGGCTACCGATGATGGCCTCTTCCGTGGCGGCTACGTTGACTTTTTTTCCATCAATGGTCAGGACGAGTTTGCCGCCAGAGGCCTCGATGAAGAAGAGCTTTTGACTGGGGTCGTCTCCGGAGCCGGATGGCTGCACCACGACGGGTGGGGGCTTCTTGTCCGGCGGGATCTGGCGCTCCTTGAGCTCGGCGAGGAGCTTCTCGATCTCGACCTTGGTCTCGTTGATCTGCTTCTTGATGCCGTCCACTTCAAGCAGCAGGTTGTCGAGTTTCTTGAGCTGCTCTTGGCTTATCGTCTCGTTCTGTTTCTGCACCTCCGCGCTGGTGCTGAGGATTTTGCGGAACCTCGCCAGTTTGGCCTCTTGCTCCTGTTTTTTCTGAAGTTCCTCTTCGAGGATTTTGGTGAGGTTGTCGGTTTTCTTTCTCTTGAGTTCGAGCTCCACCAGTTCAAGCTTGAGCTGTTTGAACTGCTGGGCGGTCTCGATCTCCTCCTTGGTGCGGCCGTCACCCTTTTCAGCGGTGCTGACTGCCATGACGACGATCATGAGAATGAGCGCGCCGATGAGGCACGCAAGAATGCTCAGGAATGGGAAAAGAGAGACTTCGTCCCCTGAGGATTCACGTCGTTGGGCCATGGCTCGCTAGGCGGTTTGCTTGGGGTTTTGGAGGAAGGAGAGAAGAGGCGAATCAGCGGCCGAACCAGCCCTTCTTTTTCACCTGCTGGATAAGCACCTGCTTTTCACCAAGCTCTCTGAGGACGTTGTTCAGCCCCTGGAGGCCGGAGGCGAGGCTGCCCACGTAGTCGGTGGTCTTGGCCGTGGACTCTGCCACGGCGGTGGTCAGTTCTTCACGCAGCTTGATCATGGTGCGGGAGAACTCGCCAGCCACATGGGCTGCATGGGAGTCTGCACGTTTGTCGAGATTGGCCGCTTGCTCGCCGATTTTGGCAGTGATTTTTTTGAGATCATCAATGAGGTCGGTCTGGGCTGCGGTGAGCGCCTGAGTGAGCGCTTTGAGGAAGTCTCCGCTGGAGCCATCTCCGAGCATTTTGGTCACGTCATCCGCCGCCCCGTCATTGAGCCGGGGAAGGAGCACTTCGTTGCAGTAAGCGTCGATGGCGTTGAGGTTGTCATCCTCCGCTTTGACCAGCGCGTTCATGGGGAAGTTCAGGAACATGGCGAGGACGAGGCCCAGCAGGGTGGTATCGAAAGCGGTTCCCAGGCCGCTGGTGACCTTGCCAATGGACTGCATGAGCGCATCTGTGCCACTGGCGAGGTCCATGCTGCCGATGGCCTGTGAGAGACCGATGACGGTGCCAATGAAGCCGAGGATGGGAATGGCCCAGAGGAAGACCTTGATGAGGGTGTAGCTGTTGCCGATGCGGGAGCTGTCGATGCCGGACTGTGCGGTCATCATGTTGGACACCTCGCCGTTGTTCTTGCGCACCTCGAAGAGTTCCAGGGCCTTGCGAAGGCGGTTCACCATCATGCTGTCACGCAGGCGATGGGGGAACTCGTAGAAGCGGTCGATGAAGATGCCGACGTTTTCGCCATTGATTTCGTCGCTGATGTCGCGTGGCAGTACGTCGATGAACATGGCGTTGCGCTGCTGGCGGAGCTTTTGCCACTTGAGCCAGAGCATGCCTATGGCCCAGAAGAAGAAGAAGGTCTCCGTGTAGTTCACCCAGGTGCGCTCGTAGAAGAGGTCGTGAATGTAGTCGAGCGCGTTGGTAGGCGCCGAACCCGGTGTGCCCTGTCCCAGGGGGAAGAGCATCCCATACCAAGCCACGGTGGCTACGGCTCCGATGGCTAGGCTGACCCAAAGGTTCGGGTTCGCGGGGTCGGTCTCCTCCCAACCGGTGCGCACGGGTGCTTTGGACGAGGTGCTGCTGGTGCTTTCACTGCCGGTGGTGTGGGTGCTGGTGTCGCCGTGGTCTCCTTCCCATGGGCCTTCGTGCTCGCTTGCGGAGTGGCCGCCGTCCCCTGGAGTAGGCATTGGCACGCCGGGAATCTGCAGCTTGGTGTCGCAACCGGGGCAACGGACTGTTTTTCCTGCCATGTCGGCTTCTGCTTGCAGCGTCATGCTGCATGATGGGCACTTGAACTTCACGCGTCTTTCCTCCTGTGTTGAATGGGCTTTGTTTGAACTGGTTTTCTGGCGGGCCGCCATTTAAGAGCCTGCATCCAGAAGAGCCAAGCGATTTCGGCCATTCAGGAGCACGGGGTGCGTTTTAGTTTCTTGGGAAAATTCCAACAAAATTTCTCACTGTGGCAAACTCGCGGTCGTAATGAGCTGTGCCATCGGGTTTACGCACCCAGAATCCGGTCGATTTGCCACCGTCGAAGTTCAGTGCTCTGTGGACGCTGAAGCCGGGCAGGAAGTCTTTTTGCGAGAGGAGGTGCGCCAGTTCGGCGAGGCTGGTGTAGGCGGCGGTGCCGATGATCCAGCGTCCGTCACCGTCGGTAGCGATGAAGCTCCTGGCCCGCTGTTTGTTTGCTTCCAGGCCCGCTACGGGAGCGCCGTGGTTTACGAGTCTGGGACCGGCCTGCACCAGCTGGGTGACGCCCTGGCTGCCGCCCACTTCATCTCGCCAGAGGAGGAGCAGTTTTCCATTTCTCACCATGACGGCACCACCCAAAAGCGTGGATCGCATCCATTCGCCTGTCCGGCGCCCACCGCTGATGACCAGACCCAGCGGCGTGAACTCGGGGGTGAAAAAGCCCGCATTGATGCCTGCTACGGCTGTGGTCCCCTGCATCACGGTGCCCAGATCACGCGCGCTGCTCCGCTCTGGCTGGTCGATGACGCGCAGCTCGCAGCGCGAGGAGGAAAACTGCACGACGCTGAAATCCACGTCTTCACCGGCGATGAACTGATGCCACTGTGCTCCTGCGTCCAGCGCCACGGGTTGCCTGTTGAGCGGCTTTGCATGAGCCGCTCCGGCAAGCGGTGTGGTGGTGGTGAGTTTGAGGAATGAGCGGCGGTTCATGAGCGGGTGGTGTAGAGGTGAGGAGGGTGAGGTGCCACTGTCAGGACTCTTTTCCATGGTGTGCTCCGTGTCGCAATGGCAGGATGGCATCCTCTGCGGACCCTGGGGACGCACTGTGGCCATGTTGGTGATGTGGGCGGGGGGGGCTTGGAGCGGGAGTGGCATCTTGTCGCCCGTGAGGCTGCCACGCGAAGCAGAAAGCCCGACCCATCCCCTGCTTGGGAACTGAATGAGTGGAGCGCTTACGACGTGTTCTCCGTATTTCCAACGGGGAAAACCAGGGACCAGGGCGCCACACCATCAGGCTAGGATCTGAGGTGGGCTGGTTGAGGGTGTGGAACTTTGACCCATGCAGGCACCATGCCCTTGGAGTTTGCCATCAACCTTCCGTCGCTCAGTTCCAATCTGGCAGGCAAACGAACTGCGGTTCATCGGTCGCGCTTTTGGATTGCGACCATGAGCTGCCATTGGTAGTCTCCTCGTCGCTCGCTCGTATTTCCCATGAAAAGCGCACGGTTTCTTACCTTTCTGACGATCTCGCTCGGCATCGTATCACTGCTGGTTGTCTGGCGTGGAGTGGGGCCAAGCTCCGTGTCCGAGGGGGCGGCTGGGAGCCATGGGGGCAAGGTTGGGGTGGAGCAGAATGCGGTCCCTTCACCACGTTCGAAGAAATACGGACACCAGGCCCACTCATGGCCTGCTGGGCCGGGAGAGGTTTTCATCCCCGAACACCGCCGCATGGCTGAAGTCCGACGCTCTTTGAGTGGGGATGTTGTGGAAAAGTTGACCTTGGTGCGGGGCGTGGAAGGGCGTGGGCCGATACGGATGTGGCAACAACTTCGCGTGCATGTGGGCGGTGCAGAAGAACGATTGGACCTTACCTTGGCCGCAGCTGACCGGTTGCTGGTGCTTTTGAAGGAGGGTGTGACCGCAGACGGTGCTGTCGCATTCGCGAAGGAGTTGGGGGCGGAGTTCAGGGTGGCTGATGGAACTGGAAGGCGGGGGGCGGTTTGGATTCAGGCGGGCGATGTGGATGACCTGGAGCAGTGGACAAAGAAGCTGGAGGGCGCTGATTCACCGTTCGAGGAAGTGGAGCCGGATTATGTGAAGTTTCTCGCTGGATTACCTGCGGACGACCAGTTTCCGCTTCAGTGGTATCTTTCCAATGAGGGTCAGACTGGAGGCAGGAGGGACGCCGACGTGGACGCGCCGGAAGCCTGGGAGATATCCACGGGCGATGGTACTGTGACCGTGGCTGTGATAGACAGCGGTGTGACGGCGGGCGATGCCGAGCTGGATGCCAATCTATGGAGGAATCCCGGCGAGATCCCGGGCAATGGAGTGGATGATGACGAGAATCAACTGGTGGACGATGTTTTTGGGTGGAACTTTATCACTAATCAGGGTTTTACGCACGACATCATAGGGCATGGGAGTGCGGTTGCTGCGTTGGTGGGGGCGCGGATGAACGGGTCCGGAATGGTAGGCGTGTGCCCGAATGTGAAGATCATGCCCTTGGTGGCGTTTTTCAAAGACGAGGATCTGGGGTTTATAGGAGCTTACGTCTCGGACTTGGTGGCTTCCATGGACTATGCCGTGTCCCAGGGGGCCAGGGTGATCAACGCCAGCTACGGGTCACCCCAGCGCAGCCGAACGGAGAGCGCTGCAATCAGCAGGGCGCAGGCCCGCGGCGTGATCGTGGTTGCCGCAGCTGGAAATAACGTTGCCAACAATGATGCCAGACCTATCTACCCGGCCTCTTATCCTCAGAGCAACGTGATTTCGGTGGCGGCAAGTGATGCTTTAGATAGGCGAGCCACTTTTTCGAACTACGGCGCTCGGTCGGTGGACTTGGCCGCACCTGGGGTGGGGATGCCTATGTGGCGGGGAGGTGTGGTCGTCTCTTTCGACTCGGGAACATCGTTTGCCGCGCCGCTGGTTTCAGGGGCGGCAGCGTTGTTGATGCAGACTTACCCGCAACTGACGGCTGCGGAAGTGAAGATGGCGATTCTTCAGAATGTGGACCGGCTGCCGAACTGGTCTGGCCGCGTAGCCAGCGGAGGAAGACTCAACCTGGAGAAAGCTCTGAGGGTAGGAGTGACTCCAATCCTTGAGATGGTCTCCACGTCGCTGAAGGATGGGAAACTTGCTGGGGCTGACGGTAACGGCGATGGCGTGATCGGGGAAGGGGAGACCATCACACTGGGCATTGGTTTGAAGAACATAGGGCCTGTGACAAGTCCGGCGGCAAGGACGGAGATCTCACTCATTGAGGGGAACGGAGTCGTTACGATCCTGAAGGGCATTCATGCCTGGGGCAGTATTCCCCGGCGGACAACGGTCAACAACTTGGGCAGGCCATTCGTGCTTGCCATAGCCCCTGGAAGCAACGGAACAACCTTTACGCTGCGCTTTACCCACTCGGACGGGCAGGGGCGATCGTGGTCGAATGAGAAGACTTACACCATAACCCCATCACACGGGCTGATTGCCAGAGTGGTCTATGCAGCCACGGGTAAGCCTGTGCCGAAGGTCACCGTCAAGTGCTCTGGGAATGGTACCTTGGTGACGGGACAAACCCAGTCGGATGGGATGTGCCGATTTATCTTGCCGACAGGAAACTACGAAGTCACGGTAGAACTGGCCGGTTGGTTCTCTAGTCCCTCACACTCGGTGTCACTCACGGAGGGGGCTCCTCCCATACCTCCCGTCCAGTTTACTCTCGGGCGGCCTTCCATGCGAGTGACGCCCCCTGCACTCAATCTCACGCAGGAAGAAGGATCCGTGGTGGACTACCCTATTACGATACACAATGACGGCGATGGTCCACTCACTGTTCATGTGGGCAGCACTCCGACTGGTTCAGTGGTGGAGACTTCGGCATACGGCCTTCCCACTTACCTGAGCGGTATCAGGGCGGCGCAAGCTGCCTCCGGGGCGGCCACGCTTCCCTTTTTCGAATCCTTCGAGAACGGCACGCTCAGTGGATGGCGGCAGGCGAAATATCGTGGCTATTGGTTTGGAAGTTACTCCCTGCCAAGCGGCGTGGCAAAGTCAGGCAATCGTTGCCTGTCTCTGAGAATGAACGCTCCAAACGGCGCGCCGACAGGCTGGTATCGGCCATTGCGGAACAAGATTGGATATGCGGATGCTCCCGTGAAGCCAGGCTATCTCGGATGTTGGGTCAAGACGGCCACACTGCTTGCCAGATCTGGCCGTATTGCGCTGGGTGATCTTAGCTACGATGATGAAGGCGGGCGAACCTACAGTGACCCGATCTCGATCCAGATAGCTGAGACTGGATGCTGGATGGTCAATGGACTGGAGATAACCGAAGCACCGGCGGTCATTCCAGGCCAATGGCACCGCGTGGAACTGCGAGAGATTGACTGGAATACAGGCCTGTGCCGCTTTTACGTGGATGGCGAGCTGGCAAGGGCGAATGTTCCATTCAACCGTTATGCAAACACAACCTTTGTGTTGCTAAGCAGCTTTTCCACGCAATCCCAGGTGTGGTGGGACGGGATCGCCGTATCCGAAAGCTATGAGGGGTGGCTGGATGCGCATCAAGACGCGATAGTGGTGCAAGCCAGAAGCTCACTTGAGGTTCCTGTGACGGTAGATACGCGGGGCTTGCTTCCTGGAATTTTCAAATCGCAGGTGGATGTTAGGGGCAACGCTGTGGTGCGTCCACGGGTCACGGTTCCCTTGACGCTCAAAGTAACACCCCGCGCCAACACGGCTCCGGTGGCACTCAATAGCACAACGACCCTGCCTGAAGACACCCTAACGGAAGTGCAGCTGACCGCCCAGGATGCGGAGAATGATCCGTTGAGATATAGGCTGACTCGGCTTCCCGTGACCGGAAAACTCTGGCTTGAATCTAGAGATGCTGGCCCGGCGACAAGGCAGGTAGTGACCTCCGTGCCCATAGGCATCCCTCCCTCCGTCCGCCTCCTTTATGAGCCGCCGTCAAATCTTCACGGAAGTCCGCTCGCTGCCGTGGGTTTCAGAGTCTATGACTGGCGTGCAGAATCCTCAGAGGGCACGGTTTCTCTCGTCGTCACCGCTGTGAACGATGGGCCACAAGCGCTTGATGACAGTCATGTCGGCCAGGGTGGTTCGAGTGTCACGATGGGCCTCCTCGCAAACGACTTTGATGTGGACGGTGACGCCTTGCGAATCATCGCAGTCAGCCAGCCAGCGAGGGGAAGTGTGCAGATTCTTCCCACCCAGACGCAAGTGCTGTACACGCCGGAGGCCGGTTTTGTCGCTGGAGAGGATTCGTTCAACTACACTATCGCTGACACAGGCGGGCTCACATCGATGGCGCATGTCAGGGTTTCGCTCGGCGAGCTGTATGGTGGGTGGAATCAGAGCCGGAGAGATGCAGCCGGTACCAACTTCCATCCCGGTGGCCTTCATGGCAAGACGCTCATCAAGCGTTGGAGCCTAGGCATTTCGAATCTGTCACAGCCACTCATTTCCGCAGGTGATCGAGTGTATGTTTGTCCGGGTAGCGGCGGGGACGATCTGTGTGCCGTGGACACGAGGACGGGAACTTTGGTGTGGAAAATCTCAGGTAGCTTGGGTGGTTCGGTTCGGTCTTTGGTTGCGACTGAGGACAGGGTCGTAGCGCTTTTTATCAATTCAACATCTCAAGCAAGACACTATTTGCTGGCGCTATCTGCGGCTGATGGGACGACTTTGTGGACACGACAAGTCATTAGTGGATCGAATGCGAGAGGCCCGGGCAGCAACTTGTTGCTGGTTGGCAACGAGTTGTATTATTCCGTGCCTTATGGGGGACAACCCATGGTGGTGGACTTGGAGACCGGTGAAATAGTAAGGCAGTACGCTATGGAGGGCCTTGACGGGGTTGGAACGATTGGGCATCTAGCTTTCACTCCGTTTGGTCTTCTTGGTTCCGGGTCGTCCACGGTTGCCTTGCGTAACGCTACCGGCGAAGGCTGGAGTTACTCCATGGGTTCATCCTCATCGAGTGGTTTGGCAACCAACGGCCGCTATGCTTACGTAAGGTCGAGCAATGGGGGCGGGAGCATGTTGCACCTCGATCCCGCCCTGCCACGGGTGGCGTGGTCTCTATCCGGAGGAGGCGCTTGCTCCATGTTGCCGGAGGGAATCGTCCGAACAAGCGGCGTGTCTGGCTTCAAACGTAGGATGTGGGATGGCGCACTGCTGCATCGCTACGATGCCCCGGAATCCGTGGATGAGGTGGTCACCACGCCGGATACGGTTTTCTTGGCTTCATCAGTAAGCTTCAAGGTTTTCGTTTTTGATGCGGCATCGGCCACACCCAGGCAAACGCTGGACGGGGTATCTCGTGTCATTCTAAGCGGTGGATCCGTTTTTACGAGAGGCAGTAATGAGCTTGCGCGCTGGACGGCGGACGACTCCTCCAAGATCGCTCCCGCGGCATACCCTGCGACATGGACGACCGATGAAGACGAGTCTTTGACGGGAACGCTCACCGCTCAAATCAACACACCTGGCAGACAGGCACACTTTATCATCCATACGCTCCCGGCGGTAGGCACACTTTACCAGAACGATCCGGAACGCACACCCATCACCACACTTCCAGCACGAGTGACCAGTCTGGATGGCAGTTTGGTTTATGTTCCGCCTTCGGATCTGCATGGCTCCCCTCTCGCAAGCTTTACCTTCTGTGTCTCAGACGGGGAATTGCTATCTGGACTTGCCACCATCACTCTCCAGGTCAACAGCGTGCCTGACGCACCGCGACCAAACGCCGACCGTTATCACGTGACGGCTGGGCGTGATCTCACAGACTTTACACCGCTGGCCAACGATGCTGACCCGGATGGTGACTCTTTGATATTGCAGAGCTTCACGCAGCCTACTGAAGGGACGTTGATCAGTCTCCCAAATGGCAGGCTGCGGTTCCTGCCTCCACCGCTTTTCCAGGCTGGGAGGGAAGTCTCTTTCACCTACACCGTGGCAGATCCCACAGGACGCACTGCATCTGAGACCGTAGTCCTCGCTGCGATGAATCTCGACGACGCCGTGTGGCCGCACACCTACGGACCTGCAAATGGCAGCAAGGCTCGCCCCATAGTCATGCACGCCCCTTTCATCCAATGCTGGGAGGCTGGAAGCGCAGTCATACCAGCCAGCCGGTCTTCCTTATCCGCCGTCACCGGCGGAGGGAAGCTCTACTATGTTGCAAATCAATCGGTGATTGCCTTGGACTTAACCACGGGCATCGACGTATGGTCCACTGCAAGCGCCGGTACTTCTCGGATCACGATAGCATACGGGCAGGAAAAGCTTTTCGTACTGGAGCACTCGAGTCCGACCATGACGCTCCTCTGCCTTGAATCTGAGACAGGAGCAGAAGTGTGGCGTGTCGATGCTGGAGCCTATCGGTCACATAATCATCTCTATTGGAGCACCAAGGGCATTTATCTTGTGAACGAAGCCAAGTTGTGGCGCTTTGACTTGGCAACGGGTGCCAAGTCAATGGTAAGGCCCCAAATCATCGCATCATCTCATTTTGTCATCTCGGGAGACACTGCGGTCATCACCACTGGAGATGCTTACAACTCGATTCTTGAGTGCATCGACCTGCCCTCTTCACAGACGATCTGGCAGACGTCGGCGAAGGATCTCGGGCACATCGCGGCGCATGATGGGAAGCTGTTCCTAATCAGAGTGTCCGGTTCTCCGCAGCATTCGCAACTGGTGTGCCTGGACCTGGCAACGGGCGGTCCACTTTGGGTCGAAACACGATCCGGGGGTCTTTGGGGTCTGGCCGCGAACAACGGTGTAGTGGCGACAAGCATGAGTTCCAAAATGTATTTGTGCTCCAGTTCAACGGGTCGGCCAATCGCCGAAGTGCAGCATCCCAACCCTTATAGTTACCTTTCCGCGCAAGCGGTGTGCGATGATGTGGTGATCACGTCCGAGGGAAGAATCTTTGATTTGAGAGATCGCAGCTTGTCAGGCAGCATCGGAGCGGATGTCTTGATGGCTGATGGTGGATCATTATTGCTCGGTCCCACATCCACACCCGTTCGCTGTCTGGTCAGCTCAGACTACTTGCAAGAAGCGCCGCTGGCGGCATCCAGTCAGATCGACATCCCAGAGGGCGGCGAAGCCACCTTCACACTTTCGGCTTCTCAGGCATCCTCTCTTCCCATCAAGTTTGTCGTGCGCGCTCTACCTTCAGGCGGCAAGCTCTTTCAGTATAACAATGGAGGCAGAGGTGAGCAGATCGTTTCGGTTCCGACTCAGGTGACCGATCCTCAGGCACGGCTGGTTTATCGTGCTCCGCTCGACATGCCACATTCTGGCCCGTCCGTTTCAGTTTCTTTCACAGCTCATTCTCGGTATGCACCCACATCCGCCACTGCTCATGTCTCCTTCAGCATTCAGGAGGTGCCTGATGCGCCGCTTGCCTTTCCAGACTGGCTACCCGTCCAGCCCGGGCAGGCCTCAGGAGATGTTTATCCACTGGCAAATGATCGTGATCCTGATCGTGAAACCCTTTCACTGCACTCCTTTGGACAGCCACAACATGGAGTGGTAAGCCCTCTACCCGGCGGGGGATTGCGTTACACTCGCAACCCTGGCTCAACGGCCACCGAAGACCAGATCATCTATCAGGTCCAGGACATCACCGGACGGCGGAGCAGCTCTGTGGTCAAGGTGCTGATCAACAGCCGACTCGGTCTTGACTGGCTCACCACTGGTGCCCGAGAGGACTTCTCGGGCTATGTTCCCGGAACTTTCACCTCGCGGACCATCGTGCAGGCCTGGACAAGGCAGGGGCGAACTCACGGGGTGCCACCTCTGATCGGAGACGGGCGTGTTTACTCAAGAGACGTCACCACCGACCACTCGCACTACTTCATTTTTGCAAAGGACATCAACACCGGAAGTGACTTGTGGAGTGTGCCATTCCCGCAGTTGGGTATCAACTCGAACAGTGTAACGTCGCTTTGCTGGAAAGACGGGCGCTTGTGGTGCCGCTGGGCAGATGCCAGCTCGACGTCGAAACTTGCGACCCTGAACTCTGCCACCGGTGCGTTCCTTTGGACAAAGAACCGGGCATCGGTGCCCCAGGTAGTGCCCTTCGACAACGTATGTTTTGTTTCCGCCTATCTCAATAGTTCAATCTACTTTGAGGCGCTCAATCCGCAGAGCGGAAGCGCAGTCTATTCCACCAGTCCGGCAATCGGGGTAGTGGAAGGTATGCTCGTTTCAGAGGGTTCATTGGTTGGGATCACAAGCGACAAGATCGTTAGCCTAGACGCCTCGACGGGCTCGCAGCGCTGGTCACTGCCATTACCCTCCGGATTCACCACGCGCGCCATGGTGGCTGGTGATGGTAAAGTGTGCGTGACCCGCGAAATCAATCAGCAAAGAACACTGATTTGCATTGATCTTCTCACTGGTTCGATCTCTTGGCAGGTTGCGATACCCTACGTCGTCTCTCCTGTGGTGGCATACGGCCTCGTTTTCTACGCAACGCCCTCGTCAGTCACAGCCCGTTCGCTCGATACCGGCGAAATCTGGGCCGTGTATCCAGTGCCCTTCGGTGGCGGCAGACTCGCAGTGACAGACGATCTTCTGGTTCATTCCGGCTCGCATGAGACGCACCTTCTTCAACTGCCCGCAGGCAATATTCTCCACACACTGCCCACCAGTGGCTACTTGGCGCTTACGCAGGACTGGCTGGTTACCTGTAGTCCTTACAGCTCGGGCACGCTCACGGCCTACCGAATGGAGACTCCTCCCCAGCTTGCCGCTTCTCGGGGAGCGCATTTCCAATCAGCCTCGTCAGTGTCCATGGCCCACGGGGCGGATGCCAGTCCACAGATGGATGCGCCTTTCAGGATTGAATCTGCAACCCGCTCCTCTGCCGATGAAGCAGTCCTGAGTTGGCAAAGCGCCCAAGGCCACACCTACGTCGTGGAGTGCTCAACGGACATGAGAGATTGGACTGATGTTTCGGATGCCATCACTGGCACCGGGTCTGTGATTCACCATGTCGTACCGTTGGACCCGAAACTGCCGACGTGTTTCTTCAGGATTCGAAAGAACTAGCGTAGCCGATCGGCAATCCAGCACTAAAAAGCGAGAACGACCTTCATCGATCGTCGCGTGCGGACAATGCCGGAGTGGGCAAGTGGTCGCCTGAGTGCGTCGCAGTGGTGAATGCTCCATGTCTTTCAAAACAAGCCCAACGCCGCTAATGCGGGCTTGCAGCAAGTCGCAGTAGCGTTTCATGAATAAGTCAGGTTAAAGACGCTTTTCATCGTCACAAAGGGCCGTGTGCTTGCCTCAATCTCATTCTGCTTTCATTGCTGGGTAGCGAGTCTAGGCCGCCGTGTCGCCAGCGCTGTCTTTCCTCTTGCATGGACGGCGAGTTCTCTTATTTTGGCGGCCCTCACGCTCCGGGACCACATAGCCAACCCGTCTGCGGATCACGTGACACCCCAAACTCCATGAAAGCCGACATCCATCCCACCGTCCACGAAACCACCATTACCTGCACGTGTGGTGCCGTTTACAACACCCTCTCCACCGTGAAGAATCTCCGCGTGGGTATCTGTGCTTCCTGCCACCCGTTCTTCACCGGAGAGCAGCGCTTCATCGACACCGCAGGCCGCGTGGACAAGTTCGCTCAGCGCTACGGTTCCACCCGTGCCCGCCGTGCCGCCCCCAAGGTGTCCGGCGCAGCCAGCTAGCTTGCCATTCCTTTCCCATTCCAGACGGTGCCATGCTCCAGCAGCATGGTGCCGTTTTTCTTTTGCCCGCTCCGTCACTGCACCACTTTCTGAATGGACTACTCCTCCATTGTCGAAAAAAAACGCTCTCGTCTGGATGAACTCGAGAGCTTCATGTCGCACCCCACCTTTTTTGAGGATGCGAAGAAAGCTGGCGAACTGATGCGTGAGCATCGCATTCTCCAGAAGCTTTTCAACGACTGGGAGGCGTATCAGAAGGCCACCAACGATCTGGCGGAGAACCGGGAGCTGGGCAAGGGCAGTGATGAGCTGGCCGAGATGGCACGGGAGGAGATCCCCGCCTTGGAAGCCCGGGTGGCAGAGCTGGAAACAGCGGTGCAAATGGCCATTCTGCCGCCCGACCCCCTGGAGGGCCGGGACGTGCTTATGGAAATCCGCGCCGGCACGGGGGGAGATGAGGCCGCTATCTTTGCCGGTGATCTTTACCGCATGTACGTGCGTTATTGCGAGACACTGGGGTGGAAAATCGAGCCGCTGGAGAGCAACCCCTCTGACATGGGCGGCTTCAAGGAAGTGGTGTTCAAAGTCGCGGGAGAAGACGTGTACCGCAGGCTGCGCTTTGAGTCCGGAGTGCACCGCGTGCAGCGAGTGCCGGCCACTGAGGCGCAGGGGCGCATTCACACCTCCACTGCTACAGTTGCGGTGCTGCCGGAGGCTCAGGAGGTGGACCTTGAGCTCAATCCGAATGACATCCGCATCGAAGTCTCTCGCTCCTCGGGCGCTGGCGGCCAGGGCGTGAACACCACGGACTCCGCCGTGCAGGTGCTGCACTTACCCACCGGCATGATCGTGCGCTGCCAGGATGGACGCAGCCAGATCAAGAACAAGGAAAAGGCGCTCACCATTCTCAGGTCACGACTGCTGGAGAAAAAGCAGCAGGAAGAGGCGGCGAAGTACTCAGCCCACCGGCGCAACCTCATCGGCTCCGGCGGGCGGGAGGAAAAGATCCGCACTTACAACTACCCGCAGAACCGGGTGACCGATCACCGTATCGAAGTGACGCTATACAATCTGGAGTCGTTCATGGAGGGGGACATAGACGACATCGTGGACAAGCTCGTGGCCTCGGATCTCCAGGATCGTTTGGCTGATGCGGGGCTGAGTTGACCAGCCACGCGGGTGCGCTCACTTCATGCCTGGCACGCTGCGTGCAAGGACGTGCTTCTCCACCGGCTGGATGCCTTTTCCATCCTTCCGGGTGCGCTCCAGCATGTAAACCAGTTCCCACTTCTCGATCTGCTTCAGTGCCCCGTTGCTGGCGTTCCACTGCCGGGCTAGGTAGCGGCCCAGCTGGTCGCGATGCACCGTGTTGCTTTTCAGCCAGAGGTTTCCCAGGTGCTTCTGCCAGCGGGAGTCCTTGTAGCGGGCACTGCACAGAGCCGGCTTCTCCGTGGTGGGGGGCAGACCGTGGTTGAGCAGATCCACCTCACTTCCATCCACCAGCTTTGCGGGCATCACCAGCCATCCGTCATCCAGCCACGGATAAGGCGCAAACATGGTCCAGTACTGATCCAGCCGCAGGGCGAAACCAATTCCATTCAGATCTCGACTGAACCACTTCTCCCAGCGCTGAAAGTCCGTGGTGCGGAGATTCCACATCACCACATACGCCAGAGCCAGCGCGCAAACCGTATCTCGCAGCCAGGCGGTGCGCCCAGCCGTTACGGTGGCGGTTTCCGTGCGCTGACGAGAGGGTTTACCCAACAGCGCTGCCAGCCTGTCCCAAAGACTGCCCGGTAGGAGCGCAGCCCAAGCCGCCAGCATCACCAGCGGGAAGGAGCCTATATCCATCGTCAACTGAATGCCTGCATGGAAGCCCCAGAACAACAAAATGGCCAACAGTCGAAAGGCATCTCGCGCAAAAGGGACAAAAATCAGTATCGGGCCATAAATCTCAAGCCACACGGTCGCGTGAGTGATCCACTCGCACACCTGGGGGAATAGCCGAAGCCAGACGGCTGGTGGTCTAGCGAAGACATCTGCGTGCATGACCTGCCACACCGCCAGCCCCTTCTCGTGCCAGACGGGGTCCGTTTTGAGCAGGGCTGAAAACCAGTAGATGAGAGCTATCTGGAGCATGAGGCAGGCCCCTGGTAGCGCCCGGAGTGTCATCCGCCCGGCACCCCGACCCTGTGCCGCATCCAGTGACCACGCCCCGCCCAGCGGCAGAAACATCCCCCAGAACAAGAGCAGCCGAATGACCGGGTCTGCACCATTCACGATGAGTGGATTGCGTGTTTCCAGAGAGCACCACAGCACCCAGCTCACGATCGTCATCAAACGCGTCCGCCAGCCGAAAGCGAAGGCTACCGCCGCTGAAATGCCCAGCCCCATGAGCACCTGCTGCCACCACACCTCACCGCTCCAGGCATGCAGGGACCACGCCCAAGGATGATGCCACGCACGCTCCATCAGCAGACTGCGAGGCAGCACGCCCGCATCCGAGTAAAAGACCTCAGCGTTCGTGAGGGCCACGAGAAGGTCCGCCACAATGATGATGCCCAGCCCCATGCGCATCACTGCCAGCGAACGAAGGTCCAGCTCCACCACCGCAGCCAGTGGTGACCACCAGCGGCGGGGCGTTACAGCGTTTGGCTCTTGAGAGTTCACTTCGGCCCCCAAGCTATCGAATCTGGGCGGAATAATCCACCCCATCCTCCCGTCGAACGCTCGAGCAGGGCACTTCGTCCTTCCCTTTACTGTATCCTCCTGCATCATTAACTCCACCCATCATGATTTTCCGCACCGTCGCCTCCCTCTGCCTTGCCCTTGGCCTCACTGGTTGTTTCAGCAGCCAGATCACCTTAGACTATCAACCGCGACCCGGAATGCACGTCACCGGAAAACCCGTGGCTACCGCAGGCCGGTTCTACGACGTAAGGGGCACGAACCCATGGTTCATCGGTCACGTGGATCCCTCCCTGAGCAACGCACAGGAGATCCTCTTCCTGCGAGTTCCGGCAGACGAAGCAGTCCGGAACGCCGTGCTCCACGCACTTCAAGCCCGGAACCTGCTCAAGGAAAGCGGCGCATCCTATTACATCGCCGGCGAAGTCGAGGAGCTGAACTGTCGGCTCTCATCCCGTCCTACGGCCTCAGCCCGGGTACGCATCCACGTGCTCGACTCACGCAATGACAAAATCCTCTTTGCTCGCACTTACGCGAACCGCAGGCACGCCGCAAGCTGGCAACCCGGCTTCTATGACCCCGTTCCCGTGCTCCGCGAACTCGCCTCCCGAGCGCTTCAGGACGTCATCGACCAAGCGCTTGACGACCCTGCTCTCCGCCGCGTCATGCGCCCGCGCAACGAACGCACCCCGGAGAAACGCACCCCCGACACACTGCCCATCACCCCCGCACCCTCAACATCCATCTGACACCCACCGCTCCTGTCCAGTACGGACCCCGTCTTGAGCGGATCACCCCTTCCAGAAGACAAAAAAACTCTTGCCCGCGCCGGGAAGGTGTGGAACTCTCCCGACCCTCCGTTCCCGGGCCATGCATTCAACGTGAGTGACGCCTAGTCGAGCGGGGCAATCCCAAGACTGAATATCTCACCATGGCATACGCAATTTTCAAAACCGGCGGCAAGCAGTATAAGGCTGCAGTTGGCGACAAGCTTGACGTTGAGAAACTGGAGCTCGCAGAGGGCGACACCGCTACATTCGAGGAAGTTCTCGCCACTGGCGAAGGCAGCAGTCTCACCATCGGCAGCCCTACCGTGGAAGGAGCAAAAGTGGTGGCCAAAGTGGTGAAGCAGTTCAAGGAGCCCAAGGTAACCATCTTCAAGTTCCGCCGCCGCAAAGGTTTCCACCGCAAGGTCGGACATCGTCAGCCCAAAACCCGCGTGGAAGTGGTTTCCATCGGCTAATCATTGAGTTTCAACCCCCAAAACCCAGGAGAACATTAGGTTATGGCCCACAAGAAAGGTCAAGGTTCAGTCAAGAACGGACGCGACAGCCGCAGCAAGCGCCTCGGAGTGAAGAAGTTCGGTGGAGAGCACGTCATCCCCGGTAACATCGTGCTGCGTCAGCGCGGTACGAAGTGGATCCCCGGCCGCAACGTCGGCCTCGGGAAAGACCACACCATCTTTGCACTCATCGAGGGCAAGGTGGCATTCGACCAAGACGGACGCCGCGTGAACGTGGTGCCTCTCGAAGCCTGATTTCGAATCACTTGTTCAAACCCTCTCGAAGGCGCTGGATTCCCCCAGCGCCTTTTTGTTTGCTCTCTGGGAACGGGCCGGTTTGGCGGAGTCCTTCGATCATCGCCGTCACTCGCGAGACATCGGCTTTTGCGCTCCCCAAGTCCAGACGGCGGGCTGTGGCGACGATGTCGTTTTGGAGGTCGAAAGAGTGGCCATACACCTCGGATAAAACATCTTCCACGTTCAGGCGACGGCCTTCACTGCTTCAGCGAGTCTGGGGTGGAAATCCGGTCTGGCCAAAGCCAAGACAGATTGATTCATGAAAGTCCTAGCCCGAAGCCACGAAAGCCCGCAGTGGCAAGGCAGGCGTCGTGTTTGAAAGGCTCAAGTGCATGGAGGTCAAGGCTCGATGCCTTTTAAATCAGGTCCAACGCCGTCCATGCACGCTTGCACCAAGTCACAGTAGCATCTCATGAATCGGTCAGGTTACGTTCTGACCGCTCCGCTCCATTCTTCATCCCATGAGGTTTCCAGAACTATTTTTCACCTCTACGAAAAAAGTTCTCGCCACGCACCCACCGCTTCCGCACCCGCGCCACTACCGCCTACACCCACGTGGGAGCCACGGCCAAGCTCGCCAGAGTCTCGCATGGCGGAGCCACCGCCAATTACGATTGGGGAACCGAAGTGCTCGGTCTGCCCGGCAGCGTCAGCTACACCGGTGCAGGCATTACCGGCACCCGCACGCCCGATGCCGCAGGCCGCTTGCAGAAGATCGAGTGGACGGTGGAGAACCAAAACCACGCCATCATCTCCTCCCACACTTACGAGTTGGACGGCGCAGGCAAACGCACCGCCGCAGATCGCGAAGACGGCACCCGCTGGGACTACGGTTACAACGACCGTGGAGAAGTCACCAGCGCCGTACATGTCAATGCAGCCAACCAAGCCCTACCCGGACGCA
>CAZIGH010000062.1:0-26357 GCA_964538625.1 uncultured Verrucomicrobiaceae bacterium
GTTCCATGATGACAACCACGCCGCGCTCAAAGCCGCCTATGAGGGACTTGTGGCAGAGGGCGTCAAAGGCCTCCACTACATCTCCGGTGACAATCTTCTCGGTGACGACGCCGAGGGTGCCACGGACGCCAGCCATCCCAACGACCTTGGCTTCATGCGCCAGGCAGACGCCATGGAACCGGTCATCAGAAAAGCTCTGAGCATCCCCTGACCCGCGCCCACCGTCACACCCTGTCCGCGAGCTGAGCCAACACACACTTCATCCGCACGAAGTCCTTCCCAGCATGCCAAGCGTGAGTGCCCGCTCAACGGGCAGCCCTCCACCAGTGCGGGTCTATCTGCTGGAGGTGGTCGTAGAGTGGTGTACTCGCCCAAGCGGTGAGCGACGTGTCTGAGCAGGGTCGCGTGCGGGTAAGCCCCGTGGGATGGAACCTGCGAGATGCCTTGGTGGTGGCGCAGCCCAAGTCCGCTGGCGCTACTGCCGCCTGAACTCGGCGTTGCCGTTGCGGCGGAAGTATTCGTCTCTCATGCGGCGCAGCTCTTCGAGCCGGGCGGCGAGAAGTTGTTTCTCGTCATCTTTGTTTTTGACGAAGTGGTTGTTGGTCCCGTACCACCGCCAAGGACCGTCCGGAATCTCTCCTACATCGACGAAGCGCCAGTCACACTTGGCACCGCTTTTGATGCCGAGGTAGTCGCGCACGGCGGGAGAGATGTCGATGCCTGCGCCGTTGTTCTTAGTGTTCTTGGGGCGAGCATTTCCGAAGACGTACTCTACATCATCCGTGACAAAGGGGCCGCAGTCTTCCCATTGGGCGTAACAGACACGCGTTCCGTAGCGGATGGCGAGCCACTGTCCTTTGAGCACCGTTTTTCCTGGCTTGGTAAAGCGCTGCTTGAACCAGGGAATCTTCACATAAGCTTCAGGCTTGGTGCTGTTCCATGAGGCGACATCGTTGTATGGCAGGGCGATGTAAAACGGGTTGAGCTTGGGCACAAACTTCTTCGGAGTGAAGTTGGCCGTGCGCTCCATGGGGTCTGGGTCGTCCAGACCGCCGAAGTTAGCCTCCCACGCCGTATCCCAGGAACTTTTGTTGTTCGGCGTGGGGTTGTTCTCTCCAGGTTCCTCACCAATCCAGAAGATCGTGGCCACGATGTCCGTCTTCCACGGGTAGCGAGAATATGTGGTGCGCGGCAGTGTGGGGGCAAATACCTTGGGCACGCCGGCTCCTGAAACCGACGAAGAAGAAACGGTGCCAGATGCTCCGAAGGGAGCAGCAGTCTGCGCATGAAGTCCGCTGACCGACAGCACGGCCAGGCATGTGAGATAGCGAAGCATGAGGATGTTTTTTTTGCCGGGAGCCGTGAGAATAACCCATCTAGAGCAGGTGGGGCAATCTCTTCTCACTCATTTCGGGTTTCTTTACCATTCTGGGAGGAACGAAAACCGAGACTGCCATGGGGCATCGCGGAGGCGGGCACTACGGTTCACCACTCTGAGGTGAAGGTGCGCCATCGAGTTCCTGGATGATCTCATCCAATTGAGCGACGAACTTGTGCGGGAGTCGTTTGCGCTGGTATTTGCGAAAGATTACATCTCGCAGGCTTTTCCATAATGCGATAGTAGGTTCAGGCACGCTTTGCCAGTCCTCGGCACCCGGCTCCAGCACGGCGAACGTCCATTCCCGGCTGTTCCAGTAGCCTCGGTAGTAGCGCTTCACTCCCTCTTCATCGCGTTCGCGCCATTCGTGGATTTGATTCTTTGTCATGCCAAAACGCGGCGGATTTTTCCCTGACCGCTGCGGATGATGCGCTAGAATGGGCACGGTGCAACCCTCCTCCGACCGACACGCTCTCTGGAAACTGCTGTTTTGTCTCGCCCTGATCCTGCTGATCGGAGGGGCCATTTCGCCAGTGCTTTACTGGTTTGGCAAGGGGCTGCTCAAGACGCTGCATGAGTCTGGGTTCTCGAGCTACGAGCAGCAGAAGACGACTTGGCTTTGGGCGGAGATAGCGAGGGCGGATTTTCCGAGATTTTTCAACCGTGCCGTCCTGGTGGCGGCGTTGGTGGTACTGCCCTTCGCGCTGAAGCGTTTGGGGTTCCAGCGTGCGCACCTGCCACCTCTGAAGCCGGGCACGGCGGACTGGTTGCACTTTTTCCTGGGGTTTGTGGTGGCGGCGCTGTTTCTTCTGGAACTGGGTTATGTGTTGGCAAGCCGGGGCGTGTATGGGTGGCGGGCTGATGCGAGGTGGTGGAATGTTCTGCCCGCTCTGACGCCGGCACTCAGCGTAGCCTTGGTGGAGGAGATTTTGTTCCGCGGCTTCATCATTGGGCTGTTCCTTCAAACGATGCGCCCCGGCATGGCTGCCTTTTGGACGACGTTTTTGTTTGCTCTCGTGCACTTCCTCAAACCACCGGAGGGCTTGATGTCTGTGGATTCTCCGGTGGGTCCGCTGACTGGTTTCTGGCTGATAGGGCAGATTTTCGCCCACTTCGGTCACATGGACTTTTTCCTGGCAGAGTTCTGTACGCTGTTCGCCGTGGGCTGGGCGCTGGGGCGAGCGCGGCTCATCACCGGCGGGGTGTGGTTGAGCATAGGCCTGCACGCTGGCTGGGTCTTCGGGCTGAAGTATTTCAGTGCAGTGACCCGCAGCAGCCGCCCGCTCCGTGAGGGCGACTACCTGCCCTGGGTGGGAGAGAACTTGCGCATCGGCCTTGTACCTCTAGTGGTCGTGGTGCTGACCGGCTGGTTCGTGGGCGAGATAGCGCGCTGCATCCGGCGCAAACCAGCTCACCACCAGAGCAGCGCGGCGACTAGCACCAGCGCTCCATAGGCCATGCCGCCGAGGCTGGCCACACGCCAGCGCAGATCACTCGCGGTGACCCAGCTCACCAAGTCCCGCATGAGGTAAGGCATGCCCACGAAATAAAGTCCGGCGATGATCCACACATAAGCGAGGATGGGGAGGAGGAGCCGGGAGAGCGGTGGTTGCTGAAAGGCAGCCTGGAGCACGATGCCTGCCACAAGCAGCATGAGGCCACCCAGTGCGCGAACGGACAAAAACTCCTTCACGTAGATGAGCACAAGAACGTACGCCACGGGGATGATGAGCAGGAACTTGCCGCGCAGAGTGTGAAACTCTCCCATATCCATGTAGTTCATGCACATCATGGACCAGCCGAGGCCTATGGTCATGAGCACCACACCCCAAGGGTAGTTGCGGGGGAAGGCGATGAGTTGCTTTTTCACCTCTTCAGCCTTCAACCACGCCACCAAGTGGCTGGCAATGAGCGCCAAACCCACCACGATGCCAGTGCCTTTCAGCGGGATGCCGCCGGTCTCGTTGTAGTGGTAAAGCCAGTCGTGTAACTCGTGGAAAAACAGCATGGAAAATCACCGCCGCCAAGGCGGCCCATCCTGTCATCCATGAACGCCGGTTCGTCCACAGGGAAGTTTCCTGCTTGGCGGGTGGCGAGAAAACTAGCTAACATCACGCCCCATGTATCTGAAGGTTTGGACAGCGTTTTTGTGGCTGGTCATAGTGACAGGCTCCCAAGCGGAGCCGGTGCGAGCACCGGGGCTTCGCGTCAGCGGTGAGCCGGGACTGGGAAAGGCTTTCGTCTCCGCCCGGGCCTATCCGAACCTCACGTTCAAGGAGGCTCTGGACTTGGTCCCGGTGCCCGGTTTCAACCGCTGGCTCGTGGTGGAAAGACGCGGCCAGATCTGGAGCATTCCAATGGATGAAAGCACGACGGAAAGGACCCTCTTCGCTGACCTGCTGCAGATCGATCCAGAGACAGGCAACGCTTACGCAGTGCAGTTTCACCCCAAGTTCGCCGAGAATGGATATGTCTTCATCACTTACACCAAGAACGGCACTGTGGAGGACGGATCCACCTTGTCCCGCTTCTCTGTCATCACCAACGAAGGTCCGCCGCGCATCGACCCCGCCAGCGAAGTGAAGCTGCTTCAGTGGCGGAGCGGAGGGCACAATGGCGCAGCCATTCAGTTCGGACCAGACGGGATGTTGTATCTCTCCACTGGCGATGCCGAAGTTCCCTCCCCGCCTGATCCGCTGAATACGGGCCAGGACCTCGATGATCTGCTGAGCTGCATCCTGCGCATCGACGTGGACCACCCGGCTGCGGGACGCCCCTACGCCATCCCGCAGGACAATCCCTTTATCGATGAACCGGGAGCAAGACCTGAAATTTGGGCCATCGGTTTTCGGAACCCTTGGAAAATGGCATTTGATCGCAAGACGGGACGTCTATGGGTGGGTGATGTCGGCTGGGAGCTGTGGGAGATGATTCATCTCGTCGCACGCGGAGGCAACTACGGTTGGGCCGCACTGGAGGCCAGCCAGCCGATCAAGCCAGAGACCCGCTCCCGCATTCCCATCACACCGCCGGTGGTGGCTCATCCACACAGCGAAGCGGCGAGCATTACAGGGGGTTTTGTGTATCGAGGCACGCAGTTTCCAGAACTCGTGGATGCCTACGTCTATGCGGACTACGAGACCGGCAGGATCTGGGCGCTCTGGCATGATGGAAGCCACGTCACCCGGCATGAGGAGATCTGTCAGACACCCTACAAGATTGTCACTTTTGGCGAGGCTGAGGACGGGGAGCTGATCTTCATCCACTACGCAGGCGAGTCCACACTGCACCGGCTTGTTAGAAATGCAGAGGCTGGCAGGCCCTCGAAGTTTCCCGTCAAGCTCAGCGAGACCGGTCTCTTCTCCAATGTCGCAGCGCAGACCCCTGCTGAAGGCGTGATGAGGTATGAAGTTCAGGCTCCCATGTGGTCGGACGGAACGAGTGCGGAGCGCTTTGTGGCTCTTCCCCAAGGTGCTCCCGCTGCAAGAACGGAGAAGAGCAAGAAGACGACTTGGCCGAAGGACAGTGTACTGGCGCGGACCATCCATATAGAGCTGGAACATGGACAACCCAAGTCCCGCCGAAACCTGGAGACGCAGATCATGCACTTCAACGGCATCAGCTGGCAGGGCTACAGCTACAAGTGGAACGCGGCGGGTGATGACGCCGAACTCGTGGCAGATGCCGGAGATACGATGCAGCTTCTCCTGAAGCATCCCAAGGCTCCGAAAGGCGAGCGGCTCTACGAGCACCGCTTTCACAGCCGCAGTGAGTGCATGCGCTGCCACACCATGTGGACGGGTTTTATCAATGGATTCCAGCCTCAGCAGCTCAAAGAGCCCGAGCAGTTCGTGAGGGCTGAGATCATCATGCCAGACTACCTCACAACGTCAGACGCCCGGCTCGTGGATCCTCATGCCGATGCCCTGCCGCTGAATGAACGTGCCCGCTCCTGGTTGCATGCCAACTGCGCCCACTGCCACCGCCAGCACGGCGGCGGTTCCGTGGCGCTGATGCTGAATGCCGAACTCTCGCTGGAGCAGATGCTTGCCGTAAACCATGCTCCTCAGCGCGGCACCTTCGGCATAGAAGACGCACGCCTCATCGCCGCTGGCTCCCCCGGTCACTCGGTGCTGCTCCACCGCATCGCCGCCAGCGGTGCGGGGCACATGCCCATCGTCGGTGCTCGTGAAACGGATGTAGAGGGGCTGTTGCTTCTCTCTCGCTGGATTGAGAGCCTCCCGCAGCCGGAGGGGGTGCCAGCGTTCCCAAAGAGCAAGGCCAGTGCCGCAGATGCAGCAGTGAAGCAGTGGATGGCGCTGGCCGTGGGGGCCCAACCAGATCTGGATGAAGCCTTTCACGTCCTGCTCTCCGACTCTGCGGCCAACGCACTGCGCCTGCTGAACTACATCGACGCAGATGATGCGGCACCCAGCGTTCTTCGCGAAACGCTGGCCCGGGCACCTGGCAGTCCCAACGGACACGTCCGGGCCTTGTATGAGCGCTTTGTACCGCACTCCGAACGCGCGGTCCTGCTTGGTGCCTCGCCGGATGAGGCAAGCCTGCTGGCGCATCCAGCAGATGCGCGGCGGGGCGGCATGTTGTTCCAACCCGGTGGCAAGGCATCCACCTGTCTTGCCTGCCACTTCATGCAGGGCATGGGGCGCGACTTCGGCCCGGATCTCTCACGCGTCGGATCACGCCTGGATCGCGCTGCCATTCTTGCGAGCCTGCTGCGGCCCTCGGCTGCCATCGCTGAAGGCTTCGCCGCCAGTGTCGTGGCGCTCAAAAGCGGTGTGGTCGAGACGGGGTTCATCCGCGGGCGCACGAAGGAGAGCATGTCTTTGAAAACGGCCACTGGGCAGAGCCTGAATCTAAGTGCGGATGACGTCGAGAGGGAGACGCCCTTGCCAGTGTCCCTCATGCCGGAGGGTTTGCTCCAGAGCTTCACCGCTCAGGAGGCTGCCGACATGCTGGCGTTTCTGGAGAGTCTGAAGTAGCCTCGCGGCACTCTTTCACCCTGCGGGCTGTCTGGCAAGCCGGGCTGCGTAGAAACCATCGTGCCCGCCTTTGTGCGGTCTGGAGTGCAGTTCTTCCTCCAGTTTCCATTCCGAATGGCCTTCTAGGAAGTGCTTCACCTGCTTCTCGTTCTCGGAGGGCAGGATAGAGCAGGTGGCGTAAAGGAGCTTTCCACCAGGCTTCACAAACCGACTGTAATCCGTAAGGATTTGCTGCTGCAGTTGGACTAAACGATCCAGCTCCGCACGGGTGAGCTTCCACTTGGTGTCCGGATTCCGCCTCAGCACGCCGAGGCCAGAGCACGGCACGTCCAGCAGCACGCGATCCGCCGTGTCATGCAGACGCTTGAGCACTTTGCTGTCATCGATGAGCCTGGTCTCAATGATGTCCACCTGGTTGCGGCGTGCGCGACGGCGCAGTTCATCCAGCTTCCACTGGTGAACATCCAGCGCGATGATTTTGCCCTTGTTTTTCATGAGACAGGCGAGGTGAAGCGCCTTGCCCCCGGCACCAGCACAGGCGTCGATGACGCGGTCTCCGGGCTTCACATCCAGCAGCGGCGCGATGGCCTGAGAGGCGGCATCCTGCACCTCGAAGAGGCCGGCCTTGAACGCGTTCGTCTGGAACACACTCTGCCGTTTCGCCAGTTTCAATGCGTGCGGATAGTCCGGCACCAGATCAGCGATGATTTCCTCCTTGGCCAAGTTAATCTGAAGCGGCTTGGTTTCGATCTTCAGCGTGTTCGCCCGCAGATAGACATCCGCTGGTTTGTTGAGCGCACGCAGCATGGGCGGCCACTCCTCTCCAAGTTCACTCCGAGCCAGGTCGTTGAGCCAGTCTGGTATGGCAGCGCGCACGGCTGCCGGGACCATGGTCTCCGCGCGCTGGAGCACCTCTTCCACACTCAGCGGCTCACACTCGTGGAAGTGCGGCAGCTTTTCGGTCTTGGTGATCCAGAATGCGGTCCACACATGCCAGACCCGCTCCGGGGTGATGCGCTCCGGCACCAGGCAGTCCGCGTCTGGCAAGCCGGCCAGGTACCAGTGCCAGCGCCACCAGCGGGTGATCTCATAAACGGTCTCCGCGAACTGCCGGCGATCACGAGCGCCCCACTTGGGATGCGCTTTGAATCTGCGTTCGATGACTTTGTCCGCGTAGTATCCGCCAGCAAAGATGTCCACGAGCGCCTCCACCACCTGAGCGATGAGGTGGTAGTGCAGCGGCCGCGAGCCGGGTGGTTTGGAATGTGGTGTCTGCAAGAGGCAGCCATTAGCACGGAACGCAGCGCTACGAAACGGCGAAAAGCAATCTACTCACCATCAGCGCGGTGTTTGCTCCGTGGGCACCACGATGCGAATCGGTTTCGGCTTCGCATCAGGCGCCTCCCCTGCCACCTCAGGCCCGCGTTGCGCTACGCCCTCGAAGACGATGGTGTTCGGCATGTCCGCCGCACCGGCGGCTGGGTTCTGCTCGCTCCGGATGAGACCGATGACATTGTTCTCCTTCTTGGTGTGTGGCGCTCTGGGGCTGGCTGCTGCGGGACTCATCTCCGCAGGCACGTCCGCCCGGAAGGACCAGGGCGAAAGGCGATTCAGAATGATGGTAGCCACAATGCAAAGCACCACCACAACCACTCCCCGGATCAGTCGCCGACGTGTCTCCACAACCTCTGGGTCCACCTTCAGCCGCTCGATGACGTCTCCAGCAAGCACCACAGGATCGTATGCCGGTCCCTCCATGACCGGGAGCGGCAACGCCGAAGGAGCAGGCGGTTCGGTTTTCACCATCTTCACCACGACCGGTTGCACCCCTGACTCGGCGGAGGGATTCACCAACACGGCGCGCCGCTTCACCAGACCCTGGCCCGGTGCCCTGGATGCCACCTGCAAGATGACCGTCTCCGCACACTGTGGACAAGGCCGGGAGCGCGTGACTGCCGTGGTCTGTATTTCTACAGGCTTCTCGCAATGCGGGCAGATAAGGCGGATGAAAGGCATCTCGGGGGGCGGGAGGTTCCGCAAAGTTCCTTCATCGCCCGTCACTGGCAAGGCGAAGGTTTTTCACGCTTGACCTCTCGCAGCGGCCTTCCTCACCACCACACGAGCCTCTGAATGCGCTCGAAGCACCGCAGATTCTGAATAGTCTTTGCGTTCCGCCGTTGCCGATGTTTGATCTTCTAACCAGCCACCTGAATGATGGAATCAACCACGCGCCGCAAGTTCAAACGAGTTCTTCTTAAGCTTAGTGGGGAGGCCTTGCGTGAGCCGGGCAGCACGGACAACATCTCGCCGCCCATCGTGGAAGACATCGCTGCGCAGATCAAGGAGGCGCACCAGACCGGTCTGGAGATCGCCCTCGTCGTGGGAGGAGGAAACTTCTGGCGCGGTGTCTCTGCCAGCAACAGGGGCATGGAGCGCGCCACCGCCGACTACATGGGCATGCTCGCCACCGTGATGAACGCCCTCGCCGTGCAGTCCATGCTCGAAGCCATGGATGTGCCTACCCGCGTGCAGTCCGCCATCAAGATGGACAACGTGGCGGAGCCCTTCATCCGCAGGGTGGCCATGCGGCATCTGGAACTCGGCCGGGTCGTCATTTTTGCCGCCGGCACCGGGAACCCCTTCTTCTCCACGGACACCACCGCAGCCCTCCGCGCCAGCGAAGTCTCTGCCGATGCGGTGCTCAAGGCCACCAAAGTGGACGGCATCTATGACAGCGACCCGAAGAAAAACCCGGACGCCGTGCGCTTTGACAAAATCTCTTTCCACGAGGCGCTCACCCGCCAGCTCAAGGTCATGGACGCCACCGCCTTCAGTCTGTGCATGGAGAACAACATGCCCATCATCGTCTTCAGCATGGATGAGCCAGACAACGTGCGCAAAGCGCTCGTAGGCGAACCCATAGGCACCTTCGTGAGCAACGCCGCCTGAGACTTTCACCCAACCCACCTCACCACACATCATGGACCCGGAAATGATCCTCCTCGAAGCTGAAGAAGCCATGGGCAAGGCCGTGGAATACCTCATCCACGAGTTCGCAGCCGTGCGCACCGGCAAGGCCTCCCCCGCTCTTGTCGAGAACCTCGACGTGCATGTGCGCAGCTATGGCATGCACATGAAGCTCAAGCAGCTCGGCACCATCAGCACACCTGAGCCGCGTGTCATCCGCGTGGAACCCTTTGACGCATCCACCATCCAGGACATCGACCGCGCCTTCCGCGAGTCCAAGCTCGGGCTCAATCCCGCCGTGGAAGGCAAGCTCCTGCGCATCCCCATACCGGAACTCTCCGGCGAGCGCCGCCAGCAAATGGTGAAGCTCGTCAAACAACTCGCCGAAGAGTCCAAAATCCGCGTGCGCTCCGGACGCCGTGAAGCCCTTGAGGCCCTCAAGAAAGCGGAAAAAGAAGGCCACATCAGCGAGGATGAACTGCGCCGCTGCGAGAAAGAAGTTCAGGCCATGACCGACAAAAAAGTGGCCGAGATCGATCAGCACGTCGCCTCCAAGGAGAAAGAAGTGCTTACAGTCTAGGAGCATCCCCCCCACGAAAGTGAGGGTCGGAAAGTGCTGAAAAGGCAGGTCGAGTGGCGTTTACTCCCCACAACCCACTCCAGCCGCCTATGAACCGCCGCACTTTCCTCACCCAAGCCGCCGCCCTCGGTGCCTCGCCGCTGTTTGCCAACAGCAGCGCCGTTCACACACCCAAGGGCAAGGCGGAACACTGCATTTTCATCTGGCTAGGCGGCGGCATGGCCCAGATCGATACCTTTGACCCCAAAAAGCTCGGCAACAATACCGCCAAGCAAAAGATCGCAGGCTCCCTCTACAAGTCCATCGATACCACGGTGCCCGGCGTGCAGCTCGTGGAGCATCTCTCCAACACCGCCAAAGTCATGGAGCATGTCACCGTCATGCGCACAGTGAACCATCACGTCATCGACGAGCACGCATTCGCCACGAACATCGTCCACACCGGGCGCATGATCTCCGGCAACACCATCTACCCCAGCATCGGCTCCATCATCGCCCATGAGCGCGGCGCAGCCAGTTCTGACGTGCCGCCTTACATCCTCATCGGCTACCCGAATGTCAGCCGCGGCCCCGGGTTCCTGGGTGCCAAAGCAGGTTACGTTTACCTTACCGATACCAACACCGGCCCAGCAGGTTTCACGCGGCCAGACTTTGTGAACGAAGACCGTGCCGGAGTGCGCGCCCAGCTTCTCAAACCAATGCTCGACCGCGTGCCGAGGGGCTCCGTCACCGACGACTACCGCCAGGCTCAGGAGCAGGCGCTCCAACTCGCAGGCCCGCGCTTCATGCGCCACTTCGACCTCAAGAGCGAACCCGCCGCGCTTCGCAACGCCTACGGCGGAGAGTTCGGCCAGCGCTGCCTGCTCTCCCGCCGCCTCGTCCAGGCAGGCGTCCGCTTCATCGAAGTCTCACACAACCTGAACTTTATGAACGGCACCGGCTGGGACATCCACAACGAAGGCTATGCCAACCAGCACCTGCTCATTCAGGAACTGGACTCCGCGCTCTCCACCCTCATCACTGACCTCAAGGACAAGAAGCTCCTCGACAAGACCCTCATTGTCGTAGCCACCGAGTTCGGCCGCCCGCCGGAGTTCGACGGCCGCGGCGGGCGTGGCCACCAGGGCACCACTTTTTCCATGGTCCTCGCTGGCGGCGGACTGAAGCACTGCGGAGCCTACGGTGTGACCGACGAGCTGGCCAAGAAGCCGGTGGAGAATCCAGTCCCACTCGTGGACTTCCATGCCACCATCCACGCCGCCCTAGGCATTGACCCCGCCAAGGAACTCATGGACGGCACAAGGCCGGTTCCCATCACGGACGGCGGCAAGCCCGTGGCAGCGCTGTTCGCCTAGAGGCGGGTCGGTGATTTTGCCCGAAAGAAAGTTTTTGACTAAAAGTCAAAAGTCGGGCATCTTCCCTTCGTGTCCAGCTCATTCTCCACCGCCCGCCGCGCACGGGAGTTCGCCGCCCGCGAGGAACTCATCCTCCGCGAGGCCAGGCGTCTCCTCCTGGAGAAGGGGTTCCAGGGCTGGAACATGGACGACCTTGCCCAGGCAGTGGAGTACTCCAAAGGCACGCTCTACCAGCACTTCGCATCCAAGGAAGATCTGGCACTTGCGGTCATTACCGAGGCTCTTGCCCAGCGGGCCGGCCTCTTCGAACACGCCTCCACCTTCAAGGGCAGCACTAGGGAGCGCATCCGCGCTATCTGCGGCGCATGCTGTGAGTTCGCCACCTCCCACCCGGACTACTACCATGTAGAAATGATGCTGAAGTCCGCCTCCTTCTGGGGTAAGGCCAGTGAGGCTAGGCAGGACGACCACCGATTTCACGCAGGGCGCTGCTGGCGGGCCGTGCAGGCCATCGTCATCGAGGCCCAGGCAGCAGGAGATATGCCCAAAGGCCTAGTCACTCCAGAGCAGGCTACCTTTGCCCTCATCTCCGTCACCGTGGGCAGCCATATCATGGCCATGGAGGGCGACCTCAAAGTCATGGCCGGTATTCAGGACCCGCTCCTCACGGTGCGGAAAAACGGCGACATCATGTGCGACGGCATGAGGTGGAAGCCCCTGTCTGATGAGTTTGACTACGCCGCCACCGACCGCCGGATTGTTCAAGAGTTGTTTCCCGCTGCGACCTGGCTGCCCGCCGCATGATTTTTTTGATCATTTATTGACCGTTAGTCGAACTTTGACCCATCATGAACTTCGTCGCCCTCAGAATGCTTTTTGGAGACCGCCCCAAGTTCTTCGGCCTCGTCTTCGCCTTCGCATTCTCCACCTTCCTTTTGCAGAACCAGATGTCCATCTTCTCCGGCATCATGAAGCGCACCGGCAGCCAGGTGCTCGACGTCACGGATGCCGACATCTGGGTCATGCACCAGCGAACCGAATACTTTGAACAGACACAGCCACTCAAAGACACGGATCTGGACCGAGTCCGCAGCGTGCCGGGAGTCGATTTCGCCGTGCGCATGTTCAAGGGCAGCCCCATCGCGAAGACACTTGAGGGCAAGTTCGCCGCCACCTTCACACTCGGCCTGGATGACGCCACGCTCGTGGGTGTGCCGCCCAAAATGCGCCTGGGTTCCTGGGAGCGGCTGAGGGAGAACCAGTCTGTGGTCATCGACGCAGCGGGTTACGAGATGCTCTTCCCCGGCGAGCCGCTGGAACTGGGGCGCACCCTCGAGCTCAACGACCGCAAAGTCAGCATCGTAGGCATATCAGATGCCAGCGCGCCGTTCGTCAGTTTTCCCGTCATCCACGCCCGCTACAGCGAGGCCGTGCAGTTCCAGGGAGCGCAGCGCAACCAGCTCGCCTACGTGTTGGTCAAAGCGGCTGCCGACGTGGCACCGGAGGTGCTGGCCAGGCGAATCGAAGCCGCCACCGGACTCAAAGCCCGTACGACCATGGAGTTCGTGTGGGACTGCATAGGCTACTACATGCGCAACACGGGCATACCCGTGAACTTCGGCATCACCATCGCCATCGCGCTCATCGTGGGTCTGGCAGTGGCAGGGCAGACCTTCTTCCTCTTCACCATAGAGAACCTCAAACAGTTCGGTGCCCTCAAGGCCATAGGAGTGACCAATACGAGACTCGTCGGCATGGTGCTGCTTCAGGCCGCCACGGCAGGCTTCATCGGCTGGGCAGTCGGCTCAGGTCTGGCCGCGTTGTTCTTCGACATCATGAGCAAGCAGACCGCCACCCGTGGCATCGTACTCATTCCCCAAGTGGCCCTCATCGTAGCCATGCTCATGGCAGCCGTAGTGGCCGTAGTCAGCCTCATCAGCCTGAGGCGCGTCATGACGCTGGAACCCGCCTCCGTCTTTAGATAATGAATGCATCCAACCATCCACCGGCAGTCTCCTGCAACTCGGTCAGAAAATCCTTCGGTCAGGGGGAGACCATGGTCGAGGTGCTGCGAGGTGCCGACTTCACCGCAGCGCAGGGAGAGATCACCTTCCTCGTGGGACCCAGCGGCTGCGGCAAGACCACCCTCATCTCCGTCATCGCAGGTCTGCTCAACCCCGGAGCAGGCGAGGTGCATGTGCTCGGACACCGCATTCACGAGATGAAGCCCCAGGATCAAGTGCGCTTCCGCAGGCAGCATCTCGGGTTTGTCTTCCAGCAGTACAACCTCCTGCCTGCACTCACCGCTGCGGAAAACGCAGCCGTTCCACTCCTGGCTGCGGGCATGAAGAAAACGGAGGCCGTAGAACGAGCCAGAGCCCTTCTGGCACGGCTGGGTCTTGAGTCCAAAGCCAGCCACTATCCCGCAGCCCTCTCCGGGGGGCAGCAGCAGCGCGTGGCTCTGGCCAGAGCACTCGTGCACGAACCGCGCCTCGTCGTCTGTGACGAACCCACCGCAGCGCTCGATCACAAGTCTGGAGAGTCCGTCATGGAACTGCTTTCCTCCGCCGCCGTGCACCCAGACCGTGCCGTCGTCGTGGTCACACACGACAACCGAGTCTTCCACTACGCCCACCGCATCTCCCACATGGACGATGGCGTCATCACCCACACTCAAGTCACCCAAACGCAACTCAACGCCTCATGAAACTCCGCGATCTCTTCCTGCCTGGATTGGCCATCCTCAGCCTCCTTTACGCCACCACCTCCATCGTCCGCACCCAGCCCGTGCGTGAGGTCACGGAGCCGCCAGCCTCGCCGCCTCGCTCTTCCTATGCCATGCGCATCGCCGCTCAAGGCATCGTGGAACCCAGTTCGGAATCCATTTCACTCGGCACCGCACGTTCGGGCATCGTGGATCAAGTCCTCGTGAAAGCAGGGGAACAGGTCAAAAAAGACCAGCCTCTTCTCAAGCTGCGAACCAGTGAGTTAAAAGCCGAGCGCGAAGTGGCAGCCAAAGCCCTGAAGCAGGCCGAAGCCCAGGCCGACGTGGCGCAGAGCCAGCTGGGCGTGGCCCAAGCCCAAGTCAAAGTAGCGCAGGCAGAGCTGGCACAGGCCAAGCGTCTCCTTGCATACGCCGAAAGCGTGCAGGACACCCGCGCCATCTCCAATGAAGAACGTAGCCAGCGCGCCCTCACCGTTGCCACCCAAGAGGCACGCCTGCAAGCGGCTGAAGCGTCTGTCCACGCCTCCAGCGCGGCGGCAGAGGCAGCCAGAGCCGCCGCAGAGACGGCCCGCGCTCAACTCCATGTGGTGGATGTAGAGCTGGAGCGCTGCGTCATCAAGGCACCTCTAGATGCCACCGTGCTCCAGCTGCGTGCGCGCCCCGGAGAACACCTCTCCCCCGGCGGGTCACAGCCGTGGCTGCTGCTGGGGCAGACACAGCCCCTCTACCTGCGGGCAGACATAGATGAGCACGAGGCTTGGCGCCTGCGGCCCGGCGCTCCTGCCGAAGCTCAAGTGCGGGGCAACCCCGAACTCAGGACTGCTCTCACCTACGTGCGCACCGAGCCGCTCGTCATCCCCAAGCGCAGCCTCTCAGGAGAAGCCACGGAACGAGTGGACACCCGCGTGCTGCAAGTCATCTTCAAATTTGAAAACTCCACTGGCATCTCGCTCTACCCCGGACAGCAGATGGATGTATTCATTGAAGCTCCCAAATCACTCGCCTCCAAATGAAGTCCACCCCCACCCTCGCCTGCCTCCTCTTGCTCTCCTCATGCGTCCAAGGACCCGAGTACGAACGCCCCGAGACTGGAAGCCTCCTGGGACTCAAGTTCAAACGCGGAGAATCACAGCCGAAGCTTCAGCAGCCCCTTCCTGACGAATGGTGGCGCGTCTTCGGCTCCGCCCGGCTGAACTCCCTCGTCGCGGATGCCATCGCCAACAACCAGGACCTCGCCGCCGCCCAGGCACGCGTAGCTACCGCCCGGGCACTCGTAGGTATCAAGCGCGCAGACTGGTTCCCCCAGCTCAAGGCCACCGGCGGTGCCGCGAATCAACGCCAGTCCGAGTCCGCCTTTGGAGCCAACTTGCCACCCGGGTTTGGCAACCCCAGCGACCTCGTCAACCGGGAGAACTACCGCGCCTCCCTGGACATGAACTATGAGCTGGACCTCTGGGGCCGCGTCAAGCGCAGCGTCCAGTCCGCAGCAGCTTCAGCCCGCGCCGCAGACGAAACGCTCAGCGCCCAGCGTCTGCTCATCGCCTCCGAAGTAGCGCGGAACTACTTCCTCATCCGCACGCTGGATGACCAGATCAAAATCCTCAACGACACCATCGCCCTACGCGGAGAAGCTCTGAAGCTCCAAACCTCCCGCTTTGAAGGTGGTTTGGCCAATGAAATGGACGTCACCCGCAGCCGCACCGAAGTGGAACTTGCCAAAGCCGATCTCACCGTCACCCAGCGCCAGCGCGGCAGCACCGAGCACGCGCTGGCAGTGCTCTGCGGCAAGGCACCCTCCACTTTGAGCATCGCGCCCGCAGGACCCCTCACCTCGCCGCCGCGCCTCCCCACAGGACTGCCATCCACCCTGCTGCAATCTCGCCCAGACATACGGGCAGCTGAGGCCGAGCTGCAGGCTGCAAGCGCTGAGATCGGCGTGGCCGAAGCCAGTTTTTACCCCGCATTCTCCCTGCTTGGCAGCGCCGGTTTGGAGAGTGTGACGGCGAAGGACTTCCTCAAGTGGGAGAACCGCGTGCTCAACATCGGCCCCAGCGTCAGTCTCCCCATCTTCCAGGGCGGACGTCTCAAAGCCAACCTCAATGCCGCAAAGAGCCGCTACGATGAAGCGCTGGCAAAGTATCGCCAGACCATCCTCACCGCTCTCAGAGAAGTGGAGGACTCCATGCTTGACCTCCAGTCCTACAGTGTCCAGAGAGCGGCACTCGCAGCAGCGGAAAAAGCATCCGCAGAGACCAGATCACTCGCCAACACCCGGCATGAAAAAGGCCTGGCCACCTACTTCGAAGTGGTGGATGCAGACCGCACCGTCCTCAGCACCCGTCTCGCCCTGGCCCAGATCGACGGACAGCGCTACATCTCCACCGTCCTGCTGGCGAAGGCACTCGGCGGAGGCTGGAAGCGCCCAGTTCCTCCGCCGGTGAAGGCCGCCGCCAAAGCGCCAGCACCCTGACCGAGTTCACCCACCGCCAAATCTCAAGCGAAACGGCACCTGATGTGAGCGTTGCATAGCATCGCCACCCATGTCCGCAAACGCCGCCGCATCCGACTCCGCTTACCCCTCCCCCACAAGATCCACCTCACGCTGGTGGCAGAATGAAGACTGGTTGGCCCTGCTCGCCGCCCTGCCCATCCTCGTCGCCGTGGCCAACGGCTGGAATCCCAAAGTGCCAGCCATGAACTGGGCCGGCACGGCCGAAGTCGCGAAAGCCTTCACCTCCGAAAACATGGTGCTGACCAGCACACTGTTGGCCGTTTTTCTTCTCATCTCATCCCTGACACTGGCCGCCTCACTGGGCAGGCGCGTCTTGCCCTTCATCGCCGGCGCCACGGTCGTCTTCGCGCTTGGGTGGCTGTCACACTGGTTCGCAGGGAACGCAGCGGTCAAAGCATGGGGCGTTGAATACGTCGTCTTCGCCCTGGCACTGGGCATGGCATGGAGTCACCTGCTGCCAGTGCCAGAGTGGCTGCGAGAGGCAGTGCGCACAGAGTTCTTCATCAAGGTCGGCATCGTCCTCCTCGGCGCCACCATCCTGCTGCCGGAGATGATGAAGGCTGGTCTGCCCGGCCTCATCCAGGGCGCGCTGGTCATTCCTGTGGTTTGGTATGCCTGCTTCTTCATCGCCAAAAAACTGCGCGTGGATGACGAGTTCGGCGTCATGCTCTCCACCGCCGTGTCCATCTGCGGCGTATCGGCAGCCATCGCCGCCTGCGGAGCCATTCAGGGAGACCGCAAAAAGCTCTCTTACGTCACCTCCATCGTCCTCATCTGCGCCGTACCCATGATGATCCTCATGCCTGTGGCCGTGCAGAGGCTCGGACTCAGCGAAGCCGTGGGCGGTGCCTGGCTCGGCGGCACACTGGACACCAGCGGCTCCGTGGCAGCGGCCACCGAGCAAGTCGGCAAAGAGGCCACCAAGGTCGGCGTCATCGTCAAACTCTCCCAGAACGTACTCATCGGCGTAGCTGCCTTTGTGCTCTCCATCTGGTGGACCATGCGCGGGGGCAAAGACGGAACCTCAGCGCGTGAAAAACCTTCGGCACGCGTCATCTGGGAGCGCTTCCCCAAGTTCGTCATCGGCTTCGTCCTCGCCTCCATCGTGTTCTCTTACTTCGTCAATCCCGCTGTGGCCGAAGCTGCCACCAAACCGCTGAAGGGCCTCCGTGAAGCATGGTTCGCCGCCGCGTTTGTGTGCATAGGGCTCGAGACTCGTCTGGGCGAACTCTTCTCCCTGGGCGGAGGTCGTCCAGCCCTCGCCTTCCTCGGTGGGCAGATCTTCAACATCGCCTGGACCCTTGTGCTGGCCATCTGGCTTTTCGGAGGTTGAGACCATGATGAGCCGCAAGGCCGCTCGCATCACCTTCATCTACCCCTGCACCCTGCCCACAGGCTGGAGCTAGGTCTCCTCGCCACATCACGCCAGACTCAAGCTCTAGCTGAAACGCTACCTGGCCGACAGCCACCCCGCATGCCGCCACAGGGCGTTCTGTGAAAACACAGCATTGCACTCTCTTGCAAGGCCAATCTTATCACCCCCTTCATCCAAAAACATTTGTCGTAGCGAAACTGCGGCAGTTTGTTCCACACCGCTCGTAATCACCCCCATGTCCTCATGAACAAGCTGTCTCTCGTTGCCCTTCTCCCGGCGTCAATCGTTTGCACACTCGGCCACGCCGTCACGCCCCAAGAGCTTCAGGAGCGGCGCCAGCCACTGGTCACTGAGATGCCACTGATGAAGAACCAGCCAGACGCCTTCCCCGGCCTGGTCAAACACCCCGATTACACCGGCAGCACATGGGTGCGCTTCCCCTTCGTTCAGAACCCCGGCAGCTTCGGCATCGACCGCAAAGGCCGCATCTTCGTAGCCGAAGTCAACCGCTTCTGGCAGGGCGTGGCTGATCTGCGCGGTATCAACGAGTTCATCCGTGGCGACTTCCAGTCCCAGACACTGGAGGACCGCAAAAAGTTGCAAAACTCCATCCCCGGCCGCGTGCCAGAGGGATTCTGGACAAACACGCCCGACAGGCTCATCCGACTGGAGGACAGTGATGGCAATGGTGCCGCAGACAAGCGCACCGTATTCGCGGACAGCTTCTATGAAGAACTCGACGGCCTCGGTTTCTCTGTATTGCCCGAAGATGACGCAGTGTATTTCACCTGCATCCCCAGTGTGCGAAAGCTCACCGACACGAACGATGACGGCATAGCAGACACCAATGAAGCGCTCGTCACCGGATTCGGAGTGCGAGTCTCCTTCATAGGTCACGACCTGCACGGCATCATACGCGGGCCAGATGGACGCCTCTACTTCAGCATCGGTGACCGCGGCTACCACGTGACCACCACAGAAGGCAAGGTCTTCGCAAAGGGAGGAGAAGGAGCCATCTTCCGCTGCGAGTCCGACGGCACAGGTTTTGAAGTGTTCTGTTACGGCCTCCGCAACCCCACCGAGCTCGCTTTCGACGAGTATGGAAACCTCTTCACCTTCGACAACACAGGAGACATAGGTGACAAAGCCCGCATGGTCTATGCACTGGAAGGCACCCACTCAGGCTGGGACATGAGCCACCAGTGTCCGCATCAGTACGTGGATCACATGGACTGGGAGCAGTTCCATCCCAAAACCAGCATCTGGGTCGCAGAGAAGATGTTTGCTACGGAAGGCAAAAACCGCCCACAGTGGGTCTATCCACCCGCAGCCAACACAAGCCGCGGACCTTCCGGACTTACCTTGATCACCGGACACGCCGCACCGCAAGACCTGCGCGGCAAGCTCCTTCTCGCGGACTACGGCGGCGCCCCGCAAAGCTGCAAAATCACCGCCTACGGCCTCAAGCCCCAAGGCGCTGGCTACACGATCGCGAGTGAGGATGTCCTCCTCGAAGGCGTAGGCGTCAGCGACGTCGAACAAGGCTTCGATGGCAGCATCTACGTCTGTGACTTCGGCGGTGGCTGGAGCGTCAACTCCAACGGAGCCATCCACAAACTCACCCCCACCGACCACGCACTGCAACAAGAAGCAGCCACCATGGCCGCCATTTTCAAGAAGGGCGTGAGCGGCGACGCACCTGAGGCACTCGCCCAAGCACTCAAGTCACCAGATCGACGCCTCCGCCAAATGGCCCAGTTGGAACTCGTCAAACGTGGTCAAACCGGCCAGACCACGCTTCTCACCTCAGCCAAAGACACCTCCCTGCCCGTAACCAGCCGACTCCACGGCCTCTGGGGACTCGGACAACTCGCTCGGCACGGAAACGCAGCCGCCACTTCCTCCCTCATCGAACTCTCAGCAGACAAAGAAGCTGAGATCCGCGCCAATGCCGCTCGCGCGCTCGGTGATGCAACAGGCGCTGATGTGCTGCCCCGCCTCCTCCAGCTCGTGGCGGACAGCTCCCCTCGCGTGAAATCCCTCGCCATCATCGCCCTCAGCCGCGTAGCAGAACCAGGAGACAAAACCGTCCTCGCCGCCATCCTATCCGCCGCAAAAGAAAACCATGGATCCGACATCGTGCTCCGTCACTCCTGTGTTACCGCACTCAAGAGACTCGGCACCGTTGAAAGCGCCGTATCCCTCGCCGCAGATTCCAGCGCCGAGCTTCGCCTGCTCGCCGTGCTCCAGCTTCGTCATCAAGCCAGCTCCGAACTCGCCCGTTTCCTTACTGACAGTGATCCCCTCATCCGGGACGAAGCCATCCGCGCCATCTACGACACCGCAGCCCTCGACACCATGGCAGGCCTTTCCCTCGCGGAACTGCCTGCCACCGCCGACATGCCGCCGCTCGTCCAGCGCCGCATCATCTGCGCCAGCTATCGCAAGGGCAGTCCAGACCATGCTCGGCTGCTCCTTCAGCACGCCGCCAACTCCCAGCTAGACACCAGCGTCAGAGAAGCCGCCCTTCACGGACTCCGCCTGTGGGAAAAGCGCATCACCGCAGATCCCGTACTCGGCGGCTTCCGCCCCATACCCGGAGAAGCCCGCAGCATGAAGACGCTTGGCACCAGCATCGGCACGCCACTCAAACAGTTCCTCAGCAGCAATCCCCCGCCCAATCTCGCCGCACTGGCACTTAAACTTGCCGACGATACCGATACCTCCTTGGAAACCACCACCCTCGCTTCCTTGGTGGGAGACGCAAAACAACAACCTGCAGTACGCATCGCGGCGCTCGATAGTCTGGTCAAGTCCTCTCCTGACGAGGCACGCCAGTTGGTCGCCGCCCATTTGAAAGACGCAGAGTCTGAGCTCGCCGCAGCATCCTTGCGTCACGCACTGGCCATGAAACTAGATGGCCTAGCCGAAGTAGCCCGCCAAGCCGCAGCAAACGGTGCCCTACCCGCCGCACGGGCCGCATTGCAGATCATCGCCACACTTCATCCTACCGAAGCGCTGGACCTCTGGACCAAACGCCAGACCAACAGTCTGCGCCCTGAACTGTGGCTGGACCTCTTCCTCGCTTTACAAAGCTCTGCTGACGCCACTGCCCAACAAACCACCACCGCCTACGCAGCCAGCGCCACCGATGCCGTGCCCATGCTCAGCATCACCGGTGGCGACCCCAAAGCGGGTGAAATCGTCTTCCGCAACCAGGGTGCCTGCCTTCAGTGCCACAAAATCGGCAGTGACGGCGGCGTCCAGGGTCCCTCGTTGGATCTCGTTGCTGAACGTCTCAGCCCAGAGAAAATCATCGAGTCGCTCGTCAATCCGAATGCCGAGATCAGCCCCGGTTTCGGCATGTCATCCGTCACCCTCGCAGACGGCACACTGGCGGTCGGTCGCATCACTGAAGACACCCCAGAGAAAATCACCGTCGTAGGACTGGATGGCAAAGCACAGACCCACCCCCGCAGCAGTGTCAAAGCCGTCACCCCGCCCGTGTCCGCCATGCCCCCCATGGCGCTTGCACTTCCCCCGCCAATGCTCCGAGACCTCGTAGCCTTCCTCCGCACCAGAAACCACACCACCGCTCCCAAACAAAGCGCCGACGCTCACGGTGAGGAAAGGGAAAAAGTGGCAAAGTAGTGAACCATCCCCATGAAACGCATCCTACTGCTGCTCGTCATTTCACTGCTCTCCGGCGGACAGGCCTCCACCGCAGATGCACCCAACATCATCATCATCCTTGCTGATGACGTCGGCTGGGGAGATGCAGGTTGCTACGGGGCCACCAAGGTGAAGACACCCCACATCGACCGTCTCGCACGCGAAGGCGTTCGCTTTGAGAACGGATATGCCTCCGCCGCTGTCTGCACGCCCACGCGCTACTCCCTCATCACTGGGCAGTATTCCTGGCGCAACCACGCCGAAGGCTTGAACAGAGGAGTGGCCAGAGGAGATGCACCGCTGCTCATCCCCACCACCATGACCACCGCTCCCGGCCTGCTCCAAAAAGCAGGCTACCGCACCGCCATCATAGGGAAGTGGCATCTGGGCTTCGGCCTCTCCAAGCCTGACTTCAACGCAGAAGTCCTCCCCGGCCCCCTGGAGGTTGGCTTTCACGAATACTTCGGCATCCCCGCCACCAACGACCGCATCCCCACCGTATTCATGCGCGGCCACCGCGTGCTCGGGCTCGATCCGAATGACCCCATCCAATACTCCTACAATGAGCCTGAAGCCAAGAGCCTGGGCCTGAGTCCCTGGGCCGCAGGGCGCAACCGCATCGGCTGGGCCAAAGGTGGCAAATCCGCCTGGTGGAAAGACACCGAAATCGCCGAGATCCACACCCGCGAGTGTCTTCAGTTCATCGAGCGCAACAAAGCTCAGAAGTTCTTCCTCCTCTTCACACCGCACAACGTGCACGCACCAGCCATCCCCGGCACCAAGTTCCAAGGCACCAGCGGCATCAGCCCCCGTGCCGACATGCTGCAAGAGCTGGATGCCAACATCGGCGAACTCCTCGACACCCTCGACCACCTCGGCCTCGCAAATGACACCCTCATCATGTTCAGCAGCGACAACGGAGCCTATGTGAACGACGAATCCGGTCACCGACCCACCGGCCCCTATCGTGGCAAAAAGTCCCAGCTCTGGGAAGGCGGCACCCGCGTGCCCTTCATCGTCCGCTGGCCCGCACGCATCCAGCCCGGCGTCTCGCAAGACATCGCCTCCACCCTAGACATGCCTGCCACCATCTGCGCCGCCGCAAGTGTCCCCATCCCAAAAGACGCACTGCCAGACAGCTTTGACCTCCTCCCCGCCCTGCTCGGCCAAAAGGACGCACCCGAGCGAGACCACCTCATCCTCATGAGCGGCAATGGCGACCTCGCCCTCCGCACAAGCCAGTGGAAATACATCCCAGACCTCGCCGTCGCCGATGGCTGGTATGCCGGCAAAAAGCAGAACCCCAGCGCCCCAGCCCGCCCCGGACTCTACGACCTCACCAAAGACCCCGGCGAAACCACCAATCTTCAGGCTGACCGGCCAGAAGTCGTGAGTGAACTGCAAGCCCTGCTCACCAAAGCCCAGTCCACCGCCCGTACCCGGCCTTAGCAAACGCGCCCACCTTTCACCCACACGCCAGAGCGTGGAGCCTCGCCTCCCGTTCCGCGACCCCTCACGGCTGCAAGACGCCGTCAGTGAAAAAGGATCTCAATCCACACCCGCCGCCCAGGCTGCACACAGCAAAGCGGGTGCCTCATAGCCACGTCCACCGATCCGACTTTGGTCCTACGCCATAGGTCCGATTTCGCAAATCGCATGCAGCGCTGAAGCTGAGCACGACCAAACAACGGCATCACTTCACTACCACCACCCCTCAGCGCACCATGAAATCCACCCGTCACCTGCTCTCCCTTTTCACCGGGATGACTCTGCTCTCAGCCGCCCATGCAGAACGCCCCGCCTACCGCCCCTGGCAGACCAACTCGGACGATGGCAACCCCGGCATCACCTTCCGCGCCGTCGCCGTGCAGATGGGCAGCAATGGTCGCGTCTTCACCACAGGTTATCGGGATGACCTCGTCAACGACTCATGGCTCACCGTTTGCACGGACTCAATGACGGGTGCCGAGCTATGGCGCACCACCCTCTCCGCCTCCTCCGACTGCCGACCCACCGCGCTCGTCGTGGACGGCGACAACAACATCACGGTCGGAGGCTTCAGCACCGGCAGCAACATGCGTGACTTCCGCGTCGTCAAATACAAAGGCGACGACGGCACCGTCATCTGGGATCGCTCATTCAACGGACCAGCCAATGGCAATGACGAAGTCACAGCCATGGCAGTGGATGGCTCTGGCAATATCTGCGTCACCGGCACCTCCATGGGCAACGGAACCAACGAAGACTTCCTCACCATCAAAATCGGCAAATCCTCCGGGAACTCAATGTGGAGCAAGCGACATAGCACCAGCAGCGTGGACCGGCCGCTCGCCATCGCCGTGAACAACGCAGACGTCATCGTCACAGGGCGCTCCGTCTCCTCAGGAAAAACCTGCTTCTGCACCGTACTCTACGACGCACTGGGTGATGACGTGTGGGTGAGATATGCAGCCTACGGAGCTGATGATGTGGCCACCGCCGTCTGCAAAGACCGCAGCTACTCCGGCTATGTCGTCGCAGGCATGTCAAAGATCGTCAACACCCCAGATTACGAAGTGCGCGTCATCTTCTACTACTCGGATGGCAGCCTCGGCTGGACGAAAAACTTCCCCGCACCCGGCGGCAACCTCGGCTCCCGCCAGTGGTGGCCCAAGGTCGCATCCACCTCTTCATGGATCGCGCTGGGAGCCACCATGAAGCTCGACGGATTCCGTACCGTCAGCCGCGTCACACTCCTAGATCCCTACAACGGAGCTTCCGGCTGGAGCAACCAAACCACCGCACCCGCAGGCAGCCCAGCCAACACCTTTGTGGAAGACTACCTCATTGACATGAAGGTGGATCCCTCTGGCAACATCCTCACCCTCAGTGAGTCCAAACTACCCGCCAGCGACTTTGACTTCCTCACCACCAAGTTCAACGGCCTCAACGGCACCATCAACTGGCAACAGCGTCTCAACGGCGCACAAGACTCAGGCATCGACACGCCCGCAGCCCTCGCCATTGGAAACAACGGCGACGTAGCGGTGACAGGCACCACGGACCGCGGCGCAGGCAACGCATATTACACCATGACCACCGTGCGCTACAACCGCTTCGCACTCAGCAAGGGCGACCTCGTTCACCTCGGCGGAAACCGCTTTGGCACCGTCTCTAGCTTCAGCAATCCGCTCATCCTGCCCAACGGCACCATCGTGGCTCGTATCGTGGTGCTGGAGAAGGGCAAGCTGCTCCAGGCAGTCATGACCAACCAGGATGGAAACCGCGTTCTTCTCTTGCAGGGTGAGACCGCACCAGGAGTGACCAACGGCAGATTCTCCAGCATAGGGCAGCCAGCGTTCGGCAGCACCAGAGTGATCGTACCCGTCACCCTCAGCGGCGTTCCAGCAGATCAAGCCTCGACCCTGTGGGCCGTTGAACCCAGCACCGGAAACGTGCAGCTGCTCATGCAGACAGGCACCCAAGCCCCAGGGCTCGGTATGGGCGTGCAGGTGGCCTCCGTGACCAGCTTCTCGCCTTACTCCGCTGCCAGCATTGCACAGGTCACCCTCAAGGGCACCGGCGTCACGACCGCCAACAACACAGCGCTACTCAGCTTCATCAACCCCACCTCCGGCGTCCTCCTCGTCAGGAAAGGTCAGGACTACACCCTGGACGGCAAAGCAAGTACCATCACCGCCATCAGCGTGTTCACACCAGCACCCGGATCCAACGGGCACGGCCGCTACATCGGCTCCGGCATGGTCAGCTGCAAGCTCACACTCGCAGACAAGCGCGTCTTCTGGGCCACGGTGGACATCACCAGTGGCAATATCACCCCCGTCGCCTCCAACGGCGGAGACGCCAGCAGCGTGGCCGCAGGTGCCCAGTGGCTCAACATCGGCCTTCCGGGTGTCAACCGCTACGGAGCCAACAAAACTACCCTGGCCCAACTCACCGTGGGCAAAGGAGGCGTCACTTCAACGGATGACAGCGTCATCGTCATGGGCACCGGCGCTCAACTCATGGCCGTCGCCAGGGAAGGTTCCACACTCACCGCCATCCCCAACACCAAGTTCGCTTCCTTCGGCACCCCAGTATCCGGCGGATCATTGATCGCATTCAAAGCCACCATCACCGGCACTGGAGTAAACACATCCAACAACAGCGGCCTCTGGTTCGCCTGGAACGGCGGCAGAGCCAACTTCGCCCGTACCGGCAACGCCGCACCCAACGCACTCGGCAGCGCAAGCCCGCAAGTCTTCGCTGGCTTCAGCAGCATCGCCCAGCCAGAGAATCACACCGCATTGTTCATCGCCACCCTTAGAGGCCCCGGCGTCACCACCGCGAACAACCGCGCCCTCTTCGCCTTCACCACAGAGGGCCTCGTGCGCCGCCTACTGCGCACCGGGGACAAAATGGGCACCCTCACCGTAAAAAGCTTCAGCATCTTCACACCTGCCGCCAAAAGCACCGGCGTGGAGCGCAACTACACTCCGAAAGGCGACCTCGTGCTCACCGTGACATTCACCAACGGCACCTCAAGCATCTTGCGCATCAACATGCCCTAAGTCATTCCCACCATGAACCTTCGCCTCATCGCTTACGCCTTTCGGTTCTTCGGGCAAAATGCCGGGTATGGAAATCCGAAAAGATGAGGAGCAAACAGGGTCATGGTGCAACTTTATGACAACAGCTCTATCATGCGAGCGAGGTGCCTACGGCATGACCCATCAGACCCGCAAAGTCCCCATCCCGCCCGCCAGTATCAGCCCGCAGTATGATGATGCAGGAAACCTTGTGCAGGATGAGAA
>CAZIGH010000063.1:0-25427 GCA_964538625.1 uncultured Verrucomicrobiaceae bacterium
CGATGTGTGAGTGAATGCCAAACGGGCAAACTCACGTTTGCTTCTACGGAGGGAGTTTCTACGTGGGGGCGGTGCGTGGGATGTAGAGGAAGGCGTGAGACTTCCGTGGATCGGAAAAGGGGCAGGGATTATACCCGGCGCTTGGGTGAGGGCGGGCCGACGGGGTCCCCTTCCTTCCTTGCGATGATGCGGCCATCTCGATCGATCTGCACGGGTATCGCCTTCGGGAGCGGGATGGGCTCTGGGTCTGGCTTGCTTTGTCCGGCTGTTTTCCATGTTTCCACGGTCTTGCGAGGGAGGTCGTTGGTGGTGATGAGGACGGAGGTGCCTATGCCCACTTTGTTGAAGACGTCGATGACGTCCTTCGCAGCCATGCGGACGCAACCGTAGCTGGCTGGCACACCGAGCTTGGATTCTTCTGCGGTGCCGTGGATGTAGATGAAGCGGTTGTAGGCATTCTTGTTCTCTGGCTCTCGTCCGCTCAGCCAGAGAATGCGGGAGACGATCGGATCGCGACCCGGCGCGTTGGGCTGGATGACCTCACCATTCCAGCGGCGGCTTTTGAGCACGGCACCTTTTGGTAGTCCATGTCCGATTTTGGCCACTACCTCGTGGCGGCCGAGCGGCGTGCAGTTGCTGCCCGGTTTATCACCCAGGCCGAACTTGGAGGTCGAGACCTTGTAGCTCTTCACGAGCTTGCCGTTGTCGTAAATGCCAAGTTTTTGGTCCCGAACGCTGACCACTACATCTGCATGGCGGATGGGCTTGTTGCTTGAGCACTGGGTGAGCAGGGGCAGCAGAGCGCACCAGCAAATGAGGCCGACGAGGCGACGAAGGGGGAACCAACTCGGGAGTGACGACACAATCATGATTCTATAAACTTAAGACATATTAAGCATTTAGCAACCTTTGGACCAAGAATTTGAAGCTAACGGTAAAACGCTGGGTTTTCACCCTCTGTTTGCCGTGATCTTTGCGCCCATGTTGTTTTCGGTGGGTTTGAATGGAAAATTCTGCCTGTTGGCAGCCTGTGAACAAGTGTGATCGAACTCGCCTTGTTCCCTGGGCAAGGTAACAACGCCGTAACAAGCTTTGGGCGCTGGTGCGTCGCGAAATGGCGCGTTTTCCGCTCGTTCCAAAGGGTGGTGGTGGCTGGAGGGCTTGTAAAATGGGCGTTCCACGGCTTGGTATGCGATGGGGAGCGGGAGGGGACCTTCCATTTGCAAGGTTGTGAACAAGCACAGAGACACCTCGGTGCGTGAAGCGGGAATAAGATGTGAACAACCTGTGAGAAAGCCGTGGAACTCCCGTCAATGGCTTGAGGCACAATGGTGGTGGGGGTGCTGACGTTCTTGGGGCCTGGCCCATCACTTGGCTGTGTAGCCACCATCGACAGGCAGATTGGTGCCGGTGATGTAGCGGGAGGCGTCGCTCAACAGAAAGATAACGCTGCCACCGAGGTCCTCGGGGCTGGCCATGCGGTGCAGCATGGTGTGCTCGTGGTAACGCGTCAAAAACGGCTCGGGCTGGTGGTTAAAGAAGCCGCCCGGGGAGAGGCAGTTTACGCGCACACCATGCGGCCCAAAAAGCGCGGCGTAGTAGCGGGTGAAGTTGATCATGCCGCCTTTGTGGAAGAAGTAGTCTGGCGGGGGCACTCCCATGTTTGTGCCGGCGTAGAGTTCAAAGCTGGGTCCTATCATTCCCTGTATGGAGCCGATGTTGACGATGCTGCCGGCGCCCTGGTCGCAGATGGCGGCGCCAAGGTGATGGGTGATGAGGTAGAGGCCGGTGGCGTTGACGCGCATGGAATCAACCCAGCCCTGGAGGCTGTCTGGCGCCTTCATGGGGCGGGCCACGGCATTGTTGACCAGGCCGTCCAGTCTCCCAAACTGGGCGATCACGGTGTCGCGGAGCGTCAGCACGGAGTGCTCGTCACCCTGATCCAGCGCATGAGCGGTGACGCGATGTCCCAGCGCACACTCCTCAGCGGCGACAGCTCGCAGGGCATCCAGATTCCGTGAGGCAATGACCAGCTCCGCGCCTGCAGAGGCCAAGTCCCGCACGAGGCCGCGGCCATACAAGCCCGCACCGCCGGTGAGAACGATGACTTTGTTTTTCAGCGAGAAGCGATCCAAAGAACTCATGACGAGCAGGATGACGTGGCGCTGTGGGAAGTGCAATCCTGCGGTGATTTGAGTTCGTGTGAAATGGGCAGAGATCAGTCCGGTCGGGGTCCGCTTGTACCTGGCAGGGCGGTGAAGAAAAAGTAGCGGGGGGACTGGATGAGGTCACCCACCTCACGGAGAGCGGCGGCGGAGATGAGGATCTCGATGCGCTCCCGGGCGGTGGGGCTGGAGGAGAGTCGATCTTCGAGCCAACGGCGGAGACGGGCATTCGCATTGTGCTCCACGGCGAGCGTACCGAGATTCAGCAGAAGAATGAGCACACAGATGCCGACGAAGGCGATGAGTGTGATGCGGAATGGCATCTTGAGGAAGAAAGTGGCTGCGGCTGTGCCGAAGAGCGCCAGCATGGGGATGTAGCGGGTGAGGTGAATGCAGGTTCTGCGCCACAGAAGCGCACTCTTGTCCTCACCCGACTGCAAAGCGTGCGCGGCCTCATGCAGCGCCTGGGCCCACGCGGCTAGGGTGCGGCCTTCCCGCACCTCACGATTCAGAAACAGACGTCTGCGGACGGGGTCAAAGTAGTTCGTGATGACACCCTCATGCGCCACGATCTGCACGTCGCCTGCGCTGTTCGCTTGAAGGAACTCCTCTGCGATCTGGGCTCCCGTGAGGTCCTCCGGCGCGTGGGCTCGGCGGCCAAGCGCCATTTTGGACTCATAGCGTCCACGCGCCCAGCGGCTCACGGCGATAACGGCGAGCGCGAGGAGGATGGGAATGACGAGCATGGGGCGGACAGTGTGCTGGTCCCTGCGCGCGGCGCAACCGCTTTGCTACAAGCCGCTGGGATGACGGGCGCGGAATCCGGAGAGGGTCCGCGGAGCGGTGCTCCAGTGTGGACCGCGACTGCTGTTGCTGCCTCCGCCTCCGGTATCAAAACGCAGGCCAGCAATCTCGATGAATGTGTGTCCGTCCTTCGCATAAACGGTGATCCAGTCCCCTCTTCCAGCGTTGCCAAACTTCTTGAGTCCTGATGAAGTGGTGCTGCCGCGTAGCACGCCGGCGTGATTGAGCACGTAGCACACGGCCCCAGAACAGTCGTAGCCATGATCGTATAGCCTGCGATGCCCGCCACCCCAGACGTAGGGCTTGCCGGCGATTTGGTTGGCCGCTGCGATAGCGTTGTGCACTTTCACGGGCGCGTAGGCGTGTAGAAAAGCCTTTCCGTTCGGGTAAACGACGGCGGTCTTTCCCGGAACGTGTCGGTATGTCCAGCGCGCCGAACCTCGCGACGAAGACGAGCCGGAGCACTGGGTGAGCAGTGCGCAGACGAGGGTCAGAAGCAGAAAGCGGGTAAACATCTCGCCCAAAAGTTAACCTATCTTAACAAAATCATCAAGTTTCACGCATGAGTCCCCATGCTAAGGATGAGGGGTGCGGCTGTCAGAGATCTTTTATTCGATCCAAGGAGAGGGTACCCTGGTGGGTGTGCCCTCGGTGTTCGTGCGGACGTCCGGGTGCAATTTGCGCTGCCGCTGGTGCGACACGCCCTACGCTTCCTGGAGACCGGAGAGTGAGGACTGGAGCGTGGAGAGCATCATGGAGGAAGTGAACCGGTACCCGACGCGCTTTGTGGTGGTGACGGGTGGCGAACCGATGATAGCCAAGGAAACGCCGGCACTTCTTCAAGCACTACACGACGCGGGCAAACATATCACGATCGAGACGGCAGGCACCATTCCCCCAAACGGAGTGCCGTGTGACCTGGCCTCCATTAGCCCCAAGCTAGGCAACTCCACACCGTTGGAAGACGAGATCGAAGCTGCGTGGCTGGAGCGCCATGAAAAGACGAGGTTGCAACCTGAAGTACTGCGTGTGTGGTGCGAGCGCTACGAGGTGCAGTGGAAGTTCGTCATCAGCAGCGCTGAGGATGTGGAAGAGGCGGCCCGAGTGATCGATGGCATTGGAGTCCAAGTGCCACCGGAGAGGGTGCTCGTCATGCCGGAAGGGACCAGTGTGGAGGCGCTGCGGCAGAAGTCAGCGCTGCTCGTGGAGACCTGCAAGCAACGCGGCTGGCGCTTTTCTCCGCGCCTGCATGTGGAGTTGTTTGGGAACAGGCGGGGGACGTAGTGTTATTCTGTGCGCTGTGCCCACTTTTGGCGGGTCTCCAGCCACTGGTCTGGATCACGGGTGTGGTCACGGCGGCAGTCCACGGCTCAAAGCTGGTCGGCTGCCTCGCGCAGCAGGGATTCGGTGGTGGTCCAGTCGATGCATTGATCCGTGATGGACTGGCCGTACACGAGTGCATCCCTGGTTTCTGCCATGGCCTGCGCACCTGCGACGAGGTGGCTCTCGAGCATGGCACCAATGATGCCGGTGTTGCCTGCAGAGCGTTGGCTTACGATTTCACGGAAGGTGCCTGGCATTTTGCGACAGTCTTTTCCGCAGTTTGCATGGCTGGCATCAATCATGACCACGGAGGGCAGGCCGTTCTTTTGCAAGGCAGCGAGTGCGGCTTTCACAGACGCTTCGTCATGGTTGGGCCCATTGTCTCCGCCGCGCAGGATGAGGTGGCTACCGGTGTTCCCGGTGGTGGTGACCACGCTGGCATGGCCGTTGTCATTGATGCCGAGGAAGGTCTGCGGCTGCATGGCGGCCTTGATGCCGTTGATGGCGGCCATGACGGAGCCGGAGGTGGCATTTTTGAGGCCCACGGGCATGGATAAGCCACTGGCCATCTGGCGATGGGTTTGGGACTCGGTGGTGCGTGCACCGATGGCGCTCCAGCAGGTGAGGTCTGCGATGTATTGCGGCGTGATGGGGTCGAGCATCTCGGTGGCGGTGGGGAGGCCGAGATCCAGCACGTCGCGCAGGAAGGTGCGGGCCAGCCGCAAGCCGGCGGGGATGTCATTGGTGCCGTCGAGATGGGGGTCCATGATGAGCCCCTTCCAGCCTACGGTGGTGCGCGGTTTCTCAAAGTAAACGCGCATCACGAGCATGAGCTTGTCTTGCAACTCCTTTGCCAGAGTGGAGAGGCGTTGTGCATACTCGCGGCCGGAGTTGAGGTCGTGTATGGAGCACGGTCCGACGACGATGAGGAAACGCTTGTCCACACCGGAGAGGATGTTTTCCATGGCGGCGCGGGATTCCTTGACGAGGGAGGCGTGGGCGGCGCTGCCGCTGATCTCGCCACGTAAGGCGGAGGGTGAGGGTAGGGCGGTGTTGGCGGCTACGTGAAGATCCGTGACGCGTATCATGCGAGCAAGCTGCCGCAATCCGTTGCCGGGCGCAATGGGGCGATGCGGGTTCAGTTGCCTTCCGGTTTCTCCATGCTGGCGGCAGGCGGTGAAGGCGGGAGTCTGAAGGCCGCTGGATCATCCGGCTGCGCGGGATCAAAGGAACCTGCGTCCGCCACGAGTAGTGCCGCCAGTGCGGGCACTTTCGTTTGAATGCCTTGTACGACGCAGCGGGCCAGTTCAAACGCGCCGTAGGTGCTGTGATGGGAGTCATCTGCCATGGCTTCCTTTTGACCGGGAAAGCTGTGTGCTGGGAGGTGGAGGAAGGCCCGTTTGGATACCTCTGGCCCCAGTGCGGCGTAGAGGGTGAGGCTCATGGCGTGGAGGTCTATGACGGGAACATTCTCTTCCCGCCCGGTCTCACGCATGGCAGCGGCGAAGTCGGTGAGGGTCTCCAACTGCGTGCCGTCTGGCTGGAAGCGGCGGCGCTCCATGGGAGTGATGAGGACGGGGATGCCGCCCTTCTCGCGTGTGGCTGCGATGAAGCGTTTGAGGTTGGCTTTGTAGGTGGTGAAGGGGCCTGCTCCCGGAGTTTTGTCCTTTTGGTCATTGTGACCGAACTGAATGAGAAAGTGGTCGCCCGGCTTCATGGTGCTGAGCACTTTCTCAAGCCGACGCGTGGCTTCAAAGGTGTGGAGCGCTAGGCCTGAGCGAGCGTAGTTGGCCACTGTGGCTTTGGGACCAAAGAAGCGCGGGAGCATCTGGCCCCAGCCGGCGTGTGGTTCGCGGTTATAGTCGCTTACGGTGGAGTCCCCAGCCACATAAACGGTCGTGAAGTTCAGCGCGGGTTGGATTTTCAGGGCGGCCACGCGTGGTGCGGTGCCGCTGAACTCGAAGTTGAGTCGGTCGTCCCAAGTGGGAGAGGTTGGCTCTGACCCTGTGATGGCCACGCCGTCGCTGCCAGGAATGTCTGGGCGTCGCACATGGATGAGGACAGTACGCTCCACAAACTCGCCTGGCGCGGTGCGCACTTCGTCTAACACCAATCTGCGGCCCTCCGCCTTGACCCAAGTGGAGGTGGCTTCGGTCGCGTGGCCGAAGGACAGGGTAACAGCGTAAGTGCCCTCTGGTAGTTTTGCGCTGAATCCGGAGCGCCCGTCATCCTCCGTGAGCTGAAGATTCAAATCGGTGGAGGGTGCAGAGTCGCAAGCGGCCACGAGAAGTGCCGCGAGTGTGACCAGAAGATGCAGGCGCATGACAGGGCGGCGGCTAGGTGCCGGCGAGACGTTGAAGCGACGGGGTGTCGGTTCAACTAGGCCAACACTAGCGGGCCTTCGGCGCAGAACTCTTCCTTGCCGAAGACCTTCAATCCTGTGTGCCCCATGGCGTGGGCGATGGCCAGCCAGAGGCGATTGTGCGGGGTCTGGTCGTAAGAGAGTGCACGGCCCATCTTGAAGCCGGCACCACCGCCGAGCAGGACGCATGGCACGTCGTTGAGGGTATGGCTGTTGCCCTTGCCGAGTTCGTTGGTCCAGACGATAAGGGTGTTGTCCAGCATGGAGCCTTCTCCGGCGGGTTCAGGCGTCTCGCTGAGGCGCTTGGCGAGATAGGCGAGCTGTTCGGCGAACCAGACGTTGATTTTGAGTAGCTTGGCGTAGCTGTCCTTGTTGTCATCTGGATCATGCGAGAGGGAGTGGTGGCCTTCCTCCACACCGAGCCAGCGCATTTGCGCCATGCCTACGGAGCGCATGTACTGGAGCGTGGCGATGCGGGACATGTCGTTGGCCAATGCGTTGACGAGCAGATCGATTTGGATCTTGCTGATCTGGGGGGTGTTGTCGTTCACCAGTTCGATGGTGGGGTCCACATCCGGCACGGGATGGGTGAGGGTGCCTTGCTTGTCTGCTTCGGCGAGGTCCTGCTCGAGGCTGCGGACGAGTGTCATGTGCTGTTCCAGCAACTGTTTGTCACGAGAGCTGAGCTTAGAGGAGACGCGCTTGAGGTCATCCCGCACGTCGTCAAGGATGCTGACGAGGCTGTCTTTGTCCTTCATCTGCCCGTAGAGGCGACCGAGCATCTGGTGTGGGTCGTCGATGGGTGCAATGGGCTGGTTTCCTCCGGCATAGACCATGCGCGTCCATGGGTCGGCGCGGTCCGGTACAGCGACGCCGAACTCCAGGGAGCCGAAGCGGGTGCGAGTGTTGGTTTGCTTTTGGAGGTGGTTTTTGAGCTCCTGGTCGATGGAGATGTTCCGTGCCCAACCTGCGGGGTTGCCGCCGCCGCCCATGATGTTGCCTTTGTGCAGTTCGTCTCCGGTGAGCAGGCAACTCATGCCGCGCATGTGGCTATCGCCGTCACCACGCACTTTGTTGGCCACGCCTTTGAGCAGGAGCATCTGCTTTTTGAAAGGCTCTAGGGGCTTGAGGATGGGCTTGAGCTGGAAGTTTTCGCCGTATTCGTCAGGCCAGAACTCGTTGGGCAACGTGCCGTTGGGCGAGAACATGATAATGAGCCGCTGGCGACGCTGCGGGGCTGGTGCACCGGTGAGGCTGGGCAGACCAGTGAGGAAGGGGAATGCGGCGGCCGAGAGACCGAGATCACGGAGGAACTGGCGGCGGTGGAGGTGTTTCATGGGGATGTTCTACGTGGGTGGGAGTCCGGATTTTTGTGGAAAAGAGGCGCACTAGCGCCGCATTGGAAAGGGTGAGCGGACTGGTGGAGCTACGATCTGGGTTCCGTTCGGCCCTCCAGCGCTGCAACGAGGGCTATCTCGACGAGGAGTTTTTGGATGTGGCAGCCTTGCTCGGCGAACTTGCGCTGCAGGGTGGGCAGTGTGTCTTGGCTGTAGGCGGGGGGCTGTTGTTTCACCATGTGGTGGAAGAGGTGGCGGATGAAGGCGCGGTGGCCGCCTGGGTTGTCGGAGACGTAGTTGACGATGTCTCGCGGGCCGGTGAGGCGGAGGGTTTTGCCTTCCTCGGTGATGAAGTCGCTGACGGGGTTGACGGGTTTGTCATTCTCTTTGGTACGCCAGCGGCCGATGGCGTCGAAGTTCTCCAGGCTGAAGCCTAGTGGATTGATCATGGAGTGGCAGGACATGCAGTTGCTGCTGCGGGTGAGTTCGGTCACCTTTTCCCGCATGGTGAGGTGGGGATTGAACTTGCTGTCCTCAAACGCCACTGCCACGGACGGAGGTTTGAGCGACATGCCGACGATGTTGCGGGTGAGGAAGACTCCGCGGTGGATGGGTGAGCTGTGTCTGGCGTAGGCTTGGGCGGCGAGGAGGTAGGGGTGGGTGACGACTCCGGCGCGCTGCTTGGGATCAAACGAAACGCGCTGGAACTCTGCGCCCTTGACGTCTTGGCCGTAGATTTTGGCCAGGCGCTCATTGAGCAGGAGGTAGTCTGCTCTGAGCAGATCGCGGTAGTCAGAGGAGCCGTTCCATACGACATCATCGATGAAACGCAGGAGGGACTCCCGGAGATCGGCCATGACTTCTTGGTTGAAGCCGGGGAAGGCTTTGGGGTCTTTGGAGAGGGACTCTGCACGCTCCAGCTCCAGCCAGTGGTGGAAGAAGCCGTGGAGCTTGGCCTTGGTGCGCGGGTCTTTCATCATGCGCTCTGCCTGTCTGTGGATGTCATCCGTGCTGTCGAGCTTCCCCTCTCTGACGGCTTTGACGAGCTGTAGGTCTGGCACGGAATCCCAAAGGGTGAACGCTAGCCGGGAGGCGATGGTGTGGGCGTCTGGCTTCTCACTTTCACGCAGTGCTGGGTAGAGGAAGCGCGGAGACTTGAGGGTCATGAGTACGGTGCGCTTCACTCCGAGCTGGGGTGAAGCTGCTCCTTTGAAGTGGGAGTCCACGTAGAGCGCGCGCTGGGCGTCGTCCAGCGGTCGGCAAAAGGCTGCTTCCACGAAGTCCCGGGCGAACTGTTTCAGCTTCTCGGCGCGGTCGGGCGCGTCCGCTTTGGTGCCGGCGAGGCGATCGAGATACCGGTCGATGAAATCCGCTGCGGAGAGCGCGGCTTCGGTGACGGCTTGCTCCCACTCCTTGCTGATGGTGGAGCCGCGTTCATAGCCGGCGCTGCGGTCATCTGCGGGGAAGGTGGTGCTGACGATCATCTGCGGCTGCGGACGGTCGGTGCGCAGGAAGCGGGCGGGGATGATCTCTTTGTGGCCGTGCGGCGGCTTCCACCAGAGTTCAATGGAGGCTGATGCTTCCTTGAACTTGAAGTGGTCCAGGATGACGCGGTAGGCGCGGCCACCGAGAAGGTAGATGCTCTTCTTTTCCTCCCGCACTTCGGGACCGGGAGTGACCCAGCTGTCGATGAGTTCTTCCTCGGTGTCGTTGATCCAAAGACGGAAGCCGTTCTCGGATTTGACGATGAACTCGTAAACACCGGTTTCTTCTGCGAGGACGCTGCCCTCCCAGCGGATGTTGAACTCTTCGTTGCTCATCACCTCTTTGTTGGGTGCGTCGGGGCCGAAGTGGAATGCGATCGGCCCATCCACGCGGTCGAACTTGTGCGGGGTGCGGTTCTTTGCGCGTTCGCTGGCGGTGCCGTTTCCTATCTTTTCTCCTGGTTTGAGGTGCTCGAAGCCGCGGTAAAACCCGCGCAGGCCTTCCTCGTTCTTCAGGGGCCACTCATAGCCGACACCTTTGTGAAAGCGGCCCACGAGATCCATCACGCTGTTGCGATACTGCGGGACGGTGAGCCGGAGGAGGTCCTTGGGCGGCTTTTCGCGCTTTGCCTGGGCCTCTGCGGAGTAGAAGGTCTCATAGACGTAGGCGGTGACTTTTCTGGCGTCCTCACCATTGACTAAGTCCGGGTTGTCCTCCGGCATGGTGTTATCGATCTTTTTGAGGAGTCCCTCGAAGTTGCGGGTGCCGATGAGCGGCTCGTCGTATTCGCCGTCCACGCCCTGGCCGTCATTGCCATGACAGCTTGCGCAGTGCTGCATGTAGATGGCCTTGCCGGGATGATCTGCAGCTGGGAGGGCGGCTGCCGACGCCGCAGCCCAGAGCAGCGCGAGGGCACGGCTCTTCCTTGGGGAAAACTGGGGCTTCACAAACATGGGGGGGTGAATGCTACTGTTTACGCTGGCAGCCTCTTTCAAGAAACCGCCTCGCAAGCGGCGGGATTGCATCTGGTCCTCTTCGGCGATAGGATGGCGAAATGAGACGATTGCTTTTCGGATTCGTTTGGGCTGGCATGGTTTGCTCGGCGTTTGCTTTGGATCCGGTGGAGTCGAAGCTGTTCTCCTCTCGCAGAGACGGGAATACGGGCGATGATTCGTTTGGCCTCGCCATGGCTGGCTCAGACCGCTGGCTGCTGGTGGGCGAGACGGGAAATGGAGAGAAGGGGGCGAATGCTGGTGCGGCTTATCTTTTCGATGCGAATACGGGTGCGCTGAAGCGGAAACTGCTGGCTAGTGATGGAGCGGCGGGGGACTTCTTTGGGGCGGCGCTGGCTGTGCGGGGGAACCGCATTGTCATCGGTGCGCCGGGTAAGGATGGTGCCCGCGGTGCAGCCTACGCCTTTGATGCGCTGACGGGCAGGCAGCTTGGGAAGATGCTGTCCAGCACGGCCGAGGCGAATGATGAACTGGGTGCGGCGGTAGCGATCGAGGGCGATGTGGTGGCCGTGAGTGCGCCTGGAGACGATGCGAACCGGGGTTCGATTCACGTTTATTCCATCGCGGGATTAGCCACGAGTTCTGACGAGCGCTTCAAGTGTGTGTCCGTGCCCCGTTTGATCGGCGTGGGCTTCGGCAGGCGGCTAGACACGGATGGAAGGTTCTTGGTGACGAGTGCGCCGAGTGAGTCGGGCGACCGGGGCTCTGTCCATTTGTTTGACCTCTTTAACGCCAGCCAGCTGCTGAAGATCACCACTGGCGCTTCGACGGGTGATTCCTTGGGCCACCAGGTGGCACTTTCCTGCGGGCGGATCTATGCGAGCCGTCCCAATGCAAGCCTGGAGAGGGGCGCGGTGAACATTTATGACTTCGTGACGGGGTCGCTGATTGGAACGGTGAGCTCTCCACAACCCTTTGCCGGGGGACAGTTCGGGTTCGGCATGGCGGTGCGAGAGAACTTGCTGCTAGTGGGACAGCCTGAGGAGAACAGTGGCGGCCAGGGGCGCTTGTTTGCTTTTGACCGGGATGGCCAAGATGGGTTGCAGTTGAAGGCTTCTGACGGCAAGGCGGATGACAAGCTGGGCAGCACGGTGGCCATAGGTGGTGCGGCGTCTGTTTTTGCCTCGGCAGATCCGGGTGGCAATGGCATAGCCTACCGCTTCACCAAGGTGCTGCCACCCGTGTATGGAACGCTGGCACCCGGACTCAGAGTGGGTGACATGGCTCCTGGCGCCGGCGCTGCGAGGTTCACTAGAGTAAGCGCCGCCACATTGGGACCAGACGCAGAACAGGATATTCTCTTCCTGGGTGCTGCGGGGCGTGTCTCTGGTGTCTGGGACCGTATCACCAATACGCTGCGGGCCTCCGTTCTGAACACGTTCAATGTTTCACCGGTGCCGACCGGGGTGGAGTTTATCAGAGGGTTCGGTGTGCCCATGATCCATGACACAGGCATCGCCATTCTGCCGGTGTCCTTCACGTCCACCGTTGTTACGGCTACGAATCCGGATGCATTGTTCGGCAGGTCAGCGAGCGCTCTCATACCACTCGTGCGGCTGGGGGCCGCATTCAACACGGTACCTTTTGGCGGCTCGAGCACCGGCACCTTAGCTTCCATGGCACAGGTGGTGCAGTCTTCTGATACGTCTGGGCATCGCTTCGCCATCGCGGGCAGGTTCAGGGTTGGAGCAGGAGGAGTGACGCCTGAGAACGACAGCGTCATCCTGGTGCCGGATGTCCTTGGAAATCTGGATGCAGCCGACCAGGAGGACCGCTTTGTGCCTGGCACGGGCGGCCCCAACCGCATCGGGCAGATCAGCCCGCGCGTGGCTTTCTCCAACCGCCTGTACCTTTACCATGCGGCGGTGAAGAATGCCAGTGTCAGGGAGGGCATCTTTCTTGGAACCTTCACACCCGGTCCCGGTCCGCTGGGTGCTCAGTTGGCTGGGCAGGGCGACGCGTTGAGCGGGCTGCTGCTCAATCGCTTTCTCGGTGAGACGGTGTCGTCTGATGACGAGGTGGCCTTCCGCGCCCTTGTGCTGGGCACCACCACCACGGTCGCCAACAATGAGATGATCGTATCCAACCGGTTCTCCACTCTGGAGAAGGTCTTTCAAAAGGGTTCGGGCATCGGCTCGCTGTTGCCTGATGGCACAGTGGTCTCCCGTTTTCTGCGCTTCTGGGCCGTGAGCGTGGATCGGGTGGTGGCGCTGGTGCAGTTGAGAGGGCCGGGCGTGACGCAAGCCAATGATGTGGCACTGGTCGCGGCCAATGAGCTGACAAACAGTTTCACACTGCTGCTTCGAGAAGGAGGTGTAGCGCCAGGGTGCGATGGCAGTGTGATCAACACCATTCAAACGGCGGAGCTCAGCTCAGCGGATCAGACCTATTTTGTGGTCGCTTCACTCCGCGGAGCGGTGGCGGGGCAGGACCAGGCCTTGTTTGTGGGCAACTTGGCGGATGCGCCGATAGGGCGCGTGAGGCAGAGGCAGCCGCGGCTGGAGCTGCGCAAGGGTTCGCTGTTCCGAACGGACTTCGGCAATCAGGCCAAGATCACCAGCATCGCCCTCGGCACGCGGGCCAGTGACGCCACCGGTGCCTCGGAGAAGGGGCTACCTTCAGCGGTGAGCATCAACAAACGCGCGGCGCTGATCCTCAGGTTCTCTGATGGCAGCACGCAGGCTGTGGAGATGCTGCTGGAATAGGGCGGGCGAGGAGCCGACTGCCGAACCTAGCTGCTTACTGCTTCACTTCCACGGTGACCGTGCCGCTGGTGTTCATCTCACCGATCTGCACCGCTCCCGGGATGGAGAGCGCTTTTGCGGCATCTTCGGGCGAAAGGATGGCCACCCAGCCGAGGCCCATGTTGAAGGTGTCGAAGCGATCCTTCGCGTCGGCGTGCCGGAGCACTTTCTGTGCGACGTCGTTCTCCCAGTATGGAATCTGAAGCGCTGCGCCAAGGCCGCGCTTGGTGAAGATGCGGCCGAGGTTTTCTGGCAGGCCGCCTCCGGTGATGTGGGCCATGGCGCGGGGGCGGATGCCGGCGGCTTTCAGGGCACGGGTCTGCTCGTGGTAAAGCAGCGTCGGGGTGAGAAGCTGCTTCATTTCTTCGGCGTTGAGTTTGAGCTGCTCGGCCTTGAGAATGCGGCGGACAAGGGAGAAGCCGTTGGCATGGAAGCCGGCGCTGGCCCAGCCAACGAGGATGTCTCCGGCGACGATGGTGCCGGGATCAAGGAGGTCTTCCTTCTCACAGGCACCAATCGCAAAACCGCTGAGTTCTACCATGCCTTCGGGGACGATGCCGGGCATCTCTGCGGTCTCGCCTCCGGCCAGGATGCAGTCGCAGGCCTCCAGGTAGTCGGTCATGCCAGCGATGATGCGGGTGATCTGCTGTTTGTCGATTTTTGGGATGCCCACATAGTCGAGGAACATGATGGGGTCCGCGCCGGTGGTGAGGACGTCGTTCACGTTCATGGCCACGAGGTCCTTTCCGGCATTTTCCAGAAGGTCGTGTTCGAGAAGGAGTTCCAGCTTGGTGCCCACGCCGTCGCAGCCAGTGAGGATCATGGGAGCCTTGTAACCGGAAAGATCGTAAGCTGCGGCAAAGAGGCCGAAGGGGTTGGCCAGCTTGCGGTTGCGCTGGGTGCGCTTCACCAGGGAGCCGATGTCATCGACGAGGGAGGCCGCTTCGTGAATATCGACGCCGGATTGCTTGTAAGTGTGACCGCTGCTGCTCATGGAACCGGGTGCTTAGCGCGGAGGGCAGTGCTGCTCAATGCGAAAAATCAGGCTCTGCGTTTCGCCTGTGCATCCAACACTTCGTTAAGCAACAACTGCCCGCTGGCGGCACACTCTGCGCAGAGTCTGCGAAAGGACTCCAGCGCAGGCAGATCTCCCGCTAGCTCGCCGCCCTCTTTGCGCAGCGGGCCGCTTGCGATCTGCCACTGAGCCAAAAGCTCCACGTATTCTAGCCGTTTCTCTGAAGGTATTAAGATCGGGAGGCCGCCTTTTTCAATGACGGGAACATTGGCTACCAGCCTAGCTAGCCGTCCGTTTCCGTCAGCGTAAGGATGAATGCGCACGAGCGTGGCATGGCTCCAGACGTAAGCGTCTAGCGCCGACACGGCGGGATCATGGCGGAGGCGATTGAATGCCGTCAACCACTCCGCCATCAGCGAGGCGACGTGCTCCGGGGGGGCGTAGGTGTCATTGATCACCGTTTTCCCGTCGATCTTCGCGAGTGTGGAGTTGGGTTCCTTTTTCCAGGAACCGACAGGTTTAAGATAGTCCACCTCCACGCTGGTCTGGATGGCCGTGTGAAACTGGTGCAGATCGGTCTCCTGAAGCGCACGGCCTTCCTGCAAGAGAAGATGCAGGAGGTCCAGCGCACGCTGGTGGCCGAGGACTTCATTGTGATGAGCAAGCGGCTTACCGGAGATCGTGAGGCCATAACGGAGGACTCCGAAAGTCTCGCCCTCGGTAAGGGTATTGCCTTCCAGGGCAGTAGAGGTATGCGTCCAGCGAACGCGAAGTTTTTCCAAAAACACTTCCCGTAGGTCGGCATCCATGTCTCTGAGGTCGGGCAGAAAACGCGTTAGCATGGCGGAAGAGGATGCGGTGAGCTAACCACGAATGCACACGAATGCACACGAATGTCTGAACCGTGGACCGGCGCCCTTCACTGGGACACGCGGGTCCCGAGTGCGTTCTGGATGGCGCGGGCTTCGGCCAGGGCTTTTTCGACGTTGTCGGCCAGCACGGTGAAGTGGCCCATCTTGCGGCGGAGCTTGGCGAGCTGCTTGCCATAGAGATGAAGCCGGGCGCGCGGATGGTGAAGCACAGGGGACCAGTCGGGATCCTGCGTCTCGCTGGGCCAGACATCACCCAGGAGGTTCACCATGACGGCTGCGGTATGCTGGCGCGGGTCACCAAGTGGCTGGCCGGTGACGGCGCGGAGCTGCTGCTGGAACTGGTTGTTGTAGCAGGCCTCTATGGTGTAGTGGCCGCTGTTGTGTGGACGCGGGGCGATTTCGTTCACCAGCACACGCTCATCTACCGTGACAAACATCTCCACCGCCATGGTGCCCACGTAGTCCAGCCCTTCGGCCACAGCCTGCCAGAGTTTCAGCGCCTCTGCTGCTATCTCGGGTGTCACCCTGGCCGGGGCTATGGTGACGTCCAGGATGTGCCGGTCGTGAATGTTTTCCACCACACCGTGCGTGGCGGTGCTGCCGTCGAGCGCACGCGCTCCCACGACGGAAATCTCCATGACGAAAGGCACCCACTGCTCCACCACGGCGTGGTGTTCGGAGAAGGGTTTCCAGGCTTCTGCCAGATCGGTATCTGCGTTCACCTTCGCTTGTCCCTTGCCGTCGTAACCGAAGGCCGCCGTTTTGATGACGCAGGGCCGCCCCAGCTCATTCACGGCAGCCTCCAGGTCTGCGAGGTTTTGGACGATGCGAAAGGGCGCACAGGGAATGCCTTGGGAGCGCAGAAAGAGCTTCTCACGTTCTCGGTGTTGAGTGGTGTGCACGGCGGTCCGGTTCGGGCGTAGCGGACGCATCTTCTCCACGGCGCTGAGGCAAGAGTCCGGAATGTTTTCGAATTCAGTGGTCACTACATCCACCCGCTGCAAAAAGCTCTCCAGCGCCTCGCCATCATCATAGGAGGCATTGACCTCTATGTCGGCGATCTGCCCCGCAGGGCAGCCGATGGCTTCATCCGTATAAATGGCGACTCGGTAGCCGCTTCGCTTCGCCTCCAGCGCCAGCATTCGACCAAGCTGCCCGCCGCCGAGAATGCCGACGGTGGCGGGAGGCTGGAAAGACTGGGTGAGCGGAGAGAGGCCGGAGTTTGCCATGGTGAAAGGGCCGCGACCATGAAGCGGGAAACGAGAAATGCAATGCGCGGCTAGATTCCCCGGCATGTGTCGTTCATGGTGGGTCATGCTCCGACTGCTCGCCACTTTACTGTTAGCTCTCCCTGCCTTTTCCGTGGAAAGTTCCAGGCCCAACATCGTCTTCATTCTTTGCGATGACATGGGTTACGGCGACGTGAAGTGCCTCAATCCCGAGGGAAAAATACCCACTCCACACATGGATGGCATCGCGGCACGCGGCATGACTTTCACAGACGCCCACAGCTCTTCTGCCGTCTGTACGCCCACACGTTACAGCGTGCTGACCGGTCGTTACAACTGGCGTACCAAACTCCAACAGGCCGTCTTGGGTGGCCTTAGCCCCCGCCTCATCGAGCAGGACCGTCTCACCGTAGCATCCATGTTGAAGGAAAAGGGCTACTACACTGCCTGTGTGGGCAAGTGGCATCTCGGCATGGACTGGATGGTGCTGCCCGGCAGAGAAGTGAGCGAGCTGAGCATCGAGACAGCGGACCAGGTAAACAACGTGGACTACACACAGCCGATCAGAAACGGACCCACCTCAGTGGGATTCGACTACTACTTCGGCATCAGCGCCTCGCTGGACATGGTGCCCTATTGTTTCATCGAAAACGATCGTGTGACGGCCCATCCCACCGAGACCATGAAGCTGGCCATGAACGCCACCTCTCGCAGCTCCTTCACCCGCGAAGGGCCTGGCGCCCCCGGTTTCCGAGGTGAAGATGTGCTGCCCGCCTTCACCAAGCGCACCGTGGAGGTTATCGAAAAACAAGCCACTGCATCCAAAAACGGGAGGCCCTTCTTCATCTACATGCCGCTTAACAGCCCGCACACACCCATCCTCCCCAGCGAGAAGTGGCAGGGCAGATCCGGCATCTCCCTGTATGCCGACTTCGTCATGGAAACGGATGACGCCATCGGCCAAGTCATCCAGGCGCTGGAGAAGAACGGCCTCGCAGAGAACACACTCGTCATCGTTACGTCTGACAACGGCTGCTCTCCAAGCGCGGACTACCCCGCACTGGCCAAGCACGGCCACAACCCCAGCGCCAACCTGCGCGGACACAAGGCCGACATCTTTGATGGTGGTCACCGCATCCCCTTTCTCGTGCAATGGCCTGCCGTCGTGAAACCCGGCAGCAAGACGGACGCACTGACCGGCATGTGGGACTTCATGGCCACCGTAGCGGAGATCGTGGACTACAAGCTCCCGGAGAACGCCGCAGAGGATAGCCTGAGCTTTTTGCCCCTGCTGAAGGATGCCGCCGCCGCTCCGGCAAGGGACCACCTCGTCAGCCACAGCATCAACGGCACCTTCTCCATTCGCGAAGGAAAGTGGAAGCTCATCCTGGCTCCGGATTCCGGTGGCTGGAGCGAGCCGCGACCACCTGGTGGACGCGGTAGTAAAAAGAAAGATGCCCCTCCACCAGCCGCAGACCTCCCGCCCATCCAGCTTTACGACGTGACGGCCGACATTGGCGAAACCAACAACCTCCATGCAGAGCACCCCGACATCGTGAAACGCCTCAGCGAAAAGCTGGAAACCCTCATCCAAAACGGCCGCACCAGCCCCGGCGCACCCCAAAAGAACACCGTCGATCCTGACCCGTTCCGCTACGTGAAGAAGTGAGTCCAAAAAGTGGAGCCGGTAGTCGGACTCGAACCGACGACCTGCTGATTACAAATCAGCTGCTCTACCAACTGAGCTATGCCGGCCTTTGTTTCTGCGAGTGGAACAGTAGAGCCTTTGGCCCGTGCGGCAACCATGAAATCGAACTCACGCGGTCGGCAGCCAAAAAAACGCGCCACCCGAAAACGGGCGGCGCGCGAGTTGGTTGGACTTTGGTTCGCGGCTCGGCGGCTTATTTCTCTACCCAGCGGACGGCTTCCATCAGCAGTTCGCGAGCGGAGTTAAGGCCGAGTTTCTGGCGGATGTTCGCCTTGTGGGCGTCCACGGTTTTGGCAGAGAGATCCAGTTTTTCCGCGATTTCATGAGAGTCAAAACCGCGTCCGACCATCTCGAAGACCTCAAGCTGGCGATCGCTGAGCAGCCTGCCGGGCTCACCACGGGATCCCGTGCGAGGACCACCGCCGGAAACGATGGAACCGATGAGATTGGCGGAGAAGCAGAAGGAGCCGCCGAGGATCTGGCGCAGCCCCTGCACCACGCGGAGGCCGCCCTCTCCCTTCATGAGGTAGCCCATGGCACCGGCGCGCAGGCAGCGCTCGGCATACACGTTCTCGTCGTGCATGGAGTAAACGAGGATGTGGGTGGCAGGGACAGAGGCCTTCACTTTCTTGATGAGGTCCACGCCGCTGCGGTCGCGCAGAGTGATGTCCAGCACCACTACGTGGGGCTTGAGCTTGGCGATCTCGGTAAGTGCCACGGTGGCGTCTTCGGAGCTGCCGACCACGCTCATGTCGTCCTGAGCATCGATGATTTTGCGCAGGCCTTCAATGACGATGGGGTGGTCGTCTAATATGTAGATTTTGTGTTTCACGATTTTTAAGGTTGGTATCTTTGCTGGGAGGTATGCAGAGACTAGCTTTTTCACTAAGCTCCGCAAGGAAAACCTCGCCAGCTCACCATGGCTACGCAAGGAATGTTTTTGAAGATGCTTATTCCTCATATCTCTAAGGCATTGTATTTCAAGCATTTCAGGATGGGCGAGTAGGTTGGGAGCAGCACAAAGCCAACCTCTCTCCCTACCGGAGAGATGCCTGGTGGGGGTGACCAGCTCCGGACACGGATACGTGATTTTGCCTAGGCTCGTGAGATCGGAGTCTCTCGCCCGATGGGGTGGCAGGAATTCCGTCGTGCTTTCTGGCGTCTGACACAGTAACGTGTGCGGATGCGATTGGGTGCGCCGGAATGGTTGCTGCTTCTGCCGGTGCTGGTGCTGGCGGGCTGGGCGTGGCCACGATGGGGGCTGTGGCGTCCCTGGCGCGCCGTCTGTCTGGTGCTGGTGCTGGTGGTGCTGGCACGTCCTCAGCTGCGCCTCGTCGGCGATGGGCTTGACTTGTGGGTGCTGGTGGATCAGTCCGACTCGGCGCTGGATGTGCTGCATCCGCTGCTGCCAGAGTGGGAGATGATCCTGGAAAAGTCCAGAGGCGCAGATGACCGTCTGCGATTTGTGGACTTTGCCGAGGAATCGGTAGAGCGTGGAGCTCTACTGCGCGCGGGCTCGTCCGCTTTTTCAGGCCCCCGTGACGCTACGCGCCTGCCGAGCGCGGCCCGTTATGCGCTGGGCCTCATGCAGCCAGACCGAGCCAGCCGTCTTTTGGTGCTTACAGATGGATACAGCACGGAGCCGATGGATGATCTGGCGGAGCGTCTGCTGCGGCAGGGTGTGGCCCTGGACTTCAGGTTGGCGCGCGCCTCAAGCACTGGGGACGTGCGTCTGACGGGGCTGAACTTGCCGCGCCGCGTCATGCGGAACGAGGCCATCCTCATCGAGATCAAGGCCGCCGGTGAGGATGACCAGACGGTGCCGGTGGAGATTCTGCGGGACGGTGCCAGTCTGGGCCGCCGGGAGATCAAGCTGACAGGTGGTGTGGGCAGACTTCGGCTGACAGACCGGGTGAACCGGCCGGGTTCGGCGTTGTATGAGGTGCGCCTTCTGCCCGCAAAAGACAGCTTGCCGGGAAACAACTCGGCGAGGCAGTGGCTGGAAGTGACGGGTGGGCCGCGGGTGCTGCTGGTGACAGCCTATGAAGGCGACCCGGTGGCCGTTGCTCTGGTGGCGCAGGGTTTTGAGGTGGAGGTGGTGACCGACTTGTCTTCTCTCCATGTGGGTCGTCTCAGTGGTGTGAAGGCGGTGATTCTGAACAATGTGCCTGCTTACAAGCTCAGCGGCGAGTTCGTGGATGCGCTGCCCTTCTTTGTCACCGAGCAGGGCGGTGGATTGGCCATGGTGGGAGGCAAGTATGCTTTCGCGGCTGGCGGCTGGTTTGGCTCTCGGGTAGAAGACTTGCTGCCGGTGAGCATGGAACTGAAACAGGAACATCGGAAGCTGGCGGTGGCCATCGGCATTGTCATGGATCGCTCAGGCAGCATGGGGGTGACGGTGCCGGGCAGCGGTTTGCAAAAAATGGAACTCGCAAACGAGGGCGCGGCACGGGCCATCGACCTGCTGGGTGACTCTGACATGGTCACCGTTTTCGCGGTGGATACGAAGGCCCACCGTGTGGCTCCGCTGACTCCGGTGGGGGCAAACCGCAGCGCGCTTACCAATGTGGTACGCCGCATCGCCGTCAGCGGAGGAGGTATCTACTGCTACACGGGCATGCGGGCGGCGTGGGCCGAACTGCAAAACGCTCATGTGGGCCAGCGGCATGTCATCCTGTTCGCAGACGCTGCGGATGCAGAGGAGCCGGGCGAGTATGTGAAACTCATCGATGACATGGTGAAGAACAAGTGCTCAGTGAGCGTGATCGGACTGGGTTCTGAGACGGATCCGGACGCGGACTTCCTGAAAGACGTGGCTGCGAGGGGCAAGGGCAGGATCTTTTTCAACCAGGATGCGAATGAACTGCCGGCGCTCTTTGCCCAGGAGACGGTAGCGGTGGCACGCTCCGCTTTTATTGAGGAACCTGTGGGGTTGAAAGGCACAGCTGGGTGGGTGGAGCTGGCCGGGACGCCCGTGGAATGGTTGAGCGCAGTGGATGGTTATAATCTGAGCTACCTCAAGCCCGGAGCATCCCAAGCTGCCGTGAGTACGGACGAATATGCAGCACCGTTGCTGGCCTTCTGGCAGCGAGGGGCCGGGCGTGTGGCGGCGGTTTCCTTTCCGCTTGGCGGTGACTTTTCCGCAGCAGTGCGAGCCTGGCCGGGCTTCGGCGATCTCACCCAGAGTCTTGGCCGCTGGCTGATGGGAGAGCAAGTGCCAGACGGCCTAGGTATCCGTACGCAGGTAGAAGGTACGGAACTCACTGCCGACCTTTTCTATGAACCTGAGTGGAATGAGCGTATCGCAGCGGATCCACCCCGGCTGGTTCTTGCTGCCGACGCGGATGGAAAGACAAAAGAAGTCCCCTGGGAACGCATCTCTCCCGGCAGGTTCCGTGCCCGCATGGAGCTGCCGGGAAAGGCCTGGGTGCGCGGTGCCATCAGGGCAGGCGGAGCGGCCATACCCTTCGGCCCGCTGAATGCGGTGGTGCATCCGGAGTGGGCCAGGGATGCTTCCCGCGTAGAAGAGCTGAAGGCCGTGAGCCACCGCAGCGGCGGCGTGGAGCGCGTGGACCTCAGTGATGTATGGAGTGCACCGCGTGCGCCCGCATTTCGTGATGTCACTCGCTGGCTTCTGACCGCACTTCTAGTGATAGTGCTGGTGGAGGCGTGGCGCACACGCGTTGGGAAAGTCTGAGCCCCCTTGCCCTTGCGGGTGTTCTGCCTACCGTGCCGACATGAGGGCGCATTTGATTCTTTTGTGGTTCGCAAGTGGCAGCCTTGCCGTGGCGCAAAAGCCAGCGGACCCACTCATCGACGGCAGCACCCCCGGCCAGATGCGCAATGACAACGCGCTCAAGATGCCCCTGCGCTGGTGTCCGCCAGGTGGGTTCACCATGGGCAGCCCCGAAAGCGAGGTAGGACGAGACGCCTATGAAGTCCTACACCCTGTACGATTGACGCACGGCTTCTGGATGGGGGAGACAGAGGTCACTCAGGGCCAGTGGGAAGCGGTCATGGGCACTACCCTGCAAGATCAGGCCATGAAGATGCTCACGGACGAGACACTCTACCCGGATGGCGGCCGGCAGAAGACCCTGCGTGAGGCGCATGGCGTGCCCGGCGGGAAACAGAGCCTGCCCAAGGTATGTGCTGCCCAAGCGCCAAACATACCCATCTACTACGTGAACTGGGATGAGGCCGCAGCGTTCTGCGCGCGCCTTACCGAGCGTGAGCGCAAGGCTGCTCGGCTGCCGCAGGGCATGATTTACGCCCTGCCCACTGAGGCGCAGTGGGAGTATGCCTGCCGGGCCGGCACCAGCACCGCTACCTATGATGGCAGCATGTTTGTCCTCGGTGAAAACAATGCGCCCGTGCTCAATGACATCGCCTGGTATGGGGGAAACAGCAGCGTGGGCTATCGCGGTGCAGGGTGGACCACCATCAACTGGCCGAACCAGGCCTTCAAAGGCAAGATCGCCGGCCCACGTCGTGTGGGACAGAAGAAGGCCAACGCCTGGGGCCTCAAGGACACGCTCGGCAACATGTATGAGTGGGTGGCTGACTGGTCGTCCATCCCGACGGCGGACCTCGCCATCGACCCCACCGGACCCGCCACCGGCACGGCGAAGATTTATCGCGGTGGCGCATGGAACCACTACGCCACCATGTGCCGTGCCGCCAAGTCCTTTGAAGCGGTGCCAAACTACCGGAGATTCAACCTCAGCTTCCGAGTGGCCCTGGTTCGCGAAAAGCGGTGAAGGTTGTCACGGCGGCAGATCAGCGTATCGTCTCCGCCCCCATGCCCCGCGTTTACATCAAGACTTATGGCTGCCAGATGAACGAGCGGGACACCGAGCAGGTGTCTCAGATGTTCATTGAGCGTGGCTACACTATGACGTCTTCCGACGCGGATGCAGACGTCGTCTTGATCAATACCTGCTCCGTCCGTGACCAGGCGGAACAAAAAGCTCTTGGCAAGATGGGCATGGTGCGCCGTCGCCGCATTCCGCTTGTCACGGGCTTCATGGGTTGCATGGCGCAGAGCCGTGGCCCGGAGCTGCTGGATACTCAGGTGGATCTGGTCGTCGGCACCCAGAAGTATCACCGAGTGGTCGATTACGTGGATCAAATCATCCGAGCCAAAGAGCAGCAGCTCATGGATGACGAGCGTTACTCCATCGTGGATGTGGAGGAGGAAAGCGCCTCGCAGAACACCATTCGCGACCACCAGCTCAAGGAGAACCAAGGCTCTGCCTTTGTCAGCATCATGCAGGGCTGCAATATGAAGTGCACCTTCTGCATCGTGCCCTACACACGCGGGGGAGAGCGCGGCAGACCCATCCCAGACATCGTGGAAGAGGTGCGGCGGCTTGCAGATCGCGGGGTGAAAGAAGTCACCCTTCTCGGCCAGATCGTCAATCTCTACGGCCGTCATGAATTCCCCGTTGTGGATGGCAAAAGCCCCTTCGTGCAACTGCTTGAGGCCGTGCATGAAGTGCCAGGCATCCAGCGCATCCGCTTCACCAGCCCGCATCCCATCGGTTACAAGAAAGACCTCATCGAAGCCTTCACCTATCTGCCCAAGCTGGCTGAGCACGTGCATCTTCCCGTGCAAAGCGGGTCCAACGCGATCCTGAAGAAAATGCACCGTCCTTACACGGTGGAGAAGTTTGAGGAACTCGTGGCTCGCATCCGCGCTGCACGGGAAGGCTTGGCCGTCACTACGGATGTCATCGTAGGCTTCCCCGGCGAGACGGACGAGCACTACCTGGAGACTCGGGCCATGTTTGAGAGGCTGAAGTTTGACAATGCCTTCATTTTCCGTTACTCCAAGCGCCGCGGCACGCCCGCTGCTGAAATGGAGGACGCCATTCAGGTGCCCGAGCGCGTGAAGGAGGAGAGGAACCAGGATCTGCTCAAACTGACCAACAGTTTCATCTACCCCAAGTATGAAGCCCTGGTGGGAACGGAGGTGGAGGTCCTGTGTGAAGGCCCCAGCAAGACCAACGAATCCCGCCTCACCGGACGCACCCGCACGAACAAGATTGTCATCTTCGACGGCAACCCCAGCCGCATGACCGGACAGATCTTCAACGTCCACGTCGAAAGCACCCACGGCTTCACGCTGTATGGGCGACCGGCAGGAGTGGAATGATCTTGGGCACTTGGGGCATGATGGTGAAGATGCGCTTTTTCCTCCATGATGCCCGATTTTTCAAACTCTGCCCATCCTTGCATGCCGCAGCCAACGTAGTCATAGTCCCACTATGAATGCGCTTCTGTTCACGCTGCTGGCAGGGATTGCCCCGGTTGCCGATTCACCGGCGGCAGAGGAAGCTGCGGCTTCGGAAAAGGTGTCAAAGTCCGCCCGGATCATGGTCATCCCCATCCGCGAGCAAATCGCGAGTCCTGAGCTTTACATCCTGCGGCGCGGGATCAAGGAGGCGATGGAGCAGAAGATGGATACCGTCATCTTGGACATGGAAACGCCTGGGGGAGAACTGGGCACCACGTTTGAGATGCTCAAGGCATTGGAAAAGTTTCCCGGCAAAACGGTGACCTATGTCAATCGAGAGGCAATCTCTGCCGGCGCGCTGATCTCCGCCGGCACGGATGAGATCTACTTTGCCCCGGGCAGCGTCATCGGAGCCGCCGCTCCGGTCATGGCCACCGGCGGCGAGATTGATGACACGATGAAGAACAAGATCGTCAGCTACCTAAAAGCCAAGGTGCGCTCCGCCTCCGAAGGCAAGGGCTACCGAGGGGAAGTGATCTCCGCCATGATCGACTCCTCGTTCGTGCTGAAGATCGGCGAGGAAGTCATCAAACCTGCCGGAGAACTGCTATCCCTGACCGCCGCCGAGGCGGTGAAAAAATATGGCAAGCCGCCGCAGCCGCTGCTGGGTGCAGGCATCGCAGCCAGCCTGGACGAGCTGGTGACCCAGCTGCATGGACCAGGGGAGCACCAGATGACCCGTCTCCAGACCTCCTGGGCGGAGCGGGTGGCACAGTACATCTCATGGATGGCACCTGTGCTCATGTCCCTGGGAATGCTGGCCCTGCTCATCGAGTTCAAGACCCCGGGGTTTGGCATCTTCGGGGTGACGGGCCTGAGCTTGCTTGTGGTCGTCTTCCTCGGTCATTACGTGGCGGGTCTCTCCGGGCAGGAGCCACTGGTGGTCTTCCTGCTGGGTGTGGCGCTCGTGGCGGCGGAACTTTTCTTTTTTCCGGGCATGTTGTTTCCCGCGCTCGCCGGTGCAGCGCTCATGCTTGGCTCCCTGGTCTGGGCCATGCTGGATCTGTGGCCGGGAGAGGCCATTTCCTTCTCGGGTGATCTGCTGCTCAGGCCGCTCTCCAGTGTGCTGCTG
>CAZIGH010000064.1:0-25321 GCA_964538625.1 uncultured Verrucomicrobiaceae bacterium
GGAGAGAGCCATTTCAATGAAGCTCTGGCACCGCTGGTGGAGCGCCTGCTCGCCATGGGGATTGCGCAGATCAGTGACGGTGCAGTCGTCATCTTCAGTGACGACACTACCGCGAAGGAGAGCGATCCCTTCTTCGTGAGGGAAGGAGATGAATGGAAGCCCATTCCTGCCATCATTCGCAAATCGGACGGCGGCTTCCTCTACGCCACCACGGACTTGGCCACCATAGAGCACCGAGTGAACGAATGGAAGGCGGACGAGGTCTGGTATGTGGTGGGCACGCCTCAGCAGCTGCACTTCAGGCAGGTCTTCGCGACGGCACGGCGGATGGGTTACCAGACAAAACTTATCCACATCGCATTTGGCAGCATCTTGGGGCCGGATGGCAAGATGTTCAAGACACGCAGTGGTGAGACGGTGGGTCTGCTGGAAGTGGTGGAGGAGGCCATCGAGCGTGCGCGTGCGGCGGTCGATGCCAAGGAGAACTCTTTGAGCGAGGAAGAGAAGAAGGAAATCAGCGAGATCATCGGCTGCGGTGCGGTGAAATACGCCGAGCTAAGCCAGAACCGGCTGACGGACTACAAGTTCTCCTGGGAGAAGATGCTCTCGCTTCAGGGCAACACGGCACCTTACTTGATCAATGCTTATGTCCGCACCCGGGCTATCTTCCGCAAGCTGGGAGAATCAGTAACGCTAACAGAGGAATGCGAGTTCACGGAGAAGGCCGAAGTGGCACTGGCGATGAAGCTGGCGCAGTTCGCCGAGACAGCGCACGATGTGCTGCTGGACCATAAGCCCAATGTGCTCGCCACGTATCTGTATGAGCTTGCCGATACCTACCACGGCTTCTATGAGGCCTGCCATGTGCTCAACAGTGAGGGCGTAGTGCGCAATACCCGGCTTCTGCTATGTGATGCGACGAGCCGTGTGCTCAAGACAGGGCTGGGACTGCTGGGCATCCGCACGACTGAGCGGATGTGACTTCGCCGAAAGGGGGGGGCATTGCGTCGTCGTGCCTGGAAAGGATGGTGACGTAATACTTTCGTAACAGTGAGGAGGCAAGGTTGGCAAAGATCAACGAGTCTCGGCCATGAAAGCACGTTTTCTCACTTCCCCCTCCCGAACGGTGTTGTGCGGGGTGCCACTGCCCTCAGGGCAGGCCGGAGTGCGCTCCACTTGTCAGGAGCGCACTCCGGTGAGCCATTGTCTCTTCGCAAGGAATCAGCGTTTGATGCGCGGCCTGGTGGCGCTGCTGCTGGGGGCGGGAGCCGCTGCTGTGTTGCTGCATTTGGCAGAAAACACACTTTCGCGTCATCACGGCTCCGCAGCTCTTGGCCCCGCGTCCCAAACCGGCGGGGCACCGTTCATCGTCTATGAGCGCATGATGGATGCGGACGTGGGTCTGATGGAAAAGGTGCATCAAGGAGTACCAGAGTTTTTTCTGGCTACAGGACTCCTTGGCCGTCCAGACCCGGCCAGTGACCTTGCCAGATAAGCATTCCATTTCTTTTCGGCATTGCGCGAAGAGGCCCCATCTTCTTCAATGCCATTCATGATACGTAGTGTGCTGGCTGCGTGCCTGGCAACGGGCGCGTTTACAATGGCGGACGAGAGTGATCCGCTGCTCAGGCTGGAGCATGGGCTCTGGCTACAGGAAGTGCAGTGGGATTTCTCAGGTGCCATGAAAGAGTATCAAGCAGCCATCTCCACACCCGGCGCGCCAGGGCGGGTTCAGGCGGAAGCGCGTTACTTCCTGGCGGGTTGCTACTTGGAAAAGGACAGTCCCTCTGCCGCACTGGCGTTGTACCAGACCATCGTACGAAATCATTCCGACGTGATTCCTTTCGGACGTCTGGCCAGCGAGCGGATGACGGAGACCAACACCCTTATAGAGCGCACGCCCATCCTCCCTTCTAGGCACCTCACCTCTCGACTGGGGGACAGGCTTCTTCTGCTGCGAGCAGCGCTAAGAGAGGGGGAAAAGGAGCTGACCACAGCGTTGATTTCCGACATGCAGTCGGATCTGGCGGCGCAGAGTGAGGAACTTGCGCTGGTGCCTACCAATGAACCTGCTCCTCGAGCTGCTCTGCGGGCGGAGGCGGTGAGTCTGCTCAACGCACAAACTCGCGCACTCCGGGAGATCGCCCAGCAGGCCGCAGCAGGCGAGTTTAGCCGCAGCCAAGCGACGGCAGAGGGAGACTTGTCGCTCGCGCGCTGGCTTGAACGTGAGACGCTGTGGCAGGCCGCTGGGGACTGGGCAGCCCTGGTAGCGACGCAACGGGTAAACTGGATTGCCGCCTTGAGTGAGGGCAATGCCCCTGCGGCTCAGATGGCGCGTGCGGCCATGTTGGAGATGCTACAACCCGTGTCTCAGGGGCCGCGTGGAAATCCAGAAGTGCAGACTGCCCTGCGCACGCTGGAAATGCTTCAGGCGCTGGAACCTCAGGTGCGCTCTGCAAACTGGCCTATGGCGCGCCAGCAACTCGCAACCGAAATTACCGGCCTCTACGGGCGCTACACTCCTGCGGCTACCGTGCGACCACCGAACGCTGCCGGGCTGGATGCTGCCATGCTGACGCAGCTGGTCACCGTGCTCACCCACGTGGTAGAGGCTGTGGCACAAATCGATCAAACCAGTAGGGTGGAACGCGTCACCAGCTCCATTGATGGCGCTTTGCAAACCGCACGCAAACTCGTGGAGCCGTGGAGACGGCAAGACTCCGCTTCCCGGCGGCTGCAAGAAACCATTTCGCAACTCGAGCGAGCCAAGACTGAGGCCGGCATTGATCTTCAACGAGCGCGCCGGTTGCTGCGAGCAGAGATCTACGATTGAGCATGAAAAAGGTGCGACACTGGCTGCGGCGTGTGAAGTTCGACCTCACGGGCGAGCTGGCCACCACCGTGGCCATCGCGGCGCTGGCCATAGCCGGACCCACTGCGGGGTTGCTTTGGTTCATGCACCGCTCCCTACAGGGAGAAAGGCAGACCTTGCTGGCGGAGCGCACCACAGCACGTCGTGTCTGGCTCCAGGAGGCAAGGGATGAAGTGGTGGCGTTGCTCGGGCGCTTGGCTGTCAGTCCGCTCACCCCAGATGAGCTCAAGCTTCCTCCCGGACGCAAGTTCGTGGCGTTGATGGAGCACAACCGCAGCGACAGCGGCCTCATCCTCTCCCCAGATGGCCGCATCACTTTCCCCGTGTTGGCCAACCCCAAGAACGCTGCTTCCAGCCCCTCCGGTGACCGGGATGCCGAGCAGCTCTTGCGGGACTATCATCAGCCCGCGAAAAACTTCTCTGACGGCTGGCAGCAACTCATGGACCGGCTGCGTGGCAGGCAATTGTGGGAAGCCGCCTCGCCTTCCGGGCGCAGTTACGTTCCGGGTCTTCAGCTGGCAGCGCTTTCCGAGATGAATCCGGCCGAGCTGCGTGCCAAGCGCCTGCTAGACGAGGTGAAGGAACGGCTGCTGGACTACGAGAGTCTCACTCTGCCATCCAGTCAACGGCTCTACCTCTGGAGCCGCTATCAGGCGCTCGTACCAGGTGCATCCAGCCCGCTCATTCGGGCGGAGCGCCTAGCGGTGATCGCCGCAGATCGCTTTGCGAAGACCGAAGCCATGGGGGTGTTCCAGACCGCCCGCAGCGACTCCGGCATCCTTCAGGTGCAGAGCAACGTGGCCTCGCTGGTGCTGCTTTTTGACAAAGAGGCACTGCGCCGCAACCTCGAGCGCACAGCCCAAGCAGTGCTGGAACCCCACTCCCTGCGTGCGGAGATGCTCACGGCACCACAGCCTGTGTCTGATGATGCGGACCACCTGGCCACCCACGCGAGACTCGCCCTCGGCCGAGTGCTGCCGAACTGGCAGCTGGTGGCGCATGATGACATGGGTATTGCCCTCATCGATGCTCAAGTGCGACGTCGCACTTGGCAGTATAGCGCCGTGGCGATAGGGGGTGGACTGCTACTCAATGTGCTGGCTGCACTGGCCATCAGGCGCTTCAGCCGCACGGCCAACCTGACTCAGGCGCGGCAGGACTTTCTGTCCACCCTTTCGCATGAGTTGCGCACGCCGCTCACTTCCATTCGCATGTTCGTGGATACGCTCTCCTCTGGTGGGCTGGAGGATCCGCAGCGTGCGCGCACTTACCTGGACTTCATCCGCCGCGAGAACGAGCGGCTCACCCGTCTGGCAGAGAACTTCCTCACCTTCACCCGCCTTGAGAGCCGACGTATGAACTTCGACCTTCAGGAAATCCAGCCGGAGGAGGTGGCTGAGTCCGCGCGCGTGGCGGTGGAGACGCGCTTTGCCATAGAAGGAACGGACTTCCAGGTTTCCGTGGAGCGGAAGCTGCCTCCCATCATGGCGGACCACACCCTGCTCACCACCGCCCTTGTCAATCTCCTGGAAAACGCCTTCAAATATACACCGCCCAACAACAAGAAGATCCTGCTCTCCGTGGCCCGCGGTCACCACACGGTTCGCTTCACCGTGGCGGACAACGGTCACGGGCTGACGCCAGAAGAGATGAAGTTCATCGGAGAAAAGTTTTACCGTCCAGACAAGGCCGCGCGCTCAGGGCAGCCTGGTTTCGGCCTGGGTTTGAACATCGTCAGCCACATCATGCATGAGCACAAGGGGCGCATGGAGATCCACACGGAACCTGGTGTGGGCTCGCGCTTCACGCTCATTCTCCCATCTGTCAAAACTGAAGAGTGAACTTCCTTCAATCCATGCCACACACCACAGCAAACGAAACGATTCTCATCATCGAAGACGATCCCGCCATCCTCTTCGGCCTGCGTGACAACTTTGAGCGGGCTGGTTACAACGTGCGTACCGCAGTGGAGGGACATCTGGGGCTGGACCTTGCCCGCAGTCTGCGTCCGGCGCTCATTTTGCTGGACATCATGCTCCCTGGCATCGACGGCTTCACTATCTGCCAGGAGCTGCGGAAGGGCGGGCTGGAGATGCCCATCATCATGGTCACCGCCCTAGGGCAAGAGGAGCAGGTCATCAAGGGGCTGAACCTGGGGGCAGATGACTACGTCACCAAGCCCTTCTCCATCCAGCAGCTCCTTGCTCGTGTGGCCTCGCTCCTCCGTCGGCATCGAAAAGCGGCGGATGAAGTCGTCAAGCTCGGTCACGTGACCGTGAATCTCTCAGCGCGTGAGGTTCGCAATGCGGAGGGGCAGCTTGTGGACCTGACACCGAAGGAACATGGTGTGCTGGAGTATTTCATCTCTCATCCGCACCGCGCTCTGACCAGGGATCAAATTCTGGATGCGGTGTGGGGGGCGGAGGTTTTTGTTACCGATCGCAGCGTGGACCGCACCATCACCACTTTGCGGCAGAAGATCGAGCAGAACCCTGCGCGCCCCGTTCACATCAAGACCGTTCAGAAGGTGGGCTACCGCTTTGAGCCCGAGGGATGAACGCCTGATGCGGCGGGATTTTTTTTGAGCGGGTGTAGGCGCTTCTTTTGTTGCAGGGAACCGCTGTTTGTGGCCGTTTGGTTGGTCCGGTTTCCAAAGTCACAACGCTCTCGCCTATGCCCAAGTCTTCGAACTCTCGTTCCAGCATCGCCGCACTCACCGCCGCCTTTTTGGGCTGGATGTTCGACGGTTTTGAGATGGGCCTGTTTCCCTTTGTGGGCAAACCGGCGCTTCAAGACCTGCTGGCAGATCCTGCCATGTCGGCGGACCAGATGAAAATCATGGTGGACAACTGGTTCTCTGTCATCATCGCCACCTTCCTGGTGGGTGCGGCTACGGGCGGTGTGTTCTTCGGCTGGCTGGGTGACCGGATTGGGAGAGTGCGGGCCATGAGCATTAGCATCTTCGTTTATGCCATCTTCACCGGTCTCTGCGGTCTGGCCACTGAAGCGTGGCACGTGGCCATACTGCGTTTCATCGCCTCACTCGGTATGGGCGGCGAGTGGGCGCTCGGGGTGGCTTTGGTGAATGAACTGTGGCATGGCTCCCGGGCCTGGGTGGCGGGTGCCATAGGAGCAGCGGCGAACATCGGCTACCTTCTGGTGGGCGTTCTGGGCTGGGCCATAGCCAAGTATTCGCTGCCGGACTTGCTCATGGGGCTCGGCTTGAGTGAGGGTACCGCCGCATCTCTTTCTGACCACGGGGGCTGGCGCTTTCTGATGATTAGCGGGGCCTTCCCGGCACTGCTTATTTTCTTCATCCGGATTTTTGTGCCGGAGTCTCACAAATGGGAGGAAGAGAAGGCCTCTGGTGCCACCTCGCACTGGAGCAATAAGGATCTGTATGGCGTGCTGGGTGGTTCCCTCGCTGCCATGGTCATCATTTGGGCTTGGTCACCGCTGGGAATCGCTGTCGGTATTTCTTCTTCGGTGGCGGCCATTATTACGGTGGTTTTCTTTGTGGCGGTGATCTGGGGCTTCTTGCTTCCGGTCCGGCGCTACCTCTCGCGTGCAGAGGTAGCGGGTCACATCACCTCAGCAGCTCGCGGCATGGTGAAGCGGAACTTGTTCTTCGGTGCAAGCCTCGCCGGGGTAGCGCTGCTGGGTACCTGGGGCGCAGCGCAGCAAGCCATGAAGTGGAGCACGGAGCTGGCGGCGAATGGCTGGAACTATCCGCGTGAGGTGACACAGATAGCCACTTCTCTTGGAGCCATTACCTTTGCCTTCATCGCTCCGCTGCTAGCGGATTTGTTGAATCGGAGGCTTACTTACACCATCTGCTGCATCTCTGCGCTTGCCTCTGCGCTGCTCTTTTATCAGACAAATGATGCCATCTCATGGTGGTTCGTCATCAGTGCCTTCCTCATGGGCGGTATCACAGCCTCCTTCTACGGCTTCTTCCCGCTTTACCTGCCGGAGCTCTTCCCCACTTCGGTCAGGGCCACAGGGCAGGGGTTCAGCTTTAACGTGGGCCGCGTGATCGCTGCCATCGGCGGCCTCCAGATTGCCAACCTTGTGGCTGCCTTCGGCACGGCGGGCTACACTTCTTCTGCCAATGCTTACTCCACGCTCTGCCTGATCTACGTGGTAGGCATGGTGCTGGTGTGGTTTGCGCCTGAGACGAAGGGCAAAGAACTGGCCTGACTTTCATCCAACTGATCTCTATGAATACACGACGCCATTTTCTCGGATCCGCTTTTGCTGGAGTTGCCTCGCTCGCGACAGGCGGAGTCGCTGCATCGGCCTCATCTTCCCGCCCTATCTGTGGGTTTACCAAACATTTGCAGGGTCTGTCGTATGCGGACATCGCAGGGATCGCTGCGGAGGTGGGCCTCGACGGCATCGAGGCTCCGGTGCGCCCAGGCGGGCATGTGGAACCTGCACGGGTGAAGGATGAGCTGCCCCGGCTGGTGGAAGCGCTTCGTGCGCAAAATCTGGAACTCACTATTCTCACCTCAGGCATCAACCAAGTCAGTGCAGAGCAGTACACCGAGGATGTGCTGCGCACGGCGAAAGCGCTGGGCGTGAAGCGCTTCCGGATGATGTATTACAAATACGATCTGAAGAGTCCCATCGAACCTCAACTGGCCGAATGGAAGCCCAAGATTCATGATCTTGTGCAGCTCTGCGACGAGATTGGCATCCAGCCTCTGCTACAGAACCACAGCGGAAAGGATTACTTCGGCGCACCCATCTGGGATGCGTGGTCGCTGATGAAAAGTTACCGCCCAGAGCAGTGGGGTTTTGCCTTGGACACTTACCACACCACGGTGGAGGCGGGTATGAGTTGGCCCATCGATGTATCACTCATCAGCTCGCACATCCAGGCGGCTTACTTCAAGGACGTTCAATGGCTCTCTCCGGGCAAGGCCGATGGCGTGCCACTGGGCACCGGGATGGTGAACAAGGACATGGCAAAGACTCTACTCAAGGGCGGTTTCTCAGGCCCCATCTCTCTGCATACGGAATACATGAAGGGAGATGCTGCACGTGACCCACAGTTCGTGAAGGACAGCGTGGAAGCTTTCAAGCGCGATCTCAAGGTGCTTCGCGAGTGGATCAACTCTGCTCAAGCCTGAAGACAAATTCGAACCAATGTCGAGAGTGCCGCGTTGAAACGGATGGCTATTCAATCAGCCTTCTGTTTCTGCTTTCCTTTCCGTGCTTTGAACAGGGGATCGTAGTTCGGATTCACCTCGCTCGGCAGGATGGCTTTGGTCGCCTGATGCCAGGCCATGAGGTCGCCAAGCAGTTCATCACGCTTGGCCGTCTCCTTGTCTGCGAGGTCGGTGTGTTCGCCGGGATCGCTGGCGAGATCGTAAAGTTCTGCCGCCCGATTGGTCGGCAACTTCTCACGCCCTCCGTCGAGCTGCCACTCTTCATGATAAAGGTGGAGTTTCCAGTCACCTTTGCGGATGACGCTGACAGGCCGGGTGCGGAAGACAGGGTCTCGTCCGCGCAGCACGGGGTCATCCAGATAGCCGGGAAAGTGCCAGAAGATGGCCTGGCGCTGAAGCTTTGAACCGCCTTCGAAAAGTGGAAGCAGACTCTCCCCGTCGAGCGGGCTGACGGGTGGTGGAGCACCGGCTGCCGCTAGAAAGGTCGGGTAAAAATCCACATTGTTCACAGGCACGTTCGAGTTTCCTCCGGGCTTGATGCGTCCGGGCCACCACGCAATCATCGGCACACGAATGCCGCCTTCGTAGTAGGAGCCCTTCGCCCCACGCAGCGGCTCTTGAGTGACGTGTGGCCCGCCGTTGTCGGAGGTGAAGATCACGAGCGTTCTGCTTTCAAGGTTCAGGCTCCGGATTTTTTCAATCACTTGGCCTATGCCAGCATCGACCTCTGCCAAACATGCCGCCAGCATGGCGTGCTCATGCCCCGTCTTGCCGGGTGGCTTGTTTTTGAAGCGGGCCAGCTTCTCAGCGGTCGCTTCAAGACGGGAGTGAACAGCGTAGTGGGGAATGTAGGCAAAAAACGGACGGTCCCGGTTTTCTTCGATAAAGGTGCAGGCCGCTTTGGTGATGGAGTAGATGGCCTTTGGGTCCGCTGGATCATCGCTGTTGAGGCCGTGACGGGAGTGCTTGATGACATCGAAACCGGCGTGTTCGGACTTGCCGGAAGAGGAGTCCTCCATGTGGCATTTGCCAAAGAAGCCCGTGGCGTAGCCTGCCGCTTTCAAGGACTCACCCAGCGTGACTGTATCGGGCGGAAGGTTTGGTCGATTCGGCACAGGCACCATTCGCATGAGGGCTGTGGGTCCGCGTTCGGTGGAGCCTACGGCATAGACGCCGTGGCGCGGCGTGTACTGGCCTGAGAGCATGCAGGCGCGGCTGGGTTGGCAGTTGCCTGCGGAAGCGTAAGCATGACGGAACACCATCCCTTCCCGGGCGAGGCGGTCTAGGTTTGGCGTTTCCAAAAAGTCCGATCCCGCAAAGCCGGGTTCCTGCCAGCCGAGATCATCGGCAAAGAGAAGGACAATGTTCGGCTGGCGCACGGGGCTTGCCGTGAGAGAGAGCGCCATGAGAAAAGGAAGCGCCGCTGTGCGAAGGAGTTTTGACATGGCTCTGCAACGGTTGACACCTACTGAACCTGGCGGTTTTTTTGCGCCTTGTTGCGGCGTGTTGTGCCAGTCTTGTCGCATTTTCAAAGCTGCTGGATACGCGCCATGAACGGACTATGCTGCGCATCCCATCGTAATGAATCCTCAGTCACAAACGTCCCGCCGCCGGTTTCTTCAGTTCTCCGCGCTGACGGGGGCTGCCTTGGGCACCCCTCCTGTTTCTGCCCAACAGAAAAGCCATGAAGCTGCCGAGAATCGCGGGCAGGCGAAGAACGTCATTTTCATGGTGAGTGATGGCATGAACATCGGTGCGCTCACCTTGGCCAGGAGATTTCACCACGCGGTTCATGGCGGCGAGACGGCATGGATGAGGCTCTATCGTGAGCGTCCGGTCGTAAGGGCGCTGGTGGACACAGCCTCAGCCAGCAGTCTGGTTACGGACTCCGCTGCTGCGGCCAGCGCTTGGGGCTGCGGCCAGAGGGTGAGAAATGGTGTGCTGAACATCCATCCTGAGACGGGCGATGCTCTGACTCCTCTGCACCACTTTCTCCAAAAGGCAGGTCGTCGCACGGGACTGGTGACGACAGCCACCATCACCCACGCCACGCCGGCAGGTTTTGCGGTGAACTGTGATGATCGTGGGAAGGAGGAGGAGATAGCGCAGCAGTATCTGGACGCTCGGGTGGACATTCTCTTGGGCGGTGGGCAGAAGTTCTTCAACGAGCCACTGCGGGAGCGATACAAAGCGGCTGGCTATGATGTGGTGGAGACACGGGATGATCTGTCAAAGCTAAGTGCTGAGGACCTGAAGCCAGCGCTTGGCATTTTCTCCAGTAGCCATCTGCCCTACAGCATCGACCGCACGCACGTGCCGGAGATCTCGGCAAAGGTTCCTACGCTTGCGGAAATGTCGCGTGCGGCCCTGGGCCGTCTGCGCCATGCGGGGAATGGCTTTTTCCTGATGATCGAAGGCGCGCGGATTGACCACGCGGGTCATGCCAACGACACGGCGGCCTCCATCCACGACCAGCTGGCATTTGAGGACGCTGTGGCGGCGGTGCTGGAGTTTGTCGATGACCATCCGGACACGCTTCTCATCATTACCACGGATCATGGCTGTGGTGGCATCCAGCTCAATGGGGTGAGCGCAAAGGCGGACCAGGGTTTCGGCCCCGGGCTTTACAACGCAACGGACGTGTATTTCTCCCGCCTGCAGAAGTTTCAGCGTTCATTCGAGTGGATGAAACAAAACAAGGTGGACGGGTTGAGCGGGCGTCGCCTGGGTGAGGAGCTTCAGCGTTTTACGGGCTTGGCGCTCACTGAAGAGCAGATCAAGGGCGCTCAGGGGTTGAAGAAGCTTTCCGAAGTCGTGCGGGATCTCACGGGAACGGGCTGGACAAGCGGGAACCACACCGGTGACCTAGTGGAGTTCTGTGCTTACGGTCCGGGCAGTCATTTTTTTGCGCCCTTCCTCCTGAATACAGATGTGCATGGGCTGGTGAAAAAGGCCATGGGTGTGTGAGGTCTCCATTGAGCTGACAGTCATGTTAAGCGCTGATGAGATGTTTGAGTTTGAAGACCGGATCAATGCCCTGATCCGCCAGCTTCAGTCTGAAGTGCAAAGGTCCTCGGATGACACAGCGGCTGTCGCTCCGGACAATGCCATCGGACGCATTTCGCGCATGGATTCGATTGTGTCCCAAGAGGTGGCCAAGGCGGCGGTAGCTCAGAAGCAGCAACGAATCATCGATCTTCATGCGGCAAGAATGCGGCTCGAGGAAGGGAGTTTTGGCATGTGCGTCGTCTGTTTGGAAGACATCGAAAAGGAGCGTCTGGACGCCGCTCCAGAAGCGACCCGCTGTCTGGCGTGCGCGGGCACAGGGTGAGGGTTTCATTTCTGGCGATGCAGAAGATCACTCGCTCCGGCGTCTGAGCTCTAGCCTGAAATATTCATGAAACGCTACTGCGACTTGCTGCAAGCCCGCATTCGCGGCGTTGGGCTTGTTTTGAAAGGCATCGAGCATTCACCCATGCACTCAGCCTTTCAAAACTGCGCCCGCCTTGCCACTGCGGGCTTTCACTGCGTCTCGCTACGACTTTCATGAATCAGTCAGGCCAGCTGTAACAAGGGTCTTTTCCCAGACAATCAGGCGAAAAGAGCCAATGATCCCAGGTACTTTGACCCTGTCATCAGTTGCACAATCGCGACAGGTCTCGCTCTTTAGCCAAGGGTGAATTTGCATCCGTGACCGCCCTGAAAATGGGGATGAGAGCAGGCTCTTGGGGCGATGTGTTGCTGCGGTACGCAAAATGTCGTGCCAGTGGCGTTGAACGTGAGGTAAGCTGATCACCATGAAACCGACTTCCTTTCACATTCCTGTTGCCCGCCGCCGACTTCTCGAAAGCTTCGTTCTCAGTGCGGGGGGACTCTTTGTTCCTGGGGTCCTTGCCGAGGCGTTGACACTGACTCCGCGGCAGACGGAGGGCCCGTATTACCCGGATCACCTGCCTTTGGACCAGGACAATGACCTCGTTCGCATCGGTGAGCAGAAGAATGCGCTTGGCCGGGTGGCGGAGTTTGGCGGTCGGCTCCTGGATGCGGATGGCAAGGCGCTTGAGGGGGCTGTGATCGAAATGTGGCAGGCGGATGACAATGGCTGCTACATTCACAGCCGTGGTGTGCAGCGTGGAAAGGAGCGGGATCCGCTGTTTCAGGGGTATGGAAAGATCACCACCAACGCCAAAGGGGAGTACCGCTTCCGTACCATCGTTCCCGGTCTCTACACGGGGCGCACTCGGCACTGGCATGTGGCGGTAGGCCGTGGGGGCAGGCGCCTGTTGACCACGCAGCTCTACATCGCCGGTGAGCCTCAAAACGAGCGGGATGGGGTGCTCCGAAGCATTCGTGATGAAGCACAGAAACTGTCTGTCATCCGTGAGTTCAAGGAAGGTGGAGCAGACGGGAAGACGCTGGTGGGCACCTGGGACATCGTCCTCGGTTCCACTCCGGAAGATGTCCAGGAGCGGTCCGGACCTCGTGGCGGCGAAGGGCAGAGCCGCGCGGATCGACCCATGAAGTTCGGTGAGCTGTTTGGCGAACGCTAAAAAAATCCCCGTCAACCGAGAGGCGGCTGGCGGGGAGTTAGGTCAGAGTTCCGAGCACCTTCAGGATACGGCGGCCAGTCGTTTGGCCAGAGCGTCCTTGGAGAGCGCCCCCACGACGACATCCTTTTGTTGTCCGTCTTTGAAGAAGACGAGCATCGGGATGCTGCGGACGTTGAACTGGGCGGCGAGATTCGGGTTTTCATCCACGTTGACCTTGCCTATTTTCACTTTGCCGACGTTTTCAGCCGCCAGCGCTTCAAGCGTGGGGGTAAGCATACGGCATGGGCCGCACCACTCAGCCCAAAAGTCCACCAGGTAGGGGACCATGGAGTTTTCGATTTCGTCTTGGAAGTTGGCTTCGGTGAGGGTGACAAGATTGTCAGACATGGCGCGGATGGATGATGGGGGTGGAATGGGGTAACGTGAGCCGGATGAAATGGGTTGCTTACTCGGCCTTGATGATGCCGTTCATCATGACCGAATGCCCGGGGAAGGAGCACACGTAAGGGTAGTCGCCGGGGGTTTCGGGTGTGAAGGTGATCGTCTCGCTTTCGCCGGCATTGAGCAGTTTGGTGAAGGCCAGCAGTTCGGGAGTCTCGATTTTGTAACCCTTGGTCATGCCGGCGGGATCGGTCATGATGGCTACTGCGGCGGCCATGATGGCGTCCTTGGAACCTGCTTTGCCCACCATGACGTTGTGAGGCAGCGGAGCGCTGGAACCGGTGTTGGAAAAAGTGAGTTCGACAGGTTGGCCGGCCTTGACCTTAAACTCCTTCTTGTTGAAGGCCATGGGGTTAATGGCGTCTGGCCCGAGTTCCAGCTTTTGCGCGGGCCCTGCCACGGCAGGCGCAGGTGCCGGCGCTGCGGCAGTGGACGACTCGGCGGCAGCCTCCGGTGCGCTCGGCGCTGACGCAGGTGCGGCAGGTGCGGCAGGTGCGGCAGCTTCCTTGGGTGTGCGCATTTTGATGGCATTTTTGATGCCACCCGCGACCAGCAGAACGCCCCACACGCCCGCAAACAGAGCAAGGCACGCTGCGATAAAGACATTGGCAGTGCTCCAGAAGGAGCTGCCCGATTCAGGGGTGGAAGAGGAACTGGATGACATGATGATGTAACTGGACTTGCAGTGGAGCATAAGCGGCGACGAACGCAACCCGTAACACCTTGGTAACAACTCTGGATTACTGAACAGAAGCGATGTCTTTTTGTCCAATCCTCGTGTGTGATGGAGCCGCGCCCGAGGGGGCACAACCGGCTTCTTTTACTGACCATTGTATTTTCGTGACGTACTCCAGCACAGCGAGTTATAAAGCCCCTTTGTTTTTCCTTCAACCAGCCCAGGTAACCTCCTCCCCATCATGACTCTGCGTACCCAACTCCTCCTGCCTGCACTGGCACTCGCCTGGACTCTGACGCCTCAGTGGTCAAGATCGCAGACGTTTGAGGTGATGGCACAGTTTCCCCAGACGGTGATTCGGCCCTCAGGCGGTTTGGTGGCGGGCCCGAATCCCGACAACTCCAATCTCCGGCTCTACGGGCTGTCCGAGTATGGCGGCACCGGTGGTGCTGGCGTCCTTTACAGCTACGAACCCGCCACGAACACCTTCGCCATCGAGGCAGACTTTGGGAAGGACTTTGGCAACTTGGTCTCGCCCACTGATCTGAGTGCCAGGGTTGGGGTGGGGGAGCACCGCATCGTCGCCATCGGCGGCTCCATTTACGGGGCCACTGCGGATGGCGGCACCCAGGGATACGGCATCCTGTGGAAGTGGACTCCCACGACGGTGCCCCCGCCGCCCAGCCCTGGGCCTGAGTTGATCAAAATCGCCGAGTTTAATGGCACGAGCACCGGTGGGCATCCCCGCTACGGTGTGGTGACTGACGCCACTGGCACGAAGCTCTACGGGACTTGCAGCGTAGGTGGGGACAACTCGGCGGGCACCCTCTGGGAAGCGACCCTGACCACCGGATCCCCCACCGTGCTGCACCACTTCTCACAACCTACCGCCGTTTCAGTCACCGGAGCTTCCACGGGCGGCGTGACCTGGTCTGACAACCGCCTCTACGGCCTGAGTGAGAGGACGAACATTAGCGGTGTGCGAGAGTACTTGATCTATACCTATGAACTGACCGGAATCGGCGGCGTGGATGCCCGGCACGTATTCTCCACGGACACCCAGGGTTTTCCGAGGGGCACCCTCACGGCAAACACCTCCGGAAATGTATCAGGCGTCACCTATGCCTCAGCCACGTCTGCTGCCACGGCCCGCCTGTTCCGTTACAACGTCAACAGCGGCACTCCCAGAGTCTCCACCGGCACCATCAGCGGCGCAGGCGGCATAAGCCTCACCGTACAGCAGAACACGCTCTACGGCATCGCACGGACCGGTAGCGGTACCAACCAGGGGAAGGGCTGGTTGTTCACTTGGTCGGGCAGTACCGCCAGCGACCCCATCAACACCATGGCCACCTTCACCGCCACTCAAAGTGATGCACCTACTGGCCTGCTCTTCCGAGACAGTAGCGACGGCAAAATCTACGGCACCTCCATCCAGGGCGGAACCTCTGACGAAGGCACACTCTGGCGGTTCACACCCATCATCAACACCGCCACCAGCGCCGGCACGGCGGCTACATTGCACAGCTGTACGCCACCCACCGCTGGCGGATACCCAGGGGGCGTCATCGCTCACCCCAATGGCAGCATCTTTGGCTATGAGCAGGTGAGCAACTCGGTGTGGCGCTGGAGTCCTGCTAGCCCGCTGGAGCGCATGGCTTCTCTCTCCACGGCGGCACAGGGTATGGGCATGTTCGGGCAGATGACGGTGAACGCCGCTGGGGATGTCTTTGGCCTCACCAGCAGAGGGGGAGGCAACGGGAATGGCACCCTTTATCAGTGGAATCAGCACGGCGGAGTGACCACGAGGGGCAGCTTCGGCTCCGCCAGTGTGGGAGGCCTCTCCAGCGGAGGCACCGTCATGGATGCGAACGGAAACGTTTACGGCATCACCAATCAGCTCAACGGACTCTCTGCTCCTACCACTCGCCTGTGGCGTCTGACAGCAGCCGGTGCCTTCGCCACGCTGGCCACGTTCAATACCCTGAACCACGGCGCCTTTTCCATTGGCAATCTCGCAGTGGATGCCAGTGGTGCTGTTTATGGAATATGCATCAGCGGCGGTGCGAACAATCGGGGTACCCTGTGGAAGTGGGTCCCGGGCACCGGACTCACTCGGCTGGGGTCTTTCCCGTCCGGCAATTCGCATCCCCGTAGGCCATACGGCGGCGTGGCTGTGAAGGCGGATGGCTCGGAGGTCTTTGGCTACTCAGAGCCGGGGAACTCCTCTGAGGCGGCTCGCCTCTGGAAGTGGACTTCAGCTGATGGATTTGCCAACATCGCCACCTTTACCCGTGCGGCGCACGGTGAGCCCTTCACCTACGACAGCCAGGTAAGTGACGGTACCGTGACCATCATCACCGCCGCCATGCCTCTTGTCATCTCCACTTCAGGCACTCTCTTCGGCGTCACGGATCGCAACGGCCCCAGCAGTTTGGGATGCGGCGTGCTGTGGAGCTTCGCCACCGGTGCCATGTCCCCCACCATCAATGTGGCCCGTGTTTTTCGGCGCTCGGAGAATGATGGTGGGCGCGGGATCATGGCCCTCACCTTCGGCTCGGATGGTCGGCTTTACGGCGCTACTGACAATGCCCTCTGGAGATTCGGCTCGCCTCCGGCAGCACAGGCACCCTCGGTGGTCACAAAGGATTCCACTCTGCAGACCGCCACCCGTCTCACCGTAAACGGTGTGGTCAATGCTCACGGAGCCACCACCAACGTGAGTTTCGAATACGGCACTAGCCCCACCAACTTGAACCAAACCGTCACCGCTACTCCTGCCACAGCCACCGGCAGCGGCGTCACGAATGTATCAGCCACCCTGAAGTTCCTCACGCCCGCCACCACCTACTACTACCGGGTGGTGGGACAAAGCGCAAACGGGACTTCCCGCGGCGGCATAGCCAAGGCCACCACAGCAGCGTCCTCGGGACCGCCCATCGTTACCACGGGTGCCGCGTCCGGAGTGGATCACGTCAGCGCCACGCTCGAAGGCACGGTCAATCCCAACCACATGAGCAACAGTGTGGACATCGTCATTCAATGGGGACTCGCCGCCAACGCTCTCACCAACACCACCGTAGCCGCTCCCGCCACCGCCACAGGAACCACGGTGGTCAATGTCAGTGCCGCACTCACCGGCTTGTCCCCGCACACCAAGTATTTTTACCGCGTCGTCGCTGCGGGAGACCACGGCCTAGGACTCGGCACCGTTCAGAACTTCTCCACCATCAACCGCATCCCGACCGGTAGCGACGACGCCTTCTTTGCCCTGCCCGGAGCTCCCATGACCATGAACGTGCTCGGCAACGACTCCGACCCCGACATGGACGCCCTCTCGGTGAAATCCTTCACTCAACCCGCAGCCGGTGTCGGTAGGGTGGCGCGCTCGGGAAGCAACCTAGTGTTCACCCCGGGCACTGGATTCGCCAGCTTGGCCGGGCCTGCTACGTTCACCTATGTGTTGCAGGATTCCCTGGGAGCCACCGCATCCGCTCCCGTCACCGTGACCATCACACGGGATACGATCTCCATCACACCTCCTACCAACACCGGTCTTCTTGCCGCAGCCACCAGCTACACCGTGTCTGTCGATACTGGGGCAGCCTCCACCCCTTGGCGCGCCGTCAAGACCGCCCCCTACGTGACCCTTAGCGCATCGTCCGGCAACGGAGACGCCATGATCCAGGTAAACGTGGCCGCGAATACTACCAAGAATCCACGCACCACCACGATCGTCATCGGAGGTGAAACCCACGTGCTTACGCAGGCGGGTGTGGTGGCCCCAGTCGTTTCGACTCCCGGCATGATTCCTCCCGCTGTCGTCAGCGGCAGTTTCAACCTTCCCTTCCACACCTACCTGCCGCCGGCCACTTACACGGCGAACCGACTCCCCCCGGGCGTCAAGGTGGTAGTCAATCCCGCCACCGGCGAGGCATCGCTCCAAGGCATTCCTGACAGGGCAGGGGATTACAACGTCACCATCAAAGCCACCAACGCGGCCTCCACCCCTGGAAACGCGGCGGCCAGCACCATCAGCTTCACCATCCCAGTCCGGCCCTTGCCGGCGCACATGATCGGAAATCACGTCGCCAAGGTTCCCTCAGGCAACTCCGCTTTCAACGCTGGACGCGGGGCACTCATTCAGTTCGACGTCACAAGCACCGGTGCCGTATCCGGCAACATCCGACTGGGTGCAGCTACCACGGCCCCCGAGACGCTACCGTTCAAGAGCCGGCTCATCGTCACCCCGGTGTATGATCCCAATCCCATCCCTCCAGCCACTCTCCCCATCACGGTGCCGCGCAAGTCGCCTCTCGCACCGCTGGTCATCAACGTGACGCTTCAGACCGCCGCCTCCACCGGGGAAAATCTCATCAGTGGGGACGTGGGCGTGCAGGGTGATATGGCCAGCACGACCTCGTTCAACGGATGGAGAAACAAATGGACCCTTGCCGCCCCCGCCACCGTGCAGGTCAACAGCGCTAACCAGCCAGTCAGAGAAATCTTCAACACCTACTTCGAACCCACGGCAGGCGAGACATCCCTCCCTGAGGATTATCCCCTCGGAGACGGCGTCATTACCTTTACCTTGGAACCTGCCGGCGTCGTGACTTGGGTGGCGGCCATGCCTGACGGAGTCACAGCCACCGGCAAGTTCCCACTTTCTCCCACCAACGATCTTTTCGTTTGGATGCCGCTCTACAAGAAGGCTGCGCTGGACTACATTGGCCGGGCAGATGGCACCATGACCATTACCCGACCTGCCGATACCGTGACAGGGACAATCAGTTGGCAAAAGGACCTCCAGATCACAGGACCCGGAGTGGCTCCCATTTACAACTACCTCGGCGGCTTCACCACCACGCGCACAGTTGTCGGCGGGCGTCACCAAGTGCCCACAGCGACCTTCTTCCAGCTTCCTGATCTGGCTGGGAATGCCCAGTTGAACTTCCTTTACGGCGGAATCGCTGCTGCCAATCAGGCCGCGCAGATCAACCAAAATTTCAAGATCACCACGGCCAACACCGCCGTCTTCAGTGCGCCCTCCAACCCAGCAGCCGTCCGCGTCACCCTCAACAAGACCCTAGGCACCTTTAATGGCACCTTCTCCCTTACCGATGGTGCCATCAAGAGAAGCAACATCGCCTTCCGCGGCGTCTTCATCGACGCCCATCTCCCCACCGGCTTCGGGCGTGGCTTCTTCGTGCTCCCTCAAAAGCCCGCATCAGGCACCTCCACGGCCACCACACCCCGGTTGTCCGGACGGGTTGAGCTGCTGCCGGATTGATCTCGCAAAAACGTCATGAACCTGGAAACGAAGCCGCTGTCGGCGTCGTTGAAGAGGCGCATGTTTGCCTTTGCCCGTCTATTGTTGTCCATTGGTGTGGCCCACTTCGCCGTCACTCCATTGATCGCTGCCGAGAGTGTTTATGAACTGCGCACTTATGTGTGCAATGAAGGTCGTCTTCCCGCTCTGCTAGCGCGGTTCCGCGACCACACCTGCCGGTTGTTCGAAAAGCACGGCATGAAGAATGTCGGCTACTGGGTCCCCATCAAGGAAGAGGATGGTGCAAACACCACACTGATCTACATCCTGGAACATGCCTCTCGCGAAGCGGCAAAGGCCTCTTTCGCCGCGTTTGGACAGGATCCCGAGTGGCAGGCGGCACGCAAGGCTAGTGAGGAGGCCGGAAAAATTCTCGCTCGTCCGCCTGAGTCCGTGTTCATGAAGACCACTGACTACTCGCCACCCGTGGAGATCATCTCGAAGGCAGGAGAACGCGTCTTCGAACTCCGCACCTACACTACCCCAGAAGGCAAGCTTGAAGCGTTGCACAATCGGTTTCGCCACCACACCATGAAGCTCTTCAGTAAGCATGGCATGAGTCACGTGGCATACTGGCAGCCCATCGATGAGCCAAAGGCGTCCAACACCCTCATCTACATCCTCTCTCACGCCAGCGTCGAGGCAGGACTCAACTCGTTCACCGCGTTTCGCGCTGACCCAGACTGGATCAAGGCCAAGTCAGAGAGTGAAAAAGACGGCTCACTCACCCTGCCACAGCCGGAAGGGGTGAAGTCCGTGTATCTGCGGGCCACGGACTTCTCGCCTATCCAGTAGCACAGCCACGTGGCCTGCATTTAGACAGTTTGCAGCGCCTGAGTGCGGGTGAAGCGTCTCAGCACCCACGCCAGCAGGAACGGCACGTTCACAAAGAAAAGCGCCACGGCCGCTTCATTGGTGTGAAAGGTGAGCGTCATCAGCTCCATGATGGTGCGGTGCATGAGGATGAGCAGGATGCCAAAAATCAGGGCCAGCTTCCGCGTGCCGATGGCGAAGATCAGCACCGTTTCCAACAACAGACCACCGCTGAAGAAAGCCCGCGCCAGCCACTCATTCTCCAGCAACAGCCTCACCCCAGGTGGATCATACTGAAGCGCAGGATCCAGCGCAGTGTAATACGCCTGACGAGTCGTTTTGACAAAGTCCAGCGCCACGTAGTGGCTGTTCATGATCCACTCACCACCGCTCTTCACCATCTTGCTGCACACCGAGACCAGATAGCTGCCCGCGATCATGAACTGCCCTGCCATCAACTGCCAGGCGTTCGCCTCAGCTGAGGGCAAACGCCTCGCATAAACAGGATCCCGGGAGAGGAAAATACGCAGCAACACACTGATGCCCGCAAAGACCAGCAGCGTAGCCAGCGTCATCAAGCGCAGTGCATTCACAGGCTCAAAATCTGCCACCATGTCGGCCAGAGCCGCGTTCGCGCTGGAGTCCAGCCAAATGCGGAACAGCCTCATCGCCGCCAGAATGCCAACCACTGGAATGAACCACCGGCTCAGTATGCCCGAGTTGGGAACGCTTTCTCTACTTCTCGTGCAGATGGCCGCCACCGAGAGGCCCAGCAGGGTGAGAGAGAGCACCTGATAACCGTGATGCGCGTGCCCTTGGGAGTTGAGCAGGGTGTATGGGAGCACGTGCACCAATGTCAGAGCTGGCAGCACCACGTACAGCCACAGACCGCTCACATAGGCGAATACCAGCAGGAAGAAAAACGAGCGAAACGGCTGGTAGGCCGTGGCGTCCGCCATCCAAGTGAGGTCAAACCAATGGGCCAGACCCACAGGCACAGGCTGAGACGTCTGCGTAATTGAAGTGGGGAAAAAGTGAATCAGGGCAAATCCAAACAGCACACGCAAAAGGAATGCCTCTGTGCCGCTTACAGCAGGGATGGGGAAGAGTCGGTGCATCATTTGGACTCGGCGTAGTAAACGCTTGAGGTTTCTGTCGTATGGCCATCCTCATAGCGGATGTCCGTCCGCATGATGGCCACGCGCTCGGGCATCGTCTTCTTCAGCACTGCGGCCTCCTGTCTCAGAAACGCCACCAACTCCTCTCCCACCGCTTGCTTTTGCTCTGGAGGGAGATCATCGCGCCGCTTCACACCAGCCTCCTTCAATCGCCGGTCGGCATAAGTGCGCAGCATCTTGCCCAACTGCGCGGAACTCTTGCCAGTCAGATTCCGCACCGCCAGTGGCTCACCCTCAGCGGTGGCAAGCCAGAAGTAATAGCGCTCCGGGTTGGGATCACCATACATCGGGAAGTGAGAGAAGGGATAGTTCTCCTTCACAGCCAGTGAAACGGTGCAAAAGACTGCCATACAGCCAAAGATCAGCAGGACTCGCGGTGGGATCATGGGTAAAGAAGAGTTCATGAATAGCGCGCTCAGCCTTCGCCTGCTCCGAGGATCTTGCGCTTCATTGTGCAGAGGGTGAAGTGCTCTGGCGCTTTCCGAAACACATCAGCCCCTTGCTGCCTCGCACGAAAATCTGCCCGTCACTCAGCGCCGGTGAACTGAAGACCTTCTCACCCAGTTCACTCTCAGCTACGCATTCGTAACTTCGCCCAGGTTTGATCCATCGCGCCGTGCCAAAGTCATTGATGAACAGCACCATCCCACCGGCGCTCACCAGAGACGCATGGTGTTCACGCAGCCGCTCCTCCCAGTGAATCTCACCCGTCCGGATGTCGATACAGTGCCCGATGCCGCTGTCGCTCACAATCAGAAGATACTCGTCGTGAACGATCGGGGACGGCACGTACGCCACGCCTTTGTTGTGATGCCACGGCACATGAGTGCCAGTCACATTACCCATTCCATCAGGTCTGATGGCCATCAGATGATGCTCAGGGAACCCGCCTGTCAGATAGAGCCATCCAGTCTTCTCACTGTGGACGAGCGAAGCCACGAACTGCTCCGTCGGACCATCAATCGTCCACCACTCCCTTCCATTGCGTGGATCATAACTGGCCACATGCTTCGAGCCGCTGAGCACCATCTGGGTACGCCCGGCCAGCTCCCGAATGATGGGGACACAGTAACTCCTTGTATTGTGCCGCCTCTCGACACGCCAGCGCTCTTTGCCCGTCTCCTTCTCCAGAGCTACGATGAAGCCATCCCCATCATGATCGCAGTTCACGATCACCAGATCCTCAAACACAACCGGCGAGGAGCAGAAGCCGTGCTTGCTGCTGAAGAGCCCCGGACGAACCTGCCAAACCTGCTTCCCATCAAAGTCATGCGCAGAAACCACCGCCGTGCCCTTGTTCACCTCACCCTTGCCCGGAACGTGAGCCGCATTCGCCGCCCGCGTGAGTTCAGTCTCCGTCTGGTCCAGAAAAGCAGTGAAGACTAGCCTTCCGTCCGTGGCTGGCGTGCTGGAGGCACGAGAGTTCAGCCGATGAATCGCCTCCAGCGGTGAATGCACCACCGCCGTACTCCACAGCACCTTACCCGTCATGCGATCCAGCGCCATGAGAACCCGGTCCTGATCCGCTTCCAAGCAGGCCACTATGAAAACAAGTTCACCCCACACGATGGGTGACGCATGCCCCTCCCCAGGCAGATCGGCCCTCCAAAGCATCGTGGACTCGTCCATCTTCAAAGGAAATCCCTCATCCCTGCTCACACCGTCCAGCCCAGGCCCACGCCACATCGGCCAGTCCCCGGCAAGAACAGGAAATGGAAGAAAAGCAGACAGAACAAAAAGAACCCAGCGCATCAGCGCCAAGCCAAGCGCCTGAACACAATGTTGCAACCAGCGATTCCACTCCGCCCCTCCATTCGTTCGTTCTGCGCTCATCCATGCCCAGATTGGTTGCAATCCGCCCCCGTTTGCGTTCGTTTCCCCCGCAATGATCTCTCATAACCTCTCAAGGAGCTGGTGTGCAGCGGCACTGGCAGCGGTGGCCGGCATCTCAGTGGCCGAAGACAAAGTAGTGCTCACCCCGCTTTACCCGAACCTCATCGTGGACAAACCCGTTCAAGTGGTCATTCCACCAGACGGCTCCAAGCGCCAGTTCCTGGTCCAGCAGCGCGGTTTGCTCCTGTTGTTGCCAACAGATCAGAATGCCGCTGAAGCAAAAGTGGTTCTCGATTTCACCGGCCGCGGCATGGAGGCCAAAGACGGAAAGTTTGAGGAAGGCCTTCTTGGACTCGCCTTCCACCCCAAGTTCGCCGAGAACGGCAGAGTCTATATCGCCTACTCCATGCAGGAACCCAAACGCACCGTTTACAGCGAACTCCAAGTCTCCACTGCCGACAATGACATATTCGATCCGCGCACCGAGCGCGTCCTGCTTGAGATTCCCCAGCCATACTGGAATCACCACTGCGGAAACCTTGCCTTTGGCCCTGACGGCATGCTTTACATCCCCATGGGAGACGGAGGCGGCAAGCCAGGCGGAGATCCACTGCGTCAGGCGCAAAACCTGTTTTCCATGAACGGTAAAGTGCTCCGCATCGACGTAGATCGTCGTCAAGGCAGCCGCCAGTACGGCATCCCCGCAGACAATCCCTTCGTGGGCCAGGTAGCCGTGCGAGAGGAGATCTGGGCATACGGTTTTCGCAACCCCTGGGGCATCCACTTCGACAACGAAGGCACCTTCTGGCTTGCGGACGTAGGTCAGGAAATTTGGGAAGAAATCAATCACGTTGAAAAGGGGGGCAACTACGGCTGGAGCTGGCGAGATGGCCAGACAGCCTACGCCGCACGTGAAGGAGAGACCGCCCCCGCAGACGCCAAGTTCATCGACCCCATCCACGTCTATGATCACAGCCAAGGCATCAGCATCACCGGCGGCTTCATCTACGACGGCAGCAAGCACCCCTCCCTCAAAGGAGCCTACATCTACGGAGACTGGGGTTACGGCCGCGTCTGGGCCATGAAGTATGACAAACAGGCAAAAAAAGTGACCTCCAACGAAGTCATCCTGGATGCCAGGCTCGACGACAAAGGCAAAGGATCCTTCAAGCCCACCGCCTTCTGCAAGGACATCGACGGCGAAATCCTCGGACTCGACTGGGCGGGCAAAATCTTCCGCCTCGATCCTGCAAGCAACGCTATCGGGTCAGCAGCCAGTCCAGCAAAAGCTGATCCAAAGGCTGATCCGTCACAGCCAGCCGGTAAGTGATACGGTGACGTTCGCATACCCGCTTCACCGCTGCCAGGTGAGCAGCATGGCGCTGCAAATACATCGCCCGTGCAGCCGCCGGATTGACGAAAAGCTGCTCACCACCCTCCATGCCCCGGAACTGAGCCGCCTCGGGAAACTCAAACTCCAGCTCATTGCGGTCCATCACGTGAAACAAAGCCACGTCGTGCCCTTGAACCGCAAGTTGTGACAGCTGGCGCTCCAGCGTCTCAAGCGGAGCCAGCAAATCCGAAATCAGAACAATCAACCCGCGGCGCCGCAGCAGCTCCGCAAGACTTTGCAGCGAAGTCTGAAGAGACGTGCCCTGCAGTTCAGAAGGTTTCTCCAGCTCCACCAGCAGACGGCGCAAATGACCCGGACGGTTCCGCGGCGGAATGTGTTCCACTAGATGCTCGCCAAACGTCGTAAGGCCCACCGCATCACCCTGCTTCATCAGAAACATGGCCAGCGTCGCCGCCAGCGTGGCCGCGTAATCTGACTTCCTCAGCTCCGACCTGCTACCATAGGACATCGAGCGGGACTGATCCAAAAGAAGCTGGCACCGCAGGTTCGTCTCATCCTCATACTTCTTGATGTAATGACGGTCCGTCCGGGCTGCCACCTTCCAGTCAATATGCCGAGGGTCATCACCCTTCACGTAAGGCCGGTATTCCGTGAACTCCACACTGAAGCCATGATACGGGCTACGATGCAACCCTCGCCACAAACCCTCCACCACCACGCGAGCCCTCAGCTCAAGCGAACGAATCCGCATCAGCGCGGCAGGATCAATCAGACTGGCAGTCATCGTGGGTCCACCTTAACCACGAACGCACACCAACCAAGCAGATGTTTGCGTTGCGCTTCAGCCGCATCTCGCCGCAGGGAGCATCGCAGGTTTCCCTTCGCATGAGAGTTTGAATTCAGCAGACATCCCCCACTTAAAGCCATGAGACAGCGAAGGTATGCCACATGTAACGCCCCCCCCAACTCACGTTCACCCACCACAACCCATGTCGCAGCGTTAGGAAAGGGGTCGAGAGCTTTAGCTCTTCGTCAGGCAACGACACCCTTGTCACCGACCTCCGATTCCTTTACGATGATTGAGCCGAGCTGCCTGGCGGG
>CAZIGH010000065.1:0-22398 GCA_964538625.1 uncultured Verrucomicrobiaceae bacterium
CCAAGTCAAAGAAAGTCAAGCAGCCTGACCAAGGCTCTGGACCGGACGCTTACGAATGTACTTCCCACCTCAACATGAAACCCTGCAATACGACCTCGATGGCAACCTCACCGAAGACGCAAGATGGATTTACCGCTGGGATGGTGAACCGAAGCCCGAAGGTCGGGCTAAAACCGGACTTCGTGATACTCCAACGCCCATTCTTTCATATAGCGTACTCGATTGGGGTTGATGCGGTAGATGATGAGTTCCGGGTTGTCGATGCTGCCCAGGTAGCTTCGAAGAAGTGGATTGTCTGCCCAGATGGTTTCCAAAAGGGGACGGTCGGTGAGGACCTCGGCAGTGCCGGTGATGCGCACTTGATTGTGATCTGGGTCACAGTAGCAAAGCTCCACTTTGGGGTTGGTAGCGAGTTCTGCCGTCTTGCCGTAGCGGCGAAGATTGGCCAGGTAAACGATGAAGCCATTCGTCCGCACGGGTGAGACGGGTCTGACGCGGGGCTGGTCACCGTCCATGGTGGCGAGCTGGGGAAACCGAGCCGCTTTCATCGTCTCTGATGCGAGGCGTGGCAGGTCCGCTGGGTCGAGAGGTGCAGGAACGGGGGCTGGCATGGGGTGGAGACATACGCTGAAGAGGAGGCGTTCCTTCAACGTCCGACGGGGACTCACAATCCGGGTGACAAATGCTCGGAGCCTGCGGTAAAGTCCGCTCACAATCATGAATACGCGCCGTCACTTTCTCAAGACTGTCTCTGCCGCCGTGGGCTTTCCCACGATCATCCCTGCCACTGCTCTCGGGAAAGGAGGGCGCCCGGCACCCTCGGAGCGCATCACCGTGGGCTTGATGGGCTACGGTACGATAGCGATCGACTGGAGTGGAAACTTTCTCAATGACGAGCGGGTGCAGGTGGTGGCAGTGGCGGATCCGATGAAGCGCTACGGGCACTATGGCTACCGTGGCGAAAAGGAGGGCGGGCGTGAGGTGGGACAGGCCCGTGTGGATGAGTGGTATTCCAAAGCGGCGAACAAGCCCGTCAAGACTTGTGCCATTTATGCCGATTTTCGTGAGATGCTGGAAAAGCAGGATCTGGATGCGGTGCAGATTTCCACGCCAGATCACTGGCATGCGTATCAGGCTATCGAGTGCGCCCGGCGTGGACTGCACATTTATGGTCAGAAGCCGCTGTCTCTCACCGTGGCTGATGGACGTCGAATGGTGGACGAGGTAACGAAGGCGGGCATCACGTGGCAGACGGGTTCTCAACAGCGCAGTGACCTGAAGTTTCGCATGGCCTGTGAACTTGTGCGCAACAACCGCATAGGCAAGCTCAAGCGGGTGCGCGTGGGGCTGCCGGGCGGTCACACGGACTGGAATCAAATGGCCAAGCAGACGGAACCGGCGCCGCTGCCGAAGGACTTCGATTATGAACTGTGGCTCGGTCCGGCTAGCGAGATGGAGTACCGGCCAGCGCTGCTGCCACTGAACTGGCGGCACAACTTCAACTTCTCTGGAGGCATGATCACGGACTTCGGCGCGCACCACATCGACATCGCGCACTGGGGCATGGACGCGGACAAGACAGGGCCGGTGCTGATCAAAAACGTGAAGGGTGAGCTGCCTCCTGCGGAAGCGCTCTACAACACCGCGACGAAGTTTCACTTTGAGTGCGAGTACGCGAGTGGAGTGGAAATGATCGTGGCGGACAAAACGGAGCAGCTCATGCCCGAGGTGGTAGGGACCCCCGGTGCGGGAACGAACTTTGATCACACGGGCGTGCTTTTTGAGGGTGAAGGTGGAGACTGGGTGTGGGTGAACCGCGACAAAATCTCGGCATCCTCAGTGGACATCCTGCGCTCACGGATCGAACCCGGAGAGATCAGGCTGTATGAGAGCAAGGAACACACGAAGAACTTCATCGACTGCATTTACAGCGGTGAAGCGACCGTGACGCCCATCGAAACCTCTCACCGCTCCATCTCCGTGGCTCACCTGGCCAACGTGGCGCTCCGCTCAGGCTCGGAGAAGCTGGAGTGGGATCCGCAGAAGGAGACCATCACCGGGAATGACAAAGCTGCTGCCCTCCTTTCTAAAGCGTGGCGTAAACCTTGGGTGTTGTGAGAGTGCGCTGCATCGCCCTCACTTTGGTTGTCATGGCGGCATCCGTACTGGATGCGGTGGGGGCTGGAGTGACACGCTCCTTCTTTTACGTCGAACACGGTCAGACCCGCTTTGAAATACTGGTGCCGCTGCCGGAAGTGGCGGGTTGGTTGGGCAAGGCGGTGGAGGACGGCACGATACTGCGCGCTGGCGAGCGAGGGGATTGGTTGAAAGATGCTGCCGAGGCTTCTGTCGGGTGGGTGAACATTCAAGTCAATGGCAATGACTGTCCCGTATCTCGGGCCGAGGTGATGCTCATCGACAGCACCACTGCGAGTGGCACGCCCTTCCCCCTACCAGTGGATAAGGAGTTGCCGCTGAGCGGTGTGCATCTGGCGCTGACTTGGATGGTCTCCCATCCAGCGGCTCCAGAACGTGTCGTGGTGACGTTGAAAGACGTGTTTCCGGACCTGTCGGCGTTTGGCGCTGAGACGCACTTTGGCGGCAAAAGTGAGGTGCTGCATTTTACTTCTGCTTCCCCGGTGATCGAGTGGAAGAATGAAGGGCGAATGCCGCCGCCATCTGGCCCGTTGGCCGTGCCCCCCGCGCCTGAGCTGAGCGAAAGACACTTCAATGTGGCGCTCGGATTGTGGGTCATGCTGGGGCTTGCCGTGCAGGTGGTTCTGTGGTGGAAGCGCCTGCGCTGGCCGGGCGGTCTGCTGCCGTTTCTCTTCGTATGGCTTCTGGGGGCAGCCGTGCTGTATCCCATGGATGTGGCCAGCATCAAGCAGCGTAGTCTGGACCTCGGTGCCGGTTCCACGCTCTCGCCGGAGCAGGCTGTGGATATTCTGCATCCGCTGCTTGCGAACGTTTACCGAAGTCTGGCTCATCCAGAACATTCAAGTGACGGAATACCGGGCGTGGAGCGTCTGGCGGATGATCTGCTAGTGCCCAACCACTCTCGCCTTCGCGCGCGAGTGGACCCGTCCAATCTGGCGGTGGAGGTGGAGTCCGTGCAAATGATGGGCACTGGGTTCTCAGCTCCGGTGTCGTGGACAGTTATCGGTGTGGCCCATCACCTGGGGCACCCGGATCAGAGAGTCAACAAATATACAGGCCGCGTGAATGTGGAAGTGGTCGATGGGGCTTGGAAGCTCACGGCTTTGGACATCACCAGCCATCGTCACATGTGACGGGGTGGAAAATGGGCAGCGCCTGCCGTCTCAATACTTAAGCGCGGCGGCGAACGGCTTGTCTTCGAGCTGTTCGATGACTTCAAGGGGTTCACCCTGCAACCCGAAGGCCTGCGGTGCCTCCTCTGCCACCCTGGTCAAAACTGGAGCGATCTGCCCCAGAACGGCTCCCATGCCGGAGGCGAAGTCTCCCGCCGCGAAAGCGGTGGCGGCGGCACCCAAAGCTGTCGATAAAACGCTCGGCGGCACGAATGGCTCCAGCCCGTAGCCGATCATGCAGGCGCTGGTGCCCGCCGTGGGATCCACTCCCAGCAAGATGAGCCGGTTGCAGCCTCCGTTCTCGAGGGCCGGAACCACTCGGCTGTGATTGAATAACCAAAACAGGTAGCCTCGGAGTGGGATGTTTTTGGGTGAATGACATGCCACGAATGCGGCCGTCACCTGGGGAAACTCGGCCTCGAACTCGGCGATGACCCTCAGTAGTTCGCGCAACTGTCTTTTCTGCAGCAGTCCTGCAAGGTCAGTGACGGCCGCTTCAATCATGGGGGGGACGCCCAGAGCACGGTCAAGCATCCCCATGGACAACCCACAGTGCGTGCAGGCTGGCGCGCTCTCAGAAATGAGTCGGTGACAGGCGGGACAGAACACGGAGTCGGAGGGGAACAGAGAGCAGGGAACGCAGGGAACCGGCTCAACTCTCCAATGAACGAGAAGAAAATATTTTGAACAAGTTAATATTTTAGATATTCTAGCATTTAACGGATATTTTCTAAAAACATGCCAGACGCCCTACTGTTTCGATTTTTCGGCTGCCTGCTTGCAGTGGCGGGTGCCAGCACGACGGCTCTTGCTCAGAAAAGCCCCGAGCCTTGGTTCACGCAGCAGCCTACCATGCAGACGGTGCGCTGGGGGGATACGGCTACCATCAAGTGTGCGGCTACGGGGGCACCATCTATAGCTTACCAGTGGCTGAAGAACGGCCAGCCGATTCCGGGAGCCACCTCGAACACGCTGGTGATACCGGAGGTGCAGCCAGCGGACCAGGGTAGCTACACGGTCACGATTTCTGCCGGACCCTACACTTATGAGAGCTACGCTGCGCCGCTGGTGATCGTGGGTGGCACAGGGTGGCAATGGGCCACGAGAGTGGGCGGTGTGGAGAATGACTCAGCGCTTGCCGTGGCGGTGGGGATCAACGGCATTTGGACGAGCGGGGAATATAACGGGCAGTTCATCCGGCGCTACTCCAAGACTGGGCAAGTGGTGAGCACCACCCAGATCACCAGCAATGGAGACGGAGCGGCAGCCTTGGCGCTGGACGGAGCGGGTCACTTGTTTGTGGGTGCGAATTTAGAGATTACCACCCCCAAATACAGTCGGCCGGGTCTGTTGCAGAAGCGGAAGCTGGACGGCACGCTGATGTGGTCCCGCAGTTTCGGAACCGAAAAAGGGGGCAACGAGACACCCAACGGCTACGGGGAAGCGCTGGCTGTGGTGCCTGATGGCGCGGGGAATGTGCTGGTGGGAGGTTATTACCAGGGTCGTGGGAAGTTTGGCACCATCGTAGGTGGGAACGTGGGTGATGCGGGGATGCGTGGCTTTGTGGCCAAGTATGATGCTGCGGGAAATGTGGTTTGGCTGCGGGATATGAACAGCCAGGATGATGCAGGGGATTGTTATGTGAAGGATGTGGCCGTTGACGGTCTTGGCGACGTGTATGTGTGTGGCTCGCTGGGAGTCAACGGACGCATCCAGCGCAGCGCCACTGCCACGGATCGTACTGCGTCGCTTGGGAATAGCTACCGCCGGCCGTTCCTGGCCAAGTACAACAGCGCTGGCACTTTGCTGTGGACGTATCTGCCGGACCAGATGGGTTCATTCCTCGGCGTGGAAGTGGATGCGCTCGGCGGCGTGTGGACCACGGGTTACATCGGTTCCGACGAGGACATTACCAGCCGCTCAGGTATGCTGGCGAAACTGAACCGACTCAATGGGGTGGCGGTGCAAAGTGTGGTGGTGCCGGATGTGACGGGGTGCGTCATCCGCACTGAAGGGCTGAGCGCGTTCTGGCTTGCCATGGATGCGTCTGGAGAATCCACCATCAAAGGCGTCACTTGGGGCACGTCCTGCTACCGCTGCATCAACTTTGGCTCACTGAACATCGACCTTCAAAACATCGCCTGGGAAGTGCCTGCATTCGGTGGTCTCGGCGCACGCAGTGAGGAGGCAGACGCCAGGGTGGCGCCGGATGGTTCGGTGACACTGGCACTGAACTTTACGACATCGAGCTTCAGCAACCGCATCCATTTTCCGAAGCGAGGCACCTTCTCGCAGGTGGGTCGTGCGCGGGATGGCTGGATAGCACAGATCGGCGAGCTGCCGACCATCACCACGCAGCCGCAGTCCATCCTGGTGGCGAAGAACAGTCTCTCGCACATAGGACTGACGACAGGGGGTACGCTGCCTTCCACCGTGAAGTGGTACAAGGATCTGGTGCTCATCCCCTATGAAACCCAGCCTGAGCTATGGTGGGACAAGATTCAGCTCACGGATGCCGGGTGGTATCATGCACGCGTGACCAAGGGTTCCACCTCGGTGGACAGTTACTCAGTGGAGGTAGGCGTGGTGGATCCTGCGCTCGGTAATGTGACGCTGCCGCACCGAAAGACGCTCACCCTCACCGCCAAAGCCGCAGGTTCCAATCTCAGCTTTCGCTGGCTGAAGAACGGTCAGCCGCTCAACTCCGACAGCCGGGTCACCGGTGTCAGTTCCCGCACGCTGGTCATCAACGACCTCGTGCCGCCGGATGCGGGTGCTTACTCGTGCAGGGTGACGGGTCCCGGCGGCACATTGACCACGAACGCGTCCACAGTGACGGTGGTGGTGCCGCCGGTGGTGAGTGATTTCAGTTTTGATCCGGCCATGATCTCGGCTGGTTATGACTTCGTGCCTCCGGTGCTTAATGGGGCGGCCACTTACACCATCAGCGGCCTTCCTCCCGGCATGACTTACAACACACGGACGGGGCGCATTACCGGACGGCCTACCGTGAGCGGCAGCTACACCATCACCATCACTGCATCAAACCTGGCCGGTACGAGTTCTCGAACCAAGGTGCTGAATGTCTCTGCACTGCCTGCTGGGGTGGTGGGACGTCACATCGGCTCAGTGGCCGTGGCATCACCCGCTGCGGGAACGTTCGGACTGGGCGGAAAGTGGGGCGCTACCGTGCTGGCTACCGGAGCGGTGACGGGCAGCGTGAGCGTGGGCGCGGACGTGCTTCCTTTTTCGGGAGCGGTGGAGGTCAACGCCAGTGCGCCGTACCAGCCCCGCCTCAGCTTCAGCTTGAACCGTTCCGGCGGACGTCCGCCCTTGGCGCTGATGGTCCATCTCGGTGAGAATCACACGTCCACTGGCACGCTTGCTGAGGCCGGTGGTGTTTCCGTGAACGTGACGGGCTGGCGGCAGCGACCTGCGGCACCTGGTATTCCGGGTTTGTACAATGTGGGTATCTTGCCGTCTGTCACTCCGCTCTCTCCACGCGGACACGGCTATGCGAGCTTCAGTGTGCTTGCGGATGGTTCTTTGACGGTGACGGGACGGCTTGCGGACGATGTGCCGTTTACCACGGCGGGATTTGTGGGCGTGAATGGAGAAGTCCTCATCTGGCAGGCGCTTCAGACCAGCAAGTTGGGAGTCATCACGGGTGTGATGGACATTGTGGAGCAGGGGGTGACTTCTGCGGCGGAGCATCACATAGCGGGCACCTTGCACTGGGCACGCGCGGCAGTGACGAACTCTCGGTTCACGCCTGCGGGCTTTGCAGCCATTCCCTGTTTAGTGGACGGCGGCAAATACATTCCGCGCAGCGGACCGGTGATGGGCGTGCCGGCCACGGCGCTGAACGCGAGGATTCGCGCCCACGACGGTGGATTGCCTGCCGCAGCGGAGCTGGCTTTCACCATTACTCCAGCCAATGTCTGTGTGCCGCCGGCGGGGAATGCCTTTGGTCTGGCTGTGGCGGTGACGCCTTCCACAGGTGCTTTCACCGCTTCTTTCAATCTGTCGGATCCGGACCCGTATCTGCCGGGTGCCACGCTGACGCGCAAGGTGGCGATGAAGGGTTTGCTGCGCCGAAATGCTCTCGGCCAGCTTAGGGGCTGCGGGTTCTTTATCCTGCCTCAGCTTCCTGACGCTACGGCGAATCCACCCACCACGATCAACACCTCGCCTATGCTTTCGGGCACGGCGGAACTGACGCCGTGAAGCGGAGGATCAGCCGAGTGGTCCCGAGTAGTCGCTCGGCATCCGCCAATCGCCGCGTGGAGATAAGGCCACGGAGCCGACTTTGGGTCCGTCTGGCATGGAGGAGCGTTTGAACTGCTGGGTGCGGAATCGTTGCAGGAATGTACCGAGCCAGCGCTGGATTTCTGCGGCTTTGTAGCTTCCCTCAAAGGCTAGCGTGGCGAGGAACTGGATTTTGGCGGCGCTCATGCCGTGGCGAAGGAAGTGATAGAGGAAGAAGTCCACCAACTCGTAGGGGCCTACCTTGTCTTCGGTGCGCTGGGAGATGCGGCCCTTCTTGTCTGGTGGAAGCAGCTCTGGTGAGATGGGTGTATTCAGGATGTCCCTGAGCGTTTTTGCAGCTTTGCTAAAGGCGGGCTGGTGCGCACACCAGTCGATGAGGTAGCGGACGAGTGTTTTCGGCACGCCGGCGTTCACGTGGTACATGGACATGTGGTCGCCATTGAAGGTGCACCAACCGAGTGCGGCCTCGGAAAGGTCGCCTGTGCCGAGGACGAAGCCGCCGGTTTGATTGGCGATGTCCATGAGGATTTGAGTGCGCTCCCGGGCCTGTGCATTCTCAAAGGTGATGTCTCGCGCATCGAGGGAGTGCCCTATGTCATGGAGATGCTGCGTCACCGCTTTGCGAATGTCCACGGTGCGAAGCTCTACATCCAAGGCTTTGGCCAGGTTTTTCGCGCTTTTCAGGGTGCCCTCAGTGGTGCCGAACCCGGGCATGGTAACGGCGAGCAGTGAGGTGGGGGTGCCGGAGCGGAGCAGTGCCTCCCGCGCAGCCAGCAGCGCTAGGGTAGAGTCCAGCCCTCCGGATAGGCCGAGCACCACGGTCTTGGCCTGAAGTTGTCGGATGCGGCGGGCGAGTCCGGTGGACTGGATGGCAAAGATTTCGGCGCAAGCTTCATCCCGCTTTGACGCATCGTGGGGAACGAAGGGATGCGCGGAGAGCGGGCGGTGAAGCTGGCTGGCTTTTGCCACGGTGGGCGAGCGAGCGAGCTGGAACTCGATCCTGCGATACGCAGGGGAGGCTTCATCCCGGAACGCGGTATTGGAGAGTCGGTCGTGGGTTAGGCGGGCTACATCCACATCCGCCAGAACCACGGTGGAACTGAACTGAAACCTGGGGGCTTCGGCGAGCAGGGTGCCATTCTCTGCGATGAGGCTGTGGCCGGAGTAAACGACGTCCGTGGAGGATTCTCCAGGTCCTGATGCCGCATAGACATAGGCGGCCACGCATCTGCCAGACTGCTGGGTAACGAGCTGCCTCCGGTAGGCTGCTTTGCCGAGAAGTTCGTCACTAGCGCTGGGGTTGACCAGCACGGTGGCACCTGCCAAGGCAGCGATGCTGGAGGGCGGGACGACAGTCCAGAGATCCTCGCAGATTTCGACGGCGAACCGGAACTCTTGGAGGTTGGCGGCCTGGAAAATGAGGTCTGTGCCTATGGCCACGGTCTGGCCGGCGCAGAGGATGGTGCTCTCAGACAGGGTGGATGCTGGTGAGAACCAGCGGCGCTCGTAAAACTCGCCTGCGTTGGGAAGGTGACTTTTGGGCACTAGGCCGAGAAGGCGGCCCCGCGAGATGACGGCGGCCACGTTGTAGAGGCGGTCACTGACGGCGATGGGGAGTCCGACGACCATCGTGGCCTGAAGGGTCTTGGTTTGCTCCAGTAGTGTGGCCAACCCTTTCTCTGCCGAGGCGCGGAGGCTAGCGTGGGTGAAGAGATCCGCACAGGAGTAACCGGTGAGACAGAGTTCTGGAAAAACGATGAGCTGTGCGCCCTGAGCGGCGGCATCCAGAGCAGCGGACAGGAGTTGCTTCACGTTCGCTGTCACATCTCCCAGGTGGACGGCAGGGGTGACGGCGGCCACGCGCACCAGGTGGTGGCTGTTGAGCGAGGTGCTGGGCTTCATGCGGGAGGAAGCATGGCCGGAAAGTGGCCTGCTGGAAAGGCGGATTTATGCCTTGGGCTTTCCGGCTGCTTTGTAGCGTGCCTCCTGCTCAGCGAGTTCCATGTCGGCATCCACCATGATTTTTACGAGTTCCTTGAAGCGCACTTTCGGCTCCCAGCCGAGCTGCCTTTTGGCCTTGGCGGGATCTCCGATGAGGAGTTCTACCTCTGCTGGGCGTTCGTAGCGGGCGTCGTATTTGGTGTATTTTTCCCAGTCGAGGCCGAGGTGGTTGAAGGTTTCCTGGACGAACTCTTTGACGGTGTGGGTCTCGTTGGTAGCTACCACATAGTCATCTGGTGTGTCCTGCTGAAGCATGAGCCACATCATTTCGACGTATTCTTTTGCGTAACCCCAGTCACGCTTGGCATCCAGGTTGCCAAGGTAGAGGGCGTCCTGGAGGCCGGCCTTAATGCGGGTGGCGGCGCGGGTGATCTTGCGGGTGACGAAGGTTTCTCCACGGCGTGGGGATTCATGATTGAATAGGATGCCGTTGCTGGCGTGCAGTCCGTAGCTCTCTCGGTAGTTGACGGTGAGCCAGTAGCCATAGACCTTGGCACAGGCGTAGGGAGAGCGCGGCCAGAAGGGGGTCTTTTCCGTCTGCGGGACTTCCTGCACCTTGCCATACATTTCAGACGAGGAGGCTTGGTAATAGCGGACCTTTTTGACGAGGTTGGTCTCCCGGATGGCCTCGAGGATGCGCTGGGTGCCGAGGCCTACGATGTCGCCCGTGGACTCGGGAATGTCAAAAGAGACGCGGACGTGACTCTGGGCCCCGAGGTTGTAAATCTCGTCTGGCTGGAGATCATAGAGGAGCTTCACCAGGGCTACGGAGTCGGTGAGGTCGCCGTAGTGGAGGAAGAGGCGTTTGTTGTTGACGTGGGGGTCCTGATAGAGGTGATCAATCCGGCTGGTGTTGAAGGTGGAGGCACGGCGGATGATGCCGTGGACTTCGTAGCCTTTTTCAAGAAGCAGTTCGGCGAGGTATGAGCCGTCCTGTCCTGTGATGCCGGTGATGAGTGCGCGTTTCATTCGATCAAGTAAGTGCGCTGGGCTGGACCCGGGCGCGGGTGACTTGCCAAGCACAGGAACGGCTGTGGTTCAAGGGCAAGTCGATGCCTTTCACTTCCTGCCTGCTTTCATTTCTCTGGTGCGGGAGTCGATCTTGCCGATTTTCTCGGATGCGGCTCGCACCTTTCCCTCCACGGTATGGATGCGCCGCTCGAGCCAGCGGGCCTGGGCGGCGTTGGCCAGCAGGATGCCCAGGCCGGACTGGCCGGACTCCATGTCGCGGCGCAGGGCGTCGTTGATGATTTTGGCTTCGTAGAACTTGTGGCGGTCGAACTCCGCGTGCTGGGAGTTTGCCTCCTGGCCGGAGCCGACGGCGGGACGCAAGTGGTAGTGGGTCATGACGCGGGGGATCACGGCGACTTCCCATTTGGCTACGAAGCGCAGGTTGAACTCCCAGTCTTCGAGCACGGGGAGGTCTGTGGCGTAACCACCCACTGCTTCAAAAGCGGAACGGCGATAGACGAAGGCGTGGATGCAGAACGCATTGACTACTGCGAGCCTGGCCAGGGTGACGTTGAACAGATCCGCGTTGAGTACGTAGTCTTTTTGAAGCTGGAGGCCTTCCTCCACGGGGGTCTCTTCCACGATGCGGGTCTGACAGACGATGCCGCCCACGCCGGGGAGGGCAGTCTTTTCGAGCGTGCCAAGCATGCTTTCGAGGAACTCTGGGGCCCAGGTGTCGTCGTCATCCAGCACGGTGATGAACTCTCCATGACTGTTGGCGATGCCGTGGTTCAGGGGCACGCCGCGCATTCCCGGATGTGGGTTCAGGAAGGGTAACACGCGAACGCGGCCCGCGAACCGCTCTAGCCGTGGGTGCAAGGCTTCATCGACTGCGGAGGTGGAGCCGCCGTTGACGATGATGAGTTCCCAGTCCTGGAAACGCTGGTCCAGCACGCTGTCGAGGGTCCTGGCTAAAAGTTGGGGACGGTCCATGGTGCGGGTGATGATGGAGACTTGAGGCATGGGCTGTGGAGAGCGTAGCGAGTCGTGCCACCTTGCCAAGGCATCAAGTGGAGCGAGACCAGAAATGAAAAACCCCGTCTCGCTGGAGACGGGGTTTCGAAGGGGGGCTGCTGTCTCGGGCTTGGGGCCTACTGGCAGGCTTCGCAATCGACACCGTTGGTCTCGGCATTTCTCCGGCATGCTGCGGCCTGCTCTTCGGTGAAGGTCTTGGCCACGATGCCGCGCTTCTCTTTCTCCACTTCTGCGGTGGATTTTTCGATGTTGGAAGCGGAGCGGGTGCGGAGGTAGTAGGTGGTCTTGAGGCCTTTTTTCCAGGCGGTGCGATACATGAGCGAGAGTGGGCGCATGTCGCTGTCACCAAACCAGAGGTTGACGCTCTGGGACTGGTCGATCCACTTTTGACGACGGGCTGCGGCGTCGATGATGTAGGCGGGGTCGATGGCGAAGGCGGTGGCGTATTTGCGCTTCAGGTCGCTGGTGATCTCCTCGATGCTTTCCAGTTCGCCGTCGGTGTATTTGAGGCGCTGGCGAATCTCGTCCGTCCAGAGTCCGCGCTTCTTGAGGTCGCGGATGAGGTAGGGGTTGAGAACCATGAAGTCGCCTGAGAGGTTGGACTTCACAAGCATGTTGGAGAACAGGGGTTCAATGCAGGGTGAAGAACCCATGATGTTGGAGATGGTGGCGGTGGGGGCGATGGCGAGGACGTTGGAGTTCCTCATACCCTGGCGCTTGATTTTCTCGCGGAGGGAAGACCAGTCCATCTTGCCACCACGTGGCACTTCCACTTCTACACCGCGTTCTTCCTGAAGGAGGTCCACGGTGTCGTGCGGGAGCAGACCGCGATCCCATTTGGAGCCTTTGTAGGTGGGGTAGGTGCCGCGTTCCACGGCGAGGTCGGAGGAGGCCTCATAGGCGTAGTAAGCCACGGCTTCCATGAACTCGTCGTTGAACTCGACGGCTTCTTTGGAGGCGAAGGGCAGTCCTTTGCGGTAGAGGGCGTAGGCCAGTCCCATGACGCCCAAGCCAACGGGGCGGTGACGAGAGTTGGCGTTTTTGGCGGGCTCAGTGGGGTAGTAGTTGATGTCGATGACGTTGTCCAGCACACGGACGGCGGTGCGGATGGTCTCGCGGAGCTTGGCGTGGTCGATGCCGCCATGCTCGTCGAGGTGGTTTTCGATGAGGATGGAGCCGAGGTTGCAGACGGCGGTCTCGTCTTTCCCTGTGTTGAGGGTGATCTCGGTGCAGAGGTTACTGCTGTGGATGACGCCCACGTGATCCTGGGGACTGCGCACGTTACAGGGGTCTTTGAAGGTGATCCAGGGGTGGCCGGTCTCGAAGATGGACTTGAGCATCTTTTTCCAGAGTTCGACGGCGGGGATCTTGCGGCACCAGATTTCTCCGGCGGCGGCTTTGGCTTCGTAATCTTCGTAGCGCTGCTCGAAGGCACGTCCATAGAGGTCGTGGAGATCGGGCACGTCATTGGAGCGGAAGAGTGTCCACTCGGCCCGTGCCTCGAAGCGCTTCATGAAGAGGTCCGGGATCCAGTTGGCGGTATTGAGGTCGTGAGTGCGGCGGCGCTCGTCACCTGTGTTCAGGCGCAGCTGGAGGAAGTCCTCGATGTCGTTGTGCCAGATTTCCAGATACGCACAGCCTGAGCCGCGGCGTTTGCCGCCCTGGTTCACGGCGACGAGCTGGTCGTTGTGAAGTTTGAGGAATGGGATGACGCCTTGGCTTTCTCCGTTGGTACCTTTGATGTAGCCGCCGGTGCCACGTACTGCGGTCCAGGAGCCGCCGAGTCCGCCTGCCCATTTGGAGAGATAGGCGTTCTCTGCGATGCCGCGCTGCATGATGGACTCAATGCTGTCGTCCACCTTATAAAGGTAGCATGAGGAGAGCTGGGAATGAAGGGTGCCGGAGTTGAAGAGGGTAGGGGTGGAAGAACAGAACCGGCGTGCTTTGTAGAGGCGGTAGAGGGAGATGACATTGGTCTCCACGTCTTTCTCTCCGGCGCGCTGCTCACGGAGGAAGAGGCCCATGGCGACACGCATCCAGAAGAGCTGGGGAGATTCCAGGCGGCGCTCAGGGGTGACCTTTTTGTCAACGATGAGGTAGCGGTCGTAGAGGGTCTGGATGCCGAGGAATTCAAAGTCCAGATCAGCGGCGGGGTCCAGGGCGTCTGCGAGCTTGTCGAGGTCATAGTTCAGCAGATCGGGATGCACGCGGCCGAGTTCGACGCAGCGCTGGAGGTTCCGGCGGAAGGCGCGGCGGTGGAAGGTCTTGAGGTTCTCGACGCCGTCACGAAGGATGTCCCATCCGAGCACTTCCTCGTAGATGTAGGTGAGAAGAATGCGACCTGCGAAACGGGCAAAGTCGGCATCCCGCTCCATGAGGGTCTTGGCGTTGAGGATGATGGTGGTCTTGAGATCTTCGGCGGAGATTTCGTTGAAGACGGAACGGCGCAGCTCGTTTTCGATCTCGTTGCGGTTGAGGCAGAGGTCCAGGCCGAGCGAGGCGTAGTCGATGCGGCGCTTGAGGTCCTGACCATCCCAAAGGTAGGAGGAGTCTGCGGAAACCTTGACAAGGGGGAGGATGGTCTGCCCGTCATCTTCTTCTGCGGCTTTCTGCTGTGCGGCTTCTTCTTCTTCGCGCAGCCGGGCACGGAGGCCGCGGTATTGGATGTAGGCACGGGCTACTTTGAAGTGACCCTGTTTCATGAGTTCTTCTTCCACGAGGTTTTGGACGTCCTCGATGGTGATGAACTGGCGCTCCTCGGCTGCGACTTGGCGGGTGACGGCCTCGGCGATGGCAACCGCTGGATCGGAATCGAGTTCAAGGGAGAGGAAGGCTTTGCGGACAGCGATCTCGATCTTGTTGTAGTTCCAGGGGACCATCTGGTTGTTTCTCCGGATGACCTTGGTGTTGATGATGATGGGCTGCGGCGTGGGGGTTTCGCCCTCCAGGTTGCTTTCCAGCTTCTGCCGACGCACGATCACGGAACGGGCAAGGTCATGCTGGTTGGCCTTGATGAGGGCTTTCTCGATGACGCTGTAGATTTCGTGCGCCGCGATGGTGCGGCCGTCGTTGTCGATGGCTCGAGTATTGAGTTCCTCTGCGACGGCGCGCGAGATGGCTTTGACCAGGCGCAGGTTTTCGTCGGTGTAGATGTCGTCTTTCTGGCGGGCGACGAAGAGGTCAGTCAGGGCGTTGCCGACGGTATTGGCGATTTCACCGAGGTTGAAGTCCGTCTCGTGGGTGCCGACCTTGACTTTGACGGTGCCGGAGGGGAGGGCACCCTCGTGGTCGGCGAGGGCTTTGTGCCAGTCGAAGAGGGTCTTCTCCGACTTGGGCTGAACGGCGAGCCTTTTGAGGTGCTCGTCTTCTTTGAGAAGCTGTTTGGCGATCATGGACGGGAGTGCTTTGAGTGTTGTGGTTGCCTGAAGTTTGTGACGTTTTCGGGGAAGATTAAGAGTGGTGAGACATTCTGGGGCATATTCGAGCGCAGTGGGGAGAAAGAGTCAAAGATGGGCAGTGAAAACTAGTTCACGTTTGTCCCCTTTTGTTCACAGTTCGTCGTCGTCACAGACGGCGAGCGCCGAGGCCTTCTGGTATTCGGTGACTTTGCCCTCGAAGAAGTTCGTCTCCTTCTTGACGTCCATCATTTCTGCCAGCCAGGGGAAGGGATTCTGAACACCGGGGTTCAGGGCGGGCAGCCCGCAGTCGGTGAGCCGGCGGTCGGCGATGTAGTCGATGTAGCGCTCGAACTCCTGTGCACTCAAGCCCACGGTGGACACGGGCAGGCAATCGCGGATGAACTCTTTCTCCAGGGAGATGCCTTCGCGCATGAGATCGACCAATTCCTGACGAAACTCAGCGGTCCAGATTTCGGGATTCTCCTCGACGAGGTCCATGAAAAGGTTCCGCAGCAGTTCGATGTGGTTGGACTCATCTCGCAGCGTGTAGCGGAACATCTGGCCGATGCCGGGGAATTTGTTCTGGCGGGCGAGGCCGAGGATCATTCCAAACAGGCCGTAGAACTGGGTGCCTTCCATGCACTGGCCCATGATGAAGATGTTTTTGGCCAAGAGCTTTTTGTTCTCCGTCTGGGTAAGGTCCAGGTCACGACGCAGTGCGTGGGAAACGCGGGTGACGAACTCGTTTTTCTTCACGATGGTGGGAATCTGCTCGAACATGGCCTCACACTCGTGGGGGTTGATGCCTAGGGAGGAGATCATGTAGAGCAGGCTGTCTGCGTGGATGTTCTCCTCGTGCGCGTGGCGCCCGAGCACGAGCTTGAGTTCGGGGGCGGTGACCAGCTCCCGGATGACGTGCTGGATGTTGTCTCCCACGATGCCCTCAGCGGCGCTGAAGTAACCGATGCCCATCATGATGATCCAGCGCTCGTTCTGGGAGATGGAGCTGGAGCGCCACTGTTCCACGTCCTTCTGCATCTGGATGTCTTCCGGCTCCCAGTGGTTGGCCTTCATGGTCTTGTAGAGCTTGTAGGCCCAATCGTATTTCAGGGGGAGGAGGTTGAAGGTCATGGACTTGCGCCCATTGATGACTTTTTTCGCGGCAAAGGCTTCTTCAGCCTTGTCTTGATCGAGAACGAAGGTGCGGTTTCCAACGGTGTAGGTTTTGTCCATGGCAGTCTTGAGGGAGAGAGTGTTACGGGTGTCGGAGTAAGGTGAAGGAAAGCGTGGGTTATCAGGATTCTAATCAATCATGGGGCTTCTTGCCGTCCGTGGGATTTATACCACATCTTGCGGAAGCCGACTGTCAGTCTGCACAAGATATTGTGGAGGGCCAAGAAAAAAGTGGAGATATTGGGGTTTCACCGGGGGGTTTGTTGGTTTTGCGGGGGCTGGCGGCGCAAAAAACTTTTTCCACGAAATAAATCGACTTTTAGGGGACCGTTTTTGGGCACTTGTTCACAGTCTCGTGGAACCTCTTTGTGTGTGCGCCCTATGGCTGGCCTCGGGCATGGAACGCCTGATTTTTCAAGGCTTGCAGCGCGCCGAGAAGGTGAAAGGCTTCTGCTTGCGTGAACCAGCGAGGCCGCAGGGAGAAAGTTATTCACAGCGCCAAAAAAATTCAGATTTGGCACGGGAACGTCACGTGAACAAATCGGAACAAATGTGAATAAATCCGAAAATATCGTTGAACGGCTGTGGTTCATTGGAGAACTCATAACGAAACACTGGGGCGCTTAAATCGTGCCGATCTTTGGGAAATCCTAACTATCACGGGAGAAGAAGTGCCCTGCTGCCATTCGCCTGCCGAAGGCTCGACAGGTCGTCGCGCCCTGCGTTGACGTGTTGGTAAGGGTTGGCTACACTGCACCAATGAAGGTTCTCCAAACAGGGATGTGTTTTTCGTTGGCTTTTGCGCTCGCGGCAGACCCTGTGAGGCAGGCGGTGGTGGACGCGCCACCTTTTGAGCGCGCGGACTATGAGGGGGATTTGAGCGGTCTTCCGATAGGGGTATTTGACTCTGGCATAGGCGGCCTGACGGTGCTGGAGGCCATACTGAAGCTGGATGCTTTCAGCAACGATACCCTCCAGCCCGGTGCGGATGGGAAGCCGGACTTCGAGAACGAGAGGTTCATCTATCTTGGGGACCAGGCGAACATGCCGTATGGGAACTACTCAGCCGCTGGACGCACAGATTTTTTGCGGGAACTGATTCTGCGGGATGCGAGTTTTCTTCTCGGCAGACGCTATCATTCGTTCGGTGTGGCGAAGGAGGACAAGCCACCGGTGAAAGCCATCGTCATCGCCTGTAACACTGCCACCGCCTACGGTCTGGAGGACATTCGGGCGGTGCTGGCGGAGTGGAAGTTGCCGGTCATCGTGGTAGGCGTGGTGGAGGCAGGTGCTCGCGGTGTGGCGGAGGATCTGCCTCGAGAGATGGGCGCGACCGGGGTGGCTGTGCTGGCCACCGTTGGCACCTGCAAAAGCGGTGCCTATCCGCGGGCGATTTTGGCCAGTAGCGGCCAGGCAGGCAAGTCGCCACCGGTGATCGTGCAACAGGGCAGTGTAGGGCTGGCGGGAGCCATCGAAGGTGACCCAGCATTTCTTCAAGACGGTGCCACGGTGAGCACTCACCTGAAAAGTGATGTCGAAGCGCTTTTGGAGTCCCACAAGGAAAGCGGAGCTGCCGTGCCCATCCAGCGTGTGGTGCTGGGCTGCACGCACTTTCCGCTGGTGGCCTCGGAGATCAAAGACGCGTTCGCAAAGGCGAGGGAGCTGCCGGAATACGCAGACCTAGTCTCCGAGGAGGTGCGCCTCATTGATCCCGCAGAGTTGACTGCCAAAGAGCTCTTTCGTGAGCTTGCTCGCGCGCGTTTGCGCCGCACGGATGCTGCCGCCGGGAATCACTGGTTTTTCATCAGTGTGCCCAATGCGGCGGATCCAGAGACGAAGTTGAGTCCGGACGGCACCCGGTTGGATAGGGACTACCAGTATTCCCGGCTGCCGGGCAATCCCACGCGGCAGGATACGTTGGTGGTGCCCATGCGGGCGGATCAGCTGCCTGCGCCTTCGCTAAACCTGGTGAAGAGCCACCTGCCACAGGTCTGGAGAGCGTTCGGCGGGTAGAAGTGGAGGCGGCGGTGGTCTAGCCCCCCGAAAGATCACGCCTGCGGCGGCGTAGGTTCGTATCCATAACCCCCACATGACCGACAAACTCCCTCTTTTCCTTGGCATCATGGCCGTCGGCGCGGCTGCCGACGCGCAAGACAAAGTCACCTATGCCGACCACGCTAGGACGGCGATGGAGAACAAGTGCTTCTCGTGCCACAACCCTGACAAAAAGCGCGGTGACCTTGACCTCACCACGTATGCGGGCGTGATGGCCGGCGGCAGTGGAGGTGCCATCGTAGATCCCGGTAATCCGGACGGCAGTCGCCTAATCGCCACCGTGCTGAAAAAAGAAGAGCCCTTCATGCCACCTGAAGGTCCGCCTATGAGTCCGGCGGAGATAGAGGTGCTGAGCAAGTGGATCGCCGGTGGCGTGCTTGAGACTGGGACTAGCGTGGCCAAGAAGTCCAACAAGCCCAAGATGGAACTCAATGTGGCAGCTGGTGCCGGTAAGCCGGAGGGCCCCATCGCCAAGCCCGAGCACGTGCTGCTGGAGCCGGTCATCGTGACGCCTCGCACCACGGCAGTTGTAGCCATGGCAGCCAGTCCCTGGACCTCACTCGTGGCATTTGCCTCACCCCACCAGATCCTGCTTTACGACACCGACACCAAGCAGCTCGCCGGCGTGCTGCCCTACAAGGAAGGGGATGCACGCTCGCTCAGGTTCAGTGCCAGCGGCGCACTGCTCGTCATGGGCGGAGGCAAGGCCGGGAAGAATGGTCACGCCGTGGTTTGGGACGTGAAGTCTGGCAAGCGGGTTGCGGAAGTGGGCAAAGAATCGGAGGCGGTCATGTCTGCCGACATTTCACCCGACCACACGAAAGTGGTCATAGGCACCGCCTCGAAAAAGGTGAAGTGTTATGACCTCGCCACCGGCGAGGAGTTGTATGTGATCGGAAAACACACAGAGTGGGTGCTTACTACGGACTTCAGTCCAGATGGCATCCTGCTCGCCAGCGGAGACCGCAACGGCAACATCTTTGTATGGGAGGCCGACAACGGCGGAGAGTTCTTCCTGCTTGGCCAGCATCGTGGTGGAGCCTGTACGGATGTGGCATGGCGCGCAGACTCAAACGTCCTCGCCTCCGTTTCTCGCGATGGGTCGGTCATCCTCTGGGAGATGAATGAGGGCAAGCAGCTGAAAACCTGGACCGCGCACGCCGGAGGAGTGGAGTCGGTAAGCTTCACGCCGGATGGCAAAGTGGTGACCTGCGGCATGGATGGCAAAGTGGCCACCTGGGACATCAACGGCAACAAACTCAGTGAAATGCCGTCCTGGGGAGATGTCGTGACCAAAGTGGTGGCCCTGCACGATTCCAAGGCCGCCGTGGCCGCCAACTGGCGAGGAGAGGTGCGCATTCTCAGCCTTGAGGCAGGCATGCCCGTGCTCGGCACACTGAGCAGCAACCCCCCGCTCATCGCCCAGCGTCTGGCACAGGCGGAGCAGCGTCTTGCGGAGCTGAATGGCAAAGTCACCCCTGCACAGGACGCAGTGAAAACCGCCGAACTCGCCGTGAAAGCCAAAACGGACGCCCTGGCCAAAGGCAAGTCTGACCTGGATGCGGCCGAGCAGCGCACCAAGACGCTCCCCGGCGAGATCAAGGGTGCCGAAGACCAACTTGCCAAAGACAAAGCCGCCCATGCGCAGGCCCTGAGAGACAAGGAAACGCGTCTCGCCGCCATCAAGTCCCACGGCGAACGAAAGGCCAAACTGGCTGAGCTGGAGAAGCAGCTTGCGGCGTTCGCTGGAGAGCTGGCAGCGCTCGCAGCGGCGGACAAAGCCCTCGCAGAGGCCAAGACCGCGCTGGAAACCGCGCAGAAAGAGCTCGCAGCGAAGTCCGATGACGCTGCTTTGGCTGCCAAGGTGAAGGAGGCCGAGGGCAAACTTGCCGCTGCCACTGCCGCCCAGCAGACAGCCGCAGCCGTCAAGCAAAAGTCAGATCCAGTAGCAGCGCAAGTGCAACAGGCCAAGCAAGCCCTCGGGGCCGAGCCTGCACCTGTGGCGGACTTGGACAAACTCCTTGCTGACCTTGACGCCAGGATCAAGGCCGCGCCGGGTGGCATCGACTCAAAAAAAGCCGAACTCGCTAAACTTACCGAGGCCGTGAAGAATCGTCCCGCAGCCATCAAGGCGCTCGAGGACGCGCTCGCCGCTGCCAACGCTGCACTGGCCAAGGCGCAGGGTGACGCGAAGTCCGTGCAGCAGGAGCTGGCCTTCACCCAGAAACTCGTGCCGTCGCTGAAAGCCGCCCAGTTCAATGTGGGCCTCCTCAAAGAGAAAGAAGCTCTCGCCGCTCTTGAGTCCGACGTTGAAGCCTACACCGCTGGCCTGAAGGAAAATGAGGAAGCCAAAGCCGCAGCAGCCCAGCGTATCGAAGCCAGCAAGAAGGCCATTGCAGAAGCCGATGCCGCGCAGGCGGGGCTGGATGCCGCCTTTGCGCAGCAGCTGAAAGAACTCGAGCCTGTGGAGAAGGCTTACATCGAAGCCAAGTCTGTTCAGGACGCTGCTGCGGGTAAGCTGACCGAGCAAAAGAATGCCTTGGCTGGGAAAGAGGCTGCCCTGGCGGCACTTGCGAAATCCCGTGACGACGCCATCGCCGCCGCAAAGAAAGCCATGGAGGAGATTCAGAAGCAGCTCGCCGCAGATCAGAAAGCGGCGGCTGACGCCGCAGCGAAGCTGGCAGGTCCCGCCAAGCAGGTAGCGGATAGCAAGGCCGCGAAGGAGAAAGCGGAAGCCGAACTGGCTGCCGCTAAGAAGACCCATGCAGAAGCCACCTCAGCCGCAGAAGCTGCTGCCAAAGAGCTCACGGCAAAAGAAGCCGCGCTCTCCAAAGCCAAGGCCGATCATGAAGCCTCCAAAAAAGCTCTCGCCGAGAAGAAGCAGGTGCTAGACAAGGCGCAAAAAGATCTGCCTGCGACCAAGGAAACCCTGGCAGGCGCAGAGAAAGCCGCAGCCGCCGCCAAGCTGATGGGACAGCCTGAAGCGGAAGAGCTTGCCAAGAAGGTGGTGGAACTGAAAGCCACCGTGGCTGCATTGGAGAAATCCGTCACGGACCTCACCGCAGACATCGCTCAACGCACCCAAGCGCTGCCAGGTATGGCCTCTGCTGAAACGCAGGCCGCCAATGCCCGAACCCAAGCCGCACAGGCAGATGCCAAGGCCAAGACCGCGCTCGCTGCCGCAGTCAATCAGCTCAAAGTGAAAGAACCCGCCGTGGCGAGCATGACTACGCGCCTTCAGGATGCCGAAAAGATAGCCGCTCCGCTCATTACTGCGGTGAATGCCGCCAATGCCAAGGTGGAAGCCACCAAGAAGGCGCTGGCTGAGAAGCAGGCCATTCAGCCCGCCGCAGAACAGGATTACGCCGCCAAAGCAGCACCGGTGAATGGAGAAATTGCCCAGATAAAGGGACTGGTGGCACAGCTGGAAAAGGCTCTGTCAGATGCCACCACCGCCGCTGCCAACCAGCAGAAAGTGGTGGAAGCCAAGCGCGGCGAGGTGGGGACAGCACAAGCCGCTGCACAGGCCAACAAGAAGAAAAAGTCTGATGCCGAAGGTACCATCGCTGCCGCCACCAAGGAGATTCCCGAGCGGGAGAAGAACGTGGCCGAGGCAAAGGCCGAACTCGCTAAGCTGACACCTCAGTTGGAGCCGTTGCGTCAAAAAGTGGCCCAGATGAACGAGCAGTATCTTGGAATGCTGCCAAAAGCCTAAGCGGTAGGAGCCAAGCGAACTCATGCCTTTTGCAGTAGAGCAAGCAAGTCCTGCTCTCGGAGCGTAAACGAATCGCAGGCTTGGGGGGGCAAACTGACGTTTGCTTCTACGGTTCTGGGGACTGCGTCGAAGAAGTCGTGAGACTTCACTGGGCGGGATCGAGTGCGCTGGGGATGAGTGGTGGACTTGGGCCTGGGGGGGCAAACTGACGTTTGCTTCTACGGTTCTGGGGACTGCGTAGAAGAAGTCGTGAGACTTCACTGGGCGGGATCGAGTGCGCTGAGGATGAGCGGTGGACGTGGGCTTGGGGGGGCAAACTGACGTTTGCTTCTACGGTTCTGGGGACTGCGTAGAAGAAGTCGTGAGACTTCACTGGGCGGGATCGAGTGCGCTGAGGATGAGCGGTGGACGTGGGCTTGGGGGGGCAAACTGACGTTTGCTTCTACGGTTCTGGGGACTGCGTAGAAGAAGT
>CAZIGH010000066.1:0-22148 GCA_964538625.1 uncultured Verrucomicrobiaceae bacterium
TGGCTGGCAAACTGACGTTTGCTTCTACGATGGGGCTGTAGAGGAAGTCGTGAGACTTCCCTGGGAAGTGGAGGCGTGATGGGTGTCGGTGCGCATGGCTGGCAAACTGACGTTTGCTTCTACGGTGGGGCTGTAGAGGAAGTCGTGAGACTTCCCTGGGAAGTGGAGGCGTGATGGGTGTCGGTGCGCATGGCTGGCAAACTGACGTTTGCTTCTACGGTGCGGCTGTAGAGGAAGTCGTGAGACTTCGCTGGGAAGTGGCGGCGTGATGGGTGTCGGAGCGCTTGGCTGGCAAACTGACGTTTGCTTCTACGGTGGGGCTGTAGAGGAAGTCGTGAGACTTGGCTGGGAGGTGGAGGTGTGATGGGTGTCGGAGCGCTTGGCTGGCAAACTGACGTTTGCTTCTACGATGGGGCTGTAGAGGAAGTCGTGAGACTTCCCTGGGAAGTGGAGGCGTGATGGGTGTCGGTGCGCATGGCTGGCAAACTGACGTTTGCTTCTACGGTGCGGCTGTAGAGGAAGTCGTGAGACTTCGCTGGGAGGCGAAGTGCTATTCTCTACCCCATGGTCGAAGCCTGTAGCGGATGCAGCATAGACCCCTGTGAGGATTTGCGTGAAGTTCTCACCCGGCTACCCACGATGACCACCAGCCAGATTGAAGAAGTCATGCCGGATGGCTGGGCGAAGAGAAAACCCACCCTGGCCTAACCACCCGCACCCCGCTCCACCACCCCAAGTCAAGCATTAGCCTGAGGCTGCTCCGGTGACACATACGAAAGGCATCAGCGCTGCGTGCTATTGCTGCTTTTGGGTCAAATGCCTGTGCACTCTGCTCGATCAAACTGCGCTTCCACCGGCTGACTTGCACAGGGTGCACTCCGTAATCGCTGGCGATCTGCTGCAGGGTCTTGATGCCGTGGATCGCCTCAAGGGCCACGCGTGCTTTGAACTGTGCGTCATACGTTCTGCGTTTCCTTATCATCTCTGAGGTTGTCTTGGTTTTGGGATTTGCACCCCCTCCAGCTTCCCTCAATCCCTAACGATCCCCTTGCCCGATTTGCGGGGACCACCTGACTTTCTCAGTCATCCTTGTCCTTATGCGTCCGGCATTTTGTCCCAAGCGAAAAAACTTTTTCGCTCCTGACGAAAAAGTTTGAACACTTGATAACTCAACTTGTCAACTAAGGCGCTGATCTCAAAAATCAGTTTTCCCGCTCGGGAGGCGGGAAAGGCATCATCCCCGACACAACACGACAACAAGCGGGCCGGAGGCAACTCCGGCCCGTTCTGTGTCCGGATCAGAAACCTCGGGACATGACCAAGAAAACTTGGTTAAGTTCGTTTGTAATCTGCTCGATCCTTCCATTCTTTCATTTCCGCCTCGCTCATGATTCCAAGATTTATTGCTATCGTCGCTCTTGCCGCTGTCTCGTTGACCAGCTGGTCACAGGAGACTCCCGGGGTCATATCCACCGCTGATTTGAATGATTTCGGAAGCGGGGAACCCCTACCGCGTCCGGACCGGCCTAGCCGTGGCGTGATCAAGTTCACGCCAGCTCAAGGCGTGTTCAATGCCATGGACCACTGGGAGCAGTATGATTGGAAGTTTGAAGCCAAGCGCTGGGGCCATTATGAAGTGCATCTCCGGTATTCGTTGAAAAATGCCAACATGACGGTGCAGTTCAAACATGGTGAGACCCGAATCAAAAAGCGCCTCACGCCCAGCCCTGGGCCGCGGTCCACGCTCATGGGGGAAGTCTTCATTCCGGAGGCCGGTCCGCAGGAGATAGCCATCTACACCCCGCAATCGGGCCAAGCCAATGGATTTGCCCTTGACGGTCTGGAACTGGTGCCGACGAACGAAGGAGAGCCTCACTTGGCGCAAGACGAGGAAGGAGTGGTGACGCTGCTGGCAAAGGATGCCACTACTTGGTCAGAAATCATGCGTTATGAACCGAAGCCCGAAAAGAACTGCCTCGGCTTCTGGAAGAGTGAGGATGACATGGCCGAGTGGGAGTTTGAGGTTACCAAACCTGGTCGCTACGCGGTGACGGTGAGCCACGGCTGTGGCGGTGGCAATCACGGCAGCGAGGTGGAGGTGAAAGTGGGTGAACAGGTGGGACGCTTCACCGTGCAGGACACGGGTGGCTTTCAGAAGTGGCAGGACGTGGTGGCAGGTGAGTTTGAGTTCAAAAAGGCGGGTACCTACCGTCTCCTCATCGACCCGGTGAACAAGATGAAAGATGCCGTGCTCGATGTGCAGAAAGTGGTGCTCAAACCGCTCGCCGGTGCGGAGTGAGGGCGTGCAGGCGTGTCGCCTGTCATCTTACTTCAGCAGCTGTGCCTTTGACCTGCCGCTCTTCCACAAGTCGAACTCTGGGTTCGTTGTCGTTTCGAAGTAATCCGTGAGCAGAGTGGTCAACTCTGCTTGCAACGCGGCAGCTGCTGCTTGCCCATAGAGATTCCTTTCCTCGCCGGGATCGACGATGAGATCGTAGAGTTCATTGACGGTGCTACCGTGTCTGAGGATGAGTTTTGCCGTGGTGGTGCGTACGCAGCGTAGCTCTTCATACTCGTAAAACACGGGTCGCCGCTCGGCTCTCCTTTTTTCGGCACTTAGCGCCGCCGAGTAGTCATGACCCGCCAGTTTTTGCCTGGCAGGAAGTTGCGTTTTCAGGCTGAGGTGAGCCAGCAGGCTGGGAAAGAAGTCCACGTGACTTACTTGCTCGCGCTCTACGCGGGATGGGATGACTCCCGGCTGCCACCAGATGAGGGGCACGCGCATGGTGGCATCGAATGCGCACTTTGGCCGGGTGTGGTCTCCCATGCCCCAGATGCCGTTCTGTCCCCCGGACCAGCCGTTGTCTCCCGTGAAGACGATCAGTGTCCTCCCGGCGACTTTGTGTTTTTGCAGGCTCTCCAGCACGGCACCCACAGCGTCGTCGATGGCAGTGAGTTCTGCGGCGTAGCGGCGGATGCAGGTGAGGTTGTTGAGGTAGTCTCTGTTGTTGAACTGCCAGGGGTGCATCTGCCGGCGGGGAAAGGAGGGCAGCGTGGCTTCAGCATAGTCCTGCCAGTGAGGACTGCGCTCGTGGTCTCTCAACTGGGCCGGACCCAGCCCGTAGGGCCCGTTGAAAGGCAGATAGAGAAAAAAGGGGCGGGTGTGGTGCTCGTCTATGAACTCCAGCGCATGTCTCTGCCAGAAGCGTGTGAGGTGTTCTGGTTCGCTTCGCACCCTGCCGTTTTCAATGATTTCTGCGTCGAAGAAGGTGGTCGTATTGCCCGCTGGCATGGTGATCCACTTGTGGGTGAAACCCTCCTGGGCCTGATCGTTCAGCCCCAGATGCCACTTGCCTACCATGCCGGTGGCATAGCCGTGGCTGCTGAAGACTTCTCCCAGGGAAGTGAACTCGCCTATGGTGCTGTAAGCACCGTCGCCCATTTGTGGCGCGCCTTTGCCCAAGTAGTTGTGAACGCCGTGCTGCCCGGGCATGAGACCGGTGAGCAGCGTTGCACGATTTGGCGAGCACACTGGATTCACAGCGAATGCGTTGGCGAAGCGCACGCCTTCACGCGCTAGGCGGTCAATGTTCGGTGTGCGGATGTCTTTGTTCCCGTAGCAGCCGAGGGTCCAGTCGCCATGGTTGTCGGTGACGATGAGGATGACGTTTGGTTTCGAGTCGGAGGCGTGTCCGGTGAGCACGAGCAGAAGCAACAGGGGAATCAAAAACGTGCGCATGGGATGGCAGCGGGCGTCAGGTTTGGAAAAGCGGGAGCCGCACTGTGAAGGTGGTGCCTCTTCCTACTTCGGACTCAAATGACAGCGCACCTGAGTGCATTTCCACACATCGCTTCACGATCACGAGGCCCAGTCCGGTGCCCTGAACTTCGCCCACGTTCTCGCAACGATGAAACGCCTCGAACAATCTCTCTCGGTCTGCCTCAGGTATGCCGATGCCGCGGTCCCTGATGCAGAATACTCCTTCCTCGTTCTCCCGGTGGACGCTGAAGTCCACTCTGCTGCCTGCTGGGGAATACTTGATGGCATTGCTTACCAGGTTGCCAAAGATATGGCGCAAAAGCGCTTCATCACTTCGGGCCTCATCGAGTTCTGCACCTAGGGAGAGCTGCACTTCACACTTACCGTTCAAAGTGGAACTCGCTTCATTCACGAGCTTTCTCAAGACCACGCACAAGTCGATTTTCTGGGTGCGAATGTTGAGCTTGCCAGCCTCCACTCGTCCCAGCAGGAGCACCTGCTCCATCAGTCCTGTCATGGACCTGGTGGCGTCAGTGATGTCGTTGAACAGTTCCTCCTTCTGCACGGGGTCCAGTCTGCCTTCGTAGTGCCGAAGCAGCTCCACAGCCGACATGATGACACCCAGGGGCGTGCGAAACTCATGACTCACCATGCTGACAAAGCGGTTCTTCAGTGCGCCGAGCTCCTGCTCTGCCTCCAAGGCCTTTGCCAGGTCCTGCCGTGCGCTTTCCAACTCGCCTGTGCGCTCCTTCACCCGCGCCTCGAGCGTTTGGTTGATCTCCTGCATCGCTTCTTCGGCACGTTTCATCTCGGTGATGTCATGGTGAATGACTACCACTTCCATGAGCTTGCCCTGCAGGTCCTTGACCGGATACAAGACGCCCCCGATCCAGCGCACCTGCGGGGGGTCCGAACGTACGGTGAATGGCACGGGCGGGACCTTCACAGGTTCACCTTCAAACGCCCGCCGGATTAGATTCACCGCGCCGGAGGCGATGAGGTCTGGAGCCTCCAGCACGTTAAAAGCCAGCCCCTGTTCGTCCGTCAGGTTGAAAAGCTGCCGCCAGGCGTTGTTGAACTTGATGGTGCGCCCTGTGGGATCAAAAATCTGAATGCTCAGTGGGCTCTGTTCAAAGAGCAGTCTCCAGCGCTGCTCATGCGCGTCGTTTTGCGGGTCGGGCGAAGAGTGCGGGAGTGAAGACATGTGGTGGAATGCGGGAGCAGAGACGGGGCCGCTCCGCGCAGTTCATGGCACTGCCACGAACCGCACGCAGACGCAAGCGCTGACCGGCTGCTCTTTGCCTGTAGCCTTGAGGTCACCGGTCTCCTGGTCCACTTTGAAGAGCACCACGTTGTGGGAATTCTGATGCGCCGCAAAGAGCCATTTCCCGGAGGGATCAAGGCTGAAGTTGCGCGGGATGTTACCCCCGGAAGCGGTGTTGCCTTGGTAGTGCAGGGTGCCTGCCGTCTCATCAAACCTGAAGCGGGCTATGCTGTCATGCTGGCGCACGGAGCAATAGACAAACTTCCCGCTCGGATGCGCCACTACTTCTGCGGTGGAATACTTGTCACTGAACGGCACCCCTTCCGGCAAGCAGCTCACCGTTTCGAGTGCGGTCAGCGCACCCTGCTGGGCATCATACTTGAAGCTCGTCACGTTCAGCAAAAGCTCGCCATTGGTGAAGGCAAACTGGCCGCTGGGATGAAAGGCAAAGTGCCTCGGGCCTGAGCCCGGCGGGACCGCCACTGAGCCATGCGCCGTCGTGGCACCTGCGGCACCCACCTTGTAGATGAATACCTTGTCCACACCGAGATCCGCGATGAAGGCGAAGCGACCGTCTGGGCTGAAGTTTGCACTGTGTGCGTGCGGTGCCTTCTGTCGGCGCTCGTTCACGCTTGAGCCTTCATGCTGGTGAAAGCTCACTGCCTCGCTCAGCGAGCCGTCTGCCTTCACCTCATACGAGACTGCACTTCCTCCACCGTAGTTCGCCACCATGGCCAGGTCACCTTTGGGATTGAGATTGATGTGGCATGGACCGCCACCCACCGAGCTGACCTGATTGATCTTCGTCAGCATTCCCGTCGAACGGTCGATGGACCAGGCGGTCACTGCTCCTCCTGTCTGCCCCGGTTGGCTCATTTCTCCTACTGAGTAGAGATACTTCTGGGAGGGATGAACAGCGAGGAAACTCGGGCTGCCCGTCTCTCCGGCGAGTTGCGGAGCCGCCCACTCACCGGACTCCGTGTTGAAACGGGAGACATAGATGCCCTTGCTGTCTGACTGTCGGTTCGTGTAGGTGCCGTAGTAGATGAAGAAGTCAGCTGCCAGTGACAGGCTGCTGAGAGAGGCAAATCCGGTGAGAAGCAGGGTGCGGAACATCTTCTCTCAACGTGCCGCTCCGTGGATTTTTGCACAAGGACTTTGCGTTGACCTGCGTTGCCTTTGTCACACCTTTCCCGTCATCATGAAGATGTTCCTCCCCGCGCTCCTGCTCGTGTGCCTGATGCCTCTCTCAGTGGCGGCCGACGAGGTGGAGGCCGCCATCCAGGCCGCGCTCACCTCCTACAAGGCAGGCAAGACCACGGAGACGATCGACCAGCTCAAGCAGGCCACGGAACTCATTCAACAAAAAGCCGGCCTCTCTCTCAGCGCCGCCATGCCCAACAAAATCGGTGCCTGGAACGGCGGCAAGATCAGCACCAAGTCACTGGACAGTCTCGGTGGCGGCCAAGCCGTGGAGCGCAACTACCGCAAAGGCGATAAGGAGGACCCCAAGTCCCTCACTGCGAACCTATCCATCGTAGCGGGTTCGCCCACTCTCACTCAGGTGACCAACTTCCTCAGCAATCCAGCTCTGGGTGCCCTCCTGGGTGCCACTACCGTGCCGGTGGGCGAAAGCTCGGCCATGTTCATCAAAAAAGAAGGCTTGCTGCAGATGGTGGTGGAGGGCAAGTACCTTGTGGCCGTGCGTAGCAAGAACGCCAAGGAGGCAGACATCGTGGAGCTGGCGAAAGGCGTGGACCGCGCCATGCTCAAGGCGCTCAAGTAGCAGGCGGGCGCTCGCTCACCACTAGCGTCTGACGCTGCACCAGTTTGTCCGTGTTCTCCGCTATGCGGATGACCGCCAACACGAACTCCAGGCCCACACGAGCCACCAGCGCGTAAAGAAAAAACGCCAACGGCCCCGTGACCAGCGTGAACAGCCCACGAGTGAAGCCCTCGGCAAAACCCTCCCGCACCCATGCGTAGGCACCTATGCCCGCCGCTGCGAGGCTAAGCAGATAGATGGTGCGCACCAGCCGTGGAGTGATGAAGCGCTTGAATCCAAAGTCAGTGAGCAGCGACATCATGCCACCCACCTCCCGCCATCCGACGGCGAGGAGGCTGGATGATCTGTCTTCAAGCCGTGCCATGGGAAGGACAAGCCTATTTGATGAACCGGATGCTCACCGGGTAGCGATAGATCTTCTTCTCACTGGCCTTCACCGCACCAATAATGGCGAAGATGACCATGGCGATGCCCACCACCGGCAGAAGTAGCGCGCCAATGCACACAAACACGAGAAGCATGCAGACGAAGGCGGCGATGGTGACGGTGATCTGGAAGTTCAGCACCTCCTTGCCATGAGCATCGAGGTATTTGCTTTCCGAACGCTTGAGTAACCACAGCACCAGCGGTGCCACGATGTTGACTACCGGGATGGCGTGGAAAAGGAAGCCCACAAATGGCAGCAGATGCATGGCTATACCCAGCTCTTTGTCATACGGAGCGGAGGGCAGCGGATCGCCGTTGGAACCCAGCACTTCAGGCTCCTGCGCCGGAACTTCCGGCGGGGTCGGTGGCGGCTCGGGCGGAGTAGGAGGAGTCGGCGGTGGCGTTTCCGGTGGCACTGGCGAGGAAGGGGGAGGGAGATCGCTCATGGGAATGAAGTGGGCTGAACGCTGGACGGAACGGATTCTAAGACCCACCATGCTAAACGCAAACTCATACCCCGTCCGTTCCAATCTCAGAGAGATTTTCGTGGAACGCCCCTCGCCGACGAAGTCTTGGAACTCCATCCGCAGACGGGTGGGACCAAGCGCCCAAGCTGGAGGGTGGGCGATAGCTACTCTGCAAGCCAGCGGACTCCGTCCACGACGATGTAACCGTTGGCTCCGGCGTTGCTGATGGTGATGGCGGTGTCGTTGCCGCATTCATACTGGCCGAGGTCGATCCAGTGAATGCCTTCTGCCTCTTTTCCTGACTTGAGATCGACGGTGAGTTGGGAGGTGCCTCCGAGGTGCTGTACTTCGACTTGGGCGTTGCTGGCGCGGTTACTGTTGGGTGGGCAGGCAAGCTGGAGGAGGTATTTGCCTGGTTTGGTGAGCTTGGGTTCAAAACGCAGGGCGCTCTGGCCGTCTCTGGTATTCCCGTCGTGACGGTATCCGTCGTGAATGAAAGACTTGGCGGCGCTGCTTTCCTGCCAGTGTCCAGTGACCTTGGCTTCGAGGTCGTCCATGACGATGCCTTTGAGCTTCTTCACTTCGATGCCGTTCGCTGACTTGGGTCCAGTATAGTGGAGAATCTGGCCGTCTTGCAGAAGGCGGGCTTTGAGCTTGTCGTATGGCACCTTTTGCACGGGCAGGTTGTCTTCCATAGCAAAGACGGCCGCAGTGGCGGCGCTCTGGGCCAGGATCATGAACACGGGTTCCATGCGGATGGAGCCGTAAGCGATGTGGCTGGCGGACATGGCAACAGGCACGAGCAGGTTCCTGCCCTGGCCTTCTTTTGGCACGAGCGAGCCGTAGGCGATTTCGTATGGACCGTTGGTGCTGACGCCAATGTCGCCTTCGTTTTGCACGTAACCTTCTGGAGTGATGTAACGCTGGGTGTTGTGGCTGTCGATGGTGTAACTCCCCATGCCGACGCTCTCAGGAGTGGGTTTCTTTTTGCGCAGCTCATTCTCGGTCATGACGTAGTGGCCGATGAGGCGGCGCGCTTCGCGGATGTAGAGCTGGTGAGACCAGTTGCCATTGTCAGTGAACTCATCTTTCGGCAGACCCCATTGTTTGAGTTCCTCTTGCACCTTCTTCGGCACGCGGGGGTCGTTGGCGACGAACCAGAGCAGTCCCTGTTGGTAGGTGCGGTGTTCGGCTATGATTTCCTTCCGCCGCTCATAGCTGGCTTCTGGGTAATCGTAGTTGTAGCCTATGTTGTCGAAGCTGAAGGGGCCGTGGTTGTTGGTGTCTGTCTTGTGATTGGGAATGGGGTCGAACTTGTCAAAGAACTCACCCCACCCGGCGTTGAGCACGCGCAGTAGCAGTTCATATTGTGAGGCGTCGTAGCCTTCAGGTTTGGGAAAGGGGATGCGGTTGGAGGGATCGTTGGTCAGGCACATGCGGAAGCAGTAGGCCTGGACGCGCTTGTCTCCGCTGCCGTACTCGCCCACCGGTTCGGTGCTGATGCGGGCGAGCACGCCGCTGGAGGGGTCACCAGGTATCTTGTAGGGGCTGACTTTTTCTTTGAGCACGCCGAAGTGGTGGCGGTGGTGGAGGACGCCTACTTGCACTCCGTTGTGCTCTTCTCCATAGACGCTGTTCGCCTCACGCCCGACATGGTAGTCGCAGCCTGCGGCGGCCATGAGGTCACCCTCATAAGTGGTGTCCAGGAACATTTTGCCTTTGTATGTCCTGCCACTCAGCGTGGTGATGGAGAGGATCTTGTCTCCGTCCTTTTTGACGCCGTTGGTGCGGTCAAGCCATTCGTCGCGCACGACTTCGAGGCCGTAGTCCTTCACATAGCTTTCGAAGACTTTTTCCGCAGCGCTTGGTTCGAAGATCCACATGGTGCGGTTTTCACCGTCCATGGCTGGCGTGCCCTGGCCTTTGTTGCCGTATTCGGACTGCTTTTGCTGTTTCCAAGATGAAGGTTCCTGATAGTGGAGGTAGATGCGGTGGTAGAAGTCTCGTGAGAGTCCGCCGATGACGGCTTTGTTTCCGGTGTCGGTCCAGCCGAGGCCACCACTGCTGAGGCCGCCGAGATGTTTGTCAGGGCTGACGATGATGACGGACTTGCCCATCTTCTTGACTTGGACGGCCGCGATGACGGCAGCGCAGGTGCCGCCGTAAATGACGACATCATGTTCCGCGCGTACTCCGGCTGCGGAGAGAATGAGGAGAGCGGTGAGGACTTTTTTCATACAATGGGGCGGTGGAAAAAGGGCTGAACTCGACGCATCTTGCAACGAATGAACTTGTTGACGCGACGGAAAAGCTGCGTGCTGCTGGCTTCTGGGCTTGCGGCTAGTCTGAGGGGTGTGGCAGATGTGCCGCGGTGTGGGACATTTTCCATCGTGGCGTGCGATCCTGAAACGAGTGAGCTGGGTGTGGCGGTGCAGTCCCGTGTGGTGGGTGTGGGAGCCATCGTGCCCTATGCGAAGGCGGGTGTGGGAGCGGTGGCCACGCAGGCGTTTGCAAATCCGAAGTATGGACCCGAAGGATTGCGGCTGTTGAGTGAGGGGCTGAAACCGGAGGAGGTGATCAAGACGCTGACGGGGGCAGATGAAGGCGCTGAAGAGCGGCAGGTCGCGGTACTGTCAGCGGATGGTGCGGTGGCGAACTTCACTGGATCCAAGTGCATGGACTGGGCCGGCGGAAGAACGGGAAGGAACTTCGCCGTGCAGGGAAACATCCTCACCGGACCTGAGGTGGTGGAGGCCATGGCGGCTTCGTTTGCATCAACGAGTGGGCCGCTGGCACTGAGGCTAATCGATGCGCTGGCGGCGGCGCAAGCTGCGGGCGGAGACCGGCGCGGGCAGCAGGCGGCGGCGCTTCTGGTGGTGCGGGAGGGCTGGGGCTACGGCGGGGGCAATGACCGCTATGTGGATCTGCGTGTGGATGACCATGAGAGGCCGATCGAGGAGCTGCGACGGATTTACCATCTGCACGCGCGCTTGTTTGGGAGGAAGTGACTTTGCCCTGGCCGGCTTTCGTGCTTTAGCTGAACCATGAAACTGGACACAACCATGCTGGGGGAGGAGGTGCCGCTGGCGAAACTGGAGAAGACGGTGCGCACCCTGTGGGCTGATGAGTCGGGCGCGGGAAAGACGCGTGCCTCGCTGATGAACTTCGCCATTTACAGTGAGGATCTTTTCTCTCTGGAGAGGAATACACAGCTTCTGGCCAGCATTACGCGGGAACACTCCTGCCGTGCGCTTTTGATTCTTAATGATCCGGCGGCCCAGGAGATGTCCACCCGCGCATGGATCACGGCGCACTGCCAGCTCTACGATGGAAAGCGCTCGGTTTGCTGTGAGCAGCTTTCGTTTCTGCTAGAGGGTGGTGGTGCGGATCGCGTGCGGAATGTGGTGTTCTCCAATCTGGAGTCTGACCTGCCGCTGGTGCTGTGGTGGCAGGGAGAGCTGACGGACCGGTTGGATGAGCGTTTTTGCAGCGTGCTGGACGGATTGATCGTGGACAGTAGCCAGTGGCATGATCCGGCGGCGAGTCTGCGGCGCATTCTTGCCGCCAGGGAACGGCGGAAGACTCATTTCACGCTGGGAGACCTGAGCTGGATGCGCTCGCACGTCATGCGGGTGACGCTGGCTGCGGCCTTCCAGAACCGGACGCTGCTGGCGGCACTGCCTGCCATGGTGAAGCTCCGCATCGTGTATGCTCCGGGCAGCAGGGCAGCGGCGCTGCTGGTAGCGGCATGGGTAGGTAAGCAACTCGGCGCTACGTTAAAGCGCTCGCCCATGGGCATGACGTTCGAGCGCACCGATGCACACCCGCTTGAAGTGCAGTTCGCTGAGGGTGAGAGCAATGGTTGTTCATTGCAAACGCTGGAGCTCTCTGGTCCGGGCGTATCAGTAGCGGTCACTCGTGAGTGTGGCTCTGGCTTTGTGTATGCCCGCACTTCTCAAGGTGGTATTGAGCGTGAGGAGGTGCAGCCTGCGCCAAGGGATCATGATGCAGACCTCATCGTGGAGCAGCTCAGCCGTTTCGGCGGTACGACGCGTTACTTCGAGGCGCTGCCTTTCTTCCTTCAAATGGCGGAGTAGTAGCTACGATGGGATCCCTGCACACCGGTGAGATGTGCTCACCATGTGGACGGCTTGTGTCCATTCGTGATTCATGCCTCACACCAAGTCCGTGATGGAGCCGAAGTCCGCATCGAAAAGCCTGCGGTAGGTGCGGAAGGCAAAGGCATCCGTCATGTTGGCTATCCAGTCGCACACGAGTCGCGCGCGGGTGCGCTCGTCAGGTGCCTCTGAGATGGAGCGTTCCACCTCGGGCGGCAGCAGATGCAAGCCACTGCTGCTGGAGGTGATGTAGCGTTCCGCCAGCACGCCGAAGAGTTTGCGCAGGATGACATCTGCCTTGTGATCGAGCTGCTGGAGAGCTGGCGAGAGGAAGACGAGGTCCAGAGAGATCTGTTTGTTTAGCTTGGTGCGAGCTTTCACTGCGGGGTCCAGCAGCAGTTCGAAGCTGTGGCGTTTGGTTTGGTGACTGAGAAAGTTGCTGACAGGCCGCAGGCTGGCAGCACGGATGCAGTCGCCAATCATGCGGTTTAGACGTGCCTCCACACGGCGCTCGCGAATGGATTTGCAGAGATACTCCACATGGGCGGCTGCCTCCGTATTGAGCGCCTGGTCACCGGCCCAGCGTTCGAGCGCGGCGATGGTGATGAAGCCTGCACGTATGCCGTCCGCTACGTCATTGAGCGAGTAGGCGGTGTCGTCCGCCCAGTCCATGATTTGGCATTCGATGGATTTGAAGGCGTTTCGTTCGCGGCCAGGAGCCAGTTCGGGTGGAAAGGCGTTGCCTGCCAAGGTGAAGTCCAGCCACTTTTCCTGGTCGTCATAGATGAAGTGGTTGGGCGCGTCCGGCGTCTCGGCATGGAGGGTTTTATACTTGAGCACCGCATCCAGTAAGGCTCGGGTGGGGTTGATGCCGTCCCTACCTTCACTGAAAAGGGTCTGCGTGATGATGCGCAGCGTCTGTGCGTTCCCCTCAAAACCTCCGTAGGGCTTCATGAGGGAGTGGAGCGTGCGCTCCCCAGCATGACCGAACGGCGGGTGGCCAATGTCGTGCGCCAAACAGGCGCTTTCGACGAGATCCGGGTCTATGAAATACGTCTCATCCAGCAGGTCAGGGCTGCTTGTTTGTAGCCATGCGCACAAGCTGCGTCCGATCTGCGCCACTTCGATGCTGTGTGTAAGCCGTGTGCGGTAGAAGTCATATTCCCCCGAGAGGAAGACCTGCGTCTTACTCTGGAGCCGGCGGAAGGCTGAGCTATGGATGATGCGATCCCGATGGATCTGGAACACCGTGCGATACTCGCCCGCAGTGGTTTTCCGGGGAGTAAGGGTGGCGGTATCGAAGTCGTCGTAAAAGCGGTTCGCCGGCATGAAATGAATGGGTGATGGTAGGGGGAGCAAGGCTCCCGGTCAACAGGGCTACACGCGTGTCACCTCCAGCGGCAGCACTTGGGTGGCAAGCTTCCAGCCGTGTTCATTGCAGGCGTTGAGCGCCAGCATTTGCAGCTTGCGCTGGAGGTTGGTGAAGTTGCCGGCCATTTCTCCGTTGAAGTCTGCCAGCACTTCCAGTTCCAGTGCGGTGAGGGTGGCGGCGCGGAACTCGGTATTGATGTTTTTGATGAGTTCGGGCTTGTAGTCCTTCAGCAAACCTTCGTGAATGGCTTTGGTGAGTGCCACAGGGATACTCTTTGTAGCTTCCTCCCGGTGCCGGTGATCCAGCCTGATAATGGTGCTGACGCGAAAGCCTGCGGCGTGGTTTTGGGGATTCTGAGCCAGGAAGGCGAGCGTGGGATAGGTCTTGCGCGAGCCGCCAAGAAGCACCACTTGCACGAACTCATGGGTGATGCACACCACGCGCCCGAAGGTGCCGTCCTGAAGCTGCACCCAGTCTCCTTCCACGCATGGGAACCACGGCTCGTCTTTCTCAATGGGGCGGGAGGTGGAGAGCGCAAGCTGGGTGAGCGGCACGCGCAATCGTCCGTTGCGCAGCGCGGGATTGCGCAGCTCGCTGAACATGTTGAGAGACTTCACCACCCACGGCAGGCCCTGGTGCACGATGCGCTCGCCCTCACGCACCTCGCCAAAGTTCAGCATCAGCCGAGCTTGGCTGTAGTATTTGGGAATGGCCGTTCGCGCCCCAAGGACGAGACCGATGAGCGCGATCAAACACAAGCCGAGCAACAACCAGTCCCCGGCAAAATACAGGACGGTGAGCGCCATGACGAGCGCCAGAAACACGCTGGCTGCATGCCAAGCCACGTCGATCACGCGCGCGGCGAACGGGAGACTCCCATCACTTTTCACATGCCAGGGTGAACGTTTCACCATCCAGCGGTGGGCAGCTCTGAGACCGACCAATGTGCCGGTGAGGGCCAGCAAGGAGACGATGATGTTGCGTCCTCGGGTAAGGAAGAACGAACTGGTGGCATGACTGAGCGTTTCCCAGATGGACTTCTTTTTGGCTAGCACTTCGTCAAGCCGGTGACGCACTACCTCAAGCGAGGCACGGGCCTCCCTCTCGGCATACTTCCACTTCTCAAGCGTGGCCTGCAGATTCTTGCGCAGCGTGGCGTCGGCCGTTCCCTCCTTTGCACCGGCCAGGGAGGCGAGTGTCTTCTCCACGTTCGCCACGGCGCTGCGGACCTCCTCAAGCCGCGCTTGATGAGTGGTGAGCTGGCTGCGCAGTTGCTCGATGAGGCGTGGCTGCTCGGTAGCGGCCTTCACCTCGCGGATGAGCGGCTGAATCATCTCGGTCAGCTCGGCCGCCACGTCGAACTTGGCCAAATCCGTAGCAGGTTCCACGGCTCCGGGGTTGATGCCAGTGGCGATGGCCTCGAAGTCTCTCTCCGCCTGGTCCAGTCTGAGTTGAAGTGCGGCAGCTTCCTTGGCAGCAGCCTCCTTCACGGTTTCGTTTTCACCCGCTCTGGCCAGGCGGTTCTGCTCGGCAAGTTGAACGCGAAGCGCCACCATAGAGTCCGTAAGCGCACGGAGCGTGGACAGCGTCGTAGGTGGCGCAGCAGGCGGAGCGGAATCGCCGGGTGAAGCGGTCTGGGCGGCTGCCGTGGTGACGAGCAGCAGCACCATTCCCCAGAGCGAAAGTCCAGTTTTCATGCTGCATGATGGCGGCGCTCCACCGGTGCGCAATACGGAATGAACATGCCGATTCCGGCGCACTTTGGTTGCCTTTCTCCCGCTCCGTTCGTAGTCTGGCCCGGAAACCTCTTCACACCCACACCATGGCCAAACAATTTCCGCAACTGCCAGACCGCATGCCCCAGATGAAACTGGAGATGGACCCTAAAAAAATTCTTCTTTGGGTGGCCGTTCTCATAGCCGCGCTTGGTGCGTTCTCCTGCTTCTACACGGTGCCCACGGACTCGCTCGCGGTGGTGCAGCGCTTTGGCGCTTATCATGACACCACGCTACCGGGGCTGCGCTTCAAGCTTCCCTTCGGCATCGACACCGCACAGATCGTGCCCACGGAGCGGCAGTTGAAGCTGGAGTTTGGCTTTGGGACAGAAGGTGCCACGAACCCCTATCAGTATTACGGCGGCAGGAACGAGCAGGCCCTGGAGAGCTCCATGGTGACGGGTGATCTCAATGCCGTGGAGGTGGAGTGGGTGGTACAATACAGGATTCGCGACCCGAAGGATTTCCTCTTCAACTTCAACAACGCCACCAGCACGCTGCGTGACATTTGTGAGAGTGTCATGCGCGAGGTGGTGGGTGATCGAACGGTGGATGAAGTGCTCACCATAGGCCGTGCCGAGATGGAAGCAGAGTCACTCAAGCGGCTCACGGACATCGTAGGTCGGCTGGACATGGGTTTTGAGATCAGCCAGGTTCAGCTGGGCAATGTGGGCCCGCCAGAGCAGGTGAAGAGCAGCTTTGATGAAGTAAACCGCGCCCAACAAGAAAAGGAGCAGGCCATCAACCAAGCCATGGGAGAATACAACCGTGTCATCCCCAAGGCAGAAGGTGAGGCGCAGATGAAAATCAGCGCCGCAGAGGGCTACGCGAAGCAGCGAATCAACGAAGCGGAGGGCAACGCCGGCCGCTTCAACGCTCTGCTCACTGAGTATAAAAAAGCACCAGATGTCACCCGCAAGCGCATCTATCTGGAGACGCTGCAAGAGATCTTGGGCAGCACTCCCAACAAAGTCATCGTGGATGATAAACTCCCGCAGATGCTGCCTCCGCAGATGCTGCGCAACCTCGGCGTCAACCAGCCCTGAACCCCATCTCCTCCTCTTATGAAAGCACTCGCATCCGTCTTTGGCATCTTCATCTTGGTGGTGGCAGCCATCGTGCTCAACGCCTCACTCTACACCGTAGATGAAACCGAGCAGGTCATCGTCACCCGTTTCCAACAAGTCGTAGGCCAGCCCATCCGTGAACCCGGCCTCAAGGTCAAAATGCCCTTCGTGGACAAGGTGAACCGCTTTTCCAAAATGGTCATGGAATGGGATGGCCCCTCCGCTGTCATGCCCACACGCGAGAAGGTAAACATCGTAGTCAACACCTTCGCGCGCTGGCAGATCACCGACCCTCTGGTCTTTTTCCAGAAGCTTCGCGACGAGCGCAGCGCCCAGTCCAGGCTCAATGACATCCTCGGCTCCGAGACGCGCAAGGTCGTAGCCAGTCATGACTTCATCGAAGTCGTGCGCAGCACCAAGAACCGCACCGTGGTCAGGGATGAGAGCCTCGTCTCGGCCGACAGCCGTGTGGGCCACCTGCCGCCCATCCAGCTCGGACGCCCCGCCCTAGAGAAGATGATTTTTGACAGCGCCAAGCCGAAGATCACCGCGTTTGGCATCGAGTTGCTCGACGTTCGCATGAAGCGCATCAACTACAATCCGGACGTACTGCGCACCATCTACGACCGCATGACCTCCGAGCGCATGCAAATCGCAGAACGCTTCCGCTCCGAAGGTCAGGGTGAGGCCGCCAAACGCCTCGGTGAGCGCGACCGCGACCTCAAGGAAATTGAGTCCGAAGGTTACAAGAAAGTGCAGGAACTGGAAGGCGCCGCAGACGCCACCGCCACCGAAATCTATGCGAAAGCCTATAACTCCAGCCCAGAGGCCGTCGAACTCTTTGAGTTCACCAAGGCCATGGAGACCCTCAAACGCACCATTACTCCAGACAGCACACTGGTCCTCACCACAAACGGCGCTCTGCTAGGGTATCTGAAGAGTCCTGATCCCGCCAAGTCCGAGGCCGCAGGCAATCCGCTGGATTCCATGAACCTGCTCAAAGGCATCCCCGGACTGCCTCCCCTCATCGACGCCAAGCCCTAGCCAAGCTTTACCGCATACTGATGGCACGCACGCCTGACTTTCAAGCCGCGCTGGAGACGCTCGTCTATGCGTTCCAGATGAAACCAGAACTCGTCGAGAGTGCAGCGAGCATCGTCTTCTTGCGCGGCCAGCCGCATGAAGCCCTCTCTGCGCTACGGCCTCGCTTAGTCTGCGAGCAGCCATTCAAGCCCAGGGCAGACGCCTTGCAGGCAGCAGGCTATCACCTCCGTGAGGCGGTGGATGGGCAACACGACATCGTACTGCTTCTGCCCGAGCGTCAGAAACACCAGACACTGGCCGACTTCGCGCGTGGTCTCTCCCTGCTGAAGGACGGTGGGCGTTTGATTGTAGCGCTCCACAACGACTGGGGCGCAAAACGATTCGAGAAAGCCTTGGCCAGCGTCACCGGACAAACGGAAATGCTTTCCAAACACCACTGCCGCGTCTTCTGGACCACAAAAACGAGCGCCGTGCATGAGCCCACATTGGCTGAGTGGACCGCAGACGGTGCGTTGCAGCGCGTGATAGAGGGACACTACTGGAGCAGACCGGGATTGTTTTCCTGGGATCGCATCGACCAAGGCTCCGAGTTGCTCGCAAGACATCTGCCGGATGATCTGGCAGGAGATGTGGCAGACCTCGGTTCAGGCTGGGGCTACCTATCTGAGCAACTGCTCCTCAAGTGCCACGACATCCGATCTCTGGATTGCTACGAAGCTGACCGCGACGCGCTGGAGGCTGCACGGCGGAATCTCGGCCTCTTGCCCGTGAAGCTCCGTCCGCGCCTGCGCTGGCATGACGTCACAAGCGGCATTGATCGGATGAAGTATGACGTGGTGATCAGTAACCCTCCGTTTCATGAAGGCCGCATGGCAGACCCGCATCTCGGCGGCAAGTTCATCGCCGCTGCCGCCGGCGGTCTTCGCACTGGTGGACAGTTCTGGCTCGTCGCAAACCGCCAGCTCCCGTATGAACACCTGCTGGACGAGGCGTTTGACACACACCATCTCGTTGTCGAAGACAACCTCTACAAAGTTCTCCACGCCTCCCGCCCCAAGCCCTGGGTGAATGCCAGCGTAAGGCGCGGAACTCGCCGCCGTTGACTGAGCAGGGCGTTTTCATTCTCTCGGGTCGCGCAGGGGGAGGGGGGGAAGGCGGTGGCTGGGCAGAGGCGTTGGGCTTGGTGGCTGGTGGGTTTGGCGCGTTGGGTGCCTTCTGCTTGCCTCGGTGTGTGGTGCAGCCAGAGGGCTAGTGGCTCATGTCACCAAAGTTGACGGGCAAAGGCGCTTGGACTTGATGCGAGCGTCCTGGGTGGTGAACTGACAGTCGGTTCCGCAGTGGGCTGCCTTGCGTTTCTGATTCAAGGGCTTGAGGTCATTTTTTAAAAGCTCTGTCAATGGTCGGGTTGCTCACAGGGTCCACTAGCCCAGGACCCACCAGATGCGTCTCGGCCCAGGCGTCGAGCTTGGTGCGCGGCACCTCGCAGTGCGGCGGCCAGCCATGCACCGCCATCTCCCATCCATGCTCGCAGAGCGCACAGCGGGTGCGCTCCACCGTCGCGATGGACACGTCGAGCACTTTGGCGGTGTCCTCGTCGCACAACTCGCCGCTCTTCCCGTTGGCATCAGCCTCCAGCAAGATTTTGCTAGGCCTCTTCCCATCTGCACATACTGCCTCACCTGAAAGCGCCCTGGGTGCCCTGGGGTGGGGGCGTCCTTTGCCCTTGCCATTTTGTCCAATCCGCTTCACGATAAACATTCTCCATGCCTGCCAACAAACCGAATCCCTCCGACAAAGGTGCGAACCTGGACCTTTCCGAGATCCAGAAGATCGTGGAACTCATGGCTGCCAACAACGTGACTCTGTTCCAGCTGGAACGCGAAGACACAGCCATCACCCTGAAACGCGGTCACGACATCGACGGTCTGAGCGAACTGCTTTCCAAGCTTCCGAGCGCTCCGGCTCCCGTGGCATACGCGCCTGCACCCGCAGCTGCTCCGGCTGCGGCCCCCGCAGCGGCGGCCCCCGTCCCAGTGGCAGCAGCAGCTGCTCCTGCCGCAGCGGAGCCGACAGGACCGTCGATTAACTCCCCCATGGTGGGAACCTTCTACCGTTCATCAGCTCCTGGAGAAAAGGCCTTCGTGAATGTGGGCGACAGCGTGGATGAAAATACTACGGTCTGCATCATCGAGGCCATGAAAGTGATGAACGAGATCAAGGCAGAGACTCGCGGGACCATAGCCAGCATCCTGGTGGAAGATGGTAAGCCCGTCCAGTACGGCCAGCCATTGTTCCAGCTGAAGTAACGCCGCGCTAGGCGCCAAATGCAGGGAGCGGGGCGGCAGGCATGTCCGCACCTTTTTGTTTGTCACTTTTCCTCTTTTCACCTTCTCAATGTTCAAGAAAGTCCTCATCGCCAACCGTGGAGAAATAGCCCTCCGCATCATTCGCGCCTGCAAAGAGCTGGATGTGAAGACGGTGGCCGTTTATTCCGAAGCGGATGTCGATTCCATGCATGTGCACCTCGCCGATGAGGCGATCTGCATAGGCCCTGGCCCCAGCACGGAGAGCTACCTCAAGATTCCTCGTATTATCGCTGCCGCAGAGATAGCCAATGTGGATGCCATCCACCCCGGTTACGGCTTCCTGAGCGAGAAGGAGGAGTTCGCGCAAATTTGTCGGGAGTGCAAAATCAAGTTCATCGGACCTTCTCCGGAGGTCATTGCGATGATGGGTGACAAGAATACCGCGCGAGCGACGGCGCTGAAGTTTGGCGTGCCCATTACCCCAGGTTCCAAGGGCATCATTGAGAACGAAGAGGAGGCCTTTGCCGAGGCGAACCGGCTGGGCTACCCGGTTCTTATCAAGGCAACGGCAGGCGGTGGCGGGCGTGGCATGAGGCCAGTGCTCAATGAGGCCACCCTGCGCTCCAGCTTTCAGCAGGCCAGCCAGGAGGCACTCAAGTGCTTCGGTGACGGTGGCGTTTACATGGAGAAGCTGGTAGAGAAGCCCCATCACATCGAAATTCAGATCGTGGCGGATGCAAAGGGCAACGTGGTGGCTCTCGGCGAACGCGACTGCTCCATGCAGCGGCGGAACCAGAAAATCATTGAAGAGTGTCCTTCTCCCAAACTCAGTGAGGAGCTACGCCAACGCATGTGCCAGGCGGCCGTGGACCTGTGCAAGGGCGTGGGCTATGAAAACTGCGGCACCATTGAATTCCTCGTCGATAACTCCGGTACGGAGTTTTACTTCATGGAAATGAACACCCGAATCCAGGTGGAGCACCCCATCACTGAGGAAGTTTATGGGTGTGACCTGATCAAGGAGCAGATCCAGATCGCCGCAGGCTGGGAGCTCAGCCAGCACATCCGCAACGCCCGCCCGCGTGGGCACTCCATCGAGTGCCGCATCAACGCAGAGGATCCCTTCCGCAACTTCGCCCCCAGCCCGGGCCGCATCAATCTGTGGTATCCCTCCGGTGGTCGAGGGGTGCGTGTGGATACGCACGTCTATGCAGGCTATGAGGTGCCGCCTTACTATGACTCCATGATTGCCAAGCTCATCGTGACGGGTGCCACGCGTGACATCGCTATCCGGCGCATGAGGCGCTCCCTCGGAGAGTTCATGATTGAGGGTATCAAGACCACGATCCCGCTGCAAAGCCAGATCATCAACACCAGCGACTTCAAGACGGGCAACTACGACATCACCTGGGTGGAGAACTTCCTCCGCCAGGAGGGACTGTCCAAAACGTGAGCCTGAGGCAGCCGGCGACCTGATTCAACCAAGATGAAAGGCATCGTCGATCTGCTCACCCCGCTTGGCCTTACGTGGCTTGGCCTGACATGGCTGGTGGTCATCTTTTGGAGGCGGCGGAAGGAAAAGCCTCTCGGCCGCCTTCTCGTGTATGGCCTCTGGCTCATGCTCACGGCCACCTGTTGGACCTCCCTCCCTGAGCGGTTGCTGGCCGGTATGGAGCGTCAGTGGGCGCATCCCAAATGGGACGAACTGCCAGATGCGGATGTGTTGCTTGTCCTAGGCGGCGGTGCAGGTGGCACGACGACTGAACTGATGGGCCTGGACATGTCCAATGCCTCCGACAGGCTCATCACCGCCATCGAGCTCATGCGCCGTGGCAAAGCCGCCACGCTGGTGCTCGGAGGCAGTGTCCGGGCCTCCACTTCCGAGCGGCCAAGCGAGGGCGTTCAGTCCGAGCGCCTCATCCGCCAGTGGCGGCTCTTCGACGGCCCCATCCACCAGCTCGGCGTCTGTGCCAACACCTACGAAGAGGCTCTCGCCATGCGAAAGCTGGTGGATGAGCAGGGCTGGAAGTCCGTCCTTCTCGTCACCTCCGCCAGCCACATGAAGCGTTCCGTAGCCACCTTTGCAAAGCAGGGCGTCACGGTGACACCCGTGCCCTGCGGCTTCCGCTCCAAGGTGAACTCCGGTGCTCGCACACCATGGTGGCCCACCCGGCCAGATGCGGGCAAAATCGAACTCATCTCCATCTGGCTCTACGAGACTATCGGCTACGCTGCGTATCGTTTGCGTGGCTGGTTGTAGGGACGGGGCAGGTTCTTCCGATACTCGATCCGCCATCTCGTGGAACCTACAACCTGCAGGTACGGAAAGACCCCGCGCCTGCCTCCGCACCCAGAACCCGGACAACGGATAACAGAAAACCATCATCCTGCATTCCGCATTCCTCATTCTACAAGGCATCGGCGGCGGCTTAAAAAAGTTGAAAATGGTTCTTCCAAAACTCGACGCTTCCCCTTATCCCCACTCCTGTCCCTTCTGCGTCCCGCGCAGTTTCAGCCTCCTGCCTTCCGGCCATCAGCCTTTCACCCAGTGATTCCTGCCATGAACTCCATGTTTACGCTTATTAATCCGGTAAACAGATAGAACATATTGAATGGTGTGCTATGGGGACGGCGCATGAAAGAAGACGGGCGCAAACTCAGCAAGCAACAGCAGGCGGAAGCGCGCCGACGGGCGATGCTTCTGGTTGATAAGGGTTGGAACAACCGCAGCATCGCCGAGGCGGTGGGCGTGCATCCACGCAC
>CAZIGH010000067.1:0-21328 GCA_964538625.1 uncultured Verrucomicrobiaceae bacterium
CAGTCAGGCTAGGGGCTCGGCTACTTGCCCAGGAGGCCTTTCAGCAAGTCGGCACCGTTTCCTGCCACGGCGTTGATCACGCGCTGCATGGTGTCTGGTGAGGGCGTGACGCTGGGTTTTGCCAGTGAGCCGGTGAGGATGAAGTCGATCCCTGAACCTCCGCCAGGCAGAGCTAGGGCCTTCTTCACAGCCTGCGTGACGCCGTCTCCGTAGCGTTCTGTGATTCCGGCAAAGAGCTTGTCCGAGATCGCTCCCGACGGCATGAACTGGATGGCCATACGGGAGTCATCCTCCCTGGAGTCTGACCAGCTTCCTTGTTTCATCATGATGGAGTAGTCAGGGAAGGCGAGGCGGGCGTCATTCAGCCACTCGATACGTGCTCCATCCACTTTGAACTTGGCCACCAGTTCTTCCAGCAAGGAGCCGCCTATGGGGATGAGGCTGAGATCCAGGCCGAGGTATTTCTCCAGATCTTTGAGAGATTTGTCCTTGCCCGCTGCTTCGCCGATGGTGAGGTGCCCACCGAGTTGAGCTGCCTTTGCCAGGGTCACTTCCATTTCAGCAGAGGGCTCGAGCTTGCCGGTGGTTGGATCGAAGGGGCGTATGCTGCCCTTGCCGCTGAAGGGCACATTGACGAAGGTGGCGTCCACATTTTCAGCGCCCACCTTCTTTCTGCCTATGATTTCGGTACGTCCTGAGACTTCGATGCTGCACGTATTGTGCTGTGGGAGATTGGCGGGGTCTATGTCCACGTCGAAGATGCGCAGGCGGAGGTCATGGATGTCGCGCTTGTTGCGGGCCTTTCGATCGACGATGTGAATGAGCGTGCGGTCAAGCAGGGCCTCTCTGATGTTTACGGATACAGTCCGCTTCTCTTTGATCTCGCTGGACTCGCCCTTCGTCGGCTCGATTTGAAGTGTGGCGGGTTGAGCGGGTGGCGGGGCAGCCGTGGGTGCTGGTTCGTTGACAGGGGCTGGAGAGGTTTCGGCACTGGCGCTGACTACAGATGAGGCAGTGGGTTTACCAAACATTTCTGCCAGGGGACTGCGGCCTTCCTTGCTGATCTCATCTCGCACATAACCTCCGCTGATGTGGAGTTTTTCGATGGTGATGCGGCGCTGAAGTAGGTCAAGGAGGCGCAGTTCTAGCACGACCTCATCAACAGAAATGCCACTGCTAATGGCGGTAGGGTCTGTGGGTAGGAGGTTGAGTTTCTGAATGCGGAGGGAGGCTGGGAAGGAGAAAACAGACGCATCGAACTGCTCCATGGTTACCTTGCAGTTCAGCGCAGACTCTAGCTGGGTGATGAGCGCTTCCTTGGTGAGAAGACGGCTTGTGACCATCCAGACCGCACCGGAGAGCAGTGCAATGAGTAGGATGGTGGCGATGAGAACGCGACGAATGAAGCGGATCATGAAGAGCTAAGGATGTGCAGGTTTGGGGCGGCGGAGCGCGAGTGCGCTGAGCGCCAGAGGCAGGAGTGCCACGGCCATGAGAAGGAATGACAACGCCGAAGCGCCGGGAAGATTACGTTGTGAGAGTGTCCTTTCCACGATTCGATTCCCGAGCATTTCGGTATCGGTACCGCCCACCATGTCAGGGATGACGTAGGAGCCAAGTGCGCAGACAAAAACCAGTATGGTCGCTGAGAAGACGCCCTGGCGAATGCCAGGAAGAAGCACCTTCGTGATGCAGTGCCAGCGAGCCGCGCCGAGATCACGCGCTGCTTCCAGCAGTGACCAGTCAAACTTTTCCATGGCCGCGTAGAGGGGCAGGATGGCGAATGGTAGATGCACATGCAGCATGACGAGCAGCACAGACCCTTCGTGATACAGCAGGCTGGCATCTTCGCCAATGATGCCAGCAGCACGTAGCGTCTGGGCCAGCATGGCCTCTGGGTGAAGCAGCACTTTCCATGCGAACACGCGGAGGAGAAAGCTCGTCCAGAAGGGGACCATGACGAGCAGCAGGAGCGTGTTTTTCCACTGCGCCGATGCACGGGAGATGAACCATGCAACGGGGAAACCCAGCAGCAGGCAGAGGACGGTGGTCAGCCCGCTTAGCCACAAAGTGCGCCAGGCGAGTGGGAGCAGACTTGCATCTGCAAGGGATGTGATGTGCTCCAAGGTCCAGCCCTCTGCCGTACCGCCGGATGGGTCGGCGTTGCGTAGCATAGTGAGCAGGATGAGACCCGTGGGCAGGGCAAAGAACACCAGTAACCAAGCGAAGCTGGGCAAGGTGAGCAGCCATTCGGAACGCGTGGAGGAGCTGGATCTATGGGACATCAGTCAGCACCTTTGCCTCTGCGGGGTTGAAGTGGAGGTGAACTGCCTCGCCCTTTGTTCTGTGCGGTTCTCTGGTCATCTCAGTGGGAAGCTGGATCATGATGCGGCTCTCTTCCACCATCACATGCAGCAGCGTATGGGCTCCCATGAAAACATGCTCCAAAACTCGTCCCGGAACGCCGCCATCAGCCACCAGCTTCCAGCTCTCCGGGCGTATGGAGACGCGCACAGGATCGCCCGGCTGAAGGTGGCCAGGAAGTCTGACACCCGCAATGTCTCTGCCGAGTAAACGGATGCCGCCGGCGCTGATTACTGCGTCAAGCAGGTTGGTCTGGCCGATGAACGTGGCCACAAACGCATTGGCCGGGTCTGAATAAATGGCCGAAGGGCTGCCGATTTGTTGGAGGCGCCCCTGGTTCATGACTGCCACACGGTCAGAGAGGGCTATGGCTTCTGATTGGTCGTGAGTGACGAACACAAAAGTGCAGCCAACTTCCCGGTGGATTCGTTTCAGTTCAGCCAGCATGTGGTGGCGGAGCTTCAGGTCCAGCGCGGCCAGCGGTTCATCCAGCAGCAGCACGCGGGGGCGATTGATGAGCGCCCTGGCTATGGCCACTCGCTGCCGCTGACCTCCAGAGAGCTGGGAGGGCAGCTTTTGTGCGTGTTCGTGAAGCTGAATGAGGTCCAGCATGGTGGTCACTCGCTGCCGGATCTCCCGGGAGCTCGCGCCCACCATGCGAGGACCAAAGGCGATGTTCTCCCAAGCCGTCATGTGAGGGAACAAAGCGTAGTTCTGAAACACCGTGTTCACTGGTCGTTTCTCCGGTGGCAGGGAGGTGATCTCCGCTCCGTCCAGCAGGATGCTACCGCTGTCCGGCTTGAGAAAGCCTGCCGCCATTCGCAGTAGCGTGGTTTTTCCGCAGCCGGAAGGTCCGAGCAGGGAGAAGATTTCTCCGCTTGCGATCTCGATGTGCACCTGCTCCACGGCCGCATGGTGGCCAAAGGCTTTGCTGACCTGGTTGAAAATGAGCGCTGCCATGAACGCGCCCAGCTACTCTTCCAACATGACGGTGATCCGCTCCTGGACCACGGGTTTTGCGGCGCGCAACAGCTTGTCAGTGGACTTGATCTGGATGTCTCCAGAGAGCTTCTCGCTCACCTTCTCCGCTGTGGGATAAAATCGCAAGCTGACGCCGCGCGCAAGCTTGCCGCCCTCAAAGTTCGCAAACCCGCCGTAGTCCCAGTCAAAGCCGGCCACCTTGAAAGGTCTGCCATTGATCTTCTCTACTTCCTCGATGCTCATGCCTACCTTCAGTCCGCACTCAAACTTCCACGCGCTGCCGACTACCACGACGTCGGTGATGATTTTTTCATCTCCCTCTTGGTTGTAGATGAGTTCCAGCTCGCGGTCGGTGCCGGGGAACAGGCGGATGCCATCCAGTGTGGTGCCTTCTGGACCGTCCAGCTGTGCGGGCTTCACATTCTTCGCACCGTAAAGCGTGCGAAGGCCGAGCAAAGTTATCCCGTGCGTGATGGCACCGACGCGCTTGCCAATGACGATGGTGGTGTCCTTGGCATCCGGTTCCGCTGAGAGGCATGGAGCCTTCAGGACAAGGAGGCTGAGCAGGGGTAGGAGGAGAGAGCGCATGGAGCAATGCAACGCAGCGGGGTTGAAATGCAAGGGCGAACGTAGGCAGAGGTCGAATCACGCTCCGGTTGTGGTTCCTCAAAAGCCGCTTGTATCGGGCCTTAGCGAGCTACCGTGCGGTCTGTTCACCATGAAGACACTGCTTTTCCTTCTCACCACCACCATCCTGACAGCGTGGGCCACCGCCGGCGATGTTACTGCCATCCTCAGGGCTGATGACGCGAGGATAGCGGCGATGAAATCTGGCGACAAGGCGGCTCTGGAAAAGCTTTTGTCTGACGACCTTCATTACGGGCACTCCAGCGGGGTGGTGGATACGAAGGCCAGTTTCATTGAGGCACTAGCGACGAAGAAGACCCGTTATCTTGTCTATGAGCCGGAAAATCGTGCGGTGACTTTTCCCGCTCCGGACATCGCGCTCATGAGTGGAAAGGCCAGCGTGAAGGTGGTCTCTGAGCGCGGAGAGATGCAGGCGGTGCTGGGCTATTTGGCCGTGTGGCGACTGGAGCAGGGGAACTGGAAGTTCCTGGCCTGGCAGTCTGGGCGCTTGCCTCCGCCGGAGGTAAAGTAGCCGGGGAATCCTCATCGCCACAGTGTGGAATCTCCATGTGCACAGGTTGTTCGGGGTCACACATGGTTTGGCTTCATTTGCTGCATCTGGCCGTTTTGTTGTGCGATTTGCCGCAGCGCGTGCGATAGACTCCGGCTGATGAAGTGTGTCTTTCTTTTGCTGGTTTACTCTCTGCCGCTCACGTGTGCGGCCTCCGATGCCGTGGCGAAGGTGCTCTTTCAAAACGTCTGTGTGCAGTGTCACGGGGCGGCTGGCGAGGGGAAGGTGGAGCTGCAGGCACCGTCCATAGCGGGGCTGCCCGCTTGGTATGTGCTGCGGCAGCTTCAGAACTTCCGCTCGGGCCTCCGTGGAGGTGAGGCGCACGGTGCGGCGGGGGTGCTCATGGCCGCTGCGGCAAAGGCGCTGCCCGAGGATCAACTGGAGCCTTTGGCCAACTGCGTGGAGTCTCTGCCACTGCTTCCCGCTACAGCCTCTAAGGCCAGCCAAGGTGCGGATTTGGCTGCTGGGAAACTTCTGTATGAGGAGCGTTGCATGGAATGCCATCGCTACAACGCTACGGGAGAGGTGGTGTTTGGCAGCCCGCCTCTCATCGGACTTCAGGATTGGTATTTGCTCGCACAGATCCAGAACTTCAAGACGGGTCACCGCGGCGTCATGCCAAATGATCCGAATGGTGCCAAAATGCTTTTCTCCTCGCAATACATCGAGTCAGCGGGCGACGCGAAAAACGTCATTGCCTATATCATGACCCTCAACCCCAAGGCTGAACCTGAAGTCAAGCCGCCAGCGGAGGGAGTCAGCCCTTTCGATGAAGTTGCTCACTAGGGAGGCTGGGTTTCAAGGAGGAGGTAGGCCGTGTTGGGTGGCGGACGGATGGGGGGTGTAGATGAGTTGGCCGTTGCTGACCCGGAGGTAGTTCATGGCACCGGTCCGCGCTTCGGCGTCCATGCCGCCCACTTGAAAGAGTCTGCCTTTGAACGGACCACTGGTAGGGGCTACCCCGGCCACCAGACGATTTACGGTGGCTACAAGATCACCTTCTACCACCGCACTGGCACCGGCGATGGTGGCGGTGGCGGCCACGGTGGCTAGTTGCTGGGCATTGCGTCGGTGGCTGGACTCCTCGCTCACTTTCGCGGCGGTCAGAGAAGGCAGCGCGATGGCGGCCAGCAGACCAATCGCGGCCACTACTACCAATACTTCAAACAGACTGAAGCCGAATGACCGGCGAACTCTTGGGAGGGAAAGCTGCGTTTTCATCTTTTCGCAAGCTGTTGAATTTCGAGTCTCACTTTTGCGAGTTATTGGCCAAAGCGATGTCGCTTCCGGCGGGTGTATAAAGAAGTTTGCCGCCCACGATGCGCAGGTGACGGGCCACACGCGGAATCTCGGATTCCGTCATGCCAGGCACAAAGAACAGGCGGTCGTTGATGCGCCCGCCACGCACCACATTCCGGATGGTGGTCTCCAGTCCTGAGTAGTCCACTGGGTCAAATCCAGCCTGCTGAGCGGCGCTGCACACGGAAGCGATTTCGCGGGCGCGCTGGCGGTCCTGGCTCGCGGTGTACTCGCTGGTATAGGCTTTCACTGGAATGGCGACGCTGGCGATAATGCACAGGGCTCCGCAGGTGAGGAGGCCCATGATGAGCGTGCTGAGGCCGGAGCGAGTGGTGGTGTTGCTGCTTTCCATAAAGTGCTGTGATTATGGATAATCTATTATTTTTGAGTCAGTTTGCAACTTCTTTTTTCATTTTCTGGAAAAATTTTGATTTATGAGAACGAGAGAAGCTTGCCCTGCTCCTAGCCAGACTGATTCATGAAAGTCGTAGCGAGATGCAGTGAAAGCCCGCAGTGGCAAGGCGGGCGCAGTTTTGAAAGGCCGAGTGAATGGGTGAATGCTCGATGCCTTTCAAAACAAGCCCAACGCCGCTAATGCGGGCTTGCAGCAAGTCGCAGTAGCGTTTCATGAATCCGTCGGGCTAGGTTCCCGTTTCCAGCGCTTGCCGTAGGGTCTCGAAACCATCTTCGAATGAGAGGCCTCCAAGATCGCCGCCAGGAGCCTGATACACAGATACGTTGACGTTTCGCGGTGCCCAAACGGCTGGATTGGTGGGGCCGAAGAGCGCATGACAGCGCAGTCCACAGGCGGCCGCCAGATGGGTGATACCGCTGTCATGCCCCAAAAAGTGGGTGCAAGCCGGAAATCTCCGTGCCAGTTCCGTCAGGGGGAGCGCATCCCAATGTTGATAAGGCAAGCCGTTCCAGCATGGGAGGATGGCATCCACCACGCCGCGTTCTCTCTCCGCCTCTCCTGTCACGAGCACCAGATGGGCACCGGGAAAGGCGCTGGTGAGTGCTTGGCCGACTCGGCACCAGTGCTCCACCGGCCAGTTTTTCTTGAGCGAACCGCTGCCAGGGTGGACGGCTATGGTGAGGTTCTCGGCTCTTGGTGCGAACTCTGGCACATGGATGACGGGCGCGGCGTCTGGTTCGAGCCACATGGCGAGCTTCTCCAAGGGTTTGGAGAGCTGGAACTGGGCATGAGGGCCGGCGTCCTGCACACGGTGTGGCGCATCCAGGAAGGTGCGGACTCCAGCCCGTTCCATGTTGGAGCGGAAGTAACCGTCTGGATCAAAGAGGTAGCTCACTACGAGATTGAAGCTGCGAAGCCAGGCGCACAGCTCTTCGTCCAGCGCTGGATTGCGTGCAAACATCTTGGCCAGCGCGGGGGAGTCGAGGTGCCTTACCTCGTGGGCGTGGCCGGAGACTTGGGCTAGTTCCACGATGCCGTGGTTCCCCATGACGGCGATGTGAGCGCCTTCGATGCTGTCCTGGATAAGCCGGATGGCTGGCAGGGTGAGAACGAAGTCACCGATGGCACCGCCACGGATCACCAGTACACGCCGCTCGCTCATTCGACTTCGCAGCGTTGGCCGCTACTTGGCTTCCTCTGCGGGCTTGCCTTTAGGGGCGGGGGGTTTGCCGCCTTTTTCCACGAAGGTCATGGCGACACCATTGATGCAGTAACGGCGGTCGGTAGGGGTCTTGAAACCTTCTCCATCAAAGACGTGGCCCAAGTGGGCATCGCAGACCTTGCAGACGACTTCGATGCGGATCATTCCGTGGGAGGTGTCCTTTTTCTCGACGATGTTCTTTGCCTTGGACTGGTCGTAGAATGAGGGCCAGCCGCAACCCGAGTGGAACTTTTCGTTGCTGGTGAAAAGCTCAGCGCCGCAGCACACACAGTAGTAGGTGCCTTCGCCCTGGGCATTGAACTTGGCATATTCCTCACCGTGAGCGCGCTCGGTACCGGCTTTTCTTGTCACGCGGAACTGCTCCTCTGTGAGAAGTTTGCGCCATTCATCTTCAGTCTTGATCACTTTCACGGTGGGGGCTGGTTTTTTTTCCTCAGTTTTTTGGGTGGGTTTCTCCTCTGCATACGAGACAAAGACCGGCAGTACGACGGCGGAGAGGAGAGTTGTGGCAAATGGTTTCATGAGAGGGTTGCAGGGTTTGGTTTACGGATAGGAGACGCAAGATGCAGCCTTATTCTTTGCCCGGAGCGCGCAAATCATAGCAGATAAAGCGGGCAGGGCTGCCATCCTGTCCCTGCTCATGCTGTGCCACGTAGAGCAGGCCCCGGCTTATCACGGGCAGGCTCCAGGTGTGTGGGGCCAGCCAAAGCTGCGCCCGTGCCAGCTCGGTCATGCCCTGAGGGGAGAGTTCCAGCCAATGCAGGCTGCCCGTCTCGCCGAGGCAGAGCACGGTGCCGTCCACACCCAGCAGACTGGCGCGCATGAGCCCGGCCCGGAACGTGCGACCATTCATGGGCAGGTCCCACTGATGATCCTTTCGCCACACTTCCTCTCCCGTGTCGGCTCGCACGCACACCAGTTCCGCCTGGCGCTCGGTCTCTCCGTCGATGGCATAGATGTAGTCACCCAGCAGGAGTGGTTGCATCCAGTGAATACCAATCTTTGTGGACCGCCAGACTTCCCGGACTTTCCATGAGGAATCAAACTCCAGCATGATGCCGCCGAGGGGTTTGCCCTTCGGATACGCGGTGGTGAGAAAGACCCTGTTCTTTTCCGGGATGACGAGCGGCGTGGTGGCGTTTACGGAGGTGTACATGTCTGCACGCCAAGGAAAGCGCTCATAGACGGTTCCATTCGCGGGGTCCAGGCACAGCAGCCCTCCTGTGGCAGGGTCGCTCTCTCCACCTGCGAAGACAAGCAGCCTGTCTTGCCCGTGTAGCTTCGCCACCACGGGGGAGGCGTAACTGCTGCCCCACTCATCCTTGACGGTCCACAGCACGTCGCCAGTCTTCAAATCGAACGCAGCCACACATACGCCCGGCTTGGCCAGCTTTAGTGCGCGCTCCCTGCGGCCCTCCTCCGGGCTGATGCGCTCCGCCTTGCCGCCCACATTGACCAGCACTTTGCCCTCATGAATGAAAGGAGTGGAGCCGTGGCCAAAGAACTCTTGCGGCACTAGAAACGTGTCCGCCAGGTCGAGCCGCCACACGATGCGCCCGGTTTTCAGTTCCAGACATTGGAGGATGCTTGTGACTCCGAGAGTCAGCACGTATCCACCCGAGATGGTGGCACTGCCTCGTGGACCATTCGCGTAACCGAGTCGGTCCTGGTAACGGATCTCATAGTCCACAGACCAGAAGCGCTTCCCCGTCTCGGCGTGCACGCACTCCACCGTCTCCCGGCTGTCCAGTGCATGAAAAAGTATGCAATACTCACCCGCTAGGCTCGGTGTGGTGTAGCCTTCACCTTTGACGATCTCCCACACCTTCCGGGGACCGTCCGCAGGCCAGGCCTTCAGTAGGGGAGACTCCGGAGACTTGGCATCGAACGTCGGTCCCAGCATGTGCGGCCAGTCCGACGTGACAGCGCCAGCGGCCAGCGGCTTGGGCGGCGAGTGAAAGGTCAGCCTGTCCTCCTCTGCGGAAGCAGTACACATAGTGAAACCATAAACTGCGAGCCAAAGATATCGTAACATGAAGAAGGGGGGGGCGATTGACTATTCAGACATACCTCCCGGCGACTGTCATTCTTTTCCCAGCCGCCAGAGCAGTGCCTTTGCCTCGTCCACCCTTAGCTCGGGAAAGATGCTCAGCAGCCGTGCCAGCCAGCCCGTGACGCGGGGGGCGGCGAAGCTGCTGCCCGTCACCACACGCCATCCGCCATCTCGCCAGGGCACGTTGACCTCGAAGCCATGGGCGGCGAAGTCCACCAGACTGTGCTGGCGCCGCGCCCAACGGTCTTCCTCCATTTTTGCAAGATTCACCGTGATGACGCTGGTGAACCAGCCCGGCCACTCGCGGGACTGGACATCGTCATTATTGCAGGCAGCCACTACGTGCACACCGCGCAGGTAGGCCTCATCAATCCATTCCTTGTAGGGCATCACGAATCGTGAATCCGCCGCACAGCCAAAGCTGCAGTTCAGGATGTGGTATCCGCGTTGCATCGCCATTTTTGCTGCCTCCCACACCACCGTGGTGCGGGACTTCATGTCTGCATTCAGCACGCGGAAGCTGCCCAGCTCCACATCAGGGGCGATGTGGCGAATGACATGCGCCACACCCGTGCCATGCCCCATGCTGTCTCCGCCGCCAGGGATGGAACGAAGCATCTGACCCTCCCATTGGAAGGTGATGTCATCCGAGAGTTGCACTCCGTTCATCGCGGGGTGTGAGGTGTCGATGCCCGAATCCAAAACCGCCACCCGCACGCCCCTCCCGGTGCCGGTGGAGATGGCTTCCGCTGCACGTTTCAAAAATGGCTCGTCAAAGCAAGGCTCCACGCTCATGCTTCTTCCCCCATGGCCCAGCGGGTGAGCCGGTGTTCGATCAGCCTGCCCAATAGCAATGCAGTGTGCTGAAGGGCTTCAAAGTCATCCACTGCAAACGAAGATGGAACGCCCATCCCCTCCGGCCACTCCTCCCGGCAGCGGGGCAGGGGAGCATTCTCACCGAAGCGGACAAGTTTGACCGCCGTGACCACACCTTTCACCTGTGAAAAAAACGTCAGTGGCACGGCGAGCATGGCCCAAGTGAGCACACCAAGAGACTCATCCAGCTCGCGGTGCTGCTGCGGCTGGAAGCACACCTCAGACTCGCATGCCGACAGGCCTGTGGTGAACACCATGCCTGTGATGCCCTCGGAGATGGGCAGCCGGAAAAGGCCCACAAAGCGCGCTGAGTCTGGCCCATTGTTCCACACTGGCACCAGGGCACCTTCATCAGGGGTCGCCAGCCACAAGGTCCCTTCATCCGCACCGATCCCTTTGAGTGCGGCATCTAGTGTGCGTTCAGAAAGCGCATCCACGACGGCGTCCGGGCGCTCACGCATCAGCACATCGGCATAAGCTGCCGTGAGCTGATGCACCCTGTTGGCCAGCAAGGCATCCTGAGGCTCCAAGATCAAAGGTAGTGGCGGTCGCATGGCGCCAGCATAGCCGCGTGCGAACGGCCATCAACGTTCTTGGCAAACCACGGCCCACTGTGCCATCGTCCGTGGTCATGAAGACTCCTTGGTTCACCGTGCTTACATGTATGGCAGCCACGCTCGCAGCCGCTGCCGATGCGTCGGTGGAGGGCAGCGTGATGCTGGATGAGGCGAGACCGCATCCTACTGCACCCGGTTACAAGCCTCAGACCATTAAGCCCATCGAAAAGCCAGAAGCGTTTGGTGCCATCGTTTACCTGGAAAACGCCAGCGGCATCTACCCGAAACCCGGCAGTGGCATCATCCAGATCGAGCAGAAGGGTTACCAGTTCCGTCCTTCCATCACCGCCGTGCAGACAGGCTCCCGCGTGATGTTCCCAAATATGGACGATGAGTTTCACAATGTGTTCTCATACTCCAAGACGAAGCGGTTCGACCTGGGCCGTTTTCGGAAGGATGAAGAAAGTCCGGCCATCTACTTCGACAAACCTGGCGTGGTGAAAATCTACTGCGAGATCCACCAGCACATGCGCTGCATCCTGCTAGTACTGGACACTCCATGGTTCTCAAAAACGGATGAAAAAGGCCGGTTCAAAATCCCGCGTGTGCCACCGGGCATCTACACTCTGAGGGCTTTCCTTCCCTCAGAAAAAGTCTTGTCCATGCCTGTCACCGTTCCAGCCAGCGGGACGATCAAAGTGGAACTCAAGCGCTAACCCATGTCTTTTCGCTCTCGTTTGCTGCTCTGCATCGTTGGCATGGTGATCGGCAGCACGGTCGTCAGCCTACTGGTAGCCCAGCGGCAGAACCATGAGTCCTACCGTGCTGTGGTGGACGAGATGTTTCGCCGGGAAGTGGCCTCCTTCCAGCGCCAGCAGGCACAGAGTCTCTCCGTTGCGTCTGCCCAGGCGGCACGTCTGGCTTCCTCCGTGCGCCTCTTCGCAGCGCTTGAAGCAGAGGATGAGAGCGTCTATCAAGTCGCCAGCGACGAAATGCGGCTGGGAGATTTCAGCTTTTTTCGTCTGGCCACTGCGGCCGGCATCCTCATTCCAGCACCCGAGGAGCACTTGGGCTTGAGCGTGAGGGCAGATCAGGAGTTGAAGAAGCAGCTTGAGCCGCTGCCAGATTCCTCCACGGCAGACACCCCCACCAGCACAGGCTTCGTTCTCCTTTCAGAGGAAGAGGGAGAAACCCTGTGCCGCGTGTTGCTGAGTCCCATCTTTAACTTTGATCAGCACATGGGATGGCTCGTGCTTGGCCAGTTGGTGAGTTTGGAGCGTGCTGAAGCTGCCGCAGGCCCTATGCAGACCGCAGTGGAGGTGAATGGCAGACTTTGCTCCGCCTCATTGCCCGTTAACTTTCGTCCGCAGGATGACGCTACCGCACTTCACGCAACGACGGTTCTCAATGAGGGGTCCATCCTTCCGGAGGCGAAGCTGGTGATGCTCTTTTCTTTGAGAGACTATCATGAGCGCCAGCGCGCCCTGATGTGGCGCATCGCAGGCGTAGGCGTTCTGGCCATCCTGCTGTCGTCAGGCATCGCGTTCGGCCTCGCCAGGCAACTTGCCGAGCCCATCCGTCGCATGGTGGACGCCACCGCCAGGATCAAAGCGGGAGACTTCAACATCAACCTGCCTTCAACTCGGACGCGTGAGCTCAACGCCTTGTCTGGCTCACTAAACAACATGGCGGCTGAACTTGAGTTGAAGGAACGTTATCACTCCGTACTCCAGATGGTGGCAGACCCGCAGGTGGCGGACGAACTCATCCACGGAGGTCTCCGCCTTGGCGGCGAAATGAGGCAGGTGAGCATCCTGTTCTGCGATGTGCGCGGCTACACCTCCATGAGCGCAGACATGAATCCGGCAGAAGTCATCTCCCTGCTCAATGATCACATGAGCGCACTGACAAAAATCGTGCACGCTAGGAAAGGCGTGGTGAAGCAGTTCACGGGAGACGGCATCATGATCCTCTTCGGTGCGCCGAAGAGCTACGGCAGCGATGCACTGGACGCCGCGCACTGCGCTGTCGAAATGATGCGGGAACGCCGACGATTGAACGAGATGGCCGAGCGGCCCATGCGCATCGGTATCGGCATCGCCACCGGTATGGTGGTGGCAGGTGGCTTAGGTGCCGAAAACCGTGCAGAATACACCGTGGTGGGCGAGAGGGTGAATCTCGCCGCGAGGTTGTGCAGTGCAGCAGCGGCTGATGAGATACTCGTGGATGAAGCAACCATGTCCCGTCTGTCCGTTGGCGATTTAGCGGCAGAGCCCGTTGAGCCGCTTTCACTGAAAGGCTATGCAAATCCGGTGCCCGCATGGCGGTTACGCTACCACCTCCCACATCTCACAACGTCATGAGACGAGTCGCAACGCCCTTGTTCATCCTGCTCGCAGGCAGTTTTGCCGTTAAGGCTCAATCGTGGTCCAGCGACGACGGTGCGAGACAGCTCACCGCTTCATGGATGGTGGATCTTGAGCTGCTCATGCCGGAGCAGCCATCGTCAGGAACGGCGGGTTTTTTGAAAGATGAAGCTTTCTTCAATCCCCGGCTTTCCGCTTTTCTCGATGCGAAGATCGGGGAATCTGTCGATGCTCATTTGCTGGCAAGGTGGGATCGTGGATTCGATGGCGGCAGCGCGCCCGAAGGGCAGGTGCGGCTGGATGAGTACTATCTCAAGTGGAAGCCTCTGCCGGAGGAGCGCCTCGCCTTGCGCGCTGGAAAGTTTGCCACCGTTTTTGGAGGCTGGGTGCAGCGTCACCTACCGTGGGACAATCCATTTATCACCGGGCCGCTGGCTTACGACGATATGCTGCCACTCACTGACGCCAGAGCTCCAGCATCACCCTCAGCGTTTGCGGCTAGGCGTGATGCGGAGGACACACCTGCCACCTGGGTTCCTATTCTTTGGGGGCCATCTTATGCCACTGGCGCATCCATAAGCGGACGCGTGAGCCGCTGGGAATACGCGCTCGAGATTAAGAACGCCGCGCTTTCCTCCCGGCCGGAATCATGGGATGCCGTGGAGAACGGGGCCTTCCGCACGCCGGTGAATGTTACCGGCCGTCTTGGTTGGCGCCCCTCGGCAGAGTGGGCATTTGGCGCTTCGTTCAGCCATGGCCCGTGGATGATGGGTGATGACGCTACACAAACCACGACAGGTGTGGACGTGTCGTATGCTCATCGTCATCTCCAGATTTGGGCGGAGATAGTGCATTCCCAGTTTGAAGTACCGGGTATCGGAGATGTGCGCGTGACCAGCGCGTTCATGGAGGCCAAGTACAAGCTCTCGGCGAGCTGGTGGCTCGCGGCACGCTGGAACCAGTCCTGGAATGGGGACATCCCTGGTATGGACAGTCTCTCCTTTGATCGCGATTCATGGCGTGCGGACCTTGCACTGGGCTATCGCATTTCGCGGAACGCTCAGTTGAAATTGCAATACAGCTTGGGCGATCAACAGGGGGATGACCCCCATGGGGATCAGCTGCTCGCCTTGCAGTGTTCGCTGCGTTACTGAGCGCGCCCGGAAACTTTTTTTCAGATTTCGTACAAGTTCCCGCAGGTGGCCGCAACTGGCTGGTGGAAACGCGGTGTGCACAACGCCCCCGCACCCAAATCAAAACCAGACAACGCCAACATACCTGCCATGAAAACGAATCTGAAACACATCGTCACCCGCCTCCTCTGCGCCGTCACGCTCGCCGTCACCGGCGTCAGCCAGGCTCAAGTCATCCCACAAACCATCGGTGAACGCTTCAACGGCGTCGTGGGTCCCTTCCTCCGCCCTTCAGTCGCCGTGCGCCCCACGCTCGTGGTGCTCATCCATGGCGGAACGTCCAATCCGGACCGCGGTCAAAACCCCAGTCCTTTTGAAGGCGGTCACCGCCCCGGCACACTCTCCTACTCCCGGTTCTACTTTGACTTCCCCTTCACATCAGCTGCACTCGGTGTGCCTTCCAGCGGCACGCTCTTTACACGGGGAGGTGCCTCACTGAATCGCAACACCTGGTCCACCGCTGCGGTGAATGCGAACGATCCGAACAACCTCTTTGTCTTCGCCACGAATCCGAACCAGATGACCGTGTTGCAAAAGCGCCGCTCCACAGCCGTGGGTCTCGTCCACACCAACGGTGCCGTGCGCTTGGGACTGCATTCTCGTGCCGTGCTCCAGCAGATTGAGCGCCTGTATCGCGAGTACGCTGCCTGGGCGGGAGCGGATCCCTACCTCGTTCTGGTGGGTCATAGCAAGGGCGGTCTCGTCTCTCGTTACCTCATGAGCGTGCCTACTGGGAACTTGGCCGGTGCTGACCTCAGCCCTGCTGAGGAAAACGCCTGCCGCTTCCTGCGGGATCAGACCAAGTTCATCGTCACCCTAGGCACACCGCACAACGGCAGCCCATTGTCAGATGAAGTCATGCAGATCAACTCCGCGCTGGCATCCATGGAAGCTCCCGTCAACGCACTGTGGAATATGCTGCGCACCACCGCCGCCGCAGCAGGCATCACCCTTCCGGCCCAGGCACCCATCAATCTTAATCTGGTCCGCGACCTCATCGGGCACCCTGATGACATGATAGATCTCACCAGCAACATGGCCAACGTATTCAACACCGGCGAGATGGTGCCCAGCCGCATGGTCCGCAGCAATGGCGTCCGCGTTCCCATGTATTGCTATGGAGGCCGCAGCCCAGGTGAGCAGTTCCTTGCCTCGCCTCGCCATGATGCGGGAGGTCAGCCCCCGCTTAACACTACCGCAGGCATCTCAGCGCACGGCCTTTGCGCACTGGATTGGGCGCTGCACAACCTCGCCGACCGCGACTGGGGCACCCGCACCACCGTGGGAACCGGCAAAAGCCTGGACTTAGTGCGCCGCACCTTCTCTGTGACGGAGGTTCAGCCCCGCGCCCTGCCGCCCTTCTTCGCCGTGGTCCGCCGCTTCTCAGCACCCTTTGAGGTCTTCCAAGTGCCGCTGAGCAACATCCAGTTTGAGGGCATGCCAGTCTATTTCCAGCGCAGCACCGGTGACGGAGAGACGGACAGCGACGGTATGGTGGCCATCAGCTCCGCCCTTGCCATCGGCCTCTCCACCACCTCACTGGAACCTTTTGACCGCACCCAGGGTGGCAACATCTACCGCATGTATGGAAGCGCCACCAGCGCCTGGGCCTTTGCCAACCATCGCACTCTGAGCAACGCGGCACCCATGGGCAGCGAAGTCCGCAACCTCATCCTCAATGCCGGCCCTGTCCCCGTGAATGCTCAGTTCAGCGGCTTCTGATGCTCCACCAACCAGCCCGGCCCACCGCGCCCCGGTCGATACCCCCGACCGGGGCGCTCCCAATTTTGAGCGCCCTGTCCGTGTCAAACTTGGGCATGGATTCCGCTTGCCGGGTGATTGAAACCGGAATACCCGAACCCGCTTCATCGCGCTTGCGTCCTGAAGCGAAAACCTCTAATACTTAAGCTCAGTTAATAAAATGGAAGATCTCGAGATTGCACAGGTCATTGGTCGCGAAGTCATCGACTCGCGCGGAAATCCCACGGTGGAAGTGGATGTTCAACTGGTCGGCGGAGCCATCGGACGCGCCGCAGTTCCCAGCGGAGCGAGCACAGGTGAGCATGAAGCGCTTGAGCTGCGTGACGGAGACAAGAAGCGCTATCTGGGCAAAGGCGTGCTCAAGGCGGTAAAGTCAGTAAACGATGACATCGCGGATGCCATCATTGGAGCCAACGCCGGCGATCAGGTCACCGTGGACAACCTCATGCTCCAGGTGGACGGCACCAAAACCAAGTCCAAGCTAGGAGCCAACGCCATCCTCGGCGCATCGCTCGCCGTAGCCAAAGCCGCAGCCGCACAGCTAGGTCTGCCCCTCTACAAATACGTCGGTGGTCCGAACGCCAAAGTGCTTCCTGTGCCGATGATGAACATCATCAACGGCGGTGCCCACAGTGACGCGCCCATCGACTTCCAGGAGTTCATGATCATGCCGAAAGGCGCACCCACCTTCTCTGAAGCTCTTCGCTACGGAGCGGAAATCTTCCACGCACTGAAAAAGATCCTCCACGACCTCGGCCTCAACACCGCCGTGGGTGACGAAGGCGGTTTCGCTCCCACTCTCAAGAGCGCTGACCACGCACTGGAAGTCATTGCCCAGGCTGTGGACAAGGCAGGTTACAAACTGGGTGAAAACATCTTTATCGCTCTCGATGTGGCCTCGTCCGAGTTCTTTGACAAAGAGAAGAACAAGTACGTCTTCAAGAAGAGCGACAAGTCAGAGCGCACCGCCGAAGAACTCGTAGCCTACTACGCGGAACTGAAGAAAAAGTTCCCCATCATCTCCATCGAAGACGGCTGTGCTGAAAACGATTGGGCAGGCTGGAAGCACCTCACCGATACCTTGGGCAGCACGACGCAGCTCGTCGGTGATGATCTTTTCGTCACCAACGTCGAGTTCCTCCAAAAGGGCATCGACAACAAGACCGCCAACTCCATTCTCGTGAAAGTGAACCAAATCGGCTCGCTCACCGAGACCCTGGACGCCGTCGATCTCGCCCACCGTCATGCCTACACCGCCGTCATGAGCCACCGCTCTGGAGAGACTGAGGACAGCACGATTGCAGACCTCGCCGTCGCCACCAACTGCGGACAGATCAAGACCGGCTCCATGAGTCGCTCAGACCGCATCGCCAAATACAACCAGCTCCTGCGCATTGAGCAGGAACTCGGTGATAACGCCATCTACGGCGGGCGCATGAAAGTCTGACCCGCTCCCACCCACCACTTCCTCCCGAAATGAACCACCGCCCCAGTTTTCGCGAGCGTATTCTTGAGGCTGAATCCACCAAAATTCAGAGGTTCTTCAAGACGGCGCTTCGAATGCAGTGGTGGATCCTGCTCGCGATCTTTGTGATGGGTGCCTTGTTCTACTTCTTCCAGCCCCTGCCAGACACGCACGATCAAGAGGCGCGTCTGGCAGCGCTGGCCAAACAAAAGGCCGCACTGACCGAGCAGCGGGACAAGATCTCCCGCCGCATCGAATGGATTAAAGACAAATCCACCGGTTACCTCGAGCTCATGGCCAGAGATCATCTGGACTGGCAGCAGGAGGGCGAGGTCATCGTCCAGATCCGCAAGTGAACGAACGAAGCAGCCTCGTCTCGCTGCGATGCGTTCTTCCAGTGCAGGGTGCTAAATCTTGGCGCAGCGCCCCAGGCCCATGGACCCGGGGCATGACTCAGGGTTCGCCATCAACGCCCCCTAAAGCGCTCGCCGCGGTCGAAGCGTGAGCCACCCTTAAAACCACCGCCGCCTCCGAATCGGCGCGGCGGCGCTTCTCGGTCAAACTCACGTCCTCCACGCTCACGGGGCGGCCCACGATGAGGCCCACCACGCTCATCCGCGCCAAATCTGCCCGCGCCACCACCTGGAGTGGGCGGAGTCCCCACTGCGGCATGGACGGCCTTGCCTTTCAGTTTGGAGCCGCGCACGCCCTCGATGATCTGCTCCGCGTAATCTGACGCCACCTGTAGCAGGGTAATGGCCGGAAATACCTTGATGGTGCCAATGACCTCTTTGGAGACGCCGGCCTCACCGGTAACGCATCCCACCACATCGCGGGGTTGCACGCCAGCGTTTCCGCCAACACTGAGCTTGATCCATGTCCCGTTGCTGTCGTCGATGCGGCCGACCGGCGGACCATCATTGTCGTTATAGACCCGCGCCTTGCTGCGCTCGCCGCCTCTTTCACCGCGCTCTTCACGCTCGCGGGGGGTGCGTTCCGGGCGTTCTCTGCGCCCCGCCTTCGGCTCGTCCTCACGGATGCGCTCCACGGGACGCCCCGTTTCCTCGCCAAGCAAGTGCATCAGCGCGCTGATGATCTCATTTGGAGAATAGCCAGCAGCCACCAACTCATCAATCATCACATCTTGGCTCTTGAACTCACGCGCCTCCAGAGCCTCGCGAACCGTGTCCACCGTGCGGGAGGCACGCAGTGACTCCACTTCATCAATGCGGGGCACCGTCAGCCGTGTAGGCGTGGACTTGGTGAACCGAATGACTTGCTGGAGGCGTCCATACTCACGGCCGCTGACTAGGCTGATGGCCTTCCCGCTGCGTCCAGCCCGCCCCGTCCGTCCGATACGGTGCACATAATCTTCCGGGTCATGCGGAAGTTCATAGTTGATGACCATTTCCAGGTCATCCACATCCAGACCACGGGCTGCCACATCTGTGGCCACAAGCAGGTCAAACTGGTGTTCTCTGAAGCGCTTCATGGTTCGCTCACGCATGTTCTGGGCCATGTCACCATGCAGCTTGTCCGCCGCATAGCCCCGAGCCAGCAATGCCTCCGTGACCTCATCCACCTGCAGCTTGGTGAAGCCGAAAATGATCCCATAGTTCACGTCGTGCATGTCCAGCAGACGGCACAGCACCTCCGTCTTGGAGCGATAGTCCACCTCCACGTAGCTCTGTTCGATCGCAGGCATGGTGATCGACGTGGCCTCGATCTTAATATGCACCGGATCCTTGGTGAACTGCTTGATGATGCCCTTGATGGCGGGCGGTAGCGTCGCCGAGAAGATCACCGTCTGGCGTTCCTCATGCGTTGCTTCCAGAATCTTCTCGATGTCTTCGCGGAAGCCCATGTCCAGCATTCGGTCGCCTTCATCCAGCACGACCATCTTTACTGCCTCCAGATTGAGTGCCCCGCTCTCGATGTGATCAATCAAACGTCCCGGTGTTCCGATCACGATCTGAGGCCCGCTGCGAAGGCCGCGGTATTGCCTTTCATAGCTTGCGCCGCCATAAATCGGAAGCTCGCGCACCCCAGGGCGGAAGGCAGCAAGCTTTGCTATCTCCTCGGCCACCTGGGACGCAAGTTCCCGCGTGGGACACATGATGAGCACCTGCGGCTTGGCCAGATGCTCATCCACACGCTCCACTGCGGGAATGCCAAAGGCGGCAGTCTTGCCAGAACCCGTTTGGGACTGGCCAATCAAATCTCTACCCTCCAGCAGGGGAGGAATGGACTCACTTTGAATAGGGGACGCCTGCTCGAATCCCATCTTCTCTACTGCCTTCAGGACTGCATCCGAAAGGCCCAACTCATTGAACAGCTTGTGGCTCATAATACGTGCGGTAATCCCGCACACCAGACGACCCTAAAAATGCAAGCGCCAAGAAAATGCGGGCATAGTGTTTAGCACGCGCGGCAACTTTTGCCCGATTTATTTTGAAGAATCGTCAATCAGTCAAAAAATCCTGTCCGTGGCGTCCACGCCCGGGATAGACTGGAAGTGAGCATCGTAGGTCAACACCACCGCCCCTGCATGAATGGCACACGCGGCGATGTGAACATCCTGTATCGGCAGGTTGATGCCGCGCCGATCTAGCCTCCAGGCCAGTTCCAGCGTCTCTTCCCAGCGGCGTTGGCTAGAGTCAAGATAAAGCATGACCGACCATGCCCTGCGATACTTCTCCAGCCAGCCCGGGTGCTTGAGTCCCCGGCCGACTTCCGCCTGAATGAGTCCACAGGTCGCGATGTCCCGGGATTCCGCAATCCACGACAGCACGCGCAGAGGATCCTTTCCATCCCGGGCCTGTTGAATGTACCAGCAACTATCCACCAAAACAGGTCTGCTCATGGCTCGTCAGCGGACAGGGTCTATTTCTTCGTCCCGTAAGACACCTCATCCTCAGCTACCTTCAACGCACCGTAAGGGTCCTCAGGCTCATACATCCGAAAACGCTCCGGGGCGGAAGCTTCATCAAACATGCCCTTCAGCTCGGACGTACTCGCACCCAAACCCTCCCTCAAGACCTCTACCAACCGCGCTTTCCGGTCCACCTCCCGCAAGGCGATGGTGATCGCCTCAGTCTTTGTGGTTGCTCCTGTGATGGCCACAACCCGGTCCAACAAGGTGTCGTCGATGTTGATTGTCAGTTTCATGGCTCCAATATGGCATTTTTCCCTTCAATACGCAACAAAAAGATGAATGGTTTTGTATTAGAGGGGTAAACAGAATGTATAGAAACGGTATCAAACGCGCATGGCGGGCACCTGTCCTTGCAGACGTTGGCTCCCTGGGCATCGTATTCCGTGTGGTCCCAGGTGCTTCGAATCATCGTGTCCAAGCCGTCGCACCCGTCTCCCTCGTCTGAAACTTCAGAAAGCGTTCAGAGACTCTTTCGCCTGGTCCCGGTCAAACCCGCCGTTCCGGCATTTCCGTGAAAATGCTTCGCCAGTGAGGGGCAGGTCACCGTCTGTCCACCATTCCCTTCGGCCCTCTTAAAATACGATAAAAGCGAGAAGGCAGGGGAGGTTGATGGTTGGGGATTACGTAGTGCTTTTTGTAGGGA
>CAZIGH010000068.1:0-20605 GCA_964538625.1 uncultured Verrucomicrobiaceae bacterium
TTGCAGCGTCGTCGGCTATACCCTCTGCCGATTTGCCGATCTGGGCGATGGCGGAACTGATTTCGGTTACGTTTGCAAAATGAGCGCCGAGCAAGAGAGCGTTTCCGGGACCTGTGCTGTCATTCGCATAGCGCAGCTCAAAGTCCTCGGCCTTCCAGCCGAGCAGTGATGCTGCTGTGCTGATCTGTCGTTGTGCGATGTCGCGATGTAGGTGCGCATGAACCACGCGGGCGATGCTGCCGAGACGTTCTCCGCGCTCCGTGAGCTTCAGCCTTTTCCATTTCTTCACCGGCTGAATGATGGCAGCGAGCAGACCTCCGCCACCCTGCATGAATCCGTGACGCTCCAGCGTCACAGTCGTCTGCACTCCCATGGCGACGAGCACGGGATGGTAGCATTCCGCGATGAACTCATAGGGCGGAGCCATCGGATTATGAGTGCCACCTTCAATTCGCAGTGTGCTTGGGCCATCGGCATGAAGCAGCGCCGGCAGCAAGGTTTGGAAGACTAGCGAAGTGCTGCCGCCGGAGCCAATCGCAAAACGGTAGTCGCCTGCTTTCACTTGTCCGGGATGAAACACCAGTTCGGTAGAGCCTAGCTCGGCACCATCGCTCGAGCCGTCGCACACGACTTCAGCCGCCTTCACGCAAGTCAGGTGCTGGCGCATGAGCCCGGGCTTTGGTCGCTTTCCGCGAATGCCTGTCATACGAAACGCTCGCCCCGTCACCATGGACAACGTGAGCGCCGTGCGCAGCAACTGCCCGCCGCCGGATTCGCCGGAGAGTTGGAGGATCTCGCTCTTCATGCTCAATCATCTGCCTCCGCAGCGTCCTTGATGACGAAACGGGCCTTCAGCTTGCACACCTGCTGGGCCAGGCCGGCGGCCTCGACACTACGGAGGACTTCGTTAAAATCTTTGTAGGCGTTCGGCGCTTCGTCGATGGGGTACTGGCGTGAGTTGAACAAGATGTCGTGGGTGTCGAAGTCTGCATCCACGGCTTTCTGGTCCAGGGTACGCGCAGCGGCCTTGCGCCCCATGCAACGCCCTGCGCCGTGGTTGACACTGTAACAGCTTTTTACAGCATCCGCTTTTGCGACCATCACGACAGAACCATCGCGTGGATTTCCTGGCAGCAGAATCGGGTGACCGGTCGCGGCAAACGGTGTGTCCTGGAGCGCGTGATGCCCCGCAGGGAAGGCTCGGGTGGCTCCCTTGCGGTGCACCCAGGAGAGCTGGTTGTTTACCACTTCCTGACGTGCGATGTTGTGGCTGATGAAGTACACGAGCTGCCCGGTCGTGCCTGGCAGCACTTCTTGGAAGGCCTCCAGCACCAGTGCATTGATGAGCATGTGATTCACAGTGGCGAAGTTGGCCCCGAGCGCCATGTCATCCAGATACGCATCCGCTTCGGGCGTACCAAGTGGCGCATAGACGAGCTGCTTGTCTTCCGCAGGAAAAGGCAGCCCCCAGGTGCGGAAGAATCCCTCCAGCGCCTTGAACTGGCGCTGGGCCAGTATGTTCCCAAAGCCTCGTGATCCACAGTGGCTGAGAAAGGCCACGTGGTTGTCCTTGAGTCCAAACACTTCCGCCGTGGTACGCATGGCCTCATCATCGGCCAGTTCCACCACCTCGCACTCACCAAAGTGGTTTCCACCGCCGTAGGAGCCGAGCTGCATCATCTTGTTTTCAAATCCAGCGAACCCATTGAACGAGCGCATCTTGTCCAGCCGCTCGTGAAGTGCGGACACGGTTCCATCGTGACCAAAGTGCGCACTGTCTTCGCAGCGCCGCGCCCACTCTGGCGGGATGCCAAGCGCTTCGCACACAGACTTGCTCGCTCCTTCGGTGCACACCTGCACTCCGAGGTCCGCCGAGACACGGCGCGACTTCTTCGCTTCGCGCTGTCCGCGACCCGCCCCAGTGGGCGTACGCTGGGTGATGGCATCGATGAGACGACGACGGATCTTTTTGTCTGCAATCTCATCGGCGGGGACATTCATTTGGAGCAGCGACATGGAGCACTTGATGTCCACACCAACGGGGCCTGGATAGATGTGGGTTGGAGAAACCATCACACATCCCACCGGTGCACCGTAGCCTGCGTGAGCATCTGGATTGAGCACAAGGTCGGTTACGCCAGGAGCGGAACGCGAGTTGAGCGCTTGGTCGATGCAGGTCTGATCGAAGCCGTTACGAATGGCCTCCGTGCCGATCACGGTGATCGGCTTGCCGGCGTTGTTTCGGTCGGGGAGGATGGCTTCGGCTTCACCGAGGACGTGGAATGGATAAGACATGAGGTATGGGATTGGAAAGTGGTGGTGAGGACAAGGGGTGGATGAAACACTTCTCCGCTCTACCGCTGAGCTACAGTCTCGAAGACGGGGCTTCTGGACTGGTGGGGTTCGAACCCACGACCATAGGATTTCAAATCATGTAGTTTCATCGGCATTCGTCACCATTTTGGGGATGAATCATGGAAAGTGGTGATGGCGACAAGAGTTCTGAGAAACAAGCGTGAAGGCCGGGGCCTTTGATTGCCTGCGACCGGGCATGCGCGCGAGAGGCAGGCTCCAGAGAGAGTCTGGAATGTTCAAGTGTAGTTACTCAGAGCATTCGCCAGCATTGGGGGAAAGGGGTTGCAGAGCAGGTCCAGGAGACAAGAAAAGCCAGGACGGCCTACGGTTCGATGTTTTGTATCATGTAGTCCCAAGCTCATTCGCCAGGACCTAGCTTTGCGTTTGGCACGGCCGCCGGACTATCCGGCAAGCTACGACGTGAAAAGTTGAGAAGATGGAGCCTGGTGACAAGGATTGGGGTGGACGAGACAGGATGGCTTGTAGTCCACCCCAGCATTCACCAGGCTCCAAAGTGCGGGGGTTAAAGAGGTGTGTTTTCGATTTCGCTGATCCAGTGATCCGCGTGAAGCTCACCCCGCGCGAAGGCTGAGATGACCTGGAACACGGAATCGGAGAAACCGCCGATGTTGAGAACGTCTTCACGTTCCCTAGCCTGGGTGTGGGCGTAAGGCTGGATGTCCAGACACACGAGCCGTGCGCCCGGGTTCCGCACCTTGAACTTCACCCACTCGCTCATGGTCGTGGTGGCTGAGCCGCCGAGGCCGACATGCCGTGGAGTGTCCATCCAGGACTCATTGTCTGAGACATAGATGACCAGATCTGCCTGTACTTGATGCGCGTTGAGATGAAGCAAAACGGAACTGCAGTTGGTGCCGCCCGCAGGCAGTGACGCCAGCCTTTGCGCGTTCGTCATCACGGTGTCCCGGCAGTTCAGAGCAGTCAGAATGACGTCGTCGGAGAACGGCAGCACCATGGCGTCCGGGTTCTTCCGCAGCACCGCAGCGGCCATGAGCGCGGCCACATCAATGCAGCGCACCTGGCTGGTGGCTCCTTTGCGCACACCGGTAACAGCCGAGTGGATGGAACCAGACACGTCCGGAGCCACGATGACTTTTCCGGCAACTGAGGGCACATTGGTTACCGCGATTTCCATTGCATCCTGAAGGGCTTCCTTCACCTCATGTGGCACCTCCGCACTTGCGTTCTGGAAGGCGACCATGAGCTGGTAGGGAAACACTTTGGACCTACGCACCTGTTCTTCACTGCGGAGCCGCTGGGCTATGAGGCGAGTGAGTTCCTCAGAACCAAACACGCCATGCCGGGCAAAGGTGTTCAGGTTCATCCGAGTCACCTGCCAAGAGGCACGGCGGGCTATGGCCTGCCAGTGAGCTTCTGTCAGTGCCAGTCCTGCGAGCTTCTGGAAAGGAAGGTCCGGCGGATTGCCCGCCGGCTTGGCCTTCCACTCCTCAAACTCCCGCACCACCGGTGGCAGCGCATGAAACTCGTGTTTCCGCCCGATGAGGTAGCCGAAGAGCGCCTCTCGGGACTTGGAGCCGGGATGCGGATGCACCATTTTGATGATGTCGGCCAGGGATGGCGACTGACCCACGTCCGAGCGGAAGATGACTTCATCCGAGCGAGCCTCGAACCAGCGTTGCACGAGACGCTTGGGCAGCGATCCCAGTGACTTGCGCCCGGTTACACCGGAGCGCACGATCTGGACGAAGTTCCGCAGCATCTTCGCATCGTCGATAACGCGCGTGAAGACGAGCTCTAGGCGCTCCGTGTCCCGGGCGGCAAGCACGGCGCACAGCAGTGCAGGCATGTCCTTCATGAAACCCTTCTGCCGGCAGTAAAGCGCGGTGCGAGCGATGAAGTCGGTGGGCACCTTCTCACAGAGCTGGAGCACCTGCTGAAGCTGATCCTCTGCCCCTGCGTAGTAGGTGTGGCTGAGGCAGCCGGTAGCGGCATACTGGGCTAGAGCCTGTCGCGGCTCCAGCGAGTATGCGAGACCTCCAGCTTCGTTGAGGCGATCTGCCTTTGGCGGAAGCGCTCCTGGAGCGGATGGAAAAAGGGTTTTGCTAGCCATGATGTTTTCAGGGGGTTGAACCTGTCTGTCATGATGCCTATGCCAAAGCCGTGCCAACATCTTAGCCAGCGAGGGAAAGTCGCGCTCAAAAGCCTATAGAATCAGGAGTGGAGCACCGAAGAAATATTTTCGAGTGAAGCTTGGATTGGATTGGAATCGCACAATTACGATATAATGAGATAAACTTTTATCGCATCTGCGTGTATTCATTTTGCAGATGAAAACAATGTCAATCTTGACGTAATAACATATGTTGCTACACTGAAATCATGACTCTGGAACTCAAGCTTCGTAAAATCGGCAACTCCCTCGGCATCGTGCTTCCCAAGGAGGCGCTTGCACATTTGAAAGTGGAGGAGGGTGATTCGCTCACCCTGACCGAGGCGTCGGATGGCCTCCGGCTTACAGTGTCTGATGCCGAGTTCTCTAAAACCATGGCCGTTTTTGAGAGTCTGAACCGTCGTTATCGCAACACTCTAAAGGAACTGGCCAAATGAAGGAACCTTATTGGCTGAATAGGAATGAGTGCTTGGCGCTGCATGACATGATGCTTTCCCTCTACGGGGGGGCGCAGGGCGTTCGCGACGAAGGGTTGCTTGAGTCCGCATTGGCCCGTCCCCGTCAAGCTTTCGCATACGGCACTCCCGCCATGGCAGACTGGGCTGCCGCCTACGCGGCAGGTGTGGTGAAAAATCATCCCTTTCTGGATGGTAACAAACGCACCGGCTTCATGCTGGCCGCCGGTTTCCTAGAGAGAAACGGCTATGAGTTCACCGCCACAGAGGCGGATGCGGCGCTGCAGACGCTGGCGCTTGCCGCAGGTGAGCTGACGGAGTCTGGCTACGCGGCTTGGCTTGAGGCGAACTGCACCAAGCCGAAGAAGCGGCGGTAGCCCTCCGTATGGCATCCAACGTCGTCATTGGATTTCTAGGTTCCACGCTGGATCGCGCACGGGGCGCGGAGCGGTGGAGCAAGTGGCGGCCAACAGTGGGGGTGTGCCAGCAAGAGGACTTGCTCATTGCCCGGCTGGAGCTGCTAGTGGAGCCGAAGTTCATGGAGATTGCGAACTCGGTGAAGGCAGACATAGCCTGTGTATCACCGGAGACGGAGGTGGTGCTCAGAGAGTTTGCGCTGGAAGACCCGTGGGACTTTCAAGAAGTCTATGAGCGCCTCTTTGATTTTGTCACGAGTTATGATTTCAAGCCTGAGAAGGAGGACTACTTTATCCACCTGACCACAGGCACCCACGTGGCGCAGATTTGCTGGTTCCTGCTCAATGAGGCGCATTTCATTCCGGGACGGCTCATTCAGACTTCACCGCCGCGTCAGCAGGAGCGGGAAGGCGCGGAGGGAAGCTACGAAATCATTGACCTAGACCTGTCCAAGTATGACCGCCTAGCTACGCGTTTCGCCCAGGAGCAGGAGCGGACGCTGGACTTCCTGAAGAGCGGCATCGCCACGAAGAGTAAGGGGTTCAACAAGCTTATCGAGCAGATGGAGTTGGTGGCGGTGAACTCCAAGGCTCCCATGCTAATCACGGGACCCACCGGTGCAGGGAAGTCTGTGCTGGCGGGCCGCGTCTATGAACTGCGGAAGGCTCGCGCAGGGTTGGCGGGCCGCTTTGTGGAGGTGAACTGCGCGACGTTGCGCGGAGACCAGGCTATGTCAGCGCTCTTCGGCCACAAACGCGGCGCGTTCACTGGCGCTCAGGCCGACAGGGCCGGACTTCTCAAGGAGGCGGACGGGGGATTGATTTTTCTGGATGAAATAGGTGAGCTCGGACTGGACGAACAGGCCATGCTGCTGCGAGCGCTTGAGGAGAAAACGTTTCTGCCGCTGGGCAGTGACAAAGCGGTGCGGAGCGACTTCCAACTCATCGCTGGGACCAATCGCGATCTGCGAGTGCAGGTGGCGGAGGGCAGATTTCGTGACGACCTGCTGGCGCGGATCAATCTGTGGACGTTTACGCTGCCGAGTCTGGCTGAGCGGCGGGAAGACATCGCAGCGAACCTAGACTTTGAGCTGGAGCGCTTTGCGAAGAGTCACCGCAGGCAAGTGAGATTCAACAAAGAGGCCAGAGAGGCATTCCTGAAGTTCGCACGCAGTCCTGAAGCCGCGTGGAAGGCGAACTTTCGCGATCTCAATGCTGCGGTGACGCGGATGGCGACCTTGGCACCGAAGGGGCGCATCACCACAGACTGCGTGAAGGCGGAGGTAGCACGTCTGAGAGACACGTGGCGAGAACCGTCTTCAAAGTCTGGCGGATTTCCACTTCTCGACGCCATGGAGTTGGACTCCTTTGACCGTGTGCAGCTGGAGCATGTCATTCAAGTTTGCCGTGAGAGCAAAACCCTGTCCGACGCCGGTCGGAAGCTCTTTGCCGTTTCACGCGCCAAGCGCAAGGCCATGAACGACGCGGACCGTTTGAAGAAGTATCTGGCGCGGTTTGATCTTGACTGGAGTCAGGTAACCGCATGAAGAGATTGCGGCTGCACAGTGGGGACAGCTCACATCATTCAGGAACAACAAACGCTCCACGTATGCCTTCATCTAGGGTGGCGAGTTTGAGTCCGTGAGCGTTGGCGAGCGAGAGTAGATGTGCGTCGGTGGTCTGGGATGCCGCTCTGCACCAGTCTGGCCAGGTGAGCGCTGTCCTGTCGTCAGGAAGGAAACGATGCCTGGCGCCGAGAGACTTTATCATTCCTGCCAGCACCTCCGACGCTGTCTTTGGTGTGAGGGCTCCCCGCGCACGCAGCACAGAAACTCTGACAAAACCAAGCTGCGGGATGGGTGAGGTGTGGATGAGCGAACGACGGCTCTTCTTCAGTGTCATCAGCCACTGAACCACCCTGTCGTGGTGAACGTGATCACTCCATCCCCAAGCGACGAGTGTATTGACATCAAGCAAGTGGCTCATGGGAAGTCCGTATCCAGAAGGGCGCGAACGCTTTCATTAGTAAGCGGCGGCAAATGAGGCGCAGGCGAAAAGATCGGCGCCCCGGTCTTCGGGCAGGTGACAAGCGTGATGCCCGCAGGCTTCTCTGCTGGTGAAATCTGGCGGCGAATGAACTCAGACACGGTCGTGTTGGCGGCGCGTGCACGAGCTTTGAGGCGTCTCGCTTCAGTGTCAGGAAGCTTAAAGGTGATCGTCGTCATGCCCGAAGTATGACGGTAATACCATCCAGTTGCAAGTAAGGTTCAACGTCTTGCCCGCCTTCTACAACAACTCCTCGACGAATTGCTTGGCGTCGAAGGCTTTGAAGTCGGCGGGTTGTTCGCCAAGGCCGATGAAGCGGGTGGGGACTTTCAACTCCTGGGCGATGGGGACGATGATGCCGCCTTTGCCACTGCCATCTAGTTTGGTGACGATGAGGCCGGTGATGGGAATGATTTTCTGGAACTCGCGCGCCTGGGCCAGTGCGTTGGTGCCGGTGGTGGCATCCACCACAAGCAAGACTTCGTGCGGGCTGGTGGGATCTTTCTTGCCGAGCGTTCGGTGCACCTTTTTCAGCTCCTCCATGAGGTTGTGCTTGGTGTGCAAACGGCCTGCGGTATCAACGATGAGGAAGTGGGCCTGCTCCTTGACGGCGCGGTCGTATGCGTCAAAGCAGACGCCGCTTGGGTCACAGTTGGGTGGGCCTTTGATGACAGGGATGTTGAGTCGCTGACCCCACACTTCGAGCTGCTCCACGGCAGCGGCGCGGAAGGTGTCGGCAGCAGCGAGGACGAGTTTGTGGCCTTGGCTGCGGAGAAGATGTGCGAGCTTGGCCGTGGAGGTAGTCTTGCCGGTGCCGTTGACGCCGATGATGAGGAGGACCTTGGGCTTGCCATCCGCAAAGGGTGCCAGCGGTGCGGGCGACTCAGGAATGATCTGGCGGATGTGCTCGCGGGCGACGTCGATGATGTCCTGCCCATTGAGCTTGCGGCCTTGGTTCTTGAGGTCATCCACTATTTTCAAGGCAAGCCGTGGTCCGAGGTCGCCAGCGATGAGGCTGGCTTCGAGCTCGTCCCAGTCGAAGTCCGGTTTGCTGAAGCGGGCGAAGAGGGATCTGAAAAAGCCGGCCATCTGGAGAGTGAAAAGGAGAGAAGGGAAAAGGGAAAAAGGGACATCGCTTACGGTGCGCTGGCCTTGAGGTCGCGGCTGATGCGATCGAGCACGCCGTTCACGAAGCTGGCAGACTCTGCGCTGGCGAACTTTTTGGCGATCTCGATGGCCTCATTGATGACGACGGGTGGCGGCACATCTGGTAAGGCGACCAACTCATAAATGGCGAGACGGAGGATGTTGCGATCCACATTGCCGAGGCGTTCGATGCTGAAGTTTTGCGTGGCAGTGGCGATGCGCTCATCGATCTCCTGGAGCCGGGAGAGGACGCCTTTGACGAGCTGCTCGGCGAAGCCGCGCGCCCCGCGCTTGGCACTGTGAATGTCCCAGAAGGCGGCGCGCTCTTCCTCAGAGAGGTTTCCGGCCTGGAGATCGTGTGCAAAGAGGAACTGAACTGCGGCCTCGCGGCCTTCTCGGCGTAATCCCATGTGGTGTGGTGAAAAGGGCTAAAGGAGTTGGAACACGAATGGGCACGAATAGACACCACGAGATCTGTTGACGCAGTGCCCGCTGTTTTTTGCTTCGTGAGGATTCGTGTTCATTCGTATTGAAATGGGCTGACTCACGCTGAGGTGGTGCTTTGCATCTTGCGGAAGAGGCTGACCATGTTCACCGCGACGCGGGCGGCCTCGGTGCCGCGGTTGATCTCCTCTCCCATGCAGCGTGCTTCAGCCTGTTCGTCGTTGTCCACGAGGAGTACTTCATGCACCACTGGGATGGCATGGGCAACCGCGATGCGTTGAAGGGCGTCGGTTACGGAGGCGGCGACAAGGTCTCCATGCTCAGTCTCACCGCGGATGATAAGCCCAAGGGCTAGCACAGCATCTGTCTCGGTGTGACGAAGCACTTGCTCGATGGTCACAGGGATCTCGAACGCACCTGGCACGCGATACACGGCGATGCTGGCGTGCGGCGCGATGACCACGAGTTCATCCCGTGCTGCGTCAAGCATGGCATCGACATAGTCCTGATTGTAAAGGCTGGCCACGATGGCGATATGCGAGCGCTCCAGGCTGGCTGCGGGTCGAGAGGGGATGTGGTGAGACATGGGCGAAAGGATGACGGCTGGTAGGGCTACAGTTTGTGGCCGAGTTTGGTACGCTTGGTTTCGAGATACTTGGCGTTGTGCTCGTTGGGCTCGAGCTTGATGGGGACTTGCTCGGTGATCTCGAGCTTGTGCCCTTCAAGTCCGACGACTTTGCGGGGGTTGTTGGTCATGAGGCGGATCTTCCGCACTCCTAGATCAAAAAGAATCTGCGCGCCGAGACCGTAGTCTCGGAGGTCCATGGGGAATCCGAGTTTGAGATTGGCTTCCACGGTGTCGAGGCCTTCCTCCTGGAGTTTATAGGCATGGATTTTGGCCGGCAGACCAATGCCGCGCCCCTCCTGCCGCATGTAGAGGAGCACGCCGCGGCCTTCGTTTTCAATCCGCTCCAATGCGGTGTGGAGCTGTCCGCCACAGTCGCAGCGGCGTGAGCCGAAGACGTCACCGGTGAGGCACTCACTATGCACGCGGACAAGCACGGGTTCCCCATCATCAATGCGGCCTTTGACCAGAGCGAGGTGGTGCTCCTCGTCCAGCTTTGAACGGTAGAGATGCAGGTCGAACTCGCCGTAGTCGGTAGGCATCTTGATGACCTGCTCCCGCTCCACGAGGCGCTCCCGCTCCCGGCGGTACTGGATGAGTGCGGCGATGGTACAGATCTTGAGCCCGTGTTTTTTGCGGAACTTGATGAGGTCCGGCAGGCGTGAGGGGCTGCCATCGGCATTGAGGATCTCGATAAGTGCCCCTGCAGGACGCAGCCCAGCGAGACGAGCAAGGTCCACCGCCGCCTCCGTGTGCCCAGCACGGCGCAACACTCCGCCAGGTTTCGCGATGAGGGGATTCACATGGCCAGGCTGGACGAAATCCGTGAGCCGTGCGTTGGGCTGGCTGAGATGAACGATGGTCCTGGCCCGCTCGGCCACGCTGATGCCGGTGTGCATTCCCTCTCGCAAGTCCACGGTGATGGCGAAGTTCGTGCGGAAGGGCTCGTTGTTGTGCGGCACCATGCTTTCGAGCTTCAGGCTGCGGGCCAGTGAGTCATCCAGCGGGGCGCACAACATGCCACGTCCTTCCGTGACCATGAAGTTCACGATTTCAGGTGTCACCTTTTCGGCGGCACAGATGAGGTCGCCCTCATTCTCGCGATCCTCGTCATCGGTCACGATGACGAGCTTGCCGTCACGGATGTCGGCAAGGACGGATTCTATGGTGTCGAACTGAAAATCGGCTGGCATGTCAAAAGACCATACGCACTTGGTTGGACCGGGATGCGGCGGGGGAGGAGCCTACACAGGAGGACGGCTCTTTCCAGCGATGGTTGGATTTTGTTCCAAAAGACGTCGCGGACCTGCCGTTCTGACTGACATGCTTCGACTCCTGCCTTTTGTGCTGTTGCTTTTCGAATTCACCAACTCCCTGGTGAGCGCCGCCGAGTTCCGTGCAGGTGCCGTGACCACGGACATCTCTCCGAAGACCTTCCCCCGCATCATCGCCGGCGGCTTTCTGGAAGGACGAGGTGAAAAGGTGATCTCCAGGCTCCATGCACGGTCCATCGTGCTGGATGATGGCAAAATGCAGATCGCCCTCTGCGTCGTCGATACCTGCATGATGGAGCAGAGCCTCATCGACGAGGCAAAGGCACTGGCCTCGAAAGAATGCGGCATCCCGACGGACCGTATGATGGTCAGCGCTACCCACACGCATTCCGCGCCCGCAGCCATGGGTTGTCTGGGCACACGCAAAGACACGGAGTATGCCACGTTTCTCATTCCAAAAATCGCCGAGAGTATCGTGGAAGCCCACAAGCGATTGCAGCCGGCCAAAATCGGTTGGAGCAGCATCGACGACTGGGAACACACGCACAATCGCCGATGGATTAGGCAGATCGGCAAAGAAGTGGTCGATCCTTTTGGCGACGCCACCGGCCGTGCCAACATGCACCCCGGCTACTTGAGTAAAGACGTCGTCGGTCCCAGCGGTCCAGTCGATCCCCAGCTCAGCGTCATCTCGATCCGCACGCTGGATGACAAACCACTGGCCGTCCTTGCCAACTACTCCCAGCACTACTTTGGCCAATCACCCATCTCGGCGGATTACTTCGGCATCTTCAACACGATCATCGAAGAACGTCTCGGCGGCGGCATCTGCGCTCTGTCCCAAGGTACCAGCGGTGACCTGATGTGGATGGACTATGGTGCAGAGAAGAAGAGCATCAGCATCGAGCATTACGCTGCCGGCGTGGCTGACTACGCCATGAAGGCGCTGGATAAAGTCAAGCACGTCACGCAGGCTCCGCTGGGCATGATCGAGAAGACCCTGGAACTGAAGTACCGAGTGCCGGATGAAAAGCGCCTCGCATGGGCAAGACTCATAGCGGCGAAGATCGAGAATGACCTTCCAAAGAACAAAGAAGAAGTCTATGCGCGTGAGGCACTCATTCTGCACGAGCGACAGAAGACGAGCCTGAAGCTGCAGGCGATACGGATCGGGGATTGCAGCATCGCCACACTGCCGAATGAGGTTTATGCAATCACCGGTTTGAAGCTGCGCGAGGCGTCACCCTTTGATATGCACTTCAACATCGAACTGGCGAATGGTGCCGAGGGTTACATACCGTCGCCGGAGCAGCATGATCTGGGTGGATACACGACGTGGCCCGCAAGGACGGCAGGGCTGGAGGTGGAGGCGGAACCCAAGATTCTGGCTGAGCTCATAAGCGCGGGCTTTCAACTGGCGGGACGGTCTTTAGACCGGATGCCGAGTGATCATGGTCCTTATGCGAGCGCCGTTCTAGCGGGAAGACCAGCGGCGTATTGGCGGCTGAACGACAGCATCATGAAGACGCTGCGGAATGAAGGTTTCTCCAGAATCACCAATGCCGCAGTTCATGGCGTTCATGCGCTCTACCTACCCGGAGTGGGCGCGGGTGAAGGCTACGGTGATGAGGCGGCACTGCGCATCTCTGCATTCTCGGATAAACACATCAACCGCGCCATTCATCTTGCAGGTGGTCAAGTTGAAGTGAAGAAGCTGGAGTTAAGGGAAAAGGCCAGTGTGGGAATGTGGTTCTGGCTTGGTCACGAAAGCGGAGCTTCGGAGCGCAAGGGCTACCTCATCGAGGCCTTTGGTGCTTCGTTGGTGGCGCATCAGGATGCGAACCACCACGTTCGGCTGGCATTCGGTGACAAAGTGGCTTCGGCTTCAGCCGAAAATCGCGCGTCTGCTGATTCGGCCAAACCCGAACCCACTTTCTTTGCGGATGACTGGCACTTCGTTGTCCTCATCCGAGATGGTGATGAACTCCGCGTCCACCTCGACGGCGGCGAGAAGCCCGTCCTCACTGGCAAGGCAAGACCTGACACAAAGGACCTCATCTTCGGCAAAGGCCTTCAGGGCAAGCTCGATGAAATCACCGTGTGGGATCGCGCCGTCGAACCAAAGCTCATAGCGGATTTGTGGGCCGTCTCGAAGATGGGCGCAGAGAACGCAGCTCGTGCCGAACGCCGTGCCAAGCGCCAGGCGGAGAGGGTGGCAGTCACTTCCGCAGTGAACTGGTCCGCCTCCATTCGCTTCAGGAATCAGAAGCCCAACGAAGCTAGCGCTGTGACTGCGTATCTCATCTCACGCGGACCCAGGGGCGACGCCCAGGCACCGGGCGATCACCTCGGCATAGGCGGCACTTACAGAGATGCGTACCCGGGCAAGCTCATCGTCTTCAACGGCAACGCCGCGAATCAGGTGCTCGTGGGTAAAACGGTCATCCCTCCCGGAAGCTGGAACGCCGCCAAAATCAGGCGCGAGGGACAGCGCGTAAAAGTGTGGCTGAACGATCAACTGGAGATCGATGCCGACCTGCCCGTGACTGCCCCTGAGGCCAAGGAACTTTTCTTTGGCAAACGTTGCGACGACTTCGCGCCGCTGGAAGGTGAGTTTGAAGTGCTGGCAAAGACGTTGACTTCAGCACCTCCGCCCCCACCACTGGAAGTGCCAGATCCGCTCTCCCCAGAGGCATCCCTGGCCAAGCTGCACCTGCGCGCGGGCTTCACGGCGTCCCTTGTTGCCGCCGAACCAGTGGTGCTTGATCCAGTGGCCTTCGACTGGGATGACCGAGGAAACCTTTGGGTCATCGAGATGGCGGACTATCCGCTCGGCATGGATGGCAAAGGAAAGCCGGGCGGACGGCTCGTGGTGCTGTCTGAGCCCAACAAGGAAGGGCGCTACCAGAAGCGACAAGTCATTGCAGACGACTTGAACTTTCCCACCGGCATCCTCACTTGGCGCGACGGCGCTCTGGTCACCGCCGCGCCGGACGTGCTTTTCATCCAACCGAACGGCGAGAAAAGGGTGCTGCTCACGGGCTTCTCGGAGGGCAATCAGCAGCTTCGGGTGAATGGCTTGCGCTGGGGCATGGATGGCTGGGTTTACTGCGCTGGCGGTGCTCACACGGTGAACTACAACAAAAGCACCAGCATCGAGAGCAAGCTCACGGGGCAGAAGATCGAACTCGGTGCGCGTGACTTCCGCTTCAAACCCGACACTGGCGAGGTGGATCCACAGACGGGTCCCTCGCAGTTCGGCCGCGTGCGTGATGACTGGGGCCACTGGTTCGGTGTGCAGAACAGCAAGCCGCTCTGGCACTACATCCTGGAAGATCACGAACTGCGGGACAGCAAAATCATTCCACCCGATCCCGTGAAGCTCATGTATCCGCTCAATCCCACCGTCTGGGCTAAAAGCGCACCGGAGAAGCGCTATCACAGCTTCGGCCACGCCACCACTTACACCAGCGCTTGCGGCATCAACATCTATCGCGGTGGCACCCTCTTCCGAGACGACTTCATCCATGCCTTCACCTGCGAGCCGTTTCACAACCTGATACAGCATCACCTTCTGGAAGACGATGGCGTGAGCTTCAAAGCCAGGGTCGATCATGATGGCCAAACGCACGACTTCTTCGCAAGTGAAGACCGTTGGTGCCGTCCTGTGATGGTGCGTGATGGGCCAGATGGAGCGCTTTACATCGCCGACATGTATCGCCTTATGATCGAGCATCCTCAGTGGCTCCCCAAGGAGGGGCAGGATGAGTTGCTACCGCACTACCGGAAGGGTGATGACCGAGGGAGGATCTGGCGCATCAGCGGTAGTGCGGGCGACTCTCATGCAGCACGGTCTGGCTGGCTGCGTGACCGCGCTCAAATGCAAGCTCTCTGGGCAAATCAGCCCTATCCGTCTGGTCAGAAAGATCAGACCAATGAGACAGCTCACCGCACTTGGACGCTCCACCTTCAAGGAAAACTCAAGCCCGCTGACCTAGCCAAGCTCTTCACCGACTCACATCCCCGCGTCCGCGAGCAAGCCATCCTCATTGCCGAAAACTACCCCGAGCTTCAATCTCAACTCCCCTCCCTCGTCAACGATCCAGACGCCAAAGTGCGCCTGCAACTGGCTCTGTCCTGCAAGCTGCCGCTGCCGGGCCTACTCAAAGACAGCGATCCGTATATTCGCTGGGCAGCCTCCTCCGCCATCGGTCCGAAACTCAGCGAACTTCCAGATGAAGACTTGAACCTCGATCTGCTGGAACTCGCCATTGCGAACGGGAACATGGCCGTGGCATCCAGGATTGCCCGAAAACAACTGAGTGCGGGAACTGGGTTACAAGGCCTCCTGGAGAAGCTCGAGTCTCTCAATCTCTCTCTCGAGGACTTGGGCCTCGCCCTGCCTGAGGGCAGGCATTCCCCGCTGATTCTGGCACTCAACAAGTCAACCCGCGCAGACGGGCTGGCCGCGCTTGAACCTACGGACCGACCATCTGCCATGTTGCTTGCCAAGTATGGCGGTGCCGGTGCGGCAAAGAAGCTGATGACAGACTTCGATGCTCGGACGCCAGCGGAGCGCGCCATCATTCTGGACGCCATGACCTCCACCGAAGCCCTGACGCAGGAGGCCTTTAAGCATGCGAATCCCGCCGTGTTTGACTCCAGTCGGCGCGCTCAACTCACATCCCACCCAAACCCAACGATCCGCGAAGCGGCAAAGACGTTTTTCTCATCTTCAGCCGTGAGTGCACGCCGGGAGGTGCTTGAAAAGTTCAGGTCTGCGCTCACTCTGGCAGGTGATTCAGAGCGGGGCAGGCAGGTTTTCGCCACTTCTGGCTGCATTGCCTGCCATCAGCTTGACGGCGCGGGCATTCCGCTGGGACCTGACTTAAGGACTGTGGTGGAACACACCAATGAGAAGCTGTTTAACAGCATCCTGGATCCCAGCGCCATCATTGAACCGGGGTTCACCGCGTATCATTGCACCTTGAACAACGGCGAGCAGCTCTATGGCATCATCGCCACAGAGACGGGCAGCAGCATCACTTTCAAAATGGCTGGTAATGTGAGCCGTTCCCTGTTGCGCAGTGACATCAGGACATTCCAATCCACGAAGGCGAGCTTGATGCCGGAGGGCATCGAACTGCTTCTCACTCCGCAGTCTCTGGCAGACTTGATGGCTTACCTGAAACGGCCGCGCTGAGGCGAGCTTGGTTACTCCACGACGGCAGCGCCTTCAAGAATCTCCACGCGGATGGATTTTTCCTGAAGCTCGGGGTTATCGCGGGTGACAAGCAGGCTGATGAGATTGGACCCGGCCTTGAGATCAAGTTCCATTTCGGGCTTCAGCTCCTGCACTTGCGAGTCATTCACCACCATGACGACCCCTTTGGTCTCACTCAGGCCGAGCTTCACCTTCCCTGCGGCATCCATTTTAAGGTCGAAGCGCGCTATCTTGGGGAACCAGGGGTACATTCTCGCGGCGGCGACAGATTCATTCAGTGGCAGGCCGCCATCCACTGTGCTGAAGCGGCCTTCCCATGGGTAGGGGTGGCCGTCTTCATGCAGGGCGTGCAGTCCGACGTGGCGAATATGATCTACCGTCTCTTGGGTCATGGCCCCCATGACGCGCCAGTTGCGGACGTAACGGTTCGGCGGTGTCTTGTACGCACCTTCCCGGCCCAGCTCGCTCATGAAGCGCACCAAGTCCACAAACTCATCTTCCCGCAGGCTCGCAGTGAGGCCGGGCGGCATCATGCTCGCTGGGCTGATCTGCTTGCTCGCTACATTCGACTTGGCGATGGTGATCATCTGATTCGCCGGATCACGAATGACCAACTCCTCTGCCCCATCCGTGACCATGCCTCCGCTGACTACCTTGCCATCCTTGGTGGTGACGATGACCATGTGATAGCCCTCCTTGATTTTTGCAGATGGATTCAGCAGGCTCTCAATCAAATAATCCACCGGGGCACTGGCACCAATACTCACCAGATCTGGCCCAAGCTTTCCGCCCACACCGCCAATGGCGTGGCAGGACTGACAAAGCAGTGCCTGGCGTCGATAAATCTGCTCACCGCGCTTCGCATCGCCGAGAGTTTTGACCTTATCAACCAGTGCGGCCATGGCTTCTGGGGTGAGCTGTTGATCCATCTGCTTGATTCCTCCCGCCTTCTGTAGAGCGGCAAGCAGCGGACCCTGGATACCGCGCGAAGATACGGCTCGAATGCCGTCCACGGCGACGACTTCGGGAATGGTCTGGCCTTCAAGAGCTTTCGCCAGCGCATTGGGGAGCTGCTTGTTCTTCAAAAAGGCGGCCAGCACCGGCTGGGCTTCGGCAGCGGACTTTGCAGTCTTCAGATACGCTACGGCGCGTGTGGCTGCTAGCTGTGGAGCCACATCGACAAGACCCTGTACGGCGAGCACAGGCTGCGTGGTGAAGAGCTTGTCAAAGGTGTCGCGGGACTTCGGACCTCCCAGTTTGGTGAGGCCCTGCAGGGCACCGTCTCGGATGGGTTTCAGCGTCTTTTCATCCTCTAGCAGGCGGACGAGAGCATCCCGCGCTGACTCGATCTTCCATGCGCCGGCGAGCATGGTGGCGCGATGCACGATGTCACTGCGCTCTCCCGCCAGCCAAGCGGTCACATACTGCTCAGCCCCTTCGGGAACGATGGCGCGATCTGTGCCTGCTTTGATCAACGCATCCAGGATTCCCTGCGCCAGGATACCTATTTTCGGTTGGTTTACCATTTCAGCGAGTTCTTTCGCCTGTGCGGCGTTGGCTGTGCTGGCTGCCACGGACATGACCGCCGCGCTGTCATCTGGGCCCAACTCCCCAGACTGGAAGCTCTTCAGGAGCGGCTCCAGGGCCTCGCTGCGGCCGGAGGAACGCAGCGCGTAGATCATGTGCTTCGGGTTTGGCAGCTTGAGCTTCTCGGCGGTGAATGCCGGCAGCCAGATGTCTGCCTGTTCACGGCCCATCTGCTCGAGAAGGAAGTCTATGGATTCATCCACCGGTTTGTCGAGGACACGCAGGGCGAGGCCGTATGCCGTAGGTGTACGGATTTGATCCGCAAGGCAAAGTGCCCACAGCCGCACTTGTGCATTGTCATCTGCCACAGCTGCCTCCAGCACCTTCATGTGATCCGGCAGTTCTTTCCAGCGATGAGTCAGGATTCGTAAAGCGGCGGCGCGGTAGCGGGCATCGCTGCTGCTCCAGACTGCACGCCAGAGCTTGGGAGAGAAGCTGTTGAGACCTTCGCGAGTCCAGGCCAGTTCCAGACGATGCTGAAGCGCGGCTTCGTCAGCGGAGGGCTGGGCCAGCAGCGGCTCCACGAGGCCGTTGAGCACGGGCAGCACTTCCTTCCCCCCACGCTCGCGCAGCTCCCGTTTGGCGAAGTGGCGCACATACTTGCGGGGACTGGTGAGCATGGCCAGCACGTCGGCAGTCGGTTTTCCGGTAAAGACGGGCCTCTCGCTGAGGGGACGTCCTTTGACCGTCAGTCGCCAGATGCGGCCATTTACGAGATCGCGGCGTGGATCGCGGAAGTCCACCTCGCCATGCTGAATGATGGGGTTGTACCAGTCTGCGATGTAAAGCGCTCCATCCGGTCCGATGCGCACGTCGATGGGGCGGAAGGCTCGGTGATTGCTGGCCAGCACGTCAGGCTCCTGTTTCGCGATATAGCTGCTACCATTTGGTGTAAGCTTGAAGCGGTTGATGCGGTTGCCGCGGAAGTCGCACTGGATGATGCTGTGCTGCCAGTCATCCGGGAAGTGAGGCTCTTCTATGATCTCCTGCCCGCAATGTTTCGGCTGTCCCGGCGACATGCCGCTCAGCGTGCGCGTAGCACCCGGGCTGGTTTTGAACACAGAGCCAGGGAAGATGAAGTTCACGCCCTCGCTGCCAGCGCCGTCGGAGGCGAAGCTCTGACCCCAGCGGTCGAACTCAAAGCCCCAGGGATTGATGAGTCCTTTGCTGATGACTTCAAGACGCTTGGTCTCGGGGCGGAACTCCCACACGCCACCGCCGAGCAGACGACGCACGCCATAAGGTGTCTCAACGTGACTGTGAATGTAAATACTCTGGAGGAAGTAAAGCAGCCCTTCCGGGCCGAAGCGCATGGTGTGCAGGAGATGATGCGTGTCCTCCGTGCCGAAGCCGCTGAGGATGACCTTCCGCTCGTCGGACTTGAGATCCCCGTTCGTATCCTTTGCAAAGATCACTTCCGTGCTGTTGGCGATGTAGGCACCGCCGTCACCTGGAATAACCGCTGTGGGAATGTGAAGCTCGTCGGCGAAGACGGTCGATTTATCGGCCTTGCCATCACCATCTGTGTCCTCCAGCACCACCACTTGATCCTTCGCCGACTCGCCGGGTTTGATGTGTGGATACGTGGTGGAACTCACCACCCAGAGACGGCCGGCGCTGTCCCAGTTCATCTGCACCGGCTTTTGAATCATGGGTTCCGAGGCGAAGAGATTGATCTCAAACCCTTCCGGCACCACAAACGCCGCTTGCTGCACTTGAGGGTTCGGGTCAGGCAGGTCCTTGGTCGAGGTGGGCTGGGAGGCGAACGCGGTGAGTCCCGGTAGAAGCAGAAGAGTGAGGATGCGCGGGCACATGGTAGGATGGGCTGGTAAAACGTTCAGGCTCGGCAAGTTACGTGAGGAAAGGAGGGGAAGTTGTAGGCGAGCGGGTGGCGGGCGTAAAGTGCGGAGGTGAAGACATTCACGACCACACTTGCTCATCCCGATACGCTGCGGGAGAGGTGTTGCGGTATTGCCGCATGACGCGGCTCAGGTAGTGGCGGTTCACCAGTCCACACTGGTCCGCTATTTCTTCAATGCTGGCGTCTCCCGCCCGCAGCAGGCGACAGGCTTCGTCCAGTCGATAGTCGAGCAGCACGCGCATGGGGGACTGCTTGAGCTCACGCTGAAAGAGGTGGTTGAGGTTGCGGACGCTGAGACCGGCGAACTTGGCGATTTGTTCGGCTGTCAGCTTCAGGCTAAGGTGAGCGCTCATGAAATCCAGTGCCCTCAGCACCCGAGCATCCATGCGCTGCTGCTGCCAGATCGTTTCCGGAAGACCGCCGAGGGCCAATGACACGAACTGAATGGTCAACCAGGGAAAATGAGAGTGGGGCGCGCCACGCTCAAGCTGTTCCACGATGGAGCTGAGCTCTGCGGTGACCGGCTGAGGGTAGATGCCGGGTGCCGCACGGTCGGCGAGACGGCCCAGCTTGAAATGTGCATACCACTTGGTGAAGCGGCGTTTCATGGTGGTGCTAAATGTGGTGTGTGGCGGAATAAGATACAAACGCCCGGGGTTAAGAGCGGTAATATCCCCGGCTATCTCTACCACTCCCCCGGCGGTAAGGGGCAGGTAGAGACGCCAATAAGGGTCCGCAAATCGACGCAACTCCCATTCGTGAAGCTCGATTCGTCGGGTAGCCAGAATGTCCACCGTTACGCTGGGATAAGAAACGGTGCGCCGCCCTTGTACACGATGTGCTGTACCGGCAGGAACTGTGCTGAGGAATGGCGTGGTGTCTGACATGCTGCTTGCGGAATCCGATACAACTCTGGCGGACTTGTGCATGGACCGCAAGGAGGCACTGGAAGAAGGTGGCGTTTATCACTCCAACCCAAACCCACACCATGGCAGACATCAGCACCAGCGCAGCAGACAA
>CAZIGH010000069.1:0-20419 GCA_964538625.1 uncultured Verrucomicrobiaceae bacterium
GCTTGTTCATGAGGGGCGCGTAGAGGTCTTCCACGACGTCGGGTATGCCGTCGAGATCGTCATCGTGGGTTGAAGCGGCGATGAGGTAAGGCCTATCGAACCAACCGCGGAACTTGATGCCAAGTCCGAGCCTTGGATCTACGGTCCCATCACCGTCACCGGAGCCGGTTCCATTGCCACCACCTGTGGGGACGCTGCTCTGGGGGGCACTGCCGCTGCTACTGGGGGCGTTGTTGATTGTGTCTGCCTGCTGCTGGGTGGCTACGATGGTGGTGGGCTGGGTGGGGTTGGTGCCGGCGTAGGCTTCTTCGGCGTCGGTGAGGCCATCGGAGTCGGAGTCGGATGGATCGGGGGACGGATCAGACGGATAGGGGGGATCGGGGGGTTTGGAAGGATAGGTGGGGTCTTCTGGGGGTGGCTCGTCGGCGCGGGAGGAGGTTTGTGCGCTGGGAAGGAGGATGAGGCTGGCTATGAGGTAGCCGTGAAGAAGCCATGCGTGCCGGATGAAGGTGCGGAAGCGTTGGAGGCTTGGGGCTTGAGGGCAGGGTGGCTAGTGGCGGTGGGCGAAGATAGCGGGACGATTCAGAGTGTGTGAGAAAGTGTTCGGGTTTGGCGAGAAAAATTTGCCAGAGTGAGAAGGAAGTCGTGCAGTCCCTACGGGATGGGGGTTGGCGAATCACCGACCAACGCGGGGCGAAGAGCTAACCGAAGAGCTTGCGTGCCCAAGCCTCGCCGATGTAGCGGGCGAGGATGAGGGCTTTTCTGGGGGTGCTGAGGCGTTCGCGGCGTTCGAGCACTTGAAAGCCGGTGGCCTTTATTTGGTCGAGGATGCGGTGGTAGATGTCTGCCATCATGCGGGCGGCGATCATGTGGCCCTGTTCGCTGGCGGGCAAGCTGGCGTAGGCTTGCTGATACAGGGCGCTGGCACGTTGGTGCTGGTAGTCGGCGAGGGCGTGGAAGCCGGGCTCTCGTTCGCCGCGCAGGATGGCGGCGGGGGTGACGCCGAAGCGCTTCAACTCATCCAGGGGTAGGTAGATGCGGGCGTTCTCGCGTGCGTCTTGACCGACGTCGCGGAGGATGTTGGTGAGCTGGAAGGCGTAGCCGAGCTTGATGGCATATTCGTCGCAAGTGGACCCGGTGGCTCCGAAGATGCGGGCGCTGATGAGGCCTACGACGGAGGCGACTTTGTAGCAGTAGGCGAGAAGGTGGTCGATGGTCTGGTAGGCGGCGAAGTCGATGTCTGAGCCTACGCCGTCGATGACTTCGGCGAGCCACTGTGCTGGGAAGTGATGCCGGGCGGGGAGTTGGACGACTTCGTTGAGCACGATGTCGGAGAGGCCCTCGCCATGATTGAGGACGGCGTGTCTCCAGCGGGCGAGCTGCGCTTTTCGCTCTTGAGGGGGGCGCTCGTCTGCGTCTGCGATGTCATCGACGATGCGGCAGAAGGCGTAAAAGCTGACCATGTCTTTGCGGCGCTCTTTTGGGAGGCAGGCGAGCGCGAAGGCGAGGTTGGAGCGGCTTTTTTTTGCGATGTCCGCAGAAGTGGGGGGGCCCTGGCTCATGCACTGGGGGCTGCTAACGGATGAGACCCCAGTGGGTGTTGAAGGGCAGGTAACAGAAGAGGCCGGGGCCGACGAGGTTGCGCTGAGGGACGTGGCCCCAGTAGCGGCTGTCTGAGCTGTTGTAGCTGTTGTCTCCCATGGCCCAGTACTGATCCTTGCTGAGCTTCACTTTGTCGCCGGGATAGAGGTACTGAAGGGACTGGTAGGCGCCGTAGCCTCGATAACCGTTTTGTGCGGCGGCGACCTTTTGAATGCCGGGTTCTTCGGCTGGCTTGCCGTTGATGAACAACTGTGGGGTGCGCTGCTCCAGTTCATCTCCTGGAACGCCTACGAGGCGCTTGATGTAGTGCTGAGACCCCTGCTCACGTGGGACGCCGATGCCGTCGATGTTTTTGGTGGTGAAGACGAAGACTTCGCCGCGCTGGGGTTTACGGAAGTGGTAGGCCATTTTGTTGACAAGGACGTGGTCTCCCCAGTCGATGACGCCTTGGGCGAGCTTTTGGCCTTTTTTCAATACGATGGGGCCGCTGGCCGCCTCTGGGAAGTAGCTGTTGAGTTCTGTCATGTCTGGCCCCATGGCTCCTCTGCGTGCGTAGGGCAGGCTGAGGGCGGCTCCGAGTCCGAGTTCGGAGAGGACTTTTTCTTTTGGGCCTTTGATGACGACGGTGGTGCCGTCGTCGTAGTGCAGGAGGGTGTGTGGGGTGAGGATGGAGAGTGCTGGCGGCCAGAGGGAGACGTTCCAGGTGCGTTCGGTGATGGGTTCGGAGCGCCGCAGCCAGCCGTCTTTGGGCGCGGTGACGTCGATGTGGGAACGTCCGCCGAGCCAGTCCACGAAGCGCGCGGGGAGGGAGGGGACGCCGCCTTGCTCAAGAGGGCCGGTGTTGATGCCGTTGAGGGTGGGCTGCATGGAGCCGGTGGGAATCTGGAAGGGCTGGGCGATGTAGGCGCGGATGCCGAGGGCGACGACGATGGCGACGAAGAAGACTTCTACGTTCTCGCCGATCTCGGAGTTCTTGAGATTGGGCAGGGAGCGGTGGCAGGCGTTGTTGATCTCGTCATGGAGGGCTTCGATGCGCTCTTTGTTTTTCTTTTTGAGCTCGCCTTTGAGTTCATGGCGCAGGGCCACGATTTTCTCGAGGCTATCAGCGGGGAGGATGTCTCGTTTGTAGTTGATGAAACGGTCCACTCCTTTGAGCAGGAGTCTTCCGTGTTTGAGATAGCGCGGAGTGAAATACCACATGGGCGGTGCTGGAGGCTGGGGATGGATGAAAAGGGCGGGAAATCGCTAAAATGCAACCTTCACCGAGGGGCTGGCGGACATTTCTTTTTGCAGTGGCCGGGGTATGGGAGCCGGTCGCCGTGGTGATGCCTGGGCGGGGAAGGACGACGGTGTGAGGGAGCGCGATGCTCCGAAGGGCACCCGGTGGCTGGCTGGGGTGGCGTGGCCTGCGAACTGGTGGGGTGACGCTAGCTGATTTCCCAACCGGGGCGGTAGGTGCGTTTGACGAGGGCGTTGGCGGCTTGGTTGTTGGGGATGGTGAGGCCGGGGCTGTCCCAGGTGAGTTCTTGACCGGGGAAGATGCTGGCGAGGCAGCCGAGGAGAACGGCTTCGGTCATGGGGCCTGCGAAGTCGAAGTTGGCGCTGGGTTTGGCTCCTCCGTTGAGGCAGCAGTCGATGTATTCGCCCCAGTGGTTGCGGGGTTCGAGCCTGGGGTAGGCGAAGCCTTGGAACTTCTCCTGGGGGTAGAGCCGTGGTGTGCTGCCGTGGGGATGGTGGAGGATGCCGTCCGTGCCGATGTAGATGCTGCCTTGCTCGATCTTGGGGGCTTTTTGTCCTGGGAGGGGGATGAGCTGATCGATGATGCTCTGGGGGACTTTGTTGTCGCCGTCATACCAGGTGACTTTGATGGTGTCGCCAGCGGTGTACTGGGTGCCTTTGAAGGTGTATTCTACTTGGCCGTCGATGGCCCAGTTGGTGGCGTTGGGGGGTGGTTTGCCGGTGCTTTTGACGGAGATGGGGGCGGCGATGGCCAAGGCGTGGAACCAGCCTGAGAACATGTGGCAGCCCATGTCTCCGAGGGTGCCGGTGCCGAAGTCTCGCCGTTTGCGCCAGTTGCCGGGGTGGTAGTAGCCTTTGATGAAGGGGCGGTCTGCGGCGGGGCCGAGCCAGAGGTCCCAGTTGAAGCCTTCTGGTATGGGATCTGCCACGGTGGGCACGGGATCCATGTCGCCCCATTTTTTGTGGGAGAAGGTGTGGACTTCTTTGACTTTGCCGATGGCTCCCATGTGGATGAGTTCTACGGCGTGACGCTCGGTGAAGTCTGATGAGACCTGGATGCCCATTTGGGTCATGACGCCTTTTTCACGGGCCTTGAGCATGAGCTGGCGGCACTCCCAGAGGTTTTGGGCGAGGGGTTTCTGGCCATACATGTGCTTGCCCATTTCGAGTGCCTTCATGCCCATGGGACCGTGCATGTGGTCAGGCGTGGAGACGTTGACGGAGTCGATCTTGTCTCCTTCTTTCTCCAGTAGCTCGCGCCAGTCCTGGTAGCAGCGTGCGTGGGGGAACTCTTTTTTGATGCGGTCGAAGTTCTTGGTGTCCACGTCTGCGACGGCGGTGAGTTCCCACATGGGATGGTTGCGGAGGTTGCTAATGTCGCTCCAGGACATGCCGGCGGCTCCGAAGGCGGCGTGGCGAAGTTTGCCGTTGGGTGAGGCGGCGCGGAGACCGGAAGTGACGTAGGGTGCGGCGAGGATGCTGGACGCAGCGGAGGTGATGAAACGGCGGCGGTTGATCATGGTGGAGTGTGCAAAACGGCTCCACGGGGCTCGTTCAATCGCGAAAGTCCGGTGCTGTCACTCTGCATGCAGTGCGCTGCGGTAAAGCGCGGCGAGATCCTGCTCGGAGACGGGGCGGGGGTTGAATTTGCCGGTCCATTGCTTGGCGGCGGCAGCTGCGAGCGCGGGGATGTGCTCCTCGGTGACGCCGTAATGGCGGAGGTGGGTGGGCATTTCGGCGAGCTTGAGCAGCTCGGTCACGCGCTGGGCTAGGTCACCGTGGTACAACAGGTCGTAGATGGCGGCGATGTCTGGCAGCTCTCGATTGTAGCGGATGACGTGAGGGAGCATGACGCCCACGGCTTCGCCATGCACTACGCCGAAGGTGGCGGTGAGGGGGTTCGCGGTGGCGTGGGAGGCGCCGAGCATGGAGTTCTCAATGGCGGTGCCGCCGAGCGCGGCGCCGAGCAGCATTTCTCCGCGTGCGGCGAGGTCTTGCGGGGAGGTGAGTACTTGCGGCAGGCAATGGTTGATGAGCCTGAAGGACTGGTGCGAGTAGAGGGCGGAGATGGCGTTGCGCTTGGTGGTGACGGCGGACTCGATGGCGTGGGAGAGGGCGTCGATGCCGGTGCACACGGTGACGCGGCGTGGCTGCGAGAGGGTGAGCTCGGGATCGAGGATAGCGATTTTCGCGGCTGCCTTGGGGTCACCGCAAGCCATCTTGACGTGGGTGACGGCGTCGGAGATGAGGGCGTAGCTCTGGCACTCGCTACCGGTGCCTGCCGTGGTGGGCACGGCGATGAGTGGCAGCATGGGTTTGGTGGCGGCGTGTGTGCCCCAGTAATCCTGCATTTTGCCGCCATTGGTGAAGATGAAGTTGCACCCCTTGGCCGTGTCCATGCTGCTTCCGCCGCCGAGTCCTATGAGGAGGTCTGCGCCAAAGGCGGCGGCCACTTTGACGCAGGCATCGACATCCTCGGTGGTGGGATTTTCATGGACGTCAGCAAACACTTGGGCCTGAAGGCCGGCTTCTTCGATGTGCTGTTTGGCACGCGCGGGGTATCCGGCACGGACGATGCCGAGGTCGGAGACGATGAGTATGCGGGTGCCACCGAGTTCCTTGGCGAGTTCACCGATTCTCGACAATGAACCCGGTCCGTAAATCAGACGGGTACGCGGCGTATGGTCGAAGGGTGTGAGCGGCACGGGCGGAGGGATTTTCTGGGGGGTTGCGAGGGCTGCGCGGGGTCAGGCGCAGTCGATGGAGCGCCGCTTGTAGAGGAACTCGAACATGTTGCCTTCATGCGGCTGATCCCAGCTGATCTTCATGGTGCTGATGGGGCCGATGTTAAGGCGGTCGATGAGTGGGCACTCCATGAGGTCGGCCACGAATGAGGGCTCGTTGGTGATGGCGGTAACGACGAGGCTGTAACCGATCTTGTCCAGCATGTCTTTCTGCGGTACTTCCACGACGGTGGCGTAGGGGCAAAGGAACTCTCGGTTGTAGAGAGGGTGGTCGGTGCTGTCGCAGCGGATGATGGTTGGACGCAGGTAGATGCCGCCCTGGAACTCCACTTTGCGGGGGCCGTTGCGATACTTTGCGGTAGCATCCTCGGCGCCGGGGGTCTTCAAGTCGGCGTCGATGGCGGCGTCGATGTAGTCCGCCATTTTGGGATTGGCGAAACCGGAGAGCTTGGCCTCTGGGTCGTCGTTCGGGGTGGGTGCGTAAGGACCCAGCTTCTGGGCCAGGGCGTCGGCGATTTCCCTACCATACTTGGGCACCAGCACGGCAGAGGCGTTGATGCAGGAGCGCCCGCCGTTGTCAGCTATGGAGCCTGCGATGACGTCGATGTAGTCCTTCCAGTTTTCGATCTTGTCCTCGCCGATGAGGATCTTTGACCAGCCGGGTCCGTGGACCTGCACGCGGGGATTGCCTTCGTACATCTTGGCCATGGCTACGTCTCCAAAGACGAGATTGCGTCCGCAGAGCTTGACCACTTCGCCGGAGCCTTCATGGTCTGTGGGGTAGAAGCCGAAGGCTTCTGCGGGTGCGCCAGCGGCGATGAATGCCTGGGTGAGGCGGTAGGGGGTCCAGGGTTCCTCACGGCCGGGCTTGATGATGACTGGAATTTTGAGCGCGATGGAGGGCAGCCACAGGGAGTTGACCGCAGGTGAGTTGCTAGGCATGACGAGGCCTAGGCTCTTTGTGGTGGCAAAGTAGGAGACTGGGCTGCCTGCCTGTTCGCCGAAGCCGCTGTCGATGACGCTGAGGTCCAGCCCGCGAGTGAGGCCATTGAGCACGGTGCGCATGTTTTGCAGCGCGTAGGTGATCTTGACCATGTTGCGCTTCACCATGACGTGCGGCAGGCCGCTGGTGCGGGACAGGGTGGAAATGTATTCCTCTGGGGACTGCATGTGGCCGCGGTCTCCCACGGGCAGGGTGCCGTTCATGAAGTGCTCCCCTGCTTTGTGACAGATGTCGATGAGCTGCTCGCAGGTGAACTTTTTGAGCGCATTGCGTGCTTCGTCGATGCGGGACAAGTCTTTGCGGATGATGCCTGCATTGACCTGACTTACCTCGGCCATCACTTCTCCAGTGCGGTGGTCTTTGACCTGAACTTTGTCGAGACTGTCGTAGGGTTTGCCGCGGCGGAGGGCAGGAAGATGGGGGATGGACATGGTGATGAAGAGTGACGAAGTAACGGGCGGGGCGTGATGTAACGGTATGGGAGCGGACTTTTTAGCCTACGATGCTGACCGCGAAAGGGATTTGTGGAGTTGCGCGGCGGCGCGGTGCAGCCGCTCGATGGGCAGCTCCTCCGGTCCGTAGCGGTGGGTGGTGTAGAGTTCTGCCAGTTCGGTGATGGCAGGGACACGGCCCGCGTAGTCGAGAGGACCCTCATGCGGGAGACGCGGAAGGCCTTTTTTTGCCATCCAACCGCACGCCCGCTGCCACAGTCTCACGGCTGGATCCGGGTGCCGTGCCGGACGGCGAATCCACAACCACAGGGCCGACAGGATGAGGGCGGTGAGTCCGCCAGCCACGAGCAGCACATTCTTCAGGCGCATCAGCCCCCAGCTCGCGAGGAAGGAGAACTGCTCATCCTCATTGAACTGCACGACTCCTGTGAACCAGTGGTAGTTCATCGCATCCCAGAGCATCTGCACCCGCAGCACGGCCTGCCCCCATAGGGCATCACGTGGAATGTTGAACCCGAGGTCAAAGCTGTCGCCAAGCAGGTTGCGGAAGTTCGGGGCGAGCCGGGTGGGTGCCAGCACTGCGGTGGGGTCAATGCGGGTCCATCCAGTGCCTTCCAGCCAGACTTCATTCCACACATGAGCGTTGAACTGGCGCACGAGATAGTAGTCACCTGGCTGGATGAGTTCTCCACCCTGGAAGCCGACCACGAGCCGGGTGGGCAGACCGGCGAGGCGCATGAGCGTTCCAAACGAGGCGGCGAAGTGCTCGCAGAATCCAATCTTCCGCTCGAAGAGAAATTCTTCCAGCGGCGAATCACCGTAAGCTCCGGGTTGCAAACTGTACTGAAAGCCCTGGGTGGCGAAGTAGCGCAGCGCTGCATCCACCACGCCGCGCGGGTCACCGCCTTGCTGCCGTAACTCCTCAGCCAGGGCCCGGAGGCGGGGTGACAACGTTTCGGGAAGTTGCAGCGCGCGGCGTCGCGCGGACTCGGTGAGCTTGTCCGTGCTGCTGCCAGCTACGGACTCCACTTCGATGCGCCTCGTGAACCGCACCACCTCCTCGCTGCGAAGGGTGAAGTCGTCTGTGTTCAGATAGTGATCCCGTCCGCCTTTGACGATTTTGGTTGGAACATCCAGCGCTGGGATCCAGCGGGCACCGTGAGGTTCTACGGTGATGGTCTGCCGCACAGGCGTGCCTTTGACTCTCTGTTCGGAGGTGATAGTGCCCGCTGACAGTTCCCATGTCATGCCATCACAGCGCGAGAGCGTAAGACAGCGCCAGTAGAGATCCCGAGGATCGGGCTGCTGACCGTGTATCACCGCACGGAAGGCAGGATCCTCAGACTGTGCCACTTTGGCGATGCTGCCCGGACTCACCATACCCGAGATGCCGGTCTGGTGCCGCAGCGAGCGCGTCAAGGAGGTCACCAGCCCTGCGGTGCCACGGGGGAAGAAGACAAACAGCACCAGCACCAGAGGCAGGGCCTGGACAGCGAGCCGGGATACCACTCTCAGAGGAGGCAGGATGCCAGAGGTTCCACGTCTGAAACGGACCAGCGCTGCGGCGATGACTATGGCCGTCGCTGCGGTGTAAAGCATCGTGCCCAGATCTTGTTGTAGCACTAGGCAGCAAAGGCACAGGAACCAACCCAGCAGCGCCAACACCTGGAGGTCACGCGCCGTGCGGGACTCCAGCACCTTGCCGCCGATGACACTGAGCATGATGGCTATGCCTGCTTCCAAGCCCTGGAGAGAACCTGCTTCAAGCCAGATGCCTAGCACTCCCAAAAGCACCATGAGCACCCTCAGCAGGCCATTCACCGGGGCGCGGGAACCGCGCAGCCAGCGCCACGAGATGGCGGTTTGAAAACACAACACGCCACCCCAGGGCACTTGCCCGATGAGAGGCAGTGATGCAAGGGCGATGGCCGTGCACAAGAAGGCCAGCGGGCTGCCAGGCACTGCCGCAGAGGTCTCCAGCGTGGGCGCATTGCGACGACCCTTCTTGTTCGTAGTCCCCACCATGCTCGCTCTGCCCGCCTCAATGGCTAGAGCATCCAGCGCCTTGCGCCGGTGTTCCGGTCCGGAAGCTGCAGGCAGTTTCGTTCCCGGCAGGAGCACCGCGTAGCGCAGACCCTCACGCTCCGCGTCTTCGATCCACTTGGCCATTTGTGAAGCCCGTTCAGTGGGCGGGAGATTCAGGCTCTCCCAGTCAAGCGTCACGGACGGGCTGGTACCGCCGGTGAACTGCTTGACCATCAGCGGCCTGCCACGCGCTACCGCCTTCCAGTCCACATGTCGGAGCGGATCCCCGTGCTGCCAGGGCCTCACGCCATCAAAGTCATCCCCACGCTGTTTGGAAAGACTGCGCCCAGTGGCGGCACCTGCTTGCGAGACGTCCGCAACATCACGCGCTGGCAGAGGGAGGATGCCCGCTGCCTTGGGATGGATGGGCCGGTTCAGTGACAGCTCGAACTCCCGCTCGCAGGTGAAGAAGCCCAGCGGATAAAGACTGCGCACCAGGATCTTCAAGCCGCCGGTACTACCCGCAGCACCGGCCCGGATAGGCAGCGAAACATAGGTCGGTCGCTCGGCGGACAGTGTCTCCACAAACACCGCATCGAGCGCGTCTGGCGCGGTCACTTCCAGGCCCGCCGGCAGAGGCCCGTCCTTTACCGACAGAGCGAGCGGCAGCAGGCACGGTTCACCCTCCCGCCACACCGGACTTGAGCCGGTCTGAACCACCAACCCTTTGAGATGCTGCCGTGCGTGGAGCCACGAGACCAAAACCAGCGCCGCCAGACCAAAGGCCAACATGTAAGCGCTGCCGTTCTGCTGCGCCGCACCCGCATACCACATCGTCCCCAAGATGGCGAGGAAGGCAAACGTGTGGCGGTTGAAACGAAGGCGGGTCACGGAGTGAAGGGTGATGCTGTCAGAAAATGGTGCTCATGTCACCTGCTCAAAGCGGCAGTCTGCTGCCCGAGAGCGCTGGAACTTCGTCGCGCCTCGTCACGCCGGTGCAATGTCCTCGATACGCGTGGCCATCAGCCAGTCTGGCCGGTCACTGCTCGCTGTCCGTGGCGTCGTCCAGGGTGTCAGGCAGCATCTTTTTTGCAGCAGTGTCGCCATACATGCTTCTGAAGCCTAGTTTGAAGATGCGTGACTCAACCTGCAACTGGCCCCTTTTCTCAATGATGGAGTAAAAGAAAGAACACTCCTGCTCGCGGTCAAAAGGCTCCCAGTCCCCCCAGATGGGTGGACCGTCTTCCCCCTCGGTCTTTGAGATGCGGAAACTGCTGAAGCTGGCGCTCACGAAGCCCTTCCAGGTGATTTGATTGAGTTGATCTGCCTCCTTGAGTTCGAGGACACTCACCTCCAGGGCGGGAGGGTTCGTGCCTTTAAGCTGCACGAAGGCATAGGTGGGCTCAAATGCCTCCATGCGCACATAGGAGGTCATGATGCCAGCGTCGTCGATGGTGAAACGTTCACTCAGATCCTTCAACATGAGGCTCTTGGCGGCCTGAGCCTGGGGTGTCACTTTCTCCACCGCTGACTTGCGGCTGGCGCGGGAATCCGCACCACGCCGTCCGTCCTCAAGCAGTGCCTTGGCAAGCGTGCCCGTGGCTTCATCCCGCTCCACCGCTGCCTGTTTGATGATGTCAGCAAGTTGAGCATCGAACTTCTCGTCGAGCCGCTTCATGGCAAGGGCGCGCTCTTTTTCATCTTCCTCCAGCGCTTGGTTCAGACGATCACTGGCAGTCTGCGCAGTGGCCGCGAGGCAGCAATGCAGAAACCATACGATGCTAAGGCTTCGGCGGGCTGGGGAGAGCATGGGTGGTGGTCTTAGGATGAGTGGGCTGCTTGGCTGCGGGAGGCTCAGGCCATGATCCCTTTCACCAAGTGACCTTCCACGTCAGTGAGGCGATAGTCGCGCCCTTGATAGCGGAAGGTCAGTCGCTCGTGATCCATGCCCATGAGGTGAAGGATGGTGGCATTGAGATCATGCGTATGCACGGGATTTTCAGTGATGTTGAATCCGAACTCATCCGTCTTGCCATAAGTGATGCCCGGCTTCACCCCACCGCCGGCCATCCAGATGGTGAAGGCGTCTTTGTGGTGGTCGCGTCCGGGTGTGGTTTTGGTGCCGTTACCGTCTGCGCCTTGCGCGATGGGCGTGCGTCCGAACTCACCGCCCCAGATAACAAGCGTTTCATCCAGCAAACCACGCTGTTTCAAATCACGAACGAGTGCGGCCATGGGCTGATCCACATCCTTTGCCTTGCCCCGCAAACGGCGGTCCAGCGCCCCATGGTGATCCCAGTCCGAGTCGAAGAGTTGCACAAAGCGGACTCCGCGTTCTACCAGACGACGGGCTAGCAGACAGTTGTTGGCAAACGAGGCTTCTCCTGGCTTCGCGCCGTATGCAGCCAAGGTGGCTGCAGACTCACTCTTGATGTCCATTAACTCAGGCACTGAAGTCTGCATTCGGTAAGCCATTTCATACTGGGAGATGCGTGTAGCGATTTCGGGATCGCGCACCGCATTGAGGTGCTCTTGGTTGAGCGCATTCACCGCGTCCAGCACCCTGCGCCTGTCATTTGCACTGGTGCCGGGCGGATTGCTAAGGAAGAGTACCGGCTCACCACTGCTACGGAACTGGATACCCTGATACACACTGGGGATGAAGCCCGTGGACCACAAGGATGTGCCTGCTCCACCAGGCGGTCCTGACAGCAGCACCACGTAAGCGGGCAGGTCCCTGTTTTCAGTGCCCAGACCATAAGTCACCCACGCACCCAGGCTCGGACGCCCTCCCAGACCAAAGCCAGTGTGCATGAACATCTGCGCCGGTGCATGATTGATCTCGTTGGTATGCAGCGATTTCACGATGCAGATGTCATCCGCTACGGTAGCCAGATGCGGGAGAAGTTCGGAGAGTTCCGCACCAGACTGACCGTGACGCTTGAACTTGTAGTCCGTGCCCGCAAGCCGCAGTTCACCACCTATGAAAGCGAAGCGCTTCCCACGTGTCAGATCCTCCGGGCAGGGCTGACCGTGCATCTGCTGGAGCTTCGGTTTGTAATCAAAGAGATCAAGCTGCGAGGGCGCGCCGATCATGTGCAGGTAGATGATGTTCTTCGCCTTGGGGGCAAAGTGGGGCCGTCGCGAAGGTGCGCTTTCGCTTGCCAGCAAATCACCGAGTGCCAGCGCGCCGAGCGAGAGTCCGCTGCGCTGCATGAAATGGCGACGTGAGGCCACAAGATGAGTAGTGTGCATGGTGTTCAAGGTTTGGAGATGGTTTCGTCCAGATTGAGAAGAGCAGTCGCCACCGCCTGAAGTCCTTGCTTACCACCTCCGGCCGAGTGATGAAGCCCGGTCAGGATCTGAAGTTCAGAGTCAGACGGCCTGCGTCCGAGCGCCAGCCTGAACCCATGCCTCAGCTGCGCCTCAGCACCACCAGTGGACACCTCCTCCTGGATGCGCCGCGCCAGCGCCTGCGCCGCCTCTACATAGACCGGATCGTTGAGAAGCGTGAGAGCTTGCAATGGAGTGTTAGACCGAGAGCGTCTCACCACGCAAGCCATGCGGGAGGATGCGTCGAAGTTCACCAGACTTGGGTAGGGTGAGCCGCGCTTGAGCACCACGTAAATGCCCCGCCGGTACTTCTCCGCCCCGGGGCTGACCTCATACTTGTAGTTCTGACCGCCGACTTTGGTCCACAAGCCATCGGGCTGCGGCGGCTTGATGCTGGGACCACCCTGTGCGGGATTCAACAAACCGGCGATAGCCAGCGCATTGTCCCGTATGGACTCGGCATCCAGCCGGAAACGCGGCCCCCGAGCCAGTAGAAGGTTCTGCGGATCCCTATCCTCAAGCGGGCGGGCGGCACGCTGCCGATAAGTGGCTGAGTTGAAGATCTCTCTCAGCACGGCCTTCATGGACCAGTCCGCTTTCATCAAGGTCACCGCCAAGTGCTCAAGCAGCTCGGGATGGCTGGGCGGTGCCCCTTTGATACCAAAGTCCTCCACGGTGGCCACGATGCCAGTGCCAAAGATCTCCGCCCACCAGCGGTTCACGGTGACGCGGGCAGTGAGCGGATTCTCCTCGGAAACGAGCCACTTCGCGAAAGTGAGCCGGTTGGGTGGTCCGCTGGCTTTGTGGTCTATCACGGCTGGTGTGCCCGCCACGGCTCGCTCTCCCGGTTGCTTCCAGTCACCGCGTTTGAACAGCGTGGTCATGCGAGGCTCAGCGAGTTCTTTCATCACTTCGGTGGTGGGTTCTGCCAGCGCATCGAGCTGTGCCTTGATGGCGGTCCGCTGCTTTTGCAGCCTCGCGAGATGGGCGTCTTTTGGCGCGGGCTCCGACATGCTGGGCAGGGCAGCGTCAAAGTCACCCTCCATCACACTCACTCGCAGTCTGCCGATCACGCGCCCTCCACCGAACTCCTGCACGAGCCTAAGGCTGAGCGAAGTGCCTTCAGCGACATCCAAAGGCTGCCTGAACTTCAGCGCTGCCCAATGGGACTTGCCAAACTGGGGATTGATGGCCCAACCCGAAGTGGGATCTTGATCTGCTAGGTTGGCGACCGGGTAGTTGCTCTGTGAAAAGGAAGCCACTGCGGATTCGAAATGAAGCGTCTGTGTGTCTTTGCTTCCCGCTCTTTCCAGGGCCGCCTCAAGATGCGTGAGCACGAAGTTCGGCCTGCCCTCGCTGCCGCGTCCAGGGCCCTTTCCAGGCAGGCTCTCATCACTCAAGGCCTCAATCAAAAGGCCCGTCAGACGTCTCTGCTTCAGGCTGGCCTTGAAAGAATAGGTGTCTTTGTTTGGCACCGGGCCTGTGAGCAGCAGGCTGTCGTCAGGGAGCAGGTCATACTCACCACCCGCCTCCGTCTCAAAAGCGTCCGGCTTGAGGACGTGCAGTGACTTGACTGCGGCAGGCTCGTGAATGCGCGCCCTCTCCGAAGCGTCGCGGATTCTCTTCTCCAGCGTGGCTAGCTGATTGCTCAGCGCGTCCCTCTCCTCCTGGTTCCGCGCGGAGGCCATACGAAACGGCACCCCCTTGAACTGGATGGACCCCGGAACATTCGGATTCGTACGCTCCGCTTCCTTCTCCGTGTTGTTGAAGTAAGCCAGCATCCCGTAGTAGTCTCCCATGCTGAAGGGGTCATACTTGTGGTTGTGACACTGAGCGCATTCCAGAGTCGTGCCCAGCCACACCGCGCCAGTCGTGTTCACCCGGTCGATCACTTGATTGATCCGCGACTCCTCGGGCTCCGTGCCGGCTTCCACGTTGGTCGGAGTGCAGCGGTGGAATCCGGTGGCGATGATTTGCGAAGGCGTGGCATTGGGGATCAGGTCACCTGCGATCTGCTCGATCGTGAACTGGTCAAAGGGCATGTCTGCATTCAGTGCCTCGACCACCCAGTCACGATAGCCCCAGATGTTACGCAAGTCATCCCGCTGGAAGCCGTGCGAGTCCGCATACCGCGCCAGGTCCAGCCAGTGCCTAGCCCACTTGGGGCCAAAGTCCTGACTCCTCAAAAAACGGTCCACCCACTCGGACCAGACCTTGTCCTTGGGTCCGGCTGCATAGGCCTTTTCAAAGGCATCCAGCTCCGCCACAGTGGGTGGCAGTCCCCGCGTATCAAGCGAGAGCCGCCGCAGCAGCACGGCAGGCTCTTCCTCCAGCGAGGGTTTGAAACCTGCCTGCTCCAAGCGCTCCAGGATGAAGTAATCGATCGCATTCTTTGGCCAGGAAACGTCATGCACTTGGGGCACAGCGGGTGCCACCGGCTTCACGTACGCCCAGTGTTTCGGCATCTCCACCGACTCCGGAAAAGGCGCTCCAGCCAGGATCCATGCACGCAGATTCGAAACCTCGACTTTGTTCAACCTTGGCCCGCGTCGTGGCATCGCTTCCTCATGGTCAGCCGAAAGCGTCACCCGGCGCAAAAGATCCGAAGCATCGGGATTCCCTGCAGAGATGGCAGCATGCTTCACCGCCTCAGCAGTATCCAGTCTCAGCCCGCCATTCTGCTTCTCCGGTCCGTGACACTCCAAGCACGCACGTCGAAGCACCGGAAAAACATCACGGGCAAAGTCCACCCCGCTGCCGCTCAGTGGTGCCGCAGCGAAGAGTGAAAAAACAAGAAACAAACGATAGTGCATGAAGGAGGGCGACTGCGAGGTAAACGCCCTGGAGCTTCCAGTTTATCCACCATGAGAAGCGCCAGGCATGGAAGGTTCGCTCATCACTGGCGGTGAAATCCAGCCTATGCTCCCTTTTCCCGAGTCCATGACCGCCCACGTCTTCATCGCACTCACCACCCTCATCCTGCTGGCATCCTGCGCTTCGCAAGACGCGCACGACTTGTCTTTCCCAAAACCCAAAGCGGATGCTTACTGCTTGATCGATGCCCAAAGCGGCCTCCTGCTATCAGGAAGGCACATCACGCAAAGACGACCCGTGGCCAGCACCCAAAAGCTGCTCACCGCACTGGTGGCGGCCAAAGCGGGAGAAGCAGACCGCTTCGTCACCGTGACCACCTCGGATATCAACGTGACCGGCAGCAGACTTGGGCTTCTCGCAGGAGATCAACTCACCCGTGGCGACTTGCTCAAGGCGCTTCTGCTGGAAAGCGCCAACGATGCCGCACTGGCGCTCGCCCGTGACGTAGCAGGATCCTCGGAAGCCTTTGCCGAACGAATGAACACGACCGCCTCAGAACTGGGTGCGACCAAGTCCAAGTTTGTCAATCCCCACGGACTCACCGCCATAGGGCAGCGCTCATGCGCGGAAGACATGGCCCGCATCGCTCGGGCCGCCTTTCAGCAGAGTGAAGTCCGACGCATCGTGGCAGCACTCACGCTCACCATCCGAGTGAACCGTCAGCCGCGCACCCTCCGGAATGCCAATGAGCTACTGGAACGCCTGCCTGGATGCACCGGAATGAAAACCGGATTCACCCCAGGTGCCGGCGTATGCCTCGTATCCTCCATGCGCAGCGGAGAAAGAGAGGTCATTCTCGTTCAACTCGGCTCCACCAAGGAGCACATCTACAACGATGCCGCGCTTCTCATGAAACAGGGGCTCAAACGGAACCCCTCAGTGAAAGAGCCGTCCAAGCAAGTCCCGTAATCGACGAGCCTCGCACTCACGCCCGTCGCCCGTCGCCCTTCCCCACCACACCCTCACCAGGTACCAAAGCCTTGCCTTCCCGCCCAAACTTTGGTCTTTACCAAGTCCCCGTCTTCGTGGCATCCTGTGCCCACTTGGACGTTCGATCCAGAATCGGACGCGCGTTTCACCTCCAAAGCAAGGGCATGAAAGCTTCTCGTTCACAGAGCTACTGCGAAGCCTCCTTCGCATTCCGCCGCTGCCATTACTTCGATGCGGACTGGGATTGGGACGGGGTCAGCAACCACGATGAGCTGTATGTCACCCAGACCAATCCCCGCGTGTCACAAGTGGGGGATACGACGGAAACCAGCAACACCAGCGAAGCCACCGAGACCACAGGCACCTCAGAGACAACGACTACAAGCGAAACCACGGAAACCTCAGGGACCACCGGCGGCACGGACACGAGCGATCCGCCGGATACCAGCGACACTTCGGAAGATCCCGACACCACAGACAGCCCCTACTCCACCTTCACCACAGGCACCGGCGCGGATTCATCCGATGGCTGCGACTCCAGCGATTCAAGCGAGTCCAGTGAGGGATCTGATTCCTCGGATACAAGTGATTCGAGCGGCACAACGCCACCTTACAAAGACACAACTACAGCTGTCGTCGTGGACGACCAAACAAACATTGCTGAATTTTTTCAGAGGTTTGACGTAACCGCTGGACCCAACAAGGAGCCAGCAGTCGTGTTCCACGGAGGGATCCATGGTGGCGCAGAAAACATTCAAACGACCTGCATCATTGGTCAACAAACGTTTCCTTGTCTGCTATCGTTTGGAAATGGCACTCCGCCTACGGCTGTGGGAGTGGCTGCACTAAGAGATGCCAGTGGCTACACCAATGGGTATCTTTTCCAGGTAAAGTGGAATCTGAATGTAACGATCACTGTCGACCTGGGCAGCACTCCTCCGCCTGCACATCCGATAACGGTGTGGATAGGTGCCGTGGGCAGTAGCCTATCCGTCACGATCCAAAACACAAATAAAGGAACTACCAGCTTGAGTTGGGTAGGTGGCCAAGAACGTATCGATCTAGATCCCGCAAACTGAGTGGACTTCGACATTTTATGAGAACGCTTCCGTCCCATCTCTGTGGTTATGTGTGTGCACTAGCGATTTTACTCGTCCTAAAACACACAGCATCCTCAGCCTTCGCCATAGACCTACCGCTCAATCAGCATCCCAGCGCGCTGAGTCTGCGGGAGTGGATCCGTATCATGGAGGAAACCCAACCAAATGGAGCCAGCGCCATCGCACTAACTTGCGACCGCCGACTTTACACAATGGTCAGCATAACACCTGATGGCCATCTTTTGGTAGATATGCATCGGCCCTACGACGACGGTCCCGGCCCCAACGAACCGAAAGCGTCAACAAGGCAAGCGCTTACCTTCTACACTCCAGATGGAACCAAGCTCTCGCCGACAAGCGACCTTCACGACGGGGTAAGCCGAGTTCACCTCAAGTTCTGGTCAGGCCTGGAATACGATACCGATTGGAGGGTGAGTCGGAGCGTAAACAAACTTCCTCCAGCAACAGAGGTTCCGATCGTGCTCACGCAATTCGCAGTTACACTGACTTACTGGAGTTCGGACAATAAAAAGGTAAAAGAAGAAGTCTGTATTCATCACTTCTGGGTGGATCGGAAGTCGAGACACTGTGTTTCATTTTCGGGTTCATTACACGAGGGTGAAGACATAGCAACCATGGCAAACACGAATCGGCCGCTGCTGCCCGTCCACCGCTTCAAGGATGGCATCGTTCCAGCCCGTTTTATGGTGATGTCGTCAGCCCCCCAAAAAGTCGAAAGTTCCGCCACAAACCCACTGCCGCCTTCATGCAACGAAGCCACTTGGACAGGCCTAGGGACGCTGATCGGAGTAATTGGAACACTCATGACTGTAAAGTTTCTAGGCAAGAAAAAACGTGCAATATGAAAAGTGCGGTACGCCAAGCCCATGACGGAGCTGCCGATCCAGATGGCGACTGGATGATGAACTACGAGGAGTATCTGGCCAACACCCATCCGCTGGATGCAACCAGTGGAGCGGCCACCGATCCCGTAGATGGATATAACCACAGCAGCTCAGACTGGGATGGGGATGCCATCAGCAACGCGGACGAGATTTATGCGACGGGAACCAATCCGCGTGTCTTCGATGATGGCACAACTACTGACACCTCGTCCACTTCAGGCACTTCCGAAACGACCACTACCACAGAAACCACTACCACAAGCGAAACGACGGAAACTACCACCACGACAGAGACAACGACCACAAGCGAAACGACTGGAACTACCAGCACCTCCACTACCACCGATACCACAACTGTGACTGACACGACTGACGGTAGCGAAACTGGGAATACTGAAACTCCAGGATCGGATTGGAACTATAAGTTCCATCTGAAAATTAATACTGGCTCGGGCTACACCACCTTCATTTCTGGTTCAGGGACCGCGCTAACCCAAGGAGAAGCATACCAAAAAATGGAACACCACATAAACCAAGCTAAGTCATTATGGCCCAATTCTTCGATAGTCAGCGACGAAAAGAACGACACAGACGTTTGGCAGGACGGCTCGCGCTGATTAATGAACCCAACTTCCATAATCTAGATCATCATGAATACACCGTTACCAGTCCTCTCCATCGCATTAATCTGCATTGTGTTCGTCGCTTGTAGTACCGACCCGTCTCCCGGGCTAACAGGGACCGTCGAGCGCGTGACTGTTCGGGCGGGGCTGACGCCCAATTATAAGTCGTCGATTTCATCGACCTTTTTAGTTCAAGATCAGTCGACATCTGGGAAAGGTGACTTAGCGGTCGTGGTAACTGTTTATGCGTTGGATGATCGGTCCCAAAGGGAGTTTGAGTCACATATTGGGCAGCCTCAAAACTATGTTGCCCTTGGTAGGCTCGAGAAAGTGTTCGATCCTAAGTTTGCGGCGCTCCTGACCGCCAACGACATCAGAACTGTCACGTCGTCAACAGTTTCCTCAAAGTAGCAGATCCGGCGAATAATGCCATCGAATCCACGCTGGCAAATGTGACCAATCCAGCTGGAGCTGGCAAGGTAAAAGCGCCTAAGTGCAAATAGAACAAAGTATGCGATACAACTCCTATTTATGGATAGGGGCTTCCGCTTTTTGGCTCCTCACCCTGCTCCTCTTCGCCTGTCGGTGGACCTCACCCTCCGGCTTCTTCCAGCGCTGGAATGTGTGGGATTGCGGAGCATTGTTCACGCGCTCGGCCCAGGTGTGGGGAGACGTGGCGGACCGGCCCCTCGCGCTCATGAGGCGCGATCCGACGGCGGGCGTTGCGGCTACCCCACATAAGGCGAACGCTTCGGCATAGGTCGCTTGACGCCCCCCCCGAGGTTTTTAAGAGCCTCTCATTTTTTTCTTGCTCCGAAACGTCACCCCGTAGCAAACTGCAATCACTTGGACCTTAAATCCAAAAAATAGACAAGCGTTCCACCTCCAAACTGTTGGCATGAAAACTTCTCTCTCTCTCAATTGCGGCGTAGTCGCCTTCGCAGAGCGTCACTGCTGATAGCGGCATCCAGTCTCTGTTTCCTCGCTCCAGTCCCCATGTCCATGGGTCGATATGTTCCCGATTCTGAGATGAATCCCCTCTGGGAGACGGAGTATGAGCAGGATGGCGTGACAGAGATTCCTGAACCGCCTGAAGGCGCCGATCTGGGAGACTCAGACTACGATCTGCTGCCAAACTGGCTGGAGGATTACTATGACACAGATCGCCACGATCCCGACACGGATGACGACGGAGCCACCGACGCGGATGAAGTCTATACCATGGGCACCAGCCCCACCCTCGCAGACACGGACGGAAATGGAGTGGACGATCTCACACAATGGCTCGCGTCACTTCAGGTGACCATCCACACCAGCGAGCTGCCCCAGGCGGTGGACGGAAGTTTCTACCACTTCAACCTCGCAGCCTCCGGCGGCACCGCCCCGTTGGAGTGGACCGTAGCCGGCCTCTTTCCCACTTGGCTCTCCCTTTCCTCCTCCGGCGAACTCTCCGGCACGCCCAGCAGCACCGATATTGGAGCTCACGACGTGGAGATCAGCGTCACTGACGGAACTAACACCGCCTCTGCCTTGCTCTCACTCACCGTTTTGCCCAGCCCGCCGACCACTGACACAACCAACTCCACTGA
>CAZIGH010000070.1:0-18685 GCA_964538625.1 uncultured Verrucomicrobiaceae bacterium
AGCACCAAGTACCTCGACAACGAAGTGGAGGCGGCGGAGGGGACTTACTACTATGACTATCGGCACTATGCTGTGGCAACTGGGAGATGGCTGAGCCGGGATCAGATCGGAGAAAACGGTGGGATTAACTTAATGGCTGCCATGGGCAATCAGCTTGTCAGTCTAGTTGATGGACTCAGCAACAACCCAGATGCTCCAGATTGTTGTAAGTCAGAGGAAGCATTCTGGGTTGCGGGAAAAGCCGCAGTCGAAGCCATGGAGAAATTGGAACGCGATTGGAGCAACAAGGTCCAAGATCAGGGTAAAAAAACAACTGATGCGGCTCAATCCCTCATGGTCGCAACAGCCGCCGTTGCGGCAGCCTGCACCCAGACTCCCAATCCGCTTCGATGCTCCTTGGCCCTCTCTGTGGCTGCGGCGGCTACAGCAAACCTGAGTGTCCAAACAGGAATCTACAAGGATTACGTCAATCAACACAAGAAAGTGGCCGACCAACTACTGAAGAACAAACAAATCGAGAAGCAGGCCGGTGACGCCTATGCGGACTGTATGTTTCAATTACTTTTGTAATCATGACTCCACTTCGCGAATCGGTTTGGTGGATTCCACTGCTCTTGGCGGTGAGCCACACGTTCATAGGATTGTTTCAGTTCTGGTTAGGAATCAGTCCCCGTTTTGACATACGAATCCACAGTTATCAGTTGTTGTTGGGCGTTTTGATCGCGTTATCGCCTTTGGAGGCACGCTCGCTGAGTCTGAAGGGATTTCTGGCTAGCCACGGCCTTTCATCAGCGTGGGCAGGCTCAATCTCAATTTTGCTGGCATTGACGCTAGTGGTGATTTCTTTTGCGTTGTAAGCGAGTTCATTTCCGTGACGGTTTTCTGGTGCTCTAAGCCCCCACGGGTTGCAATGCGGCATACTCCGAGCCCTTGGCTTCCATGGCGCAATGCCGGTCATAGTTGGCCTGCAGGTTCAGCCAGAAGCGTTCCCCGGTTTCCAGCACTTTGCCAATGCGGATCGCTGCATCCATGGTGATGCCCCGGCGGCCCTTGATGATGTCGTTAACGCTGCTCACCGGCAATCCAGTGAGTTCGGCAAAGCGGTGCTGGGAAAGTTCGTGCCCGTCCAGGAAATATTTCTTGAGGATCACGCCGGGGTGAATCTTGGGGCGGGGTGTGGTGCGTTTGATCGGATTCTTGGGTGGGCTGAGGTCGATGGCTTTCATAGGTTAGTGGTAGTCGATGATTTGAACGTTGTGGGCAGACTGGGTAGATTCCTCCCAGTCAAAGATGACGCGCCATTGCTTGTTGATGCGTAGACTCCAGAGATGATCACGTCCACGGAAATGGGGGTCGGTGGTCAAAGTTTGACAAGTCATCGACTTGAGGCATTCGGACATCACCACCGAGAACCTCTTTGGTTATGAGCACAACCTCTCAGATGAACTGGTGCGCTCCGAGAAAGTCAACCTCGCCACCAGCGCACTGCTTGACCGCGAGACTTGTGGGAACTGCGGGTCAGGGCGCAAACTTTGACAAAATCAGATCATTCCCAAGCTACATCACCAACACTCTCGATCAATACACCAGCATCAACGGCACCGCTCAAGGTTACGACATGGAGGGCAATCAGCTCGCCATGCAACTCAGCCCCAGCCACGCCATCGTTCAGCATGGGTTAGGACAGTGAATCGAAGCGTCTGGCGGACGCGATGATAGACTGCGCAAGACGCAGCCCGCAAGGGCGAGACGAGCGTGAGGCGCGAGCGAGTCAACCGAAGCCCGAAGGTCGGGCGAGTTAGATCATCCGCAGGATGACCCAAAGGGCGAGACGAGCGTGAGGCGCGAGCAAGTCAAAACCGGATGACTAGCACCCAGAACGACGCATCCACGGGAGCCGCCCGCATCGACAACCGCTACGATCCGCTCCACCGCCGCGTGCTGAAGCAAGTCTCCGCATGGAATGCCACCACCGGCACATGGGACTTGCAAAGCACCTCCCGGTTCACGTATGATGGTTGAGCCGAGTTGATTGGCTAGCAACGAGTCAGAATGAAGCGAAGCATTCATCCCGAAGGGTTCATTCGTTGGGGGATAGGCTGCGTGGCGATGGCTGGGAGCTGCCGGTCTGAGTTGTGCCACTTTCTCAAGGCGTCATGCTCTGTGTCCCGCTAGAACAAACTCAACTGAGGTGTGCAATCGGGTGAGCTGGGTGCGGCTTCATTCGACGTTCTGAACTTGCTCGCGGATTTTTTCGATCTCGGTTTTCGCCTCGACGACGAGGTGGGAGAGGTCGGCGTGGTTGGCTTTGGAACCCATGGTGTTGAACTCTCGGAAAAGCTCTTGGGTGAGGAAGTCGAGTGAGCGACCTGCGGGTTCGTTTGAGGTGAGATACTTGTGAAACTGTGTGAGGTGGCTGGAGGCGCGGGCTAGCTCCTCGGAGATGTCACAGCGATCTGCAAAGACGAGCAGTTCTTTGATGAGGCGCTCGTCATTGAGATCGATGATGAGCCCAGCTTCGGCCAGTCGCTGATGCAGGGCGCGGCGGTGATGCTCGACTACGCCGGATGCTCGATCCCGTATGTGCTCCAGTAACGTTGCGAGGCGTCGCAGCCGGTTTTCAATGTCGTGTTTGAGGTGGGCACCTTCAACGTCTCGCATGTTCACGAGCTGAGAGAGTGCCTGATCGAGTGCCTGCCTGATGAGCGGCCAAGAGTTGGCGGCGCTGACTTCAGCCCTTTGCAGGTCCAAGACGCCAGGCCAGCGCATGGCGTCTGCGATTTTGATCTCTGCCGTGAGGCCGAGCTGTGCGGCGAGGTCTTTGGCCGCGGTAAGGTATTGGGTTGCCAGCGCAGGATTGACCTTGAGCGCCTCGGTGCCAACGCCTGGCGAGTCTGAGCGGATGGTGACTTGTATTCTGCCGCGGGAGGCGAGCGCGGAGACTTCGCTGCGGATCTGTATCTCAAGGTCCGCCAGCTCGCGCGGCATGCTGACGACGACTTCAAGCTGTTTGCGATTGATGGAAGAGACTTCCACGGACCAGGTGACGCCGCTCTCGCGGGCCTCGCCCCGTCCAAACCCCGTCATGCTTTTCATGGTGGTGAGAGGGGGCGTTGAGCTCAGGGTTGAAGGTTGAGAAAGCCGTGGCCGCGAAGCCATTCGGTGAGCAACTTCGGCCAGATGGAGAGCACTGCATCCGACTGCGCAAGGCCTACACCATGGCGACCTGGTTTGAAGATGTGAAGTTCGGCGGGCACCTTTGCGTTTCGGCAGGCGAGATAAAAGGAAACGGCGTTTTCAGCGGGCACCACGGTGTCATCATCTGTCTGGAAGATGAAGCAGGGTGGGGTCTTGGCGGTGACTCGGGTCTCGGTGCTCAGCGTCTGGGCGAGCGTCTCGTCCTCATTACGTGGACCGAGTAGGTTTTTGCGTGAACCTTTGTGCGCACTTGCAGCGCTGAGGGAGATGACGGGATAACAAGGAACTGCAACATCCGGTCTGGCGCTAAGTTGGTCGATTTCATCATTGGTGGCACCCTCTGGCTTTTCGTCGAAGAGGGTGGCAGCCATGGAGGTGAGGTGGCCGCCTGCGGAGAACCCTATGATGCCCACTTTGGCCGGGTCAAACTTCATGGCTTCTGCCTTTGACCTCACTACCCGCATGGCGCGCTGTACGTCGATGAGTTGCACTGGGTAATGATAGCCGTTGGTGCCGAGTCGATAGTGTAGGACGAAAGCGTGGATGCCGAGTCCTTTGAAGAAGCGCGCTATCTGGTCTCCCTCATGGTCGGCTGCGAGTCCGCCGTAACCACCGCCTGGGCAGATGAGAAAGGCGGCGCCAGTGGACTGGTGTTTGTTGGCTGGATAGACATCGAGCCAGGGTTGGTCGGACGGTGTCTGGCCTTTTGCCAGTGGTGCGCCTTGCGGCCAGAGTGGGAGCTTTTCCGGCTCAGTGGCGAAAAGTGAGGTGGCGGAGAGGAAAAGTGTGGCGAGACAGCGGGTGATCATGGGCGCAAGCTAGCGCGGGCCTGCCTTAAGGGACAAGCGCAATCGCATTCCGTATTGACGGGCGGCGGGGACCTTCCAAGATGGGACTTCTTCTTTCCCATGAAACCCACTCTTCTCATTCTCGCTGCCGGCATGGGCAGCCGTTACGGCGGTCTCAAGCAAATCGACCCGATGGGGCCGGCTGGTGAGACGGTGATGGATTTCTCGGTGTTTGACGCGATTCGGGCGGGATTCGGCAAGGTGGTATTTGTGATACGCCGGGATTTTGAGGAGCAGTTCAAGGCGCAGGTGGGTGCGCGTTTTGAGGGGAGGGTGCAGGTGGAGTATGCCTTTCAGGCCATGGATGATCTGCCGGTGGGCTTTGCCGTGCCTGAAGGCCGTACGAAGCCGTGGGGCACAACGCACGCGATGCTGGCGGCGGAGTCTTTGATTCATGAGCCTTGTGTGATGATCAATGCGGATGATTTTTATGGGCGGGATGCATTTGCCTGCATAGCGGCGCATTTGCAGCAGACTCCGGAGGTGCGAGACGGGCGGCATCAGTATTGCATGGTGGGGTTCAAGCTGAGCAACACCCTTTCGGAACATGGCTCGGTGGCTCGCGGCGTGTGCGTGGTGGACGCTGGGGGGCACTTGGCCTCAGTGACGGAGATGACGAAGATCTTCAAGACGGAGGACGGCGCTGAGAACCGAGAAGAAGGTTCGCCGGTCGTGCCACTGACTGGAGAGGAGGCGGTGTCGATGAACTTTTGGGGATTTACACCCGAGATTTTTCCGCAGTTGAGAGAGGCGTTTGTGGCGTTTCTTCACGAGCACGGGAAGGAACTGAAGTCTGAGTGTTATGTGCCGAAGGTGGTGGATGATTTGATCAAAGCTGGACGTGTGGATGTGCGGGTGCTGCCGACGAGTTCGAAGTGGTTCGGTGTGACCTACCCGGAAGACAAGGAGACCGTGGTAGCAAGCATTCGAGCACTGAGTGAGCAGGGTGAATACCCCAGTCCGCTGTGGAGTTAGAGGTGGCATTGCTTCAGGAATAGATACACGGTGGAGGATTTCAAACGAGGAAAGAAAGGGGTTCAACCGTCAAGAGTCGCTGATTAGACACAAAATCCTCATGAAATGATACAGCGAGGAAGCGTATGGTTTGACATGCGCTGGTTCATGATCATGGCGGTTTTGTTTACTGCATTCTCTGCGGGGAATGCGGCTACCAAGCTGACCTTCAACAAGGACATTCGTCCGATTCTCTCGGATAAGTGTTTCCACTGTCATGGATTTGACCCAAAGACACGGAGTGCTGATCTTCGGTTGGATGAGCGCCAGGCAGCGATAGATGGGGGCGCGATCGTGCCGGGAAATGCCGATGCGAGCGAGCTTATCGTGAGGGTGCTTTCTCATGATCCGGAGGAGGTGATGCCGCCGCCGAAGTCGAAGTTACCGCGCATTTCGGACCAGGACATCGCCACATTGAAGCGCTGGATCAACGAGGGTGCGGAGTATGAAGCGCACTGGGCTTTTATTCCCGTGGGGGCGTTGAATCGGCAGGACAGCATTGATGGCCTGGTGGAGGAGGGGCTGAGAGCACGGGGTCTGGAGTTGCAGCCGGTGGCAGCTCCGGAAACGCTCGTTCGGAGACTGAGCTTTGACATCACTGGCCTTCCTCCGACGCCTGCGGTTGTGGAGGATTTTGTGAAGCGGAGTGCAGAGGCGGGGCATGGATCGGCCAACTGGCGGCAGACGGTGCTTGAGCCTTTTGTGAATCGCCTGCTTGAGTCTCCGCAGTATGGGGAGCGTATGGCGGCGGACTGGTTGGATGTCTCTCGGTATGCTGACAGCTACGGCTTTCAGGTGGATCGCCCGCGTGAGGTGTGGATGTGGCGTGACTGGGTCATCAGTGCGTTTAACAAGAACTTGCGGTATGACCAGTTCGTTACCTGGCAGATCGCTGGGGACATGTTGCCGAACGCGACTGAGGAACAAGTGCTGGCCACGGCCTTTTGCCGACTCCATCAACAGGAAAGCGAGGGCGGCAGCGTGGAGGAGGAGTATCGTGTGGAGTATGTGGCGGATCGGGTGCAGACCTTTGCCACAGCCTTTCTGGGGCTGACTTTTGAATGCGCCCGGTGCCACGATCACAAGTATGATCCGGTCTCGCACAAGGATTACTATGCCTTGTTTGCAATGTTCCAGAACATTGACGAGGCAGGGCTATACAGCTTTTTCACCCAATCAGCTCCTACGCCTGCAATGGCGCTGCTGGATGAAGCTGGCAAAGCAAAGATGAAAGCCGCCAGGGAGCGAGTGACGGCGCTGGAAGCAAAGCTGGAGGAGAAGCCCGCTTGGGAGTTGGGAGCTGACATCTTGGGCAGGGCACTGGTGCACTATCGCTTTGATGAGCTGCTGGCTGGGAATGGGCTCGCAGCGGAGGGTGATGTGGCAAACTTGCCCCGACTGGGGCCCGCGCCGGTGGACAAAGCTGCCAAGAAATCCAAGGGCAAGACACAGGAGGCACCGCCGAAGCCCACGCTGAATGCGACCTTGAAAGGGGAAAACAAGCTGGTGGACGGGCGTACGGGAAAGGCGGTGCAGTTCACGGGGGACGATGCGGTCTCGCTGCCTGTGGGGAATTTCAACCGGCATGATCCGTTCAGCATCGCCCTCTGTTTGAAGACGCCGGACCGCAAGGAGAGAGCGGTGGTGTTTCATCGCTCTCGTGCATGGACAGACGCCGCCAGCAGGGGATATGAGCTTTTGATTGAAGACGGCAGATTGAAGTGGTCGCTCATTCACTTTTGGCCAGGGGATGCCATCAGCATCAGGACAAAAGAGGAAATTCCGCTCGATACGTGGCTGGACGTGGTGGTGACGAATGACGGGAGTTCTCGTGCGGCTGGTCTGGGCATTTACATTGATGGGAAACGTGCCGAGGTGGAAGTGGTGAAGGATTCCCTGACGAAGAACATCACGGGCGGAGGCGGCGATACGATCGACCTAGGGGAACGTTTTCGAGACAGGGGTTTCAAGGGCGGCATGGTGGATGACTTTCGCGTCTTCGCTGAGGATGTTTCACGGGCAGTGGAACCCGATCTGGCTCGGGAACTTCTTGCAGCCAGAGCGGAGGTGACACGCTTTGCGGATACGGCAAAAGAGATCATGGTCATGAAGGAGCTGCCGGAGGCGAAACCGGCATGGGTTCTTTTCCGAGGGGAGTATGACAAGCGCACGGAACCCGTGACGGCGCAGACGCCCGAAGTGCTGGGACTGCTCCCGGATGATGTGCCAAAGAACCGGCTCTCTCTGGCGAAGTGGCTCACGGACAGGAAGCATCCCTTGTTCGCCCGAGTGACGGTGAACAGACTGTGGCAGAATGTTTTTGGTCGAGGACTGGTAAAGACGGCGGAAGACTTCGGCAGCCAGGGCGAGCGTCCACTTTACCCTGAGCTGCTTGACCATCTGGCGGCCCGTTTCATGGAAGGCGGATGGGACTTGAAGACTCTGCTGAAAGAGATGGTGATGAGCCGGGTCTATCTGCAGCGGAGCATGGCTGACGCGAAAACGATGGTCGATGATCCAGAGAACCAGTGGCTGGCTAGGGGACCACGTTTCAGGCTTCCAGCAGAGATGATCCGAGACAATGCGCTGGCTGCCTCAGGCTTGTTGAAGACTGCCATGGGGGGGCCGCCGGTGTATTTGTATGAAATGTCTGAGGCCTTCAAGCCACAGGAGGCCAGTGCGGGTGACGGCGTATGGCGGCGCAGTGTGTACTCGAGTTGGAGGCGCACCAGTCCCCCGCCGGCCATGACCACATTTGACGCGCCCAAGCGCAGCGTTTGCGTGGCGAAACGTGACCGCACTGACACGCCGCTCCAGGCACTGGTGCTGATGAACGGCGTCCAGTATGTGGAGGCGGCGCGTGTGCTCGCAGAGAAGCTGCTCAATGAAGCAGCAGGTGACCTGACGAAGCTGGTGGAGCTTGGCTTTCTCCACTGCCTGAGCAGAAGGCCTGATGAGGTTGAAACCAAAATCTGCATCCAACTTTATGAGGAACAGCTCGCTCTTTATGCAGCGGAGCCCAAGGAGGCTGAGGAGCTACTGAGAAACGGCACCGCACCGCGAAACGCCGCTCTTTCGCCGACGCAACTGGCTGCCGCCACCATACTCTGCCAAGCGCTTCTGGCCCACGATGAGAGTGTGGTCAAACGATGACGCATTGGAGTCGCCTGAACCACCCACCTCACGAGTTGAACCATTCGCCATCTGAAATCCATGAACCCATTTTCTGAAGCAAGTGCCAGTCAGCGGGAGTCTGCGGCGCCCCAAACGATGTCTCGCCGGGCGATTCTCAATCGCTTTGCCAATGGGCTGGGTGGTGTGGCTTTGGCAGAGTTGTTGATGAAAGACTCTGCCGCTGCGACGGCGGGTGCGCTGGAGCGTGGGGTGATGGGTGACTTTCATCATGCACCGAAGGCGAAGCGGATCATCTATCTCTTCATGTCAGGCGGGCCGTCGCACCTGGATTTGTTTGACTACAAGCCGGTGCTCAATCAGCGCCATGGGGAGGAGATTCCGGATTCGGTGCGTGGCACTCAGCGCCTGACTGGCATGAGCGGGAACCAGTCCTCCATTCCCATGGTGGGTTCGCCGTTCAAGTTTGCGCGGTACGGCCCGCAAGGAGCCTGGATCAGCGAACTGCTGCCACACACGGCCAGCGTGGCCGAGGAGCTGTGTTTTGTGAACTCCATGTTTACTGAGTCCATCAACCACGGCCCTGGGGTGACGTTCTTCCAGACAGGATCGCAGATAGCCGGTCGTCCCAGCATGGGCTCTTGGCTGAGCTACGGGCTGGGCAGTGCGAATGAAAACTTGCCTGCCTTCACCGTGCTGATTACGAAAGGAAAGGGTGGGCAGCCGCTCGGTGCGCATCTCTGGGGCAGCGGCTTCCTGCCATCCAAACACCAGGGGGTACTGTTCCGTGCGGCGGCAGATCCGGTTCTTTATCTCGGCAATCCAGCGGGCATTCCGGAGCGTGGAAGGCGTTTGATGCTGGACCGTCTCAAAGAGCTGCATTTGCACCAGTTTGAGGGCACGCCTGATGTGGAGATCACCAGCCGCATTGACCACTACGAAATGGCCTACCGGATGCAGTCGAGCATTCCTGAGGCGACTACGATCGAAGATGAGCCGCAGCATGTGCTGGATCTTTATGGGCCAGATGTGAAGACGCCTGGCACTTTTGCGGCGAACTGTCTTCAGGCCCGGCGGCTGGCGGAGCGCGGTGTGCGCTTCATTCAGCTTTATCACCAGGACTGGGATCATCACGGTGGACTGCCGTATGCGCTTCGCACGCTGTGCAAGGAGACGGACCAACCTGCGGCGGCGCTCATCAAGGACCTCAAGCAACGCGGGATGCTGGATGACACGCTGGTGGTGTGGGGTGGGGAGTTTGGACGTACGGCCTATTGCCAAGGCAAGATTCAGAGCAACTTCGGACGCGACCATCACCCGCGTTGCTTTACGGCTTGGATGGCGGGCGGCGGGGTGAAGCCTGGCTTCAAGTATGGTGAGACGGACGACTTTGGTTACAACGTGGTGAAGGACGGCCTGCATATCCACGACTTCCACGCCACGCTGATGCACCTACTGGGCATCGATCATGAACGCCTGACTTATCGCTTCCAGGGCAGACGCTACCGTCTCACCGACGTGCATGGGCATGTGGTGAAACCGCTGCTTGCGTAGCTAAGCAAGTGTTCCTCGCAGGGGCCTTCAGGTGGAGGGCTAGTAGTTAAGCGGCTCCAGTTCTTTAATGACGAACTTGCCGTTTTTGCGGATGAGCTTGCCGTCGAAGTAAATCTCACCACCGCCGTACTCGGGACGCTGGATGCAAACCATGTCCCAGTGGACTTGACTACGGTTCTTGTTGTCTGCGGGTCCTTCGTAAGCCTGGCCGGGGGTGAAGTGGAAGCTGCCGGCGATTTTTTCGTCGAAGAGGATGTCTCGCATCGGCTCTTTGATTTCGCGGTTAAAGCCAATCGCGAACTCGCCGATGTAGCGGGCGCCCTCATCGCTGTCGAGGATCTTGTTGATGGCCTCGGTGTGATTGGCGGTGGCTTTGGTGATCTTACCCTTGGTAAACTCGAGCCTGATATTGTCGAAGGCGATGCCCTGATAAATCGTCGGGGCGTTGTAGGAGATGTAGCCTTCCACGCTGGTCTTCACTGGGGCGCTGAAGACTTCACCATCCGGGATGTTGTGTCTGCCACCGCAGGCGATGGCATCCAAGCCTTTGAGGGAGAAGCGCAGGTCCGTGCCGGGTCCGGTGATGTGGACTTTGTCCGTCTTGTCCATGAGCTTCTTGAGCTTGTTCATAGCTGGCACCAGCGCCGCATAATCGAGCAGGCAGACGCGGAAGAAGTAGTCCTCGAAGGCCTGCGTGCTCATGCCGGCTTGTTGAGCCATGGATGAGGTGGGCCAGCGCAGCACGCACCAGCGGGTGTTGTTGACGCGCTCGTTCATGAAGGGGCGCAGTTTTTCCATGACCATCTTCATGTTCGCAGGCGGCACGTCAGAGTTCTCGGTGATGTTGTGGCTTCCGCGGATGGCGATGTAGCAATCCGTTTCCTTCATGAGGTCGAGATTGTTCTTGGCCAGCACATCGTAGATTTCCGGGTCGGCGTGCATCATGAGTTCGCGTGAGACCGTGGAGTCATGCAGCTTCACAAAAGGCAGTGCCTTGGCTTCGGCGACGGCGCGGATGAAGGCTACGGCCACGTAGTTTGGCACATCGAAGCAGTCGATCCACACACGGTCACGCTTGGTGACTTGGGTCGAGTAACGGACAATTTGGCGGGCGAGCTGGTCAACGCGGGGATCGTGCATAATCCGTGACGTTATAGAGGAACCTGACCGCCGGGCAAACGCTAAAGTGGAGACTCTGCGAAGGACCAGGGTTGAGACGGGCAGCGTATGCTTTATGCTACGTTACCGATGACTACCCCCACACCAGAAGTCCAGTACAAGCTGGGCAATGAGAAGCTGATCAAAGTGCTCCCTGCGGCCTCGGACCGTCTGCTGGGCCTGTTGAGCCGCCAGGGCCGGGCAGAGCATGGGGCGCTGCGCATCGCTGTCGTCGGAGGTGGCTGCTCAGGACTCCAGTATAAAATGGATCTCGTGGACGGCCCTGCGAACCGGGACATCATGGTGGTGACAAACCAGGTGCGTGTGGTCATCGACCCCAAAAGCGCCCTCTTTGTCTCTGGTTCAGAACTGGATTACAGCGATGACCTGCAAAGCGGCGGCTTTAAGGTGAAGAACCCGAATGCAGTGGTGACTTGCTCCTGTGGTGAGAGTTTTTCAGCCTGATGCATGAGCGCGGATGCCTTTGAGGTGCTGGGTCTTCCAAGACGTGCCGCTCTGACGGAGGGGGAGATTCGCTCCGCTTATTTTTCCCGGACCAAGGAAGCAAGCGGAGAGCAGGAGGCCCTGAATGCCGCCTTCCAGACCCTGTCCGCTCCGGAGAAGCGCTTGAAACATCTGCTGGACCTGGCTGCTCCGCCGGAAGCCAGGGCCTGGCGTGCGGTGGTGATGCCCGGGGAACTGATGAGCTTGTTTTCCAAAGTGGGAGCGCTGAAGACACAGTCCGAGCACCTTCTGAAGCGACGGGCCTCTGCGGGCAGCGCTCTTGCCAAGGCGCTGCTGGAGACACAGGTGCTCGAACTGCGGGAAGCTGCCGAGGAAACGGCTTCTCAACTCGCCTCCGAGCTGGAGCGCCTTCAAGCGGGCTTTCCACAACTTGATTTCGCCTTAGCGGAGGGCACGGCGGATGCATGGCAAGCGGTGGCCGCTAGCCAGGCCCATGTAGCCTACCTTACCAAGTGGCAGACGCAGGTGCGCGAGCTGCTCATGGGCTTGATGTGATTCGAGTTCGTGGATTGGCAAAGAGGTGCCTCACCTTCAGGCAAACCGCAGATTCAGCGTCAAAAAGTGCCCTCAACTTGAGCTGGTGACGTCTGCTGCTGAGCCACCGAGTGCGGGTAGAAGAGACGCATGGCGGCACGGATTTCCGGTGAACTGCGAGATGCCTTATAGATCACATTTTCCAAGCCCGCTGTTTTGGCGAACCAATGGTAGGCCCCCAGCGCTTCAAAGCCAGCGTTTAGCCCTCCTATCATGGGCAGCCTGCGGCTTCCGTCCGCCGAAAGCGTCTCCACCAGACCGAGAGGGTGATAGCACCCGGACTGGGCGAAGCGACGCAGCATCTGAGGCACCGCCTTCGGGTCCTTTTCCAGCGCGGCAGACATGATGAAGTAGTGCGGGTGAATGGCAGTCTGACCTTTCAGATCCACGCCGCTGACCACGTAGGACGTGCCGAAGATACCCTCCCCGGCCGACAGACCAAAGAAGCCGTTTTTAGCGGCGAAACTTTCCGGCAGATGCGTGGGGAAGTAGGCCTTCTGCTCAGCCAGCATTTGCTGCCTGGCCTCCTGCCAGCTCACCCCTGAAAGGGCATCTGGCGTAGCGGAATCAAAGTCCGGATGCAGCAGGCTCTGGATCTCGGTGATGAAACCGGTGCCCTGCCAGACACGTCCTGTCCGCTCCATCACCGCAGTCAAATCATCCGGCGCGGCCATGCGGCTCATGAGCAGCACCAGGGCCGTCTCCCCGCCCCAATCCCGCCAGCCATAGGGCAGCTGCGTCAGGCCATCGGTGCGGAAGCCGTGGCTGATGGCCCCATCCCCAAGCCGCAGTGCCTTCACATCCACCCCACGAATCATCCTCAGTGTGGAGTCGATGAGTCCCTTGTCATCCAGGATGATGGAGGCGAGCAACAGTGACTGAAGGCAGATCGCCGTGTCGATACTGCTGTACTCTGTGCCAGGATGGATGGTCAGCTGACCATCCACTCGCTTCACAAAATGCGGCAGCAAACCATGCGCTTTGGGCAGGGTCACCAGCGTGTCGTGCAGACGGCGAACTGCCCTTCTGGCAAACTCTGGCTCCACCACCCCCACCGACTCGTGAGCCAGCGCCGCAGCGGCCAGGGCAAAGTAACCCGACGCAGGCACGCTGTCGAAGGCTCCTGCCTCAATGTGCGCCCGATCCCGTACCAGACCTGTGTCCGGAGACCAGCAGCGTTGCAGCTTTGCGTATGAGGCAAGCAGCAAATGGCGTTCCGACGATCCGGCGGGCAGTTCCACCCCCAGTCGAAGCGTTGAAAAAGTGAGATTGCTGCCAGGCTCCGCCGTCCAGTTCAGAAACTTCGCATCCCGCACTTCATGGGGTGAGACTGGCATCACAATGGGACCCGGCTCCGGAGAGTCGATCTGCAACGCCTTTTCCCAAAGCACCTTCTCATCCTCAGACTTGAGCTCCAGCTTCAGGCTGCCGCAGCCCTGCACCTCCACCATGACTGAGGTCACACGCGCCTGCCACTCCTCCCGCACCCCTTCACCAGAAGGCCGCGCAAAGTCCAGCGTACGGTGCGGCTCACGGGCCAGACCGGCCAGAGAGTGCCACATGCCGGCCCACTCCGCAGACCCCGTCAGGTCCACGCTCAAACGGCCATTGTCATAAGACAGGAATCTCTCACCCGGACCATGGAACCCGAAGTCCGTGCCGATGTGCGTGTATTGGACAAAAGGGTTGATGGTGATCGGCTCCTGCGAGCCGCGCGCCTTCGGCTGCACATCCTTGCCTAGCAAATACTCCATCACCGGCTGCCAGGCGAAACGCGAAGGCTCACCGGCAGCCGCACAAGCGCTGATGCAAACAGACGAAATGGCCAGAAGCCGGATGAATGAAACGCGATTCACGGATAACAGACGAAGTAACCCATACGGGCGCAGACTCGAAGTTCGCAGGATTTGAGTGAGAATTTAGTTAAGAATCATAAAATAGATGAACAGTGCCGGCAAATGGCATTACGTTGCCCCCATGCCCACCGCCGACCTAAACGACGAACTTCAGCGCCGCATGAGCCGGCTCGGCATACGTGAAGAGGACCTCGAGGAGAACTTCATCCGTGGCACGGGAGCCGGAGGGCAGAAGATCAACAAAACCTCCAGCACCATCCAGCTCCGCCACCTCCCCACCGGCGTGGAAGTACGCTGCCAGCGGGAGCGCAAACAGTCTGCCAACCGCTACTGGGCACGCATGGAACTCTGTGACCGCATTGAGGCCAGGCGGCAGGAAATCAAGCTCGCAGCCCAGAACGAGCGAGAGAAAAACCGCCGCCAAAACCGCCCAAGGCCCCGTGCACTCAAAGAAAAAATCCTCCGCACCAAAAAGGTCAGGTCCGACGTCAAAAAAAATCGCGGCCAGCCCCGGCGCAGCAGCGAGGACTGACGAGCGAGAAAGCCCTCACACCCGCATCACCGGAGGCAGGCCCTTCAGTGCACGAAAGTTTTCCACCGCCATGGAGCCCACCATCAGCGCATTGAACAACCTGCCCTCCGAAAGCTGCCAGAGCGCGATGGCAGAGGCGCACACCAAACTGATGCGCAGCGGCAAATGCGAAGAGCGTGCCCCCACAAGAGCCTCCATGATACGACCGCCATCCATGGGGATGATAGGCAGCAGATTGAAGATGGCCCACACAAAGCTCACCCAGATCAGCAAGTTGAGCGCCACCACCGGATAGAACGAGACAGGCACCAGCCCCAGCTTCAGAAGAAGCCACGCCAGCGCCCCGAGCGCCATCTGGGCCACAGGGCCGGCCGCAGACACTAGCACCTGCTCCCTCCCAGAGCGCCATGCCGTGCCCTGCGCGTAGCCCCCCATAGAGTGCAGCACGATGTGGACCGACCGGTCCCCCTGCCGCCGCATCATGAACGCGTGACCCAGCTCATGCACCATGATGCTCAAAAACACCATCGCCACCCAGACCACAAGCACAAAGCGCATCTGCGCAGAGTCCCCCACAAAGCCAGAACCCAGCAGCGCTGCCACCAGCCAGAACGTCCAATGCACCGCCACGGGAAAACCGAACAACTTGAATCGCCACATGCAGCGAGCATACGGAAAAGCGACTCTCTGTCATCTCAGGTTTCAGCGAACAGCCACAAGTGACAAAAGCGCGCTGATAGGAGCGCAATTTGAGTCGAAATGACTCTAACTTACCACCCTCACGAAAGTGGTTCCAGTAGCCTGTTTCTTGGATTTACAAGGTCTCCAGCTCCATTGCGCCCTGCTGGCACACTCTTTGCCGAAAAGAGAGGCACCAAACCAACCTTATCCACATGAGCAAGATTCTCGGCATCGACCTCGGCACCACCAACTCCTGCATGGCCGTCCTGGACGGCGGCAAACCCACGGTGCTGGAAAACTCTGAAGGTGCCCGCACCACCCCCTCCGTTGTAGCTTTCACCAAGACAGGAGAGCGCCTCGTAGGCCAAGCCGCCAAGCGCCAAGCCGTCACCAACCCCCGCAACACCGTCTTCTCCGTCAAGCGCCTCATGGGCCGCAAATACAGCGAGCTGAGTGAGGTGGACAAAAACCTCCCCTACAAAGTCGTGGAAGCCCCCAACGGCGACGCCCATGTGCAGGTAGAAGTGGGCGGCGAGACCAAAACCTACTCTCCCCAAGAAGTCAGCGCCATGATCCTGGCCAAGCTCAAGGCTGACGCAGAAGCCCGTCTCGGAGAAACCATCACCGAAGCTGTCATCACCGTGCCCGCTTACTTCAACGACTCTCAGCGCAATGCCACCAAGGCCGCAGGGGAGATCGCCGGTCTAAACGTCCGCCGCATCATCAACGAACCCACCGCCGCCTCCCTCGCTTATGGCCTGGAGAGCAAGAGCGATGAAATGATCGCCGTCTATGACCTCGGCGGCGGCACCTTTGACATCTCCATCCTCGAGATCGGAGACGGCGTCTTCGAAGTCAAAGCCACTGACGGCGACACCCACCTCGGCGGCGACGACTGGGACCGCAAAATCATCGACTGGATCATCGTCGAATTCAAAACCGAGTCCGGCATTGATCTCAGCAAGCAGCCAGACGCCCTTCAGCGCATCAAAGAAGAAGCTGAGAAGGCCAAGATCGCGCTCAGCTCCTCCCAGAGTTACGACATCAACCTCCCCTTCATCACTGCGGATGCCACCGGGCCGAAGCACATCATGAAGACCCTCAGCCGTGCCAAGATGGAGCAAATCTGCGATGACCTCTTCGAGCGCACCATCAAGCCCGTGCGTGATTGCTTTGCCGCAGCCAAACTCAGCACCAGCCAAGTGGATGAACTCGTGCTCGTCGGCGGCATGACCCGCATGCCCAAAGTGGTGGAGACCGCACGCAAGCTCGCCGGCAAAGACCCTCACCAAGGCGTCAACCCGGATGAAGTCGTGGCAGTTGGCGCTGCCATCCAAGGCGGCGTGCTCAAAGGGGATGTGAAAGACGTGCTCCTGCTGGATGTCACCCCGCTCACCCTCGCCATCGAGACTGCGGGCGGCATCGCCACGCCCATGATCCCGCGGAACACCACCATTCCCAAAAAACACAGCCAGATCTTCTCCACCTACGCAGACATGCAGACCCAAGTGGAAGTGGTCGTGCTTCAGGGAGAACGCCCCATGGCCCGCGACAACAAGACCCTCGGCACCTTCAAGCTCGATGGCATCCCCCCGCAGCCCCGTGGCACACCCCAGATCGAAGTCACCTTCGACATCGACGCCAACGGCATCCTCAATGTCTCCGCCAAGGAAAAAGTCACCAACAAAGAGGCCAAGATCAGCATCGCTGGCAGCTCAGGGCTCACCCAGGAAGAAATCGAAAGGGCCAAGCGCGACGCCGAAGCCCATGCTGAAGAGGACAAACAGCGCCGAGAGCAAGCCGAGTTGAGGAACAAGGCCGAAGCCCTCAGCCACGAGATCGAAAAGTCCCTCAAGGACATGGAAGGCAAGATCCCCGGCGAGCAGACCGCACCCATCAAGGACAAAGTCGCCGCCCTCAAGACCGCCGTCGAGTCCAACGACTACAGCGCCATGAAGAGCGGCGTCGAGGAACTGGAGAAACTCTTTGCCGCCGCCTACCAGGCCGCCGCAGCAGCAGGCGTGGCAGGAGCACCCGGCGGCACCGAGACCACCAATACCACCGCCGACGCTGGAGCGGACAAAGCCCCCCAAGGAAACGTTGTCGATGCCGACTTCGAAGTCGTGGACGGCGACAAGAAAGCCTGACGCCTCCCTGGTCGCCGCCACCTCTCCCCGCCATCCACTCATGCCCAAAGCCAAGTCCCTCCAGCACATCACCCGCAGTTACTACTACGACTCAGCGGGCAACCCCGTACCCAATGGCTACATGGTGCGCTTCAGCCGCCGTGGAAAGCGCTACCAAGCCTTCTTCTCCGACGGACGCTACGGCGGTCAGAAAAAAGCGCTGGAAGCGGCCAAGGCCCACCGCGACGAGATGGAACCCAAAATGCGTCCTCTCACCCCAGTAGAGCGCGCCAACGTGAAACTGGCGAGCAACACCTCCGGCACCGTCGGCGTACGCTGGTCCAAGAAAGTCATCCTCAAAGGCAAAAAGAAATACACCTTTGAGTTCGCCATCGCCTCCTGGAGCGGCGTCGGAGGACGGCACAGCAAGAGCTTCTCCGCCGACAAGTATGGCAGAGAGCAGGCATGGAAGATGGCCGTGAAGGCCCGCAAGGCGGGACTGGCGGAACTGGCCAAGTCCCTCAAACACTGACCCTGAAACCTTTTCCGTCCGGCTGTCTGCCGCATCCAACGATGCCGCAGCAAGCCGGACGGCAACCCAAAAGACAAACAACAACCACAAACCCAGGCAAAAGAGAAACAACCATCATGGCTACCACCATCACACCCCTTGGCCGTCGAGTGCTTGTCAAGCGCAGCAGCAGCGAAGAAAAAACCGCTGGCGGCATCTTCCTTCCCGACACCGCGAAGGAAAAGCCCCAGGAGGCAGAAGTCATCGCTCTCGGCACCGGCAAGGACGACGAAGGCAAAGACGTCTCCACCCTCTTCACCGTCAAGAAGGGTGACAAAGTCCTCATCTCCAAATACGGCGGCACCGAAGTGAAGGTCAACGGAGAAGACCTCCTCATCATCAACGAGACCGACATCCTCGGCATCATCGGCTAACCCCACTCACAACCCCAAACCTCAAACACATCACTCATCATGGCTAAACAACTGTCATTCGACGAAAACGCACGCCACGCACTGCTGGTCGGCGTCAAGAAACTCGCCAAAGCCGTCAAGGCCACACTTGGACCTGCCGGTCGCAACGTCATCCTGGAGAAGAAGTTCGGCTCCCCCACCATCACCAAGGACGGCGTCACCGTCGCCAAGGAAATCGAGCTTCCTGATCCCTACGAAAACATGGGTGCCCAGCTCATCAAGGAAGTCTCCTCCAAGACCTCCGACATCGCTGGTGACGGCACCACCACCGCCACCGTGCTCGCAGAAGCCATCTACTCCGAAGGCCTCCGCAACGTCACCGCTGGTGCCAACCCCACCTCCCTCCAGCGCGGCATCCTGAAGGCCACTGAGGCCATCGTCGCCAAGCTCAAGGAGATCTCCATCCCCGTGACCGACAGCAAGGCAGTGGCACAAGTCGCCACCGTCTCCGCCAACTGGGACGAAGGCATCGGCAACATCATCGCCGAAGCCATGGACAAAGTCGGCAAGGAAGGCACCATCACCGTCGAGGAAGCCAAGTCC
>CAZIGH010000071.1:0-18374 GCA_964538625.1 uncultured Verrucomicrobiaceae bacterium
GAGGCTGCCGATGGGCGTTTGCTGCGGTCCTGAGTTGGCTGCGGCGGGGTGTTTTGCTCTCTCTTGAGCGTGGACTGCCCTGACCGTGATGTGTCGCGGTCTGTGGGGTGCGGTGTCTTGTGATTCGTGTGCTCATGCGGTGGCGGCTTTGGATGGTGGTCCTCGGACGCGCATGAGGGCGCTGAGCATCTGCTCAAACCGGCTGCGCTCTGGCGGGATGCTGCCGATGCGTTCCATGGGTGCGTTGCAGCAGGGGCACGTGGGTGGGTTGTTCTTGGTGCTTGGTTCTTTGTTCTTGGTGGTTGCGGCGGTGGCTGTTGGTTGGCCGCTGTAGAGTTGCATCTTGTGCAGGGTCTTCTTCGCGGTGGGGTGGTGGAAACCGCAGTATCTCACGCTGTGCAGTCCTTTGGGCAGTGTCAGCGGCCACTCAAAGTGCACCACCTTGGGGCATGCCCAACGTCCTGTAAAAGTCCATGCAATAAGCTCTCGTTGCTCTGAACTGTGCAGGGCACTCTATCCGCCAGATCGCCCGTCGATTGGGCTCAAATCGCCGTACGGTGCGCCGCTATGTTGGTGCGCCTAATGGCGGTTCTGATCCGTCAAAGTGCACCACACCCGCCTCCCAAGTGGCCACCGGGTCCCTGGAGCATGCCCCGCCATGAGTTCACCGCTCCGATCTCATGGTGTGCGTCATCGCCCGCGCTCAGCCTCGGCAGTCTCAGGGGCGAATGTCCCAGAGTTCGAGTCCCGGGTGGGCGGCCATGATGTCGGGCTTGAGTTCGAGCACGCACTTGCCTTCCTTTACCATTTGGCGGTAAAAACCCGCCTGGGACATGAAGTCCGCCTCAGCTGCCTCGGTGGAGAAGCGGACCTGGGTTTCGAGAAAGCGCTTGTACCAGATGTAAGCCACGACGACGTGGGTGACGCCTCTTTCGCGCGCGGCGTCGAGGCTGCCCGTCTTGATAAGCGTTTCATCGGTCAGCACTTTGTGCGGGATGCGGGGCTTCATGTCTCTGAACCGCGTCTGCGTGGGGTCGATCATGTAAGCCCGGGTGTTTTTGTCCTGAAGGAAGAGCGTAGTCGCGGGGTCCAGATTCTTCATGATCCAGTCCTCCATGATGAGGTAGGAGTCCCGCTCAAAGGCCTCACGCATGGCGGCGGTGCCGAAACCGGGGATGTTCCAGCGGTGGACGGCGGACTGAGTGAACACAAAGAGTGCCGCAGCCCAAGGCAGCCAGTTCCAGGGCTGCTTGAGACGCGCTGCCAAGTGGCCAAAGACGAAAGCGAACCCGCCCGCAGCACAGTAGGCGTAGGCAAAGAAGGTGGGCAGATTGTAGCGGTCCGCCGTCTTGGGTGAGCTGGAGATGGCTGCGAGGTAGAGCAGGCCAAAGATGACCGCGAAGAGATCCGCAAGCGGAGCCCGACCCCGCCGTACGATGAGCGTGAGTGCGGCGAAGAACAGGCAGGCAGCGTGGAACCACACGGGATAACCCACCTTAAGCAGCTCGATGTACCAAGTTTTGTCCCAGTGAATCCGCACGACACCTTTCTGCCCGGCAGTGACACCACTCCATTCATTCGAGAAGCTGTTAAGGAAAACGGGCATCTGCCCCAGGAGGCGCAGGTTCAGCAGCACGATGCCGATGAGTGTCACGAGGGCGATGATTCCGAGCGTGGCACCTGGCTTGCCAGTGCCGCGCAGCCAAGAGAGCAGTCTCTTCCACCTTCCTCCATTCTCCAGCGGCGGGGGTGCGATGCTCACAGGTAGGCTATCCGGCTTCCAAAGTCGCCAGGCGACGAGGGCCAGCGCGATGGGCAGCATGAGGATGCCGATGTATTTCCCGCTGCAGGCGAGTGCGATGGCGGCACCGAGTCCTATGGCGGCACGGCGTGAGCGACTTTGGTCAAAGAGATGGATGGCCAGCAGCAGCACGCCGAAACCCATCACAAGAGCACCATCCTCTTTCAGATAATGGGCAAACTGGTAGATGCTCACGTCCGCGTAGCAGAAGATGGCGAGTCCCAGTCCGACGGGCCAGCCGAAGCGCCATGCAGCCACGACGCAAGTGGTAGCGATGGCAAGGGCGAAGAAGATGGCCGAGACGGTGCGACCCACTACGGCATAGCGTTGGCGATCGGCCTTGGTTTTGGTGACGTTGCGCACGACTTTCAGCGCGGCGCGGGTGGTGTCCAGGAGCAGCGGAGGGTGATTGAAGTCCCGCTCATCCCGCTCCAGCTGACGGACCTTTCGTGGCTCGTCCATGTGGTAGTAGTCAGGGAAGTCGTTGTTCTCCGTGTAGAGCCTGATGAGGGCCCCGGTCGTGATCAGGAAAAGGACAAGGGCGACCCAGCGATTGGCTCGGGCGGATTCGGGAAGAATGGACATGAGGGGGGATGCGGGTCTTTGCGCTTATTCTAGGATGACAGGAGGCAGGTCGTAGAGATCCCAGGTGACTTCTCCGGTATAGGACCCTGCACCGAGCAAGCGGCTTGGGCTGAAGATGAAGACGACGGCGGCACGTCCGGCCAGGTAACTGCCCTCCTCTCGGGCGAGCATCCGCATGGCCTTTTCCGAACCGCCTAGGCTGACGAGCTGGGTGGGCACCTCTCCCAAATGATGGGCCAGATGCGCCGGAATGGAGGCGCTGGGCACTTGCGGGCCGGGCACTACCGTGAAGCTGTCACCGATGATGAGCACGGGCGAGCGAGAGTGCTCCACCACTTCCACCATGCTGCCGTCCTCTGCGATGACCTGCACCGCAGGGTACTGCGCGCCGGGACGCACCTCACCGAGTTGGCTGTCCTCCCTGGCCGTGACCTGCGTGGGTACGAGCTTGTACTTGATGCCCGGCCACTCCGGGCGCTTGTGGAGTTCATAGCGGGCAAGCCGGGCGGCGATGTGTTCCGCCGCGATTTGGATGGCTCCCGCTGCGGGATGAAGGTCTGCGGCATCGTAGAAAATCCACGGATGCCTGTCCTTGTTCTCCTGAAGCGCGGCGGTGAGGTCTATCACCTCCACGCCCGCTTTCAGCAGATCATGAGTGAACTTGAGTCGCCAGACCGAGTAAATCCCATCCTTCGGAGCCAAATCGCTGAAGTGGTGTGCGTTGACCATTTCCTTGGCAGGAAATGGCACGACGATGAGGTCGATGCCTCGCTCACGAAGCTGGCGGTGGAGGGTTGTGATCATGTTCAGCGGCCCACGGGAGGCGTCATCTGTCACGGCTTTGTAGTCCTTGTTCCTCAGCGTGCGGAAGTAGTGAGGCCCTTTGAGCAGCTCTTTCCCGGTGGGGCTGGCCTCCACCTTCTCGCGCAAATCTGCATGGAAGGGGGCCAGCGCTTTGTCCCATGCATCCCAGTCTCCGCCATGGGCATCCAGCGCAGTCTGGATGGCCTTCAAGTCGGCCTCCATGGCGACGCGGCGCATCTCTGCCGCTTTCTCGGACCATGGATAGCGCACAGCAGCTAGGGGCGCCTTGAGGACATGGTTCGCGGTGGCGAAGTAACCGGCAGGGCGGGACGGAAAGGCTGAAAGCGGGCGGGGTTCCCGTTCCAGCATTCGGGTGTAGTAGAGCGGCAAATCCGTGCGCCCTATGTCATCCGCCATCTGCAGCATGCCCAAGTCCCCCTTGTCCCTGAAGTTCCCGGGAAGCTGAAGGCGGCACAACTGGCCTGGGCGCAAGTCGGCCGCAGGCTGGAGTTCCCGATTCAAGAACGCGGGTAGCGCCACCAGGATGCGTTCTGGAACCCGCACGTCACCCAGCTTTTCGAGTACCCGGTATTCGCCTACTACCAGGCAGTCGGGATACGTGACAGCCTGGGGGTCTGGCACTTTGGAAATGCTCACCACCTCCGCGGAGATGGCGACGTGTCCGGGCATCGGAGCCGTAAGCGTGGCGCTCACTGGCGGCGACGAGTCACCGCAACCCGCCAACAGGAGGGTGAGCAAGCTGAGGCGGTAAAGGAAAACCAGTAGCGGCATAAGGGGAAGTAAGTATAGGTCGGCCCTGCTTCAACCTTTTCCTCCACCAGATGCGCACCCACACTTTTCACTGTCTGCTGATGGCTCTAACCGGCCTGTTTTTTGCTTCGTGCACCAAAGAGGAAGCGAAGCCCAAGCCTCGCAGTGGACCGGAAGTGGAGGAACGGGCGGATGGCCTGACCTACCAAAAGGGTGAGGACAAACCCTTCACCGGGGCCGTGCGTCACTACCAGCCCGGCACGGGGAAGATCCTGCGCGAGGAACTCTACACGGACGGGAAGCGCGATGGTTACTCCCGGCGCTGGCACAAGGACAACCCGGATCAAGTCTCACACCAGCAGCTCTGGGTGCGGGGAGATCCCGTTTTCGAGTGGCGCTGGTGGCCCAATGGCCAGCTCAAGGAACTCTCAAGCCAGCGCAACGGGCGCAAGGAGCACGGACGCCCGGACATCGCCTACGGCAGCTATGTGAAGTGGTTCCAGGATGGCAAGCTCCAGTTCAAGGCGCACTACGACGAAAACTTCCAGTGGCACGGGCACACAATCGACTACAATGACGCAGGGGAGCTCCAGTGGGATGCCATGTTCCACCATGGCACCTACGTGAGCGGGCACCGCCCGCCGGAAGCTCCCGCCGCGGCCGCCCCAGCACCGCCGCCCGGAAAGACCGAGTAGCGGTTCCCCTCAGTCGCCACGGGGCTTTCGTTGACACGGGGAGTGTGCGTGAGGAAGATGCACGCCCCACCGCTTTTTGAATGAGAACTCTATCTGGCCTCACTCCCCTGGTGTTGCTGACGATCAACGTCAGCGCTCAGGACGCTCCACAAAAGCATACGAGTTCTCTCGGTGTGGAGTTCGTTCCCATCCCTGGAGTGACGGTGCTCATGGCCAGTTATGAGACGAGGGTCTCCGACTTCGCCGCCTTTGTGAAGGATCGCGGTTACGACTGGGATATGCGACCACACTTTGAGCAGGGAGATGATCACCCTGTGGTAGGCATTAACCTCGTGGATGCACTTTCCTTCTGCGGCTGGCTCACGGACAAGGAGCGCAAAGAGGGCAGGATCAATCAGGAACAGAGCTATCGGCTGCCCACACGACAGGAGTGGAGCGCGGCAGCGGGCATCCTCTCCGCACGCAACCCAGAGGCGACCGGAATGCCCACCGCGAACGAGGTGGACATCTTTCCCTGGGGCACCGAGTGGCCACCGCCTACCGGAGTGGCCAACCTAGCAGCCCGCGAGATACCCGGCTTCACCGACGACTACGACTTCACCGCTCCGGTAGGCAAGTTCAAGCCTACGCCCGAAGGCGTGTACGACCTCTCAGGCAATGTGTGGGAGTGGACTCAGGATCGGGAGTTGCGCGCTGGAGGCGGCGGCACGTTACGCGGCGGGTCCTGGGCCTACTTCAAGAGGGAGACACTCACCTCTGGTTACATGTATGACGTGCCCACGGATCTCAGAGCGCCTACCTTTGGGTTCCGCTGCGTCTTCGAGGACCGCCGGCGTACCTCACAGATCCGTCTGCTAGCAGCGAAGCAAGAGAGTGATGCGACCGCCGCCATGCAGGCAGAGCTGCGAAGGAAACGTGAGGAAACTGAGGCGGAGCTGGCCAAGATGACCCAAGCGCGCGCGGATGCAAAAGCCGCCCCCTTCAGCATCGACACCTCACGGGTGAAGCCCGCCGAAAAAGGCCAGGCTTACGCGAACAGCCTCAGCCTCTCATTCACCCCCTTCGGCAGTGGCGCACTGCTCGTCTGCACCACGGAGACCACGCTAAGCGCCGCAGAAGCTTGGGCGAAGAGCACCGGCAAACCCCTGCCGGCACAGCCCCACTTCGTCACAGAGCCAGAGCACCCAGTGGTCAACTTCTCGTGGGATGAGGCGCAGGCATTTTGCACCTGGCTTACGGACTTCGAGCGCCTGCGCAATCTCATCCCTCAAACGGCTCGCTACCGCCTGCCCACCGATGAGGAGTGGAGCGCCTTTGCCGGCCTCGAAGCAGAAGCTGGAGCCACGCCGGCCGCTCGGCACTTGCAGAACCGGGATCACTTCATCGGTGGCAAGTGGCCGCCGGAACCCATGTCCGTCAATCTCGACGCGCCAAAGGTGCGCGGTTACCAGGATCGCTTTCCTTACGTAGCGCCTGTGGGTTCCATGAGGCCAGATGCAGGAGCCTTGTTCGATCTGGGCGGGAATGTTTCAGAGTGGTGCCAGGATGCCTGGCCTGAACAGCCGGGAAACGCCGTCATCCGCGGTGCTTCGTGGCTGACTTCAGACCAGACCGCCGCACTCACTTCTTACCGCGCAAACCGTCCGCGGGACCAGGGACGTTACGACGTGGGCTTCCGCCTCGTTTTGGACTTTGGAAGCTGAGCTCCCCGTCCGTGAAACCCTTCTTTTGAATCCCGACATGTCAGAAGAGCCCTCCTACCCACCGCAGCCAAAAAAGAAATCCCTGCTCGCAGGCACTCGCTGGACGTGGATCGCCATCAGTCTCTTCATCGTAGCCACCGTGCTGGGACTCAATGCCCGGAAGATCTACCACGCGTGGCTGGACCTCCGCTCGGATCAGGCAGTGGCCAAAGCGATCCGTCTCAGGGAGAGCGGAGACTTTGGCGCCGCCATCGAAGCAGCAGCCACAGCCCTTCACAAGACGCCGAACCATCCCGCACTGATCCGCTTCACCGCAGGGCTGCTATCCAAAGAGGCCAAGGACCACTCCACAGCCGCTGTGCTATTGAGGCGGCTGCTCTCCACCCCGGAAGGCACCGCAGAGGATCGCCTTTCCCTTCTGGAGTGTCTCGTCAGACTCGGCGATTTGGCAGGCGCAAAGGAGCAGCTGGCTGCGCTTCCGAACGAACTCCTAGAGCAACGGCGTGGGCTGGAAGCGCTCGCCGCCATGGCCGCGCTTCAGGGAGACAACGCTGGCGCGGAAACTCTTCTGCGCCGGGCGCTCATGAAGGAGCCAGACAATCCGGAGTGTCAGCTCCGCCTTGCGATTCTGGATGAAAGTCAGGCTTTTGAGTCCGTGCGCCCAGCCATCACCGACCGCATCTGGAACGTCGCACGCGGACAGGACGATGCTGCACTGGCCGCCATCCTGCACTTGGCAGGTAGTCCTTACACCGCCCCTCGCCAGGCGGATGAGCTGCTCGCACTCGTGAAATCCCACCCCAAGGCCGGTGATGCAGAGCTGTACTTAGTCCTCTCAGCCTGCCATCGGCTCAGCCCCCTGGATACCCAGCGCCGCGTGGAGGAAGAGATGGTACGTCAGAAAGGCAAGTCCCCCCAATCCCTGGGCGACTTCTTCCAGTGGCTTGGGTCCGTGGGCCACCATGAGAAGATCCTCGAACTCCTGCCCAAAGACGCCGCCCTCCGGGATAGCCGTTCCATGCTCATCTACATCGACGCCCTCGCCGCCGCAGGTCAGTGGCAGAACCTCATCGACCTCATGCAGCAGAGCAAACTGCCCATCAGTCTCGCCACCCGGAACCTCGTCCTTGGTCAAAGCTATGCCAAGCAAGAACGAGACGGCATAAGAGAGGCGGCGCGCTTTCTCCAGGAGTCTCTCGCCGCCGCAGGCCCCGGGGACCAGGCCATCCTCATGCGTGTCGCCGCCAGTGCAGACAGCATAGGCCTCACCGGTATCGCACGGGATGCCTATACCAAGCTCCTCGGCCTGCGGCCTGAGCGCCGCGCGCAGGTGCTGGACAAGCTGCTGGATCTCTGTCGCCGCGAGCGGGATACCAAGGGCATGCTCGACACCCTCAAAGAGCTTCAACTTGCACGTCCAGGATTCGAACCTGACGCGGAGCGCCTCATGTACATCCGCCTACTCAGCGGCATGGAGATGGAGCTGGCTCTGGACTGGCTGGAGCGCCGCGCAAACCGAGCGGCCACCCCAGAGAATGCGGTGCTCACGGCACTGGCCGCTCACCGCACGGGTCACACCCAGCGGTGGCAAAGCGCCACCTCAGCCATCCGCAACCCCGAGAAGCTCGAACCTGGAATGCGTGGAGTAGTGGCTGGCTTCCTGTCCATGAACGGAGAAAAGACCGCAGCCCACCGTCTCGTGGAGACCCTTACTGGCTCTCTGGCAGACGGCCAAGTGGTAGGAGACAAACGCGGTCTTCTGCTGCCAGAAGAGCAGCATCTCATGGAAGCCGTGGCTCCCTGAGGGTCGCTGAACGAAGTAGCTCATTGTAGGCGTAGTAACCCGCTCATGCGCACCTTCCTTTCTTCCACCCTTCTCCTTCTGCTCGCCGCCGCCTCCTCCCCTGCCCAGGAGGCGCTGCGGATAGGCATCATCGGCCTGGACACCTCCCACGCCATCTCGTTTGCCAACACGCTCAACGTGAAAAAGCCCGCCGAGACCGCAGGTGCCATCTGCGTGGCAGCTTATCCCAAAGGCAGCCCTGACATCGAGAGCAGCGTGAAGCGCGTGCCCGAGTACACCGAGAAAGTGAAAGCCATGGGCGTGGAGATTGTCGATTCCATCGAGGCACTCTTGGCCAAAGTCGATGCCGTGCTTCTTGAGACCAACGACGGACGCCCGCATCTGGAACAGCTCCTGCCCTGCCTCAAGGCTGGTAAACCCGTCTTCATCGACAAACCCATCGCTGGCTCGCTGGCAGACGCCATCCGCATCTTCGCCGAGGCGAAGAAGGCCGGTGTGCCGGTATTCTCCTCTTCTTCCCTGCGCTATGGCAAGCTCACGCAGGCTGTACGCGGAGGCAGCATTGGTGCCGTGAAAAGCGCAGAGACCTTCAGCCCCGCATCCCTGGAGCCGACTCATCCCGACCTCTTCTGGTATGGCATTCACGGGGTGGAAAGCCTCTTTACCGTCATGGGTACCGGGTGCGTGAGCGTGAAGCGCGGCACCACGGCAGAGGGCCTTATCGAAGTCACCGGCACCTGGTCCGGCGGTCGCACCGGCGTGTTTCGTGAGGGGAAGGGCTACGGAGGCAAGGCCGTAGGAGAGAAGGGCGAGGCCGAAGTGGGCAAGTTCGACGGTTATGAGCCACTCCTCTTTGAGGCAGTGAAAATGTTCCGCACGGGCGTGCCTCCAGTCAGCGCCGAGGAAACACTGGAGATCTACGCCTTCATGGAAGCTGCGGACGAGAGCAAGCGCCGGGGCGGAGCAGAGGTCACCCTGAAGGAAGTGATGGAAAAGGCGGCAGCGTCGGCGAACTGAGGACACTGCTCCCCGCGCGTCGCCACTCCATTCCTCCTCCACTCACCCCAAGTCGCTGAGTGCGCTCTCTGCGTCTCCGAACCGGTCCATCTTCACGCCCATACGATCCATGAGCGCTAGGTGGAGACGGCAGAGCTTGCGGTCCTCCTCCTTGCTATAGTCCAAGGCGCGTCCGCCACGCAGGGTACCGCCGCCGCCACCAGCCAGCAGGAGCGGCAGCTGGGTGGAGTCGTGCGCATTGCCATCCCACAGTGATGAAGTGAGCAGGATCATGCTGTTATCCAGCAGCGTGCGTTCCCCCTCATCTGTGTCCTGCATTTTCTGAAGGGCACGCGCCCAGGCCTTTACCATGTACTCGTTGCTCTTCTGGTAGCGGTCCAGGCGCTCGGCGTCACCCGCGTGGTGAGAGAGTTCGTGCTGGCCACCCTTGATGCCCAGGAAGTCAAAGTTCATCCCCGAGAGGTCATTGGTCATCATCATGGTGGCCACCCGAGTCCGGTCCATCTGGAAGGCGAGCACCATGATGTCCAGCATGAGGTCAAGGTGCTCATGCTGCTGCGCCGGCAAACCGGGGCCGGGACGGGGCATGGTGGGCGTCTTCACCGTCGGCTGCCAGCCCAGACCCGCAGTCTCCGCCTGGCTGAACTTCTCGGCTCGTTCAATGCGCTGCTCCAGCTCGCGGACAGAAGTCAGGTATTCCTCCAGCTTCTGGCTGTCGCGGCGGCTCAGGCGGGTGCGCAGGGCGTGGGCATCGCCCAGCACCAGATCAAGCACGCTCTTGTCACGCCTGCGCTTGCTGCCGTCATCAAAGAGCTGGTCAAAGGCCTGCTGCGGATAGATCTCCTTCGGCGCGGGAGTCGTGGCGCTGCTCCACGAGATATACGCCGAGTAGATGGAGGTGTAGCCGGAGTCTGTGCTATACTTGGGACCTTCCGTGCCCAAAGCCAGACTGGCCACTGGTGTATGACGCCCTACCTGTGCCGCGATGATCTGGTCCATCGTCAGCCCCACTTCCACGTCCGTGGTGGTCTGTTTCACCTTGAGGCCGGAGAGCAGGTTCATCTTCGGGTAGTGGCCGCCGGGTCCCTGCACCGTGGTGGGATTCCAAAGTCCCTTCATCACGAGCACCTTTTGCTTCAGCGCCTCGAGTGGTTTGAGCGAGCGCTTGAACTCCAAGCCGCCCGGACCGTTCTCCGCGCCCCAATGCTCAGGGTTTACACCATTGCCAAAGAAACACGCAGCGAGACGGCGGGGGGCGGTATTGGCCTTCGGCGTGGCCGCACCGAAAACGGAAATGGATTCCAGCCACGGCAACCCGAGGGCAATGCCGGTGCCACGAAGGAACCTGCGGCGTGATAGCGTCTGACTCATGAGGTGGATTTTTTGGGGGGATATGGCTACGCGGGAGAAGGCAGCAAGCTATCGGCCAAGATTCGTCTTCCCTAACCCACCACCAACCTGTCCCCCCGGTGCTTCATCGAGAATCGGAGAGGGTCCACCAGGCCCCGACCACGCTGCGGTCAGATGGTCCAAGGCGCGTCGTTGTAAGGGAGTATTCCAAGATGATTCTTAGAATTAATAGCATAGGCATATTTGATATAGAATCAGAGTGACATTGATTCTAATATCAGGCGCTGGAGCTTATAGCCGAGTTTGTAAACAATATTGATACGCAAAAACGCAAATATTATCATATTTGTGATTGCGCCCTTTCATAATTCTGATAATGCTTGATTGTTGTTTTAACCTCCAAGCTCCCATTCAATATGAAAAATGCAGCTCTCACGGCTTTGCTTGTATTCACAGGCGGTCTCTCTTTTGGGCAAACTCCAGAATCCCTGCGAACCCGTAAGGTTCCTGAACCAAGCAACCTCTCTCAGTTCGTGAAGGACAAGTCGGCTGCCATCGCCCTGGGCAAGGCCCTGTTCTGGGACATGCAAGTGGGCTCTGACAACCGCACCGCCTGCGCCTCCTGCCACTTCCACGCTGGGGCGGACAACCGGAGCAAGAACCAACTCAGCCCCGGCCTATTGAGAAATCCGCCGGACACCACTTTCCAAGTTGGTAGGCCGAATCACCAGTTGGTGAAGGGAGACTTCCCCTTCCACCGCTTGTCAGACCCCAATAACCGTCGTTCCGCCGTCATCTCCTCGAAAAATGACGTGGCAAGCTCGCAGGGCGTCTTCTCAGAGGACTACAGGGGGCTGGATGCGAACCGCGAGGAGATCCGCGTCCGCACTCAGGACCCCGTTTTCCAAGTGGGCGGCGTGAATGTGCGCCGGGTGGAACCGCGCAACACCCCCACGGTGATCAATGCCGTGTTCAACCAGCGCAACTTCTGGGACGGCCGCGCCATGGACACCTTCAACGGGGTTAACCCCTTCGGACGTCGTGATGGGAACGCCCGAGTGTGGCGGACACTGTTTGGATGGGACCTTTATAAAACCTCGATCACCATCGACAACGCCAGCCTCGCATCCCAAGCGGTAGGGCCGCCGCTGAGTGCCTTTGAAATGTCAGCCGCAGGGAAGACCTTTCATGAGCTGGGCCGCCGACTTCTGTACAAACAACCTCTCGCGCTGCAGCAGGTGCACCGGGAGGACAGCGTTCTGGGCAGCCGAGTGGGTGCTGGTGGGCGCGGACTGAACACACCCAACTATGCGGAAATGGTGAAAGCTGCATTCCACTCTACCTGGTGGGCAAGCACGCAGCGCATCGGTGCCTCTGACAGTGTCTCCAACTGGTGGGACAAGACCATTGGCCTCATCTTCCCTGCACTTTCCTCCGGCAGCAGTTCCGGCGGAAATGCACCCGGCTACACCCAGATGGAGGCCAACTTCTCCCTCTTCTTCGGACTCTCCCTTCAGCTCTATCAAGCCACGCTGGTCTCAGACCAGTCTCCCTACGACAAGTTCGCCGAAGGCCAGACCAACGCTCTCACCCCGGAGCAGAAGCTGGGTCTGAGCGTGTTCCTGACCAAGGGCAAGTGCGTCAACTGCCACGGCGGAGCTGAGTTTACCAATGCCAGCGTGCATAACACCCGCGATGAGCGCATCTCCCGCATGCTGATGGGTAACAACCGCAACGCTGTCTATGACGAGGGTTTCTACAACATCGGAGTGCGTCCCACAAATGATGACCTGGGCGTGGGTGGAAGTGATCCGTTTGGCAACCCGCTCTCGCTTGCCCGAATCGCCAGCCAGCGTGGCCCGCTGAGCTACAACAACCTCGTGGGCACCTTCCCCAATATTGGTGTCTGGCCCGGGGAACGCGTGGCCGCAGACGGTGCCTTCAAGACTCCCACCCTGCGCAACGTGGAACTAACGGCTCCTTACTTCCACAATGGCGGAACCCTGACGCTCCGGGAGGTGGTGGACTTCTACAACCGCGGCGGCGACTTCTCCGACCAAAACATCAATGACCTGGATGCTGACATCTCCGTGCTCGGCCTGACGGACGCAGAAAAGGATGCGCTTGTCGCCTTCATGAAATCACTCACCGACGAACGCGTGCGCTTCCGCCGCGCCCCGTTTGATCACCCTCAGCTCATCCTGCCAAACGGGCAGCAAGGCGACTCCAACAGTGTGGCAAACGATGGCTCCGGCAAAGGGGTGGACATCCTGACCGAACTGCCCGCTACCGGTCGCAACGGTGGGACGCCGCTGCCGAACTTCCTGGAATAACACCCACCTGCCATTCGGCTTCACATCGCCGCCATTCCTGACTCGTCATCAGGTCTGGCGGCGACTTGTTTCCCGGACCGGGAACCGGTTGGCTTAAGAAATTGCGACCCCGCCGGGTGAGGTGCTTTGCAAGCGCATGTCTGCGACCCTGAGCGCCAGTCACTCCGCATTCTTCTTACCCTTTCCCTTGGCGTTGGGGTTCCCCTTTCCCTGAAAAGCCTTGCGCGGCGTCTTCGGTGGTGGGGCGGTAGGGTCCGTGTCCAGATACTTTGCCTGGAGAGCCTTCCTTGCTTTTGAACTCCGCGTAGATGTCAAGATAGGCGGTGACAGAGGCGTTGGAGCCGAGCCTGCCGGGAGGCGGCGAGACAGACTGCGACGAAGGAGCAGCCCGAAGGGGTGAGGGAGCCGTGGGGCGGCGACCGAATCAAATGCCCAGCGCAAAGGCTGTCTGCAACACGCTGAAACCGTGGCGGATGCAGTAGATGACGCGGGCGAAGTGGTTCAAATAACGCTCCACGGCCCGCAGCGAGTGGTTGATGGCGCGGGCGATTTCCTGCGGTTCCTTACCCTCCAGCCGGACCCGCAAGCGGGTACCCCGGATGGCTACGCCTTTGTGCGTGAGGGTGGGGCCGATGTCCTTCTGCTGGCCACGCGTGGGAATGTGGATGCCAAGTTCTTTGAGCGCCCTAATGTCGCGGTGCACCGTGCGTGTGTCGCAACTCAGGATCTGGGCGAGATCCTCCTGGGTGAGCAGGCCGCCCTGATCCCGGGCCTCCTCGCAGAGACGGCCAATGCGGTGGCGGCGCAACATCTCTGCGCCGTGGACTTGGTCATCGCACTCGCCAAGCAGGCTGAGGGTGACGCTTTGCATCGGGCAGTTCTTGAGAGCGATGCCCGCTCCGGCCTCGACCTTGACGCAAGTGTAGAGCATCTGGCCGTGGCGCAGCGGAGCGCCGCCGGGCGTGGCGAAATAGACTTCGCGGATGACATCGACGACGACCTGCGCCTCCCACGGACTCATGCCGGTGCCGGAGACAACTTCGTTGACCATGCGCTGGTCCTGGGTTTTGGCGGCCAGTCTGCGGGCTTGTTCCGCCTGGCATTCTTGGTTAGTAATCTTCATGGGGGTGGTGTGTTTGCGGTTCTGTTAACCAACACACCATGAACAGGATCGTCCGCCGGTTCACCGAACACATCACCACCTCCAACCCCTGCTTCAAACAGGCTTTTCAGCTCTGTCTAGCAGGGGCGGACAGGTGTCCTAATCGTAAGTGTCCGCCTGCAGTGCCCTCACTATGCGACCAAACCAGCTCACGCTCACGCATCACGAACTATCATCATCGAAGCCAACGACTCACGAACACCTCAACGCCAGTCGCATCGTGTCCAGCTCATGCTCCGGCGCGGTGGGGAGCAGCGTTGCAGGCCGGAGCAGCGTTGCACTTGGCCCACGCTCAGGAATGCCGCTTAGGTCACCCATCACTTCGCACCTGCAATGCTGATCATCGCATCACAGTCCTGGATGGCGGTTGTGAGGACTTCAGCAAGACGGTCGTCTGCGACAACCTGCGGCCTGTTAGCGAGACCTTCGAGCGTTAGCCTGGCCTGTTGGGTGCCCAAGTTGCCCACTGACTTGATTGCCTGCTCCACAATCACACCATCTGCTTCGCTGAGATACAGCTGATAGAACTGTAGCAGTCTTTCGCTTGCCTGGGCACTTCTAACGGAGCTGTCCCCATCTGGTGGCACATCCGCACCAAATTCCTTTGTGTGAGGCGCAGCGAGTAGTGCGAGATAGCGATAGACGGGATTTTTCGCAGAAGCCAGTGATCGCCATTCATCAAGGGTGACTGCTGCGGCACCACTCGAACGAAGCTCTCGAAGCGCTTGCTTAACTGCGACCAAAGTAGCCACATCCTCCATTGTGGGAGGTAGCGCATTTGCCCGTTCGTTCAAAACATCGGGCAAGCGGGCAATGCCGGACGTGGTGGATCCTAAGGCAAGAGCCAACTTTGTCAGGACGCCTTCCAACTCGCCAACACCATCTGTAAAGTGCGGCAGTTTCCCGGATGCAATCGCCTCAAGGAGCGCATCATCTCGCATTAGGGCGATACTTGCTTCGGTTGGGAGCCTTCTCCCGCTTGCAACTTCTGCGTTTGATGCGCTTGCGACTGTTTGAGCAAAGGTTGCAGGAGCCGATGCTTTCCACAATGAAGTAAACTTGGCCTGTGCTTCGGGTGAACCCGGCGGAAGCCCCTTCATCTGTTGCTGGATTCTTTGAGCCACGGTTTCCATCTTCGAACTGCCCGGCGCGGGGGTTGGCTTGAAGTTAGGGTTCTCAATCAAGGGTTCCCTTCCAGGCATCGCACTGACGGCCGCTGGCAGTTGAAGGGGGGATGCTGGAACAACTAGCGCTGCTGGCGGAGACGGGCTGTTTTCGACTGCTCCGTTCTTGGCGGCATCGCTTTGCTCCCGGGAGCATGAAGCAACGAGCAAAAGGGCACTCAGAGTTAGCGTGAGCGGCTGAAGTTGATGAGTTTTCATGATCTCAGTTGGAACGAGGCTTCGCGCAGTTGAACAAGAGGTAGGTGTTGATCTTGTAGGCCCAAGTGTGCTTCGGGCCTTTGACGATCACGTTAAGTTGGTCGGACGGCGACGAATGAGCCACGGCTGTTGAAGTGCCGCCATCCAGCAAGAACACCAGTGGCCTACCTCCGTCAGCCTCGTTTATCGGGACACCAGACTCTTTTGCATCATTTATGAACTGCGCCCCGCCACCATCTCCCTTCGTCTGTGTGGCTGTGAACACAATGCCTTTGCCTTGCTCGGAACTCGGGTAATAGCCAACCATCTGGAACTCACGATCAACACGATCTGGTTCGTTGGGGTTGGTCGAAAGCCCGCCTAACGCCGCACCCAGCCCCGTAGGCGGTGGCTCTGGAACTCGCCCTTTGATGAACTCGTAGCGTTTGGACTGGTCATACTGCGCCACATACTTCGCATCTGGTCCCGCGAGCCCACTCTTCGTTGCATCGAGAGACGAGACGTTTGTGTCAAAGTTCCCGAAGCGCACCATGCCGCCATGGCATTTGTCGGTCATGTGTCCTGCTGTGGGGATCAACGGAGGATAGGAGAAGAAGCAGAGATTGCCATTCACGACGACAGAGACCTGTGGATATGCCCCAACGACCGCATCGATCCCGGCTAAAGGATTCTCCCGATGGAACGTGTCGATCGGATACATTGTGGAGGCTTCTTCACGCATGAGGCAGAGCCGGAACTTCCGAGAGCTGCCGTATGCTTTGTCGTGGGCAAAAAACTTGGTGTTGTTCTCAAAAATGTAGTCTCGAACAGCTTGGAAGTATTTCTTGGCCCGCAACTCACGAACGATCGTGAACTTCATCTTAGCTGCTTCGATTCCATTGGCAGCGCCACCGGCGGGCCTGATCATCAACTTTAAGTCGAATGTTACTTGGGGGTTGTTTGCATCGGCAAAAATGGTGTTTTCGGCCCGAACAAACAGCACGTCACTGTGCGGCCAAGTAAGAGAGCCGCCCCCGATGATATGTGGCTGTTGCGAAGAGAGCGGGATCTCGTTTTCGCATTGTCTATCCTTGTAAAACTTGAGACCAACGTGATTCGGAAAATCTAGCCACACCTCTGTTCCGCTTCTTAGCATTCGAATGTTGCCCAGTTTGAGTGCCTCCGCATCGTCGTCGAAGATGGGTCCGATTCGATCTCCCGGTGTCACTTGGTCTTCTATGTCCCATGCTCCATTTGAGAGTTGGTCATTGGCAAACATGAACTCGGTTCCGCTGTCCTTCTCGTAGCCAAGGTGACACACACTTTCCGTCTCCGACACGCTGGAGCCTCGCGATTCCGGCCATGCGTGGATGAGGATGGCGGTTGGGGAGACAGTTGGATTGGGCGGAGTGCTCACGATCTGCCAGGTGGTTCGTCCTCGTTCTATATTACCGAGGCGGTGGACATTTTGCACGATCAAAGTCCAGGTCTGGCTCATGTCTCCGCTGGCTTGGTGTCGCTCACTGTTTCACATGCGGCGCTTGATCAACAACCACAGCAGGCCAATCGCTGCAACAATCATGACAGCCACCACTGACCACGGCGTTGATGATGGCTCCTCGCTTGATGGTGCGGGCTGCTTCTCTCCTTGCTTGGCTAGGCGGGGCTGTTGCGCTGCACTACCAGGAAGCTGTTTAGTGGATCTTGGCGCAGCTTTAATGCGGGCTTTGATTTGATCGAGCGCGGCCACAGCGGTTTCATAGTAGCGACACTTGTTGCCCGGTGGTGGTTTGCGCTTCTCGGCAAACGTTCGCAAAGCTTCCATGCTGGCTGCTGTGCCGATCTTGCCGAGACTTTCGGCGGCAATATCAGTTGCATCGCCACCTTGGCCTCCATTGGTGTCACTCAAGTAGCGAATCAACAACTTCTCATTCTCCTTGGAAGGGTAGAGTCCTAGGAACGACAGGCCGCTGAGCTTAAATGCTGACCCGCCTGGGTCAGTGTTGCGGTTAAGTAGTTCATTTAGCTTATTGCGGACAAAAATCTGGTCGCTGGCGGTTGCATCCGTTCGCTGAGCAATCAGCCCCCATGCGTGCGTGAACCCATCCCACTCTTGTTCAGCCTCTAGTATTCCAGCCACTTCAATCAGCGCTGACGTCAGCCCTGGAGCAGTCGCCAGTAGTTCGAAGTCTTTTTCCGTGTTCTCGAACAAAACGCCCCCATATTGACCAAGGCAAAATCGCGTAAACGCCATTTTGGCTTGGGGAGGCACCGATGCGAAGTGCTTCAGGCTCTGAGGCTCGACGGCTCCCAGGCTGAGAGATAAAAGAGCAAAAATGACTACCGTCGTTGATTTCATGATCGTCTCAGTTGGTTGGGAAGATCAGTGTTTCTTGGACCTTATAGAGTCGCTTCGTGCCGTCGATTCCTTCGGTTGGAGTCGTTCCAAACCGCATCAGGTTATGCGTAACTTTATGATGCGTCTCGGCCAGATTGTCGGGATTGTAGTCTCGTTGATAGTGTCCGTGATCTGTGAGGCAGTGTACTATCTCGTGGGCCGTGGTGAAAATGCCTCGGTGAGTGTACGAAACAAAAATCTTGTTCGCGTAGTCTGGGGTTGGTGGATCAAAGCCACTGTTCTCGAAGGCTCCCGTTGAGTTTGCAAAGCTGTCAAAGGTAGCCATTCCTCGGACACACTGACCTTTCAGTGGGGAACCGGGGTAACGGACCTGCTTACAGAAGAAGATCACGATGTCATTCGCGGTCATCGCTGGGAACTGCTGGGCTTTGTAGGTGTCTACAAGTGCTTTCGCATCTGGGCCGAGAGTGTAGCGAGTAGCGCCCATTGGCTTGATGACGGCCATAATGTCACTGCTGCTCATGTGATCTGTCGGAACGGCCATCGGCGTGACGCTCTCGACTTTCAGCTTCACACCCGTCTGCGCCAACCGCTCGTTGGCAATCTTGAGGTAATGCCGAGCGCCGCTG
>CAZIGH010000072.1:0-18000 GCA_964538625.1 uncultured Verrucomicrobiaceae bacterium
AAACCTTCAGCGCCATGACCAAGGTCAGCCAGAGCGCCTATCTCTATGATGGATGAGCTAAGATGGCTGGCGATGAGCTGCTGCCTCAACCTATTTGATCTGCCAGCTCTTCTGCGGGGTAGGTCCAGATTTCGCTGAGTGTGGGGTGATAGTGGGGGATGCTCATGAAGTGTTTCACCGTGCTGCGGTAGTGCATGGCTACGACGATCTCGTGAATGAGTTCGGTTGCTTCTGGCCCCACTACGCTTGCACCGAGTATTTCACCGGTGTCTCGATGCGCGATCATTTTTACGAAGCCTTCCTTCACTCCCATGATCATGGATTTGCCATGGTCGTTGAATGGGTAGCTGGCGGTGAGGAATGGTATCTCTGCTTCATTTAACTCCGCTTCATTTCGGCCGACGGCGGCTACTTGTGGGTCGCTAAACACTCCGAACAGTGTGAGCCGGTAGTCGATGCGCGAAGGCAGGGGCTTGCCGGCGAGCAGTGCGGCGGCATTCTTGGCTGCGATCTCGCCTTCCTGGATGGCGATGTGGACCACGTCGAGGGAGTTCACCACGTCGCCTGCTGCGAAGAGGTTTGGGCAGGTGGTCTGCATGGTGGCGGAGGTTATGATTTTGCCATCGTTGAGGTCAACTCCCGTGGTCTCAAGCTCAAGTCCATCGAGCGCAGCAGAGCGCCCGGTGGCGAGGAGGATCTCATCTGCTGTGACGTGATGCTCTTTGCCCTCCTGGAGAAAGGTGACTTGCTTTCCGGTGGCAGTCCTTTCCACTCGCAGCAGTTTCGTGCCGCAGTGTACGGCGATGCCGCGCTGACGATACGCCGTGGCTACGGTCTCACCGCACTCTGCATCCATGAAGCTGAGGAGTCGTGAACTGCGCTGGATGAGTGTGACTTTGCGACCGAGTGCCTCCAGGTAATGTGTCATCTCGAGTGCAATGGCGCCGCCGCCGAGCACGATGAAGGATGGCGGGAGTGAATCGGCATCCAGGACGTCGTCGCTGGTCCAGAAGCCAGACTCGTTTAAGCCGGGAACGGGGAGCGTGGTGACCTTGGATCCGGTGGCGATGCATGCGGCCTTGAAGTGGATGACCTGTTGGCCGCCGGCGTGGAGGTGCACCCTGACTGAGGTGGGCGACTCAAAAGCAGCCCTGCCGCGCACGAGGCTGAAGCGACCGTCCTGGAGCTGTCCTTGCCGATAGCTGGCGAAGTCGTCAATGAGCATTCGTTTGCGATCGCGAATCGCTTTGATGTCCGCCGCCCCCACGTCCGCCTTCAAGCCGAACTCTGCAGCCCGGCGCAGGACGAGGTTGCGATTGCCGGACTCGATGAGCGATTTGCTGGGCATGCAGCCGCGCAGGATGCACAGCCCGCCGAGGGTGTCAGCGCCGTCGATGACTGCGGTTCTGAGCCCTTCTGCGACGGCTGTGCGTGCGGCTGCGTAGCCGGCGCTGCCGCCACCGATCACCACGAAGTCATAGTCTGCTGCTTTCTCACTCATGAACGCAGCCAAGACTATGGATGAGAAGGATTCAAGTTTTGTCGGAAATCCGCCATGGATTCGCCCTTGCGCTTGGGCTTGCATTCCGGCAGTAATGCCGCCCCCGATACGGATCCTTAACCTCTTTCACATGAATACCGACATCCTAGCTAAAGCAGCCAATCAGGCCCGTGGTCTCGCCATGGACGCCGTTCACAAGTGCAACTCTGGCCACCTGGGCCTACCGCTGGGCGCAGCTGAAATAGGAGCGGTGCTTTTTGGTGAGCTGCTCCAGTGTGACCCCGCTGCTCCGAAGTGGCTGAACCGCGACCGCTTTATCCTGAGCGCTGGCCACGGCTCGATGTTCATTTATGGCTGGCTGCACCTGGCCGGTTACAATGTTAGCATTGAGGACGTGGCGAAGTTCCGCGTGCTGCACTCCATCACGCCGGGCCATCCGGAGTTTCATGAAACGGAAGGTGTGGAGTGCACGACTGGACCTCTGGGACAAGGTGTGGGCAACGCCGTGGGCTATGCCCTTTCCGGCAAGATGGCAGCGGCGAAGTATAACACTGCGGAGCACCAAATCTTTGACCATCATGTCATCGCCCTGGCCGGCGACGGCTGCCTGCAGGAAGGTGTGGCGCTGGAGAGCATTAGTTTTGCCGCGCACAACCAGTTGGACAATTTGATCCTCATTTACGACTCCAACGATGTCACGCTCGACGCCATGGCTGAGGTGACACAAAGCGAAAACACCGCTGCTAAGTTCAAGGCCATCGGCTGGGACGTGGTGACCATCGACGGGCATAACCTTGGTGAAGTGGAGAAGGCCATCAAGCGGGCGAAGAAGATGGACAATGGCCGTCCGAAACTCATCATCGCGAAAACGATCATTGCCAAAGGCATCCCTGAAGTCGCAGGCACAGCGAAAGGCCACGGCGAAGGGGGGGCGAAGTTCATCGACGCTGCGCGGGCTGGACTCGGCCTGCCAGCCGATCAGCACTTCTTTGTCAGTGATGACGTGAAGCAATACTTTGCCGACTTGAAGGCGAAGCGCAGCCGCCAGCACAAGAAGTGGAAGCGCACTTTCGCTGCATGGGAAGCTGCCAACCCTGAGAAAGCGAAGGAACTGGACAATGCGCTCAACGACGTGATTCCGGCGGATCTGATCGACACCATTCCTGCCTTCCCCACTGAGGGCAAAAGCGCCACTCGGAACAGTGGGGGTGAAGTGATTCAGGCTGTGGCCGCAGCGGTACCGCATTTCATTACGGGCAGCGCCGATTTGTTTGGCTCCACGAAGAACTACATCAAGGATGGGGGCGACTTCAGCGCGGCGAACCCCACAGGACGCAATATCTGGTTCGGCATTCGCGAGCACGCGATGGGTGCGATTTCCAACGGTATCGCATACGACGGCTTGTTCCGGATCAGCAACGCCACCTTCCTTGTCTTTGCAGATTACTGCCGTCCTAGCATTCGTCTGGCTGCGCTGGCCAAGCTGCCGGTTACATACATCTTCACTCATGACTCTGTGGGTGTGGGTGAAGACGGTCCCACTCACCAGCCGGTGGAGACGGTGAGCGGCTTGCGGGTGATCCCGAACCTGGACGTGATCCGCCCTGCCGACGCTGAGGAGAGCGCCGGTGCCTTCGTGGCCGCTCTCGAGCGCAAGGACGGCCCCACGCTCTTCAGCTTTAGCCGTCAGGACCTGCCCATCATGGGCTTTATCGACGCCAAGACCCGCCGCGAGGGAGTGCTGAAGGGTGCCTACATCGCCGTGAAGGAGACGGCCGAGCTGGAGACGATCCTGCTTGCGAGCGGATCAGAGGTGCAGTGGGCAGTGGAAGCGGCCAAACAACTGGGTGCTGGTACCCGTGTGGTGAGTGTGCCGTGCATGGAGCGTTTCGATCGTCAGTCTGAAGAGTACAGGGCGGAGATTCTGCCTGCCAGCGTGAGCAAGCGCATCGCTATCGAAGCCGGGGTCACGGGCCTGTGGTGGAAGTATGTCGGTCTGTCTGGCAAGGTGATCGGCATCGATCGTTTCGGCATGAGTGCACCGGGCGGCCAAGTCTTCAAGGAGCTCGGCATCACGGCGGAAGCTGTGGTGGCTGCGGCGCAGTAAGCGTAGGCAGTGGCTACTGTGGAAAGGCAGGCTGGCAACGGCCTGCCTTTCTGTTTGTTTGGGGCGGGGCTGTGTGATGCCGTGAGGATGCACCTCCGTGACCCGGGTCACTGGGGATTGGGCGGGGGTGTGTTGGGGATGCGGCCTTGAGGCTGCGGTGTGGCGACTGGCGCAGGGGGCGGAGCGGGCAGTGGCTTGGTGAATCCTTTTCCCTGGCTGCTGGCGTAAAACTCGTCACTGCCCTTGCGGAAAAGGAAGACGAGCTGGCCTGCACGCTGGATCTCGTAGTGTTGGTGGTCTTTGGGAAACCAGGTCGGTGCATCGCTGATGTCCGCCTGGTCGGTGGCTACGAGGCCGAAGGCGTTGGCGTCTCGCAGGTAGGCGATGAGGTCTTTTCCAGCCTGGACATGAAGGAACCACTGCCAGCGTGTGAGGCTGCCACCTTCTGACCACTGGCGGCGTTCGGCGTGGAGGATGCGGTCGTCTGGCTGCGGCTCACGCCAGAGGACTTTTTGGAAGATCTCCACGCCGTCTGTGACCACAGCGAGACCGCTCTCGTTGGCTGAAGGCTCATTGTGTGCCGTGTCCGGGGCTGGGGCGGGGCGTGCGAGCCAGAGGCCGATGCCGACGGCAATGAGAGCCAATGCTGCGAGAGCGAGACGCTTCATCAGTTTCCAGAGTGCGAGTAGGTGCGGAGGTAGAGCTGGATGTCTTTGACGCTAGCGGCGAAGCGGTTGAGAGCGGTCTGCTCATTGGCCAGGAGTCCGTAGGCGGGGATGACGATTTTCCAGCGGCTGTTCCAGACGCTGCGAGCGATGAGGCGGGTGTTGGTGAAGACGACGGGCATGTCAGAGAGGAACATGTCTGGGTCTGCCACTGCGCGGAAGGCCTGATGCTGGCGGATGATCCATGGGGCTTCGCGGAGAGTGCCATTGGCGCTGAAGAACTGGGTGGCGTTGAAGTCATTGGCTCCGAGGTTGAAGGGCAGGGGCATGGCTTGATCATGCACGGTCCAGGCGCGGACGAGGCTACCGCCGCCCATGGGTGGAGCGCGCATGTAGTCTGTGCCGCATGGGATGAGATAGACGTAGGGTGTGGCGGAGAGGATGTTTGCCTGTGCAGCGGTATAGACGGCCTGTTGCTGGGCGTAGGTGAGGCTGGGATCCTGGTAGGCGGCCTGCCAGCCAGCGGCTCCGACATAACCGGGTAGGGCTATGCCGACGGCTCCGATTTTGGTGGCGAAGGTGGAGGTGGAGAAGCTGTGGTCTCCGCCGGCGAGTTCGAGGCCAAAGAAGTTCCTGCCCTGCTGGACGGTGGTGCTGAAGGGCACGATGATGCCGGGAACGGGTGTGCCGTCCGTTTTCTTCAAGCTGCGGCAGAGGGCGGCGGCCTCTGGATCAGACATGAGGTTGGAGACCATGTGCTGCTCTAGGGTCTGCCGCCAGGCTTCATCATCGAGGATGCGGAAGAGTTCGTTGCGCAGGGAGAAGACGGTGTTGTTGTAGTCCGGATTATTGAGGCCGAAGCGGCCTTTGGCCACGGAGAAGTCCGCGTTGAGACGCGCCATGACATTGGCCAGGCCACCATCTCCCAGGGTGCTGGTAGTGAGCTGGGGCACTCCGCCTGCAAGGTCTCCGAGTGCGCGGGAGGCGACGATTTGATTGAAGACGAGTTCACCTTCAGTGGTGCCCAGCAGGCCGAGTTCGTAGTCGTAGCTTTTGGCGGCGAGGTAGGTGTAGCGGCTGGCGAGATCAAAGAGGTTGCGGTACTGCTCTAGTGCTTCGTTGCGGAAGAGGCGGAAGGTGACATCCCGTGTGCGGTAGCCCTGGATGACGGCGGCTGCACGCTGGCGGAAGAGCTGGAGTTCTTCCTGAAGGCGAATGCCTTGGGAGATGATGTTGCTGACTTTTTGCAGGGCGCGCTGATGCTCCAGTAACTGGCCCATGATCTCCTCTGTGCGGGTGACGGACTCCCGGTAGGCGGAGTGGATTTCCATGGCGACGGCGATTTCCTCCTGGTTGAAGCCGAGACGATCCAGCTCGCGCTCGAGGTCTTGGGCGTTGCGGGTGATGCCGATGTCAAATGCGCCGGTGACAGCGGTCTTGGCAGCATCTACAAACAGGAGGATGCTGGCTGCGGTGGCACCGGTCATTTTGATGGCTCCACGGACAGGGGCGGTGACGTCGTTGGCGAGTCCTACGACGGTGGGTATGGAGTCTCCACCTGCGTCTGCAACGCTCTTGATAAGGCCGGCCTGGGCTTTGATGAGTTCGGAGATGGTCTCCAGGGCGAGCTTGGCGGAGGCGAGGCCGATCTCGACGTCATGGCGCCGTTTTTTCTCGGAGAGGCTGTCTTGGTGCATTTGGATCATGCCGTTGAAGACGGTGATGGCCTCTCGGAGGGCGTAGCGTTCTTTGTTGAGGATGGTGGCTTTGTCTGAGAGTGCGAGGAGGGTGACCTGTGCGTCCAGCAGGGCTTCCTGGAGTGCACCAGTTTCGGCGCGGTTGCCAAGTCCGCCGGGCTTCCAGGTGTCGTTGTATTGCACGAACTGGCTGGGATAAACGGTGGCCTGATAGACGTGGATGTTGGGGCTGGTGCCGGTGGGCGTGGGCTGGGTGGTGGTGGCGGTGATGGAGTCTGCCTTGACGAGTGCGCTGAGGATGTCTGCCACTTTGTTGGTGGAGAACCAGCCGATCTCTCTGTCCTCATGTACGGTGATGGTGACGGGGTTGCTGGTGTTCACCATGTCGGTGGGACGGTCCACGATGAACCAGTGCTTCAGGTCGGGGCCGGTGTAGCCTTGTTTGTAGAGCTTGCCGGGGCCGATGTCTCCGGAGTAGGGTCTGCCGTAGATGGAGATGAGATCCCGCTCAAAGGCGCGCTCCTGCTGGATGATGGCGGTGTTGAACTCATCTGCGCTCATTTCCTGATTGCGCAGGGCACCGGTCATGGTGGCGGCCTGGTTGAAGGCACCTGCGGCGTTGTTGAGTGCGGCGTGGGCGCGGTAGGCAATTTGCTCGTAGTGTCCTTTGCCTGCGAGTTCGCCATTGATGACGCCATCTCCCATCATGTTGCTGAAGTAGGGTTCGATGTCGAATGCGATGGCTCCGGAACTGAGGCCGAGGGGGTTGAGCCTTGCGTTTGCGTTGTCCATGGTGGTCTGGATGGTCTCTGCGGCGGCGACGAGTTCGCGGAGTTCCAGCACGGTGGTGCGGTCAATTTTCTGCACGCCGGTGTTGTGTTCATCCACGTCTGGGACCATGGCGTTTCCAGTGACCCAGTGGAAGAAGGCTCCTTGCCCGCTGCGGCTTGCCCACTCGTCCAGCCCCTGTGCGCTGGTGATGCCGGTTTGGGTATTGGTGGGTTTGGTATCGCGGAAGTGCGCCCAACCTTTTTTGGGATCATCTTTGTAGCTTTGACGCCAGGTGAGGGCCAGGATTTGCAGGGCGCTGCGGGCTACGCAGTTGGCTGCGGCGGCGAACTTGCGCTCGTCCTGGTAGTCCACGGTGACGGGCTGGCCGAGGATGGTGATGGCTTCTGCACGCGGTGACCAGGTGAAGTTGGGATTGGTAAGGAGGCGGTAGTAGCCTTTCAAGGCGGTGAGGTAGTGGCCGTAGGCGTCTCCATGTCCCTGGGGGAACATGCGCTGTGCGTCAGCGGCGTCGATGACTCCATCCGCAGTGCTGCTGCCTACTTTTTCTTTGATGTTGTAGTTGAGGGCGTAGATGGCCTCGCCGCTGTTGATGCCGCGGGTGAAGTTCCAGTAGAGGCGGTTGTAAGCTGGCGCGGTGCGGACGCCGGGACTGACGTCGTCATTGCGACCGCGCAAGAGGGCGAGTTCTTCTTCCAGGGAGCTGGCCACCTGGCCCTCGAAGGCGAAGCGGCTGGTGTTGACGAGAGTGGCGCTGCCTTGGTCGTCGATGGAGATGGTGGGGTTGGCTGCGTCGGCATAGGCTTCGTTGCCGAGGAGCATGTAGAGATCTGTAAGATAGCCGGCGGCGAGGAGCAGGGCGTTGTTCGTGTCGGGGTCGTTGGTATTGGCGTCGATGGACATGGAGCGTGCGCGGTTCAGCACGGTCTCGTAGATCTCGATGAGGCCGACGTCGTTGACGTTTCCGAGGGTGAGTGCGATGTCTCCTTCCCAGCGTTTGCCGGCCTGGGTGAGGACGGACACGTCTGTGTTCACGCCGGAGGCGAGGTCTTTGACCCGCTGCTCGAAGGGGTTGATGCCATCCAGCACACGCTTGACCCAGCCTTCTACCAGCATGGGCGGAAGCCAGCGGGAGTAGCCGGTGCCGGCGACGTTTCCGGCCTTGGGTTTGTAACGCATGGTGAACCAGCGGTCGTTGAGCACGAACTGCGGGCCGCCGAAGGGGTTGGATACGCTGCCGCCTACGATGGCGAGGTTGGTATTGCCGGGTGAGGCTGCCTGCCAGACGCTGCCGTCTGCGGTGACGACGTCTGTCTCCAAAGCGGCTTCAAGACGGAACTCGAGGCCTGACTGGGCACCGGTATCGGCAGTGGAGTAGATGGCGACTTCGATGTTGTTGAGGCCGTTGGTGAACCAAGCGGGCTGGACGCTGAACTGAAGCGGCAGAGGGGAGGCTTCAGCAGAGAGATTGGAGGAGGCAACAGTGGAGGCGATGACCGCTGCTGGTGCTTTGTAACCTAGCGCGGGGTTTCCATTCACGTAAAGGATGAAGCCGTCTTCGGTGCCGAGATTGGCGCTGAAGATGATCTGGCCGGGAACGCCGGTGCTGAAGTCCACTCCCGTTTCGGATTTGAAGACGACGGTGGGGAAGTTGGCGGCACGATCTGCGGCGGTGTAGCTTGCGGGGTTGACGGTGGCCACGGTGGGCAGCGGTACGGGGGCCGTGGGGTAGGATGCTGGGAGCATGGCTCCGGGATCTTCCACCTTGCGCCACTGGGCATTGGTGGGGATCCGGGTCTGCATGGTGATGGAGTAGATGGCGGGCGCAGTGGCGGCACCGGTGGTCCAGCGCCACTCGAAGTCGTAGTCCTCGGGCTTGCCGGCGAAGTCTCCGCTGTGACGCAGGGTGACTTGTTCATCGAAGGGATTGCTGGAGTAGAGTGCCTTAAGGTCGCCAATGTAGAGGCGTGGCACGACGCGGAAGACTTTGACCTGCACGGGATCGCCGGGCGGGGTGAAGGCTTTGCCATTGCCGAAGACCATGGTCACGTAACCTGCGCCGGTGCCGGTGGCGGTGACGGCGTAGCTGTCCACGGCCACTTCGACGTTTTCCACTTCGGCGATCTGATAGGCGTCGCGGAAGACGGTCTTGGTGCTGTCAGGAATCCAGTTGCCTGCTACGGAGGGGTTTTCCTTGAAGGTTTCCATGGCGGTCTTGAGGCCGTCTATGGTGGTATTCCAGGTGGCGCGGTCTGGGTCGCTTGCGGAAAGGAGATTCTTGACCGCAGCGGTTTGTGCTGCGGTGAGCATGTTGAGATTGAGGTAGTCTTCGCCAGCGATTTCATCCACGAACTGACCCTGAAGCACGAGGGTGCCGCGCGGTCCTCGGAGGGGATCGACGAAGAAGCGCTGCTGAAGGTCTGGGGAGAGTCCCTGGAAGTAGATTTTGCCAAGGTGCTCGGTGATGGGGAAGGAGGAGCGCAGTTTGTTCAAGGAGATGGCAGCTGGCAGTTCTATGGTTTTTTCTCGTGTGGCATCATGCAGGATGACGCTGCGGGCTGAGGTGCCGCTGGGCGCTTTGGCAAGTGACTGCTGGTAATAGACTTGGGCGCTGACTTGGCCGCGCACCTGAGGCAGGCCGAACTTGGGCAGGGTGAGCGTTTCTGCGACACTGAGTTCCGGCACTTGGGCGGGCCAGACTGGGCGATAGACGATGGGAAGAGGTTCATCCGTCTGGCCGTTGTCGATCTGGTTGAGCGCTAGGGTGGTGCCGCTACGGGAAGGTGCGCGGAGGTAGGGTACGATGGTGCCAGCCGCAGGCTGTGTGGCGAAGCCGGGCATGAAGAAGCCGGTTTGCAGCTTGTAGTAGAGCTTCATGGTAAGAGTGGGTGAGCCGCCATCATGCGGGCCGCGATGCACCCAGACGAAGCCTTTGCGATCCTTGAAGGTAAAGCCGCGGTAGGAGTCGTCTGTTTGCAGGGTGGTGTTGGTAGGGTTGTCTGCGCCTACGATTTCAACGTCCTTGGAGACGAGGCTGGCTCCGCTGCCGGTGGTGGGCGGCGGCAGGAGAGGAAGGGGATAAGGTTTGACGAGCAGGGTGCCGGCGGTGGCGTTGTAGTCAAAGAGGATATCCCCGGGCTGGTCTTTCACGCCAGGCAGACCGGTGTCCACGGTGCGGACGACTTTGTAGGCCTTCATGTTGGGCCGGTTGTTCTCCATGTAGGAGACGAGCACGAAGGGCTCTGAGGTGTAGCCGGCACCGCTGGTGACATTCAAGTCATCCCGCAGGGCGTAGGCGCGTCCGCCGAGCATGACTGCGTGTTCTTCATTGGGATTGAAGCCGGGTTTGGTGACGTCGTTCTGATAATAGATGGTGCCGTTGGAGATGGGTGCGGGGAGATCATCCGTGCCCACTCCGGAGGCGAGCACGATCTGCGGACTGGTGCTGGCGGGATAGGTGACGGTGTAGGTGCCGACCTTGCCGGGGAAGAAGAGGTCTGAGAACTCGGCGCGCGGGGAGGAGATGCGCTTGAACCAGCGGACCTTGAGGGTGTCGTTCCCAGGTTGTGCGTTGACCGGGATGATGGCTCCCGCAGCGGCTCCAGTGACGCCGACGGTGAGGGGGTTCAGGTAGGCGACGGGGTTGTAGCAGGTGCCGCCGGAGATTTCACCTGCCAGCTCGTGGCCGGGAGGCGGATCGAGACGGACGCCGACGGTGGCGGCGACATTGAGCGGTGCCGCGCCGTCTGCTTCCACGTCGAAGGTGTAGCTGCCGCCGGGAAGGAGTGGCCCGGAGGTGGCGAACTGAGTGCCGTTGATGATGCGGGTGACGATGACGGTGCCCGACACGCCCGGGCCACTGACGACCATGCCTACCTCAAGGCCTGCGGTGCTGCCGGTGGTGTGGATGGTCTCTCCACCGACGTCGGCGGTGGTGGTGACCTTGGTGAGGGTGCGGGTCTCAGCCTGGGTATAAACGGCCACGTACCATGGGTAGCCTTCACCTGCGTTGAACTTGAGCAGGGAGCGGTTCTTCAAGTCGGACTTGAGGTTGACGTAGAAGCGCTGGGTGTTGACGTCGATGAAGGACTCCGTGCCTTCAGGGTCATCCTGGCTGACGCGGTCTGGAAGGAGTCCGCCACCGAAGCTGATGCCTGTTTGTGGGGTGCTGCCGGTGGGGTCCACGGTGTAGTGGGCGTAGTCGGCGAGGTTCGGGGACCAGCGGAGCCAGTAGAGATCGAGGAACTTGGGCCAGCGGATGCCGAAGTCTCCGGCCTCCATCCAGTAAAAGGCAACCTTGTTGCTGTAGGCGTCGGTGTTGGCGGGTTTGCCGTTGTCCGGGTCGTTGGGGGGGCTGGTCTCCTGCTCTGCGAAGTAGGCGGTGCTTCCGTCTGGTCTGGGGACGAGGGAGTAGTAGCTGGCTCCACCTTGCCCGGCGGCACCTGCGGCTACGGGAGTGAGGAGGGGGTCGCCGTCATGAGGGAGAATTTCTTTGCCGAGATGAACGGTGGGGAAGAAGGGAGTGGCGGTGCGCACGAGGCGGACCAGTTCCGTTCCCAGGGAGAGATAGGCGTTTCCGCCTGCCGGTGAGTTTTGGAGGTACTCGATGAGCACCGTGCCCTCGACGTTGTAGGCTTTGAGGTAACCCACACCTGCGCGCTTCTCGAAGCTGAGGGTGGTGAGGTTGGGCGTGCCGTTGCTGACGCCGGACTCGATGGCAACGCCTTTGGGGACGGAGCGGTTGTAGGCTATGGAGATGTCTGCGATGCGGGAGTCACTGATCTGCACCTGAGGAGCGCTGAAGGTGCCTTCAGACCAGTAGATGTTTCGGATGAGGCGGTCTGACTTGTTGGAAACGGTAAAGTTTTCCTGCAAGGTGACAAGGCTACCTGCGACGGGCTGGCGGCTGACCCAGGTAATGCTGACGGCTCCGGAGCTGGCGGCGTAAACGGCGCGTGAAGGGGTGTTGGGGCGGTCTGGTGAACCTTCGTGTGGGCTGTAATAGAAGCGCTCGACTGGGGAGACCTGCCGGGTCACTTCGTTGAGAATGGTTTCGTTTGCGTTTCCGGCCAGGGTAACGGTGGTGCCGGAGATGACGGTGATGGGCTGCCCAAGCAGATAGGAGCCTACTACGAGCTGCGGGGGCACGGGTGCTCCGGCCTTGAGCCTGACTACGGTGCTGTTGGCGGAGGCCTCGCTCACGGTGACTTCACCGGCAGGAATGAGGATGCTTCCGTTGATACGCTCTCCCGGGCGCACGGGCTCTGGACGCCAGAAGTCTGAACCGGGCGGAAGCAGAGCAAGGTCGGGTGTGTAGAGCGGCGGGGGGATGATTTCACCGAGCTTGTAACGAGGAACGTCCGTAGCGAAGCCCGCACCGAAACTGGAACTGATGAGGACAATGCTGCCATTCGCGGGATAAAGGCTGGCTGGAGACGCAGGGGGCGCGCTGGATGACACGGTGACGTCCGATGGGGGCTTGGGGCCGGTGAAGCTGCTGGCCGTACCCACGCTGGCGTACTGGCCCGCTGTGGGTGCCAGCACGTTGGTAGGATCCGTCGGCACGGTGGAAGGCGGTGTGAAGACGGCGTTAAAGTTTCCGGACTTCAGCTCATACTGAGCGGAGGCCAAAGTGGGCAACACCCAGCAGAGAAGGGCGAGGAGCAGAGGGAAGTAGCGCATCGGAATCATGGGAGAAGCGGGGTGGGAGAGGAGGTTACTTTCTCAGCGAGGCGGTGGTGGCTGCCGGAGCGGACTGGCGGTTCAGGAGTGCCTCTAGGGCGGCAAACTTGGCGTCGGTGGCATCGCGGGCTTTTTCGAGGGCCTTGCGGCGTTTTTCCAACTGCTGGACTTGGTCCCGCAGTTGCTTGTTAGCCGCTGCAATGAGGTCGTTGCGCTTTTTGAGCGCTTGGGTGGCGGAGAGGTTCAGCATGGAGATGGCATCGTAGTCCACGGTGCGGAAGTCTTTCACCTGCTTGCCATAGACGAAGAGCTGCTTTGGAGGGGACTTGCAGGTGACGGTGAAGCGGTGGGCATCCAGCACGCTCTCCACTTTGGTTTCCTTCAGGTCTTCCTGGTCCCCGATGAGGTCCACAAGGTCACCCGCCCTGAACTCATGTGGCTTGTGGGTCGTGATCGTGAGGATACCGGTGGCGGCGTCATGGGACAAGTGGGTGGCGAGTTCATAGACATTCGGGATGGCTTGCGGCATCGGCGAGATGCGGCTGGCCTGGGGAAAGACTTCAGCGACTTGCTGTGCGATGAGGCGCTTGTGGGGGCGGTGGAGGTCGATGCTGCGGTCGATCCAATGGTAGTCGGTGACCTGGAGCTTCATGAGGGTGCCGAGGTCTTGCTCGTTGTTGGTGAGTCCGATGATGTGCTTGGCGCGTGCGTCGGAGCTGGTATCGAGGCCAGTGCCGAACCAGGAGCGGCGGGTGACGATGTCGCCTTCGAAGATGGCGGCGATGTGCTCGTAACGGTGGTTGACATTATCGTGATAGGTTCCGAATCCCCCGGCAGTCATGACGCCGCCGTCTGTACCTACGTGTACGCCGTAGGCTCTGCGGTGGTCGGCATCGCTGGTGGGTGGCGTAGTGACTGGCTTGGTGGGGAGTTCGTTGACCACGTCTATGTCGCCATTGAAGCCGTCTGACTGCACGACGTGAAGCGGTGCCTTTGGCTGGGTGGTGTTGATGCCGACATAGCCGTAGTCGCCGACTTGGTCTGTGATCTGGGGGTCGGTGGTGGTGCGTTTGAAGGTGAGCAAGGAGGCGACGGAGGTGCCGTCTGCTCTGAGCCATCCAAGTTCAGCGCGGCCGTCAGCGCGGTTGGTGAGGACGAGGTTCTTCGTCTGCTCCATGCCTGTGGCAGTCTGAGACAGTGTCAAGCGCGCGAAGTTGCTGCCTTCCATGGCCAGTTGCCCTTCTGGCACAGTGGTGGTGTTTCCGATGTTGAGGTTCTTGGTGTTGAGCTGGCCGTTGGCACCATTGAGCCACATTTGTTCGGTGGTGCCGCCGTACCATGAAGTCCTGCCGGTGGGCGGGGTGATGCTGAACAATCTGGTGCTGGTGGCGAGGCCGAACCCGATGAGGTCGGTGCTGGCGTTGTTGCCGTCCAAGATGAGCCTCATGCCGGTGGAGGCGTTTGGCCCTTCAGCCGGTGCACCCGGCGTACTGGCTACGCTGTCTCCCCAGCCGGTGGCACCGCTGAGTACGAGGCGCTTCTGAGCGCTGAGCACTTCTGCGGTGCTGCCGCCGGACGAGGCTGTGACGGTGCCGGTGACGACGAGTTCACGGATCTTGATTTTGCCCGCGCTGGTGATGTTCAAGACGTCGCCGGTGGGGCCGTTCATGGTGCCGCCTTTGGTGATGTTGAGCTTGCCGGTGGCGCTGATGCCTGCGACTTCGCTGCTGCCAGTGGTGGCTGGCTTGATGCTGAGGCTGGTACCGGTGATGGGACCGCCGGTGACGGGGCCGGTTGAGGTGACGGAGGTGGAGGTGATGGCACCGGTGGTGGAGACAGCACCTCCTGCGGTGACGCTGCCGCCCGCATTCATGGTGCCTGTGGCTTTGATGCTGCCGGCGACGTGAAGGCGTTCCGTGGGAGAGCTGACGCCTATGCCCACGTTGCCATTGGCGAGCCAGGTGAGGGCGAGGTTTTTGTCACTTCCATTCGAGGAGCCCAGAGCTCCGCCACCCTGTCCATAGAGAACCGGACCACCAATGTTGACACTATTGAAGGGGCGTGCGGCGTCGTAGAATCCGAGGCCGTGGTTGGTTGCATTGGTTTGTTCGGAGGGAAGGAAGCGGAGATCCGAGCCGGAGGTGATACTCTCGGCACTGTGTGTGCGGAAGGCGAAACCGGAGGTGACAATGCGCTGGCGCGGTGAGATGGGGGTGTCGGCGGCGTCGATGACGGTGTCTCCGTTGTCCACCTGAAGTTCAAGGTAGAGGCTGGTGCTGCCGGAGCTGAAGACTTTGTCAAGCGGGCCGTGGGTGAAGGCTCCCAGCGGCGTACCATTTCCCAGAAGCACGCTGAACTCGCCGGCGGAGATAGTAACAAACTGCTGCTCGGTCCAGACGCGGGTTCCCCCTGTGGGCGCATCATAGAGGCTGAACACCATCTTGCGGTTGATGGGTGCGGTGGCGGCCATGGGTGCCCCGGTGGTGTCTGCAAGTCGTCCCTGGTAGCTGATGACCTGCGGCACGGGATCGGCGTGCAGGGTGCTGAGCGCCAGCCCGGTGAGGACTACGAGAGTGGTGGGAAATGAGCGGTTCATGCGGGGAGGAAGTGGGTAGGGTCAGCGGGATGGGATGGAGGCGGACTTGATGCCGGCGGGTTTGCGTTCCGCGCGTTCGATGAGCGCTTCCAAGGCAGCGAATTTGGCTTCGTCCGTTTTCTGAGAGGCTTCTAGTGCGGCGAGGCGTGCAGCCTCAGACTCGAGCTTCTCTCGGAGGCGGGCGTTTTCTTCGGCGAGCGCATCCCTGCGTTTCTTGAGTTCCTGGGTGGCAGAGAGGTTGAGCATGGATACGGCGTCGTAGTCCACGGTGTGGAAGTCACTGACCTGCTTGCCATAAACGAAAAGGCTTTCAGGGGGTTGAGTGCATTGGATGACAAAGCGATGTGCATCCAGCACGGCTTTGACCGGAGTTTCCTTCAGCTCGGTCTTTTCTCCATAAAGGTCCACGAGATCGCCTGCTTTGAAGTCATGCGGTTTTTTGGTGGTGACGGTGAGGCTGCCGGCGGCGGCATCGTGTTCAAGGTTTTCGGCCATCTCGTAAACGCTGGGGATGGTCTGGGGGCGGGGTGCGATGCTGACGGCCTGGGGGAAGATTTTCTCGACCTGCTGGGCGATGAGGCGCTTGTGCGGGCGATGCTGGTCCACGGTGCGGTCTATCCAGTGATAGTCGGTGACTTCGATCTTCATGAGGAGGTCGAGATCTTTGGCCGTGTCGGAGCGTCCGAGGATGTGCTTCGCGCGTGCGTCTGAGCTTGCATCGAGGTGCTGACCATACCAGTTGCGGTTGGTCATGATCTCGCCGTCGAAGAGGGCGGTGATGCTTTCGTAACGAAGGGTGGCGTTGTCTCCGAGAGTGGAGCTGACGCCGTTGAAGTCGGCGAGGCCGCCGTCCGTGCCGAAGTAGATGCCGAAGTTGCTGCGCTGAGAGGCATCACCTGAGAAGAAGATGTTGTTGGTGTTCTGGTCGTAGTCCTTAACCTGTTTGACGTGCAGCGGTGCGCGGGGTCTGTTGGTATTGACGCCCACGTAGCCCATGGAGGGAACTTGGTCAGAGAGCTGGGTATCGGCCCCCGTGAAAAGGAAGTGAAGCAGGGGGATGAGGGTGTCTCCATCATCCGTCAGCCAGCCCAGGTTGGCACTGGAGTCACTGAACAAGCTGAGTGCGAGGTCGCGGGTATCAGAGGTGTTGGCACGGGTTTGGGTAAGCAGGAGCCGCGCGGAGTTGCTTCCGGCAATGGCGATGCGACTGTTAGCGCCGGTGGACTTGATTTGTCTTGCGGTGAGCAGGCCGGAGGATGCGGTGAGGGACATGATTTGATCCAGCCCGGCGAACCACTGAAACTCGCCCGTGGGAGGCACGATGGCGAAGGGGGCATTGGTAGGTTGAAGTCCGAAGCCGACGAGATCGCTTGCGGCGTTGGTGCCAGTGAGGATGAGCCTGATGCCGGTGGCGTTGTTGATACCGCCTGCGGGCACGGCCTGTGTGGCGGCCACGCTGTCTCCCCAGCCGGTGGCTCCGCCAAGGACGAGGCGACGATTGGTGGCGAGGACTTGGGGCACGGCAGCGGCTCCGGCGGGCGGCACAGTGACCGACTCCGTGACCTCCAGGTCTTTGATGCTGATGTGCCCTTGGCTGTTGATGTTGAGCACGTTGCCGACGGGGCCGAGGATGGTGCCACCATTGGTAATGGTGAGGGCACCGGTGGTGCTGAATCCGGCTACTTCTGGGTCAGAAGGGGAGGGCTTGATGCTCAGACTGCTGCCGATGAGGGTGGTGCCGGTGATGGCACCGGTGGAGCTGAGCGAGGCGCCGCTCACTATGCCTGTGGTGGTGAGGCTTCCGCCGATGTTCAATCCGGAGCCGAGGATGAGCGAGCCGCTGGCCAGGACATTGCCCGCGACGTCAAGACGTTCTGTGGGGGGGTGAACGCCTATGCCTACATTTCCGTTTGCGAGCCAGGAGAGGGCGAGATTTCTGGTGCTGCCATTGACGGTGCCGAGCGCTCCGCCACTGGTGCCAAAGAGCACGGGGCCGTTGATGGCTACGCTGTCGAACTGCCGACTGCTGTCGTAGTAGCCAAGTCCCTGGTCGCTATTGGCGGGGTTATCGGCGGCGAGGAAGCGGAGGTCTGATCCGGGTGTGATGCCGTCTGTGGTGAGGGCGCGGAAGGCGTAGGCAGTGGTGATGATGCGCTGCCGAGGCTTGATGGGCGGATCCTCGGAGGTGTTGGCGATGCTGATTTCGCCGTTGCCGGTATCGACGATGATTTCAAGGTAGAAGTTTCCTCCGCTGGAGGCGAAGACCTTGGCGAGCGATTCGTGGCTTAAGGAACCGACGGCGACGCCATTGCCGAGCAGAGCGCTGAACTGGCCATTGGCGATGGTGACATTCTGTTGTTCGGTCCAGACACGGCTACCCTCATCTGGATCATCGAAGAGGGAGAAAATCATCTTGCGGTTGACTGGTGTGGGTGCTCCGAGTGGGTTCCCATCTCCGTCAGCAAGGCGGCCCTGGTAGCTGATGAGCGCTGGGATGTTGTCGGCAGCAGGCAGGCTGGTGCCAACAAGCCCGAGCAGCGCGAGGAGAAGTGAGGTGATGGATGGGTGCTTCATTCGGGTGTCGGGGGCTGGAATCAAGGAGTGGTAAGGGAGGCAGTCTTGGCCGGGGCGGACTTGGCAGGTGAGGCACCGTGGCGGATGCGAGCTTCGAGGGCTTCGAGGCGTGCTTCGGTGGCGCGCTGAGCGGCCTCGCGCTTCCCTAGAGCGGCTTCCTGGGCGGCGAGCTTTGCGCGGAGCTTTGCGTTTTCGGAGGCGAGCTCGTCATGCTCCTTTTTGAGTTCCTGGGTAGCGGAGACGTTGAGCATGGAAATGGCGTCGTAGTCCACGGTGTGGAAGTCGCTGACCTGCTTGCCGTAAACGAAGAGGGACTGCGGAGCGGTCTTGCAGTCGATGACGAAGGTGTGTGCATTCACCACGCGTTTCACAGGGGTGGCGCTCATCTT
>CAZIGH010000073.1:0-15930 GCA_964538625.1 uncultured Verrucomicrobiaceae bacterium
GGGTGTAGTTGCCTGACGAAGAGCTGAAGCTCTCGACCACTTTCCTCACTCGGCGTGGGACAACGCTATCATGAAGGTCGTGAGCTGAGCGATGAATAGCTACCCAAGCATCCGGCCTCGAACTCTCGAGGTCAAGTGAAGTCCTGCCAACAAAGGCAGCTCTTTGCACCTCGGCGAATCGGAATGAGCCATGCTCTTACCCATCACACCGACCGACCGAAAAGAGAAGGCTAGTATCCAAAAGACTTATTTTGTCAATATTTGACCACTGACCCCGATCTACACTGACCCCGATCTACAAGTCAAGTCGTTGCCTTAGGCTCTTGCCGTGACGCATACTCTGGGTCGTGTCTTTTACGTTTGTTTTCCACTTTGGTTTGGGTGTTGGGTTCATCTCCCAAGTCCGCTCAAACCATAACTTCAATCCCGCTTCTTTCTGGCCTAACTTCCGGGGTCCACCTCATTCCGCGTTGTCCGCCTGAGCTTCCTGCTTTACTGTTAACACGGAGAATCTCCGTTTTCTGAAACATGAAGGAGTCTTTGTCGTTTCCCACTCACCCAACCCTCGCCCCCATGACCCTTCGTCTCCGTTACCGTGCTGCTCTTGCCCTATCCCTTCTCGCTCCCTGCGCCGCTTCCCTAGGCGCAGTGAACTTCGAAAAAGAGATTTGGCCCATCCTCCAGAAGAAGTGCGTGGACTGTCATCGCGCACCCTACGAAGAGAATGGCCGCAAAAAGGAGCCTAAGGGCGGACTTCGTCTTGATGCAGCCTGGGCCATCATCAAGGGCAGCGAGCACGGTCCCATCCTCAAACCCAAAGATTCAGCCGCCAGCAGCCTCTACAAAGTGGTCACCCTCCCAAAGGATGACGATGACTTCATGCCCCCGAAAGGTGACCCACTCACCGAGGATGAAGTGAAGCTGCTCAAAGCATGGATAGACGAGGGTGCGAACTTCGACGGCTGGGAAGGAGAGAAAGCCGGCCAGCCAGCCGAACTGGCAAAAGTACCTCAAGTGATGACCAAACGCCAGCACGAGGAGTTTTACAAAGCGCTTGAAGCAGACGCCAAACCCGTGCCCGAGGACGTTCTGAAGAAGGCCAAAGAAGCGGGAGCTCAGATCTCCCCCATCTCCACCACCAGCCCCCTCCTCCGCGTGGACTTCCTCACCGGCGTGTCCGCCTGCACGGATGAAAAGGTGGCCGCACTGCTTCCGCTCGCGGGCAACATCGCCCACCTGGACCTCGGACGCACCGCCATCACCGATGCCGCGCTCGCCACCGTGGCGAAGATGCCACGCCTCGCCAAGCTGGACCTTCGCCAGACCAAGATCACCGATGCCGCACTGGAGCACCTGACCGGCCTCAAGAGCCTGACCACCGTAAATCTCTTCGGCACGGAAGTCACGGATGCAGGCATCAAGACCCTCACCGGCAACAAGTCCATCCAGAACATCTACGCCTTCCAGACCAAGGTCACCCCCGCCGCCGCCAGCGCTGCCAGCGGCGTGAACATTATCATCAAATAAACCCTTCGTTCTACTCCCATGCACCGCGTCGCCATCCTCGCAGCCCTCACGCTTCTCGGCCTTACCACCGCTCCCGCCGAGCCGGTGAAGGAACCCTACCCCGCCCCAACCGTCACCTCCGTGGACCAGGACGGCAAAACCATCCACTTCGCCGACGTGTATGCCAAGGGCATCACCGTCGTTTACTTTTACCCAAAGGCAGACACCCCCGGTTGCACCAAGCAGTCCTGCTCCCTTCGGGATGCAAGTGCGGACCTGGGCAAGCTCGGCGTGCAGGTCCTGGGCGTCTCCATCGACAGCCCGGCAGAGCAGAAAGCCTTCAAGGAGAAGTTCAGCCTGCCCTTCACCCTCGTAGCAGACGAAAAAGGTGAAGTGCTCGCCGCCTTCAAAGTGGAGCGCGGAAAAACCGGCCGCGCGAGCCGCCAGTGTTTTATCATCAAGGACGGCAAAGTCGTCTGGCATGACCCCACCGCGTCCACCGAAACACAGGCTGACGACGTGAAAGCGGCGCTCGCGGCGCTCAAATAGCGTTCCCACTCAAATGCCAGCACCGCCCTTGTGCCGGAACGGCTTTTGGGCATCCTGTCCGTCCACATGAACAAGCTCGCCCTCCTGCTCGTCCTTTGCTGTTGCACTGCCCTCACGGCAGAAGACGCCAACAAGTCACTCCTGCTTTTCGACGGCAAGTCGCTTGAGGACTGGCAGCCAGTGGACATCGGCGGCAGCGGTGCCGTGGACATCCAGGAAGGTGAGCTGATCATCGACCAGGGTGAAAGCCTCACCGGCGTCGTTTACAAAAAGTCAGACACCCTGCCGGTGAAGGACTATGAGATCACCCTCGAAGCCATGCGCCTCGCCGGCGTGGACTTCTTTGTCGGACTCACCTTTCCCGTCCGCGACAAGGATACCCACCTCACCCTCGTCATTGGTGGCTGGGGCGGCAGCGTCACCGGCATCAGCAGCATCGACGGGCTGGATGCCAGCCAGAACAGCACCGGCACCTTTCAGCGCTTCGAGGATGACAAGTGGTACAAGGTCAAGCTTCAGGTCCGGGAGCACGAGATCAAAGTCCTCATCGACGACAAGGAAGTCGTGGACACCGACATCAAGGACCGAAAGCTCGGCCTTCGTGAAGGCCCCATGGAAAGCTACAAAGGCCTCTCGCTGACCACCTTCCAGACCGCCGCCGCCATACGCAACGTCAAGCTGACGCCACTGCCAGCGCCGAAAAAATAATCTGCGGAGATGAGCCTAGCTGACAACCTCGCCCGCGTGCGGGAGCGTTTCGATGATGCAGTGCGCACCACTGGTCGCGGCAGCGCAGAAGTCGAACTCATGGCCGTCTCCAAGACCTTCCCACCCGAGCGCATCGCCGAAGCCGTGGAATGCGGGCAACTGCTCTTCGGCGAAAACAAGGTGCAGGAACTCCTGGCCAAGAAGCCACTGCTGCCCTCCAGAGTCCGCTGGCACCTCATCGGGCACCTGCAGAGTAACAAAGTCCGCAAGGTCCTGCCAGCGGCCGAGGCCATCCACGGAGTGACCTCCCTGGAGCTCGCACGCGACATCCAGCGTATCGCCACCGAAGTGGGTCTCTACCCCAAAATCTACTTGGAAGTCAACGTAGCAGCCGAGTCATCCAAGCACGGCTTCACGCCCGAAGACTTGCGGACACAAATCGAGCAGATCCTCGCCATGGACCGGCTCGAAGTGCAGGGCCTCATGTGCATACCGCCCTTTGACCCTGACCCCGAAAAAAGCCGCCCCCACTTCCATTTTCTCCGCACTTTTCGAGATGAACTCGCCTCCAGTTCCGGCGTTCCTCTCACCGGCCTGTCCATGGGCATGAGTCACGACTTTGAGGTCGCCATTCAGGAAGGCTCCACCATCGTGCGGGTTGGGTCCGCCATTTTCGGAACACGCTGACATCATGCTTGAGAACTGGCAGTCCCTGGCAGCACCCACCGTGGTCATCCTCGTAGCCACCGCCTTCATCTTCCGCGCTTGGCGCCGAGTCCGCTCAAAAACGAAGAACTGCGGCACCGGTTGCGGCTGCGCCATCCCCCGCAAAATAAGGTAACGTCAGCCTTGTTTCGACCGCCTGCGCATCACGTCCCGTGCGTTCTTCGCGATGCGCTGAAACACCGGATGACTCAAACGACGCTCCAAAGTGATAAGGTAGCAGGCGAATCCGCACCCTTCTGGCCTGCCAATGACCTGCAGCTGGTAGCGACGCAGCACATCATCCAGCACCGGTTCCGCGATGGGTGCGAACCCAATGCCATCCGCCGCCGCAGTCTTCATCAGAGCCGCGTCATCAAACTCCGCCGCCACCTTGGGCCGCAGCTTCCGCGCATGAAACCACAAGTCCAGTTGCTGACGCCAGGCCGTCCGGCTCGCGGGAAGCAGCACCGGCGCACCGTCCAGGGACTTTGGAAAGCCACTCTTGAGCTTTCTCGCTAGAGAGCGGCTGGCGCAAAACACCACCGGAGCCTCCCCCAGCAAGTGACTGTGAACGCGAATGGGCAGAGATGCCGGAGCCGGCTCATCAGCCAGTACCACATCCAGCCTGTGGCTCGCCATCTGGCCCAGCAGATCACCGCTGCGCCCCTCACTGCACGTGAGCATCAGCTTGTCGCCCAGCCCAAGCACGGGCCGAATGAGCTGCCAGGCCACCAGCTTAGGGAGCGAGTCCGCTATCCCCACGTTCAGTCTTGCAGGCATCATCTCGTCCCCACCAGAAAGCGCAGACAGCATCTGCATCCCCGTCTGAAAAATCTCCGTCGCATGATTCTGCACCACACGCCCTGCCTCAGTCAGCCTCAACCCCCGCCCAGAACGTTCAAACAGCGCCACACCCAGCGTCTGCTCCAGCAGACGAATCTGCCCGCTCAAAGTAGGCTGGGACACGTTGAGCTTGTCTGCCGCAGCCCGCAGGCTCCCCTGCTCCGCCACGGTGTAGAAATAGCGCAGGTGATGGTAGTTGAGCTGTTGGGCACTGACAGGCATGACTTCGAAAAAACTGAATCGAATGTTTGAATCATCGTAATTGGCTAACGTTGGGATTCAAGCATCATCACAGCTCCATTCACCCACACCGCTCCTGATGCCCCTCTTCGCCTGGCTGACTTTCGTCGCTGTCGTCATCGTCCTTCTCGCCATTGACCTTGGCGTCTTTCACCGCAAGTCGCACACCGTATCGGTCAAAGAGGCCTTCACCTGGACCATGGTCTGGGTCACCCTCTCATCCATCTTTGGCATCTGGCTTTGGAACACCCAGGGCAGCGCCAAGGGCATTGAGTTCTTCACCGGTTACTTGATCGAGCTCTCCCTCAGCGCCGACAACGTCTTCGTCTTCGCTCTCATTTTCGGCTACTTCGCCGTGCCCTCCAGCTACCAGCACAAGGTCCTCTTCTGGGGCATCCTCAGCGCCATCGTCCTGCGTCTCATCATGATCCTGCTCGGTGCGGTGCTCATCCAGCAGTTCGCCTGGATCATCTACTTCTTCGCCGCATTCCTCATTTTCACCGCCATCAAAATGCTCGTCAGTGACGATGAAGAAGTCCACCCAGAACGCAATCCCGTCGTGCGTTGGTTCCGCAAGCTAGTACCTACCACCGCCGACTTCCGTGGTGACAGATTCTGGATTCGCGAAAGCGGACAACTCATGGCCACCCCGCTCCTCGTGGTTCTCATCTGCGTGGAAGTGAGCGATGTCATCTTCGCCGTGGACTCCATCCCCGCCATCTTCGCCGTCACGCGGGACCCGTTCATCGTTTTCACCTCAAACATCTGCGCCATCCTGGGCCTGCGCTCTCTCTACTTCGTTCTGGCAGGCGTCATGGACCGCTTCATCTACCTCAAGACAGGCCTCGCCCTCGTCCTCGGGTTTGTCGGCGTGAAGATGATCCTGTCTCACACCCCGTGGAAGATCGACAGCATCATCTCCCTCGGCGTCGTCGCACTCATCCTCGCAGGCTCCGTTTTCGCCTCGCTCTGGGCCACGCGGAAACGACCTGGCGCAGCAGCAGCAGACGACTAGCTCCCACTCGTGGCTTGACCCGGCGGAGTGACGAGGCAAGAAAGTGACATGCCCGACACCAATCCCCTGAAGCACCTCATCGCCAACAATCGAAAGTGGGCTGAGGACCGCCGGAACGAGGACCCCGGTTTTTTCGAGCGCCTCACCTCCCAGCAGTCACCCGAATATCTCTGGATCGGATGCGCCGATAGCCGAGTCCCCGCGAATGACATCGTGAACCTAGACCCGGGGGAACTCTTCGTTCATCGCAACGTGGCCAACGTCGTAGTGCATACCGACTTGAACTGCCTCTCCGTACTCCAGTACGCGGTGGAAGTGCTTAAAGTCAAACACGTCATGGTCGTAGGCCACTACGGCTGTGGCGGCGTGGCAGCCGCTCAGAAAAATCTCAAACTCGGCCTCATCAACAACTGGCTCCGCCACATCCAAGATGTAGCCGAAAAATATCAGAACCGGCTGGATGACATCGAGGAGTTCAACGCACGTACCGACCGCCTCTGCGAACTCAACGTCATCGAACAAGTCACCAACGTCTGCCAGACCACCGTCATCGAAAGCGCCTGGGACCGGGGTCAGGACGTCACCGTGCATGGGTGGATCTACCGCCTCGGTGACGGTTTGGTGAGGGACTTGCAGGTCTCCACCTCGAACAGTGCCACCATAGCCCTCCACCGCAGACAGGCCGTGCAGCGTCTTTTCGATGCGACCGCCGCCTGAGACGAAGTGAAATCCGCGCTGGAAAGTAAAGTGGCTCTCGCCATGTAGTGACCGTCATGCCGGTTTCGCACGCAGCAATCCCCATCCCCATCCTGCTCACCCTTGCTCTTTCGCTAGCGGTGCCCGTCAGCTGGGCACAGGGCACCGCCAAAACCGGCGCCACGGCCCCTGAGACCGGACGCTCCTCCTTTGACCTCACAGAAGACCAGAGAGCCCACTTGGCCCAGGCGCTTCCCCGCAGCCTCGACCGCCTGCAAAAGCGCCTCCCCTACCACGTGGTCGTGCTGGGAGATGGAGTAGCCGGCATGGATGGTTTTGATGAGACGGCGGGCAATCACGTCAAGGGCTACCCAGCGCGCTTCCTGGAGCAGCTCGCCGGCCAGTTCTTCTACACCGGCGGCGTGCGGATCATCAAACCCGTAGGCAAGCACCCGGACAAAGCCATCCCATCCGTGGGTCCAGAAATCACCCTCCGCAACCTCGCCGGCAGAGGCCGCACCGTACAGCACGGCCTGCAAGCGTGGACCGCACTCGGCTCCAATCCCGCGCCCAATCTCGTCCTCATCTCCTACGGCTCCGCAGAAGCTGCCTATGGGGCCGATGGCGCACTCTTCGCCGACGCACTCAGCACCCTGGTCAAAACCATCCAAAACGCCGGTGCCGATGTGCTACTGGCTGGCCCGTCACTCACCGCAGCCGAACCAGCGGAAGTCAGCCTAGCCGCCACCCGCCCCTACGCGGTCGAAGCTCGCCGCGTCGCCACCCAGTTAAACCTGCCCTTCTTCGACCTGGGCGACCTCGTCGGCTTGATCCGTTTCGACGCCATGCCTGACGCCGTGCCAGAGGATCCCGCAGAACTGTTTGACGCCGTAGTGGCCTCCTACCGCAACCACTTCCGCTGGACCAACGTGCAAGACCACACCCTGCCGCAGGAGACCCTGCACGATCTGCTCGGACGGCGCATGTTCAAGACCCTCCTCAACGGCGACGCTGCACTCCCTTGGTCGGTCAAAGGAGGAATCGCCAGCTTCATCTCCGCTGACAAGTTCACCGTCGAGTTCTCCATCAGAAACCAGACGACCGAAGACAAAACCCTCACCATCCTGCCGCTCGTTCCCGCACGCTGGCTCCCAGATGAGGCAGAGCCACGCGTCACCATCAAGGCAGACAAAAGCAAAAAGATCACCCTCACCTACGAGCGCAACAACCAGCCCAGCGTGCAGCGCTGGAACGCCTTCCCGTTCAGCGACGGCATGTGGTACCTACCCGTGCTCGTTTGTGACGGCAGCGTGGCAAGGATCGAGGACGTCCCCGCCATTCTCTCCCCCGCAGCGCTCGTGTGGAGTCCCCGCACCCTCTACAGCGCGGAAAAGACCTTCACCATCCCGCACACGCTCACCAACCAGAGCGGCGCAATCCTCTCCGCTGCGGAATGGACTGCCACCCTGGGACCGCAGAAGATCAGTGGCAAAGTGGATCTCCCCCCCGGCACCCCTGTCTCACTGCCCTTGACCTTCAGCCTCCCCGAGGATGACACGCGCCGGCGCACTGAACTGCTTGTGGTCACCTTGTTTGCCAACAACCTCCTTCTCCGCTGGGAGCGCTCCGTCGAAATCATCCGCAACATGGGCCTCAAGGAATCCATTCCCCTCATCCCAGCAGCAACAGCTAACAATCCCTCGCCAGCGCCCAGCCTCCGCTGCGATGCAGATTCCACCGCCTTGTACCTCACCGTGGACATCGGGAACCTCATCATGGAAGACGACGCAAACGGCATCGCCATGTCCGCCGCCCTGTCTCTGGACGCACGCACCTTTGGCAGCCGCCTCGGACCCGGCGGCATCGAGGCCGTGCGCTATCGCCTTGGAGTCGCGGACGGGTATGGAGAGACATCCCGCATCGCCCCCTGGGCCTTCGGCACCGGATACGCCATGGCCTTTAACGAGAACGCCATGCCCAGCCGTCTCCTCAGCCAGGCCAGCGGCGGACGGCGCATCACCCTCGTCGTGCCCCGCAGCTACCTCTATCTGCATGACTTCACCGTAGGGAATGGAAACTCCCACCTCGGCTTCAACCTGAACCTGAACTTCTACCGCCAGCCCGGAGCCGACGGCTTGGGTGGGGGCTACCTTCCTGATCTCGCCTTCAGCATCGCCCGCAGCGGACGCCATCCCGATGACGCGGAGTCCCTCCCCGTGCTGGAACTCACAGACAAACCCACCCGCCGCTGGACGGTGATTCACTGGTGATCCCCGCCCAATGCCCCGCAAAACCAAAAGCACCACCGCCGATCTGCCGCCCGGTCCCAAAATGTGGGACAAGGACGCATGGACGGGCGCAAAGTTCTTCTTCAACTACCTGCGCCCCCACCTCAACGTTTTCGTCCCGGCGCTCATCGCACTGGCCTGCACCGCCTTCCTCACCCTCCAGTTCGTCAACTACCTAAGTCAACTCTTCGTCCCCGCGCTCTCCGGCGTCACCGGTCCAGAGCTCATGACCGCCGCCGCCGACACGGCGAAAATTCTCATCATACTCGCCGCCACCCAGGCATTCATCGCCTTCTGGCGCATCCTCCTTTTCGCAAAAGCCGCCGAGCGCGCCCTTTGCGCATTGCGCATTGACGTCTTCTCCCGCATCATCCGCCTACCCATGGCCATCCTCAACGCCCGGCGTTCTGGAGAACTCGCCTCCAGGCTGGCCAATGACGTCGAGGCCGTCAGAGAGACCCTCGTGGTCACCATCCCCATGATGATCCGCCACGGAGTCATGCTCACCGGAGCACTCCTCTATCTGCTCGCCATCTCGGTGAAACTCGCACTCTTCATGCTCGGCACCCTGCCAGTCGTCATGATCCTCATCGCCATCTTCGGAGCCAGGATTCGCAAACTGACCAGGCGCGCCCAGGACGAACTCGCCGGCTCCCAGGTCGTCGTGGACGAGTCCCTTCAGGCCATCACCTCGGTCAAAGCCTTTGCCAATGAGAACCACGAGGAAAAGCGCTACCGCCATGCCCTCGGCTCCTATTTGGCCACAGCCATCCGCGCCGCAGGTCCTCGCGCCTCATTCATCGCCTTCATCATCTTCTCCTTCAGCGTGGCGCTCACTTTCGTAGCCTGGTTTGCACTAGGCATGATCAGCCGGGGTGAACTCAGCACCGGTGCCTTTGGACAGTTCGCCATGCTCAGCGCCATCGTCGTGCAGTCATTTGGTCAACTGCCAGACCTCATCGCCCAGTTCCAGCGCGCCCTCGGTGCCACCGACAGAGTTCGTGAAATCCTGGCTGAACAGCCAGAGCCACAGACCACAGACTCCGCCATGCACAAGCTGCCGCACTTCCACGGAGACATCGAGATGCGCGGCATCCACTTCTCCTACCCCACCAGGCCCGACGCCACAGTGCTCATCGACTTCAACCTCTCCGCAAAGGCAGGGCAGCGCATCGCACTCGTCGGTCCCAGCGGTTCAGGCAAGTCCACCGCCATCAACTTGCTCTTCCGCTTCTATGAGCCAAGTGCCGGCCAGATCCTCATCGACGGCCAACCCATCAAAGACATGCCCCTCGCCCACCTTCGGCGCAACCTGGCACTCGTTCCTCAAGAAGTCCTCCTGTTCGGCGGCAGCATCCGGGAAAACATCGCCTACGGCAAACCGGATGCCACGCAGGCAGAAATCGAGTCCGCCGCAGTTCAGGCAAATGCAGACAGCTTCATCCGCACCCTGCCCAACGGCTACGACACCATCGTCGGCGAGCGCGGCACCCAGCTCTCCGGCGGTCAGCGCCAGCGCATCGCCATCGCCCGCGCCATCCTCGCCAACCCCGCTGTCCTCGTGCTGGATGAGGCCACCTCATCACTGGATGCAGAGAGCGAGCGCCTGGTCCAGGACGCACTGGACAAGCTGATGCAAAACCGCACCAGCATCATCATCGCACACCGCCTGTCCACCGTGCGCACGGCGGACCAAATCCTCGTCCTCTCAGCTGGCACCGTCCTAGAACGCGGCACACATGATGAACTCATGGCCAACGGCAAGAACCTCTACGCCACCCTCGCCACCCTTCAGCTCGGTTGAGTCGCCAACCAGCGGTCCCACGTAATCTCTTGGTCGGCTTCATAGCCCCACTTCACCGCCGCTTTCTTTTTGATCGCTAAGACCTCTTAAATAGTCTATAAAAACGCCACTCCGTCATGAGATGCGTGATTTCCAGAGCCTTCTGTCTGCTCGCCCTTTCGCTGAGTACCAGTCAGCTCTGCGGGCAAACCCCGCCCGTCGGCATCAAAACGCGTCCAAACGTAGGTCCCTACTTCGATGGCAAGCTCGCCGTGCCGCAGACCGGAGCCGCCACCCCCCTCATCGCCGTCAACGCATTCCCCAACCTCACCTTCCAGAACCCCATGGGCATGGTGCAGATGCCGGGCACAAACTGGCTCGTCGTCTGGGAGCGGGAGGGCACCGTGCGGGCCTTCGTACACCATCCGGATACCGCCAGCACTACCCTGCTGCTAGACATCACCAGCAGATGCCAGGGCTGGGACGACTGCGGCATCATGGCCATGGCCTTCCACCCAGAGTTCAACCTCACCGTCCCCACCCACCGCTACGTCTATCTCTGGTACACCTACAATCCACCTGGCACCATCAAGGGCAGTGCCGCCGCCAGACCAGCCGGCTACCCCTACGTCCAGAGTTGGAACCGTCTCTCCCGCTTCACCGTGGACGAGTTCGGTATCATTCAGCCAGAGACCGAACTGGTGATGATCCACCAAAAATGCCGCACCGTATGGCACAAAGGCGGCGGCATGTTCTTTCATCCCAACGACGGATTCCTCTACCTCACCGTCGGCGAAGACTTTGACGAAAAGACCAACGCCCAAAAAGTGAATCGCAACCTCTTCGGCGGCGTTATCCGCATCGACGTCAATCAGACCGGAGGTGCCGTGAGTCATCCCATCCCCAAACAACCCCTGCCGCCCAATGACAACACCGGCAGCTACACCGCCAACTACTACATCCCCAACGACAACCCGCTCGTCGGCATCCCCGGCGCGCTCGAAGAGTTCTACGCCATCGGCCTGCGAAGTCCGGACGAAATGACCTTCGATGCCGTCACCGGTCGCATCTACATCAGCGATGTCGGCGACTACGGCCCCACCGCTCGTGAGGAAATCAACCTCATCCTACCCGGCGAAGTCACCCCAGGCAATCCGCTCAACTTCCAGTGGCACCGGGTACAGGGCACGCCTAGCGGACCTCTAACAGGACTCTACACACCCAGCATCAGCAAAGGGCCCCTGCTGGAATACGGCCACCTCGAGAACGGCGGTTCAGCCGCCATCATGGGCGGCTTCGTCTATCGCGGAACCGCACTCGCAGCCCACATCGGCGGGCGCTACATCTTCGCAGACAACATGTCCGGCCGCATCTGGGCGCTCCATGAAACGCCCTCCGTTTCCAAAGAACTCATCGCCGTACTTCCAAACGGGCCCGGACCCAACCGTGGCCAAAACTACCTCGGCATCTCCTCCTTCGCCCTGGACGCAGACGGCGAACTCTATCTCTGCAGGCTCAGCACCGAGGGCGGAGGCATCTTCAAACTCGTACCGAATCCCAATACACAGCCCCCACCCGGTCTGCCGAACCTCCTTTCTCAAACCGGACTCTTCACCCACATGGCCAACCGCACAGCCAGCGGCAAACTCATCCCCTACACCGTCAACCATGGCTTCTGGTCAGACGGCGCCTTCAAGCAACGCTGGGCAGCCATCCCTTCCGGAAGCACCATCGCCTTCTCACCCACCGGAGAGTGGACCTTCCCCGAAGGCAGCGTCTTCGTGAAACACTTTGACCTCCCCATCAGCGACATCACCCCCACCTCACGTCGAAGACTCGAGACCCGCGTCATCGTCAAGACAGCCAACGGCATTCAAGGCGGCAGCTACAAGTGGAACGCAGCGAGAACACAGGCCACCCTCGTAAAGGATACCACCTTCGAAAACATCCGTATCGCCATCCGTTCCCCGGGCAGCCCAGCCGGTCTCAACCTCGGCGCGCCATCCCTGCCGGGCACAAGCACCCAAGCGGGCACCAGACTGGTCATCTACGGCTCAGGAGTCGGCATCGGAGGAACCTCCGATCAAGCACGCTTCAACTACATCAAACGCAAAGGAGACTTCGACTTCTTTGTCCGGGTGGAAAGACTCTTCCCCAGCATCGGCGGCACCACGCCGGATGCACGAGTTGGCCTCATGCTCAGAGAGAGCTTCTCCCCCGGCAGCCGCGCCGTCGGCATATCCGTCGGAATGACAGCAGCCACCGGCACCAATGAAACCACTGACTTTCGCTTCCACCACCGCAGCACCGCAGACACCAACATGACCGAGGAGCTTGCACAAGAACCCGTGAGCGCCGCCTACCCCCAAGTCTGGCTCAGACTGCAACGCGCCGGCGACGTCATCACCGGCTACATGAGCCGCAACGCCATCGACTGGGTCACTGTGGGCCGCACCACCCTCTCACTCAGCACCAACGCAGACCTCCTTTACGGAATCATCTGCACCGCGAACGACCCCGCCAAAAGAGCCGCCGCCATCGTGCATCTGCAAACCCACCGCATCCAGCGCTGGACCTTCCCCGGCACCTCAGCCTGCACCGCCTGCCACACCCAATCATCAGGTTGGGTTTTGGGAGTCAACACACGCCAGCTCAACTGCACCTTCCAGTATCCCATCAGCAAAGTCACGGACAACCAACTGCACACCTGGGGTCACCTCGGCCTCTTTGACTCCGCCCCAGACCCGTCAGCACTGCCCACACTGCCCCGTCTGTTCGCTCTCAACGACACCACCGCGTCCCTCCAGGACCGCGCCAGATCCTACTTGGACTCCAACTGCGCCTCATGCCATCGCCCAGGCGGCGTTCAAGCCCAGTGGGACGCCCGTTGGGACACCCCACTCCCTTCCCAAGGTCTCATCAACGCCGACCCACTTAATGACCTGGGAATTAACGGCGCAAAACTCATCGCTCCCGGAGATGCATCCATGTCCCTCATCCACTTTCGCACCGATGCCCTTGGCGGACACCAAATGCCACCTCTTGGCAAAAACACCATCGACAAGGCCGGCGTCCAACTCCTCAAAGATTGGATCAACAGCCTCCCCCCACCAGAGTAAGGCCAGCAGTTGCCTGCTCGCTCAGCAACCGATCCGGGACGTACAGCACCATAGCGCTCCGCTCGTTTTGACCGCCCACAACCAGGAACATGCCATCATCCCCATGGGGTCGGTATGGCTGAGCGTGTTGTTGAAGACGTAAGCCTACCTGGCGTCTTTCAGACTCCCTCTCGCCTCACGCAAGTCTCGCCCTTCGGGCAGCCTCTGGTTCATAAAGCCACTTCTCATCCTGCACAAGGTTTCCTGCACCATCATAATACGGACTGATACTGGCGGGCGGGATGGTGGCATCGCTGGTCTTCGGTGTGTAAGTGATGTCCGCGTTCTCGACGGAAAAGCGTCTCCCAACCTATTTTTTGTCAATATTTGACTGCTGACCCCGATTTACACGCAAGCTTTGCGCTGCGGAAGGCACCTGAGCGTTATCTACACAAAAGAGGTGCCTCTCAATCAAGGAGTGCTCGGTAGTTGCCCGTAAGTGCAAATTGCGCTCGTGGCAGCATAGGTGCTCAACAACATCAGGACCAAATAAGCAACGACGATTGCCCAGCCAACATACTTGCGTCTATTGAGACCAACGACGAGAACCAATACGCTTGTGACAAGGACGACTGGCAATGCGTTTAGCAAGACCCATCTTATCGGCGTTGGCACGTAGGGATGTGTACCTTGATCGGTAAGCTCCAAAAAAGTTGGCCTGAGTGCCGCGTGGAAAATCCACATCAAAACAACGACCACCCACTGCTTCTTGTGCTGTGAGATGAGTGCTTTCACTTTTGAGGGAGATTGTCACACTTGTACTTAGTCTCGGATTCCCTGGGTGGGCTACTCGCCCATTGCCAAGGAGTTCGCCAATGGTCCCATCCTTCTGGATCAATGAAGATACGAACCAAGGTCACCTCCTTGCAACATGGACATAGCTTTTTCATGGCCGCACGGATGCCATCCCACTGCTGACGATCCTTTACAGGGTCGGGAGTCACTCGGCTCGGCTTGTTCTCGTGATCATCCGTGTCTGGGTTACCTGGCAGGTTTGGGATTTTGTGTTCATCCGGGATTGTGGCGTTGGTCGCATCACTCTCGCATGTGTCCTGCCCCATGAAGTACCCACAACCAGGTTCTTTGGGCGGGTCAAACTGATTGATAGTCTCAGTTCTTCCATGCCCCTCAATGATCACTACTTCACACTCGTTGACTTTGACCTTCACGTCGAATGGGTCGCCTCCCTCGATTGGACTCACACGCGGCTGATCGGTCAAGCCCAGACGGTCCCATTTGTTGATCGGATTGTTCCCCACCATGCCATAAAGGTTCAACCCTCCGGTTATCCCAATGGGATCCCGGCTCAGCCACCGCCCAAGCTCCGTGCTCATGTACCGATAGCCGTAATACACCAGCCCAGTCTCGCCATCCGTGTATTTGCTGCTGAAGCCGATGGGGCAAAAGTTCGTTGGCAGGGTGCTGGTGATGCGGCGGCCAAACGGATCGTAGTCGTTGCGGCCCACGACTGTGCCGGTAGTTCCTGCGGCCATGGAGAGGAAGGCGGTGAGGTTGCCGTTACCATCGCTGCATGCAGCGAAGACAGCAGAGGCCAGACTTTCAGATTCCAGACCTGACCGTTGATACAAGAGCAAGCCGCCGACGCCTCCGGCTCCGGTCTCGGTTTCGCTGAGGTCGAGACCCCAGGCGTAGTTCCTTAGCAGCTCTGGCTGCGAAGTTGGAAGATTGGAGATGGAAGATGGGGTTCTCACTTCGAGTTCCGCTACGAGGTTCCAGCCATCGTACAGGAAGAGCGTGCGGCTTTGCAAGGTTTCATCTGCGGCTCGTTTCACCGTTTTGGCGATGCGGCGGCTTTGGTGGTCGTAGGCGAACTCCAGCAGCGCTCGCGCGGGCTGGTCTCCGGGCACGTCTTTTTCCTCCATGGCGATGAGGCGATTCTCGGCGTCCCAGGTGTAGAGCCAGCGGGCATCCTCGATGAGATTGCCATCGTCATCATACTCCAGCGTCTCCACGCTGGGTGGTTGGTAGAGCCACTGGGTGCGGCTGAAGGTCTGGCCGTTGCCCACGGTCACGCTGATGGTGGCTTTGGCGTAGCTGCCGTGGGTGCGGGTGGCGGGCCACTCTAGCACGCAGCGGAAGCTGCCCACTTCTCCCATGCCGCCTGCTGCCTGTGCGGTGGTGGTGATGTCATTGGCTCCGACGAAGCTGTAACTCTTCGCCACCTCTCCCTGGATGAGACCGCTGAACTCGCTGTAGCGTCCGTGGCTGATGCTGCCGTAGCGCGTGGCATCGCTGGTCTTCGGCGTGTAGGTCATGTCTGCGGTCTGGCCTGCATTAGCACTGCCCCGCGTGGCGCTGGTGCGGCTGCCGATGGCGTCATACTGTAATGTAACATGGCCGGAAAATGTCTGTCACCTTTCTCTTGAATCAAGAGACGACGCTTCCGCATGGCGCACAGAATCAGGGATTGAAGGGAAA
>CAZIGH010000074.1:0-14449 GCA_964538625.1 uncultured Verrucomicrobiaceae bacterium
CTGTTGCCACCGGAGCAACAAGCCCGCGTGTTTGAGCGGTTCTTTCGCGGTGACCTTGCACACAGCGGAGAGACGGAAGGCAGTGGGCTTGGCCTCAGCATCGCACAGAGCATTGCTGAAGCGCATGAGTGGCAGATCCATTATTCAAACACGCCCGATCAACGGACACAGGTGACTCTCACGCTACCGCTGGAGCCGCAGCAAAGATGAAAAGACTGTCATCTTCCTCCTGCATGGTGGAGTTCATGGAATGAGCGCGACAGGATGACGTTACAGCCTCATCCCCATGAAGTCGTTTGCTTTCACCCTTCTCCTGTTTTGCTATCTGACGGCTTGCGTTCAGTTCAAGCCACGCCCTCTCTCAGTGGATGGTGGTGCGGCGGCGTTTGCAGGACGCTCGCTCGATGATCCTGGACTTCGCAGTTTCCTCAACGAGCACAAGGCTTCTGGTGGCCCTTGGGGTTTAGAAAAGCTAGCTCTTGTGGCGGCATTCTACAATCCGGACGTCCGAGTGGCGCGAGCTCAGGCCGAGGAAGCCTCCGCAGGAGTGCTCACCGCCGGGCAGCGGCCCAATCCCGTTTTATCGTTCGCTCCCGGTTACAACTCCACCACTCGGGGCATCTCGCCTTGGATCATCACACCAACACTGGATGTGCCCATCGAGACCGCAGGGAAGCGGAGCAAACGTGTCGCCCTCGCCCAAGCGGAGGTCGAGAGCGCGAACCTCAGAATCGCAGCCGCAGCGTGGGAAGCGCGCACTAGCGTGCGAAGAGCCATGCTCGACGTCTATGCCGGGCGAGAGAACGCCCGACTGCTGAAGGCCGAAGTGGCACTGCATGAGGACGCATTGAAGAAGCTGGATGCACAGGTCAAAGCGGGCGAAGCACCGGCATTTGAGCTCACCACTGCCCGGCTGTCACTCAATCGGTCCCGACTGGCGCTGCATGATGCCGACAAACGCTCAGCTACTGCCATGGCACAGCTGGCGTCAGCTGTCGGCGTCAGCACCGCAGCCCTGGATGGTGTAACGCTTGACTTCTCCGCGCTGACTTCTTTCCCCAGCGCCCCAAGTGCGGACACAAGACGAAAGGCGCTTACACACCGCAGTGACCTGCTCGCTGCGCTGTCTGATTACAAGGCAAGTGAAGCAGCGCTCCGCCTGGAGATCGCAAAGCAGTATCCCGATGTCCACCTCGGTCCCGGCTACGAACTGGATCAGACCGACAACAAATGGACGCTCGGCCTTAGTGTTGACCTGCCGGTTCTTAACCAAAACAAAGGCCCCATCTCTCAGGCTGAAGCAAAAAGAAAAACGACCGCCACCAGGTTCGAGGCCAAACAAGCCACAGTGTTTGGGGAAATCGAAACCGCGCTAGCTGCCTACCGAGCCGCGCAGGCAAAAGTCTCCACCGCCGCGCAGCTTGCCGAGGAAGCTCACCACGCCAGTGATACGACACGGCGCATGGTGGAAGCCGGGGAACTCGGCCCTCTGGAACTCGTGCGCCGCCGAATCGAAGCCAGCGCATCGGATCTGTCATTGCTGGAGGCACGCCTGCAAGCACAGGAAGCCATTGGCCAGCTCGAAACCGCACTGCAACTGCCCTTGCGCTCGGTGAAATAACCCATCGTTCATCATGAAATACATCCCGCTCACTGTCGCTCTGCTCATCCTGCCACTCGTTCACGCTGAGGATGAGGCAACGCCTGCTACCGAAGTCGCCGTGCAAGTGGCCAAAGTGGTGAAGACCACGCTCACTCGAGCAGTGATCGCGTACGGCACGGCAGAATTCGCTCCCGCCTCCGCAGATGGGCCGCCCGCCATAGCTAAACTTTCACCTGCGGTTGCAGGCATCATTACCGAGACCCGAGGGGTGGAAGGCGAGTCAGTGAAAAAGGGAGAGGTCCTCTTCCGCCTCGACAGCCGCGCTGTGGATGCCGCCGTGGCCAAAGCGGAACTCGCCATCAAGTTCGCCACCACCAACGTCGAGCGGCAGAAAAAGCTCATCGCCGCAGAGGGCACATCTGAGAAACAAGTGCTCGAAGCCGAGCAGGCCTTGGCCGCCGCACAGACAGAACTCGCCACCGCGAAAGTGCAGCAGTCTTTACTTACGGGTGAAGCGCCCATGAACGGAACACTCATTAAGTTTACTGCTCGCCCCGGTGAAGCGGCGGACTCGAGTACAGTGCTTGCAGAGATCGCAGACTTGGATCGCCTCGTCGCCACCGTCAGTGTGCCCAGGGCCGAGGCTGCGGCGGTGAAGATCGGTCAAACTGCGGTCATCAACGGCATCAAGACCATCGTCTCCTACATCAGTCCATTGGTGGACGCCATCACCGACACCGTTCCCGTCCGCATTGCTATTCCGAAAGGCAGCGGCCTGAAGCCTGGCGAGTTCGCCACCGCGCGCATCATCATCGAGGAACGCCATGACAGGCTGGCCGTGCCACGTGAGAGCGTCTATACCGACCATGACGGCGTCAGCACGCTCTCCATCGTCGAGAGCGGCATCGCGAAAAAGTTGACCGTCAAGGTCGGCCTGCGCGACGGCAGCCTTGTCGAGGTCGAGGGCGAAGGCGTCACCGAAGGCGCCACCGTTGTCACCCTGGGTTCCTACGCCCTGCCGGAGGAGACCAAGGTCCGCATTCTTGAACCAGCAGCCAAGGAGGAAGCCAAGTGAGCCAGCCCACGGACACAGGCGCGGGGTCGTTCGGCATCCGCCACCGGCTCGCCATTTCTAGGTTGCAGACGTTTCAGATCCGTCCGCTTCTGCGGTGGGCTCTTGTGGTGCAGACTTTCGGGGGGACGTCTTTTTTGTGGACTTCTTTGGGGTTCCCTTCTTCGCGGCCTTTTTGGCTGCTTTCTTCGTTGCTGAGACTTGAGAAGCGGGGGTGGATGAACCTGTTTGTGGCGCGTTAGTTGACTGTTGGGATTCACTGCCGCCAAAAAAGACGAAGCGCCGACGGTGGGTGGGCTTGGTCATTTCCGATTCGTTTAGCCAAGTGATCTCCACCCCATCCTTTGTCTCTTCCTTCCATTGCATCGGACCGCGGTCAGTACGGACTTTGTTTGCCAGTTTGATAAGCACCGCAAGCTGCCTCGCCCAAGCACGGCTAGGTGCCGGACTAGCGACTCCGTTTTCGGAAAGCTGAGGCGACTCGTAACCACTGACGGGGTCGCAGATTTCGTCGAACGTAGTCCAAAAATCTTCGGTAAGAGCGGTGAGCGTGGGCTGCGATCCAGTCTTACTCGGATCATGCCAGCCGCCGCTGTGGCGAAGACGCACGGAACGGCAGATGCGAAAATGAAGCACCGGGTCCATGAGGTTCCGGCTCGAATAACTGACGTCAGCGGGAACACGGTAGCGAGAAAGGTAATCGGTCATCTCGTCCTGGGCGTATCGGAGGCCGTTTTGGTAGGCCTCGGTGATTTGGCGCCGGAGATCCTCGGGCACGAGGTCTAGAGCAATGCGCGACTTGGTGTCTGCGGGAGACTTCTTCAACTCGTCCTGGAAGTGAGTCTTCAAGGTTGAAGTGAACGCTGCACCAAAGAGATCGCTTTTGAGCGTCGGGGTGCCGCCATCTCCAGTTATGGCCAGAAGCCGAATAGTCAGGATATCGGCCAGGTTGAACCATGCCTCGGACATCAGGTGGAACGTGTTGCGGTTCTGTTCCTGCTCCCGGTTGAGGATGTCGATGGCTTTGTTCAAGAATCGTTTCGCAAGGCCGGAAAACCGGTCTATCGCTTCCGCCACCACAGCGGATTGGTCGCCTGCGTCAGGATTGTCGGATTTTGTCCAGTTGCCGAGCTTGTAGATGACCGCAGCATACAGCTCACCGATCTGCACGCAGGTTTGTGCATAGGAGAAGTCAGGAATGGTGTCACGATAGCAGAGATAGGAGCTGAAAAGAGCCTTCTCGGCGATGGCGAGAAGGCGGAAACGAAGTTCTATGTCATTCTTTCGGTCCTTCTTGCTTTCTTGAGATACCGGTGTGCATAGCCTGGCTTTGAGCCAACTTACTGGCAGAAGACCATCATTGAGGTTGCCGCTGAGGCGGAATAGAGGGCTGCGATGCCCACATTTGTCCGTTCCGCCATCGGGAAGATGCTTGTCTAGCAAATCCGGTCGGTCGCCGATCCATGCGAAGATGATCAGCATGTCCGTCGCAGCGGTGTTGACCTGGATGCGTGCACGTTCGCTCCACCAGGGAACCTTGTTGGCATCTGTGGGACGACTCTTTGCCTTCTCAATCTCATCGGCCTCGTCCTTCGTTAGGGCGTCCTTCACCATGTCGAGATAGGCACTCATAGCTTGATTTAAAGTCTCGGCATCAGATTGAGTCACCTGATTCGAGATAAACCGTTGATAAAACTGCACCGGCGCACGCTCCGTCGCTGTTCCGTCGGCGGCACGCTCCGTTGCTGGTCGGCCTTCGGCTTGCAAGGCCATAGAGACCTTTCTTAACAGATGCCGAGCTTCTCCGTTTGCATCGCGCAGTGCTATCTCCCCAAGCATCGTTCCCACCAGCCTCAGAGTGGTGCCCATGCTACGGAAGTTGGCGATGCGCCCCCAGGTTAGCTGCTTGTTCCTTGCCAGCGATGACACGGCCTTGAGGTTACGGTGCAGCAACACGCGGGCTCCTCGCCAGAAAGTCGTCCAGGCATTGAGAGCCTCGTATTGATACCGTGCTTTGTCGGCGGCTGAAGAGCCCTCAATCCAACCAATGGCCTGCTCGAAGCGGGTGAAACGTGTTTCCAGTTGCCGCAGATAGACATCCCTCGCGTCGATGTCTTGGTCCCCTGCTTCAAAGCGGCGTCGAGCAAAGGTGAAAAAATACTCCTCCCAACGGTCGTCCACAGGCAGTGCCGGCAACCCCAGTTCCTTTAGAACAAATGACCAAACCGATGCCGAGACATCAGATCCTAAAGTCACTGCGGGAGTGATGGCTAGGGCATGGCCGTTGGTGGCATAGATGATGTCCCCCAAGGCTGCGCAAATCTGTGCTTCCGTGGTAGCGAGCGCAGGTGGAGTCTGCCAGTCTGCGCCCCACTGTTGAAGATTGCCCGCTATGTTCGCTCTTTCTGAGTGGTCGCGGATGGCGGCGATTTTCAACAATGCGGCACGATACCACAGCGCGGCAGCGGTAAGGTCGCGGCGTCGGGTCATCATCTGGCCGATCAAGAACATTTGATCTACCAGCCCATACTCGTCGCCAACGGCATCCAGGAAGAACAAAGCCTTCAGCAGGTAGCGATTGGCGGAGGAGCGCTCCCAGAGCTTGCTATAGGTAATGGCTGCGTGGTTGCATAGCGACACATAACCGTGCGGCACTCCCTCTAACGACAGCGGCCTCATGGGGGGCTTGCGGGCCAACAGCTCGGCTAGGTCCACATCCGTGACTTCGGTGTGTCTGATCCGGTTTATCTCAATCTTCGTTTCAGCGCTGACCGTCAGCCACAAGGACTGTGCATATTCGAGCCAAGTTGGAGTGCCCTTCGCTCGGACAGGTGTATTCACATTTTCGGTCTGTCCGGGCAACTCAGGGAGGTAGGGCTCACAAAAGCTGCTGGCTTCCTCATAGTGCTGGAGCGCCTGGCGGAGTTCACCCACTTCGTCAAGTAGACGTCCCAGAGCTTGATGCGTCTCCACGGTATAGGTGATGAAGGCTGGCGGAAAGGAAGCGGTGTGCCCGCCGCTGGCTGTCTTCATGATGAGTGTTCGGCCAATCTCAGCCCCCACCTGCTCAAAATGCGAAACGTCCAGACGCAGCCAGCGCAAGGCCTTGTAGTAGGCCAGGCGCGCATCGTAGTTGTGCCCGCAGAGTTCGAGAATGCGCGCCAGACGGATCTGCGCATGAATGGGGGCGAGGCGCTCGTCAGCTTTGACGCCATTCACACCGTCCAGGAGTTTCTCTAGCCTTGGGATTTCATCGCGGAAGTCGCGTCTCGTATGACGCAGCTCCATTTGCTCCGGGCCATAGCGTAGGAACATCACTCCCAGGTCGTGGGACACATGGTGGAGCATTCGGTATTCTGATCCACGGCTGTCCTTTCGCCGCCAGAGTTTTCCCTCCATGATGCGCAGGATGAGGCTTGCAAGCTGGCGCGAGGGGAACAGCTCCTCACGCGCCGTCATGAAAGGAGCATGCTCCAGGTCACGATGAGAGAAGCCTGTGGAGTAGAACTTCAGCAGGTAGTCAATGATGTGGAAGATGGATACGCGGCCCTTGTCATTGAGACCGCGCAGCAGGGCAAAGTTTTCATCCAAGTGCTCCACGATGGCCGCATAGAAGTTCATCTTTTGCAGATGATGCTGGGGGAAGGCCAGCACATGCTTCACCACCAGCCGGGTGCCGTCAGGGTCAGCGGGGCGGGGATCATTCCGCGACACACCCTGATCCCAGAGCTTGCGATAACCAGGATCATCCGTCGGCACACAGGACGCGGGTCTCACCATGCCGTAAAACTCACGTAAAATCTTGCGCGGCACACCTCGGCCCTTGTAGGTCAGGTATTCTAGCAGGATGCGAAGACGGCGACAGGTGCGCTCGGAGGTTGGGGAAAGGTCAAACCAAGGTGTGCGGGTTTCTTTCTCTGAGTCCGCTGGCGGTTCATTCGCCACCAGCCCCGGCTGCTTCCAAACTTTTCTGGACTGATCTTGATGTCGGCCCCCATCCGCATAGCCCTTCAACCAAGACTCGAGCTTGTCCTTTTTTGTTTCGTCCAGCGAATGCGGACGGAGAAAGGCCCGCGTAAGCAGTTGCACCATCTCATACTCCGCCAGATGTGGCAGAATGAGCAGCGCGGTGCGGAAGACGAGAGAGTTTTTCGGGATGCCCATCTCGCCGGCCAGTGTCGCGTAAAAGTCTTCCGCGTCCTCCTTACGCACACAGCATGGCAGCGGGCTGATGCACGGCTCCAGCTCCAGCGTGAAGATGCTCGAGACATTGATGTTGCTGGCGAAGATGGACTCAAAGATGCCCTCACCCTTGTTCTGATCCTCCGCCCAACTGTCATCCACATCTTTGCCAGCAATGAAAATCTGATGCGCGGGCGACTCGCTGAGGAAGTGCTTCAGCTCAGCCACGATCTTCTGAAGGCTTGTCAGTTCCAGCTTTGACTCCTTTTCCTCCTCCCAGCCGTCGGTGGGAAGCAGTTTGTCCACTTCGTCAAAAACGAAGACCAAATCCAGCCCAACACTTTCCTTCAAACGGCGAAGCCCCTCGACCAAAGAGGCTTGGTAGCGCGAAAGAGCTTCCCTTTCAAAAGTTTGCTCACTGCTGGTGCCGGGTGCCGGAAGATCCAGGTAATCCTCCCTGCCAGAAGGAAAAAGCTGCACGCCGGTTCTTGGCTCACGGTGCTCGGTGACCTTGCTGGCACGAAGACGCTTTTCATCATTCCGCAGCTCCTTGTAAATCTTATCCAACTCTGCCTTCTGCTGATTCTCCAGTGACGACTGCTTGTGAAGATGATCTAGGCTTCTCGTCAACGCCGCAAAGGTGAGAAGCAGCACATCGTGGGCATTGGCCACCGTAGCCATATTCACACGGATGGAGACAATAGGACGCTCGCCCTTTCCGACTCTGAGCTTATCCCATTCGTTCAGGCAGTGGTTCACCACGGACGTCTTGCCCGTTCCACGATAACCTGTTACCAGGATGGAACCACCGCCTGATGAGTGCTGGAGCACACTGAGAAGCTGGTCTGCAACCTGCTCCGGACGGCAGAAAAAGGAGACATCCGTGGCGTTCGCCGCTCCCTGGGGCTGCGGACGGTGAGAGTAACGGAAGTTTGAGTTCAGCCCCACCCAGAAAAGATGCTCGTCATCTCGGTTCGGCCAGTCAGGGTGTCCATGGTAGAGATCGGGAAATGCGTTACTGGACATGCGTAATCCATAACGCCATTGCATGTGCAAGTCTTTGTGACATCTCTATAAGATGCGCTGCCGCACCATTCTGATGCTCTTGCTTCTCGGTTTGCCCCTTGGCAGCATGGGTCAGGATGCACTGCCTACGGCTGCTCCTTCGGTTGATTCGGCACCAACATTGCCACCCGAGCCTACTCCAAAGATCGATGATAAAATGTTGGGGAGTCAGTCTTCAGTGGTCGCACCAGCCCCAACCAATGCCACAGTCGAGCCCACAACAGACAATATCGGAACTAAAGACGCGGTCTCACTTGAAGATGGCTTCACCGACTGGGTGATGAAGAAGCTTGTGGAGCACAAGGACGTGTGGACGATTACGATTGCCTTCGGTGCTCTCGTTGTTTCGGCATTTTCGCTTGGCGTTTCAACGTGGATAGCTTGGCGCACTGCTATGATGATGGACAAGCAAGGGCGAGTCATGGAATGCCAGACCACTGCTCAGTTAAATGCCCTCAGCCTCCAGGCACGACTCACCCAGCTTAACCAAGTCAAGCTACGCTTGGAGACCCTGATGTGTGGTGACACCATGAGCCTACGTGACAATGCGTTACCGGCAGGGGCCACTCAAGTTGATGCTCAGGCTCTGTCTGAGGAGCAGAAAGCCTGGGTCGGCCACGTGGTGAATCAAATCTGTGGTGACGCTCCGGATGAAAAGCACAAGGCTCTAGTCACTGACCTTGCGACTCAGTGGATGTTACTGGAACAGAGCATGCAGGACGCCTATGCTGAAGTCGAAAGGACTCTGGCTGCGCGAGCTTAAGCGAAACATGGAAGGCACAGCGGCTTGGTTTGAGTTCACGGCGCCAACACTCAACCGCTCAACTCTCATTTGCTTGCGCCGACTCGTCCCAATCTGCCAACGAGGGCGGATCGTCAAAACGTCTCCGCACAGGTGTCATAAAAGAAGTGAAGCGCTCCTGGCTTTCAGCACCCATCAGTAGCATTTCCCTGTCAGGTTCCGGCGCATTGGCTCGCACCCAATGGTCATGATAGCTGCACAGCCATAGCAGTTTTGACCTTGCTTCACCCGTGGCTGATGCGGTTTCCCGAGCTAGATGAATGCGGAAGTCCTCGTGCATGCGGCGCTTCATGGACTCCGGTAGTTCATCCTCATCCACCAAACTGTTGAGGAAGTTGACGAATACGACGCCGTCGGTGGATCGCCACAAGTCACGCACAAAAGGAGCATCTAAGGGCGAGGTGTAAGCTTCCACGTCCCGCGCGGCCTGCTCCAGCAGTGCGGGGGATACGAGTAGCCTGGGAAATCGAGCCGCCTTCTCCAGTTCCACAGCTTCGAACAGCGGTTCGCCACTCACGACATGCTCATCCCAGTGCAGTCGCCCCATGGTGAGAGCGCCGCGGATGAAATAGCCCGCAGCACCAAGTTCAAGCTGAGCCCAAGCCGCCTGAGCCAGGACGCCAGCCAGTTCAAACACTCCATCGTCTGAATGCACCACATGCCAGACGAGAACATTGTCGCTGAACAACCTCCAGTGCCAAGCAGGGGGATCAGTCCAGCCTGCACGCTCATTGATCCGCTCTACGATCGCATTGATCCTCTGGCTGAGAGGCAGCAGGTAATGCTGTGCATTCCCTGAGCTTTCAGCACGGCGGCTGCGCTGCTGGAAGCCAAGAACGTCGAAATACAAACATACCACGAGAGAGGACTGCATGTGTCTGTTTCCTCCTTGCACCCAATCATGGCAATCTCGAGTTGCATTTCTGGACGTCTTCCCCCCCGTAAAGATGAAGAAGCTGTCATATTCGCTGCACGATAAGCAGACTTGAAAGCACTCCTTGGCTTCCGTGTTACATGCAAGCCGCCAGACATCCAACGCGCGGCAGATTGCCATGATACCATGAACCATCGAGACATTTTTATCTTGTCCACAGCAGCCAAGGAGGAAGCCAGGTGAGCCAGCCCACGGACACAGGCGCGGGGTCGTTCGGCATCCGCCACCGGCTCGCCATCATCTTTGTCACCATCGCGCTCTGCCTGGCGGGTGTGTATGCCGCGCTGCGCATGCCGTCCTCGGTGTTCCCGGAGACGGAGTTCCCGCGCTGCGTGATCCTCATCGACAATGGCATCATGCCCGCGGACGAGATGATGGCCACCGTCACGCGGCCCATGGAGGAGGCGATGAAGGACATCCCCGGCGTTGTCCAGGTGCGCAGCGCCACCGGACGCGGCAGCGCGGAGGTGAACGTCTTCTTCAACTGGCAGGTGAACATGGTGGAGAGCGAGCTGTATGTGCTCAACCGCGTCGCCCAGGTCAAAACGACGCTGCCCCCCACCGCCAAGACAACGGTGTGGCGGCTCACCTTCAATGCCTTCCCCATCATCGGCGTCAGCCTCACCTCGCCGAAGCGCGACCTCACCGAGCTATGGGAGACCGCGCGCTACGAGCTGAAACCGCGCTTCCTCCGCATCCCGGGCATCGCCCGCGTGGATGTCGTGGGCGGGCGCACGCCGGAGTATCACGTCATCGTGGATCCGGTGAAGCTCAGCGCGAATAACATCGCCATGAGCGACATCACCGCCGCGCTGGCGAAGAACAACCTCGTGGCGCCCGCGGGCTTCCACATGGAGAACTACACCATCTACCTCGCACTCGTGGACAGCCGCGCGGAGACTCGGGAGGACATCGAGAACTTCACCGTCCTCATGCGCGGCGGCGTGCCCGTGCGCATCCGCGACATCGCCCGCGTGGAGCGCGGACCGGAGCCGGTCTTCAATGTGGTCAACGCCCAGGGCCGCAACGCCGCGCTGATGAACATCCGCGCCCAGCCCACCGGCAGCAGCATCCTCCAGATCGCCGATGACCTGAAGGCCCAGATCGCAGAGCTGAAGCACACCCTGCCTCCGGACATGGAGCTTTCCTTTTACTACGACCAGTCCCTGCTGGTGAAAGAGTCCGTCAGCAGCGTCTGGGAGGCCATCATCATCGGCCTGCTGCTGGCCGTGTTCATCCTGTATGTGTTCCTGAAAAACTGGGGCAGCGTCATCACCGCCATTGTCGTGATCCCGGTATCCGTGCTCGCCACGCTCGTCGCCATGATGGCGGCGAAGCTCACCTTCAACCTGATGACGCTTGGCGGCATCGCCGCCGCCATCGGCATCATCATTGACGACGCCATCGTCGTCGTGGAGGCCATCGCCGCCCGCATCTCCAAGGGCGAGCCGCGCCTCGACGCCATCAAGAACGCCATGAGCGAGATCGTCCGTCCGCTCATCGGCTCCACGCTCACGCCGGTCGTCGTGTTTGTGCCCCTGGCCTTTCTGGACGGCCTGCCGGGCGTGTTCTTCCGCTCGCTGGCGCTGACCATGGTGGTGGCGCTGCTTACGTCCCTCGTTCTCGCCATCACGCTGACCCCCGCGCTGGCCTCCATCTTCCTCAGCGACGGCCGCAGAAAGGCGGTCAACGAAGAGGGCGGCTTCATCATGCGCGCCCTGCTGCGGGTGTTCGACGCCGTGCTCGGTCTCGCCTTGAAGCTGCGCTGGGTCACCCTGCTCGCCTGCATCGCCATCGGCTACGGCTCCTGGAGGCTCTATCAGGAGCTGCCCAGCGACTTCATGCCGGAGATGGACGAGGGCGGCTTTGTCATCGACTGCCTCACGCCCTGGGGCACCAGCCTGGAGGAGACTGACCGCATGGTGCGCCAGGCGGAGGAGATCATCCTCGCCACGCCCGAGGTGGAGGGCTACTCACGCCGCACCGGCGCGCGGCTCGCGCTCGCCATCGCCGAGCCGAACAAGGGGGACATCCTGGTCAAGCTGAGGCCCGACCGCAAGCGCAGCACTGAGGAGGTCCGCATCGAGCTGCGCGACAAGCTGAACGCCGCCGTGCCCGGCATCGAATGGGAGCTGCCCGGCATCCTCGGCGACTTGCTCGGCGACCTGACCGAGTCGCCCGATCCCATCGAGATCAAGCTCTTCTCCAACGACACCGCCTGGTTGATGAAAAAGGCGCCCGAGGTCAAGGCAGCCATTGAGGGCGTGCGCGGCGTGGTGGACACCAACGACGGCCTCAAGATGACCGGCCCCACCATCAGCTTCCGCATCCGCGCCGTGGACGCCCAGCGCCACGGCCTCACCAGCGCGGACATCGCCGCCGCGCTGGAGACCGCCATGCTCGGCACCACCGCAAGCAGCGTGCTGGAGGGCGACCGCGTCGTGGCCATTCGCGTCGTGGGTGAGCCGGGCAAGGTGAAGCGGCTCGATGACATCCAGGAGCTGCCCATCCGCACCCCCAGCGGCAGCATCGTCAAAATCTCCCAGGTGGCCGACATCACCGAGGAGCCCGGCCAGCTCGAACTCAAACGTGAAGACCTGCGCCAGCTCGTCGCCGTCACCGCCGCGCTGGAGAACCGCGACCTCGGCAGCGGCATCACTGAGATCAAAGAAGTGCTCGCCAGGGACAAGAGCATCCCGCCCGGCACCATCGAGTTCGGCGGCCTGTTCCATCAGCAGCAGGAAAGCTTCCGGCATCTGCTCGTCGTGCTCATCCTGGCCATCGTGCTCGTCTTCACCGTCCTGCTGGTGGAGTTCCGCAGCTTCCGCGAACCGGTGGCCATCATGTTCGGCAGTGTGCTGGCCCTCAGCGGCACCATCGGCGCGCTCTGGCTCACCGGCACCACCCTGAACATCGTCAGCTTCCTCGGCTGCATCATCGGCGTCGGCATCGTCGCGAAAAACGGCATCCTCATGCTCGACCTCGTCGATCATCATCTCGCCGAGGGCATGACGCTCACCGAAGCCCTCGCCAAGAGCGCCCACCGCCGATTGCGCCCCATTTTGATGACCTCCCTCACCACCGTGCTCGCCATGATCCCGCTGGCCAAGGGCATCGGCCACGGAGCCGACATGCTGCGCCCGCTCGCCATCGGCATCATCGGCAGCATGTGCATCTCCCTGGCCTTCTCGCTGATCGCCACGCCGGTGGTCTATCGGTTGTTGGGGTCGAGAAAAGTCGCATCTTGACCGCATGGAACGCTGGAAACTCTATGCCTTCGCCGCCGCCCTATTCGCGGGGCTAACCTCAGTCATCGCCAAAGCGGGACTCAAAGCCCTTGGCGCAGACGTGGGGCTCGCCGTACGGACAGTGTTTGTCTTTGCCTTCATCATGCTGAACACGGTGGTATGGACCGGCGTCAGTAAAACCACCGTCACGTTGCAGCAGGCAGGTTGGCGTCCCATCAGCCTGCTTGCCGTTTCGGCGCTCACTACGACGCTTTCGTGGATCTGCTATTACCGTGCCATGCATGACGGCACGGTGTCCTTCGTTTCTCTTGTCGATAAGGGCAGCATCATCGTGACTCTCACGCTATCTGTTCTGCTGCTGGGTGAACCCTTCACGTGGCGCATCGCAGCCGGTGCGGGGCTTATCATTGCCGGACTGCTGGTGCTTGCTGGTGGAAAGTCGGCATGATCCGTGCGAGGGCATGGTGGTACATGACTTTATCACTTCTCTTGTTTGGCTGCACGGCGGTTGCGGAGATCTTCGGTTGTTATGCCATTTACGCATGGCTGAAGCTTGGTAAATCTGCGTGGTGGCTGGTTCCTGGCGTCGCATCTTTGGGCTTGTTTGCGTGGCTGTTGACCCTTCATCCGGCGGAGGGGGCGGGCCGGATCTATGCAGCATACGGCGGCGTCTATGTAGCAGCCTCGCTGCTCTGGCTTTGGCTTGTGGAGGGCTCTACACCTGACCGCTGGGACACTATCGGCTCCGCACTGTGCATCGGCGGCACACTCGTGATACTGTTGGGACCCAAGTGGCAGTAGTGGTGGTAAGAATAGACCCAGTGTGGACTTGAACTTTTGCTAGAGGCAGGCATCCATGCCGCAGCCACTTCGGCACCATGATGGATCTCAGGCTTGTCAATCGTGAAATCTTGCTCTCCTTCTGGAAGATACATGTGCTGCACCATGCCGCAGAAGGTGAGGTGATAGGGCGGTGGATGCTGAAGGAGTTGGCCCATCATGGGTATGAAGTAAGCCCGGGCACGCTTTATCCCTTGCTCAAGCGAATGGAGGCGAATGGCTGGCTTACCTCAAAAGCGGATCCCACCAAGGGTCCGAAAGCACCAAGAGCGTACCGAATCACAAAGAATGGGCGTGCCGTTCTGAAGCTGGTGCGCAAACAGCTCCTGGAGCTGGGAGTGGAGCTTTCACGATGAGATTTCATTTGTGAAAGACAGCAATTGATTTCACGTCTTTACGGTCCCCGTAATCGCTGGCCCACTTGTCGGTGCCGTGGTTCGCTCTTTCATCTCCATGTCACTTCCGCGTTTTGCTCTTCGTCATCCATGGACCATGGTTGTCAGCGTTGTTGCAGTCATGCTGGGGGCTTGGATGGCGACTCAGCGAATGGCCCGTGACGTGTTTCCTCCGCTAGGCATTCCGACGATCTATGTGGCGCAACCATACGGAGGTATGGATCCACAGCAGATGGAAGGTTACCTCACCTACTACTACGAGTATCACTTCCTCTACATCGCCGGGATCGAGCATGTGGAGTCGAAGA
>CAZIGH010000075.1:0-14183 GCA_964538625.1 uncultured Verrucomicrobiaceae bacterium
GAGGATGAAACCAAACTTGCGTGTGGATGGGAAGAAAAAAGTGGGAGACTTTTTTTGGCCCGGATGCAGACCCTGTTACGTCCTTCCGTGGTGGGTAAAGGACTCTCGATGGGGGATGCTCAAATGGGGTAGCGAGGCTGGCCGGGGAGCGACGCTCGCCTTTCTGGAACGCGACGGAAGAAAAGTAGCGTGGAACTCTGTGGGGTGAGCTTTATGATTCATAAATATTGTATTTCTTGATAAAAGCCAATTTCTAGTATTTATTAAGTGCACCCTCAGCTCTCTTCCAACTTCCACGGCCCTGCCGATGACCCAAACGCTTGTACCAGTGACCGAGATCGTTCACCGCGATGTGTCACCCGCTCTGACGGGGGCTGCGGTGCGTACGGTGCTGCACTTGATTCCGGCGCTAGCGGGTGGCGGTGCGGAGCGTTTTCTACGGAACCTGGTGCGCAGCATGAGAACCTCCCGATGGAGAACCGTGGTGGTGGTGATTCGAGTGGGGGACCATGGGGAGCTGGCAGAAGAGCTGCGAGGTCATGGATGCACTGTGCATGATCTCAACGAGCCGGCGCTGCTCAACCCACGCGTCTGGTTTGGTACGTGGCTTTTGATCCGCCGAGAACGGCCGGACGTGGTGCAGACGTGGATGCACCATGCGGATTTCATAGGCGGCGTGGCAGCCTGGCTAGCAGGCGTGCCGCGCGTGGTGTGGGGGGTGAGGGCCAGCGTGGTGTGGCGAAACGCGGGAGACAGTGAACTGAAGACGCGGCTTTTTCATCTGGCCCTGAAGTGGGCATCTCGCTTTTTGCCGGGTCGAATCATAGGGAACTCTCAAGTGGCGTTGCAGGCTCACGAAGCCATGGGTTATCCGCCGGAGAAGTTGATATGGGTGCCGAATGGGATCGACTCGGAGCGTTTTCGAATATGCCCTGAGGCTGGCATGAAGACACGAATGGCGCTTGGCATTCCGCAAGACGTGCCGGTGGTTGGATTCGTGGGACGCTTTCACCCGCAGAAGGACATGGCGTTGTTTTTTAACGTCGCCCGTCGGGTGCAAGAGCAGATGCATTCCCTTCATTTGGCGGTCTGTGGTGGAAGCGAGCAGGATTTGTATCCGGAAGCACGGGCGGCGTTCAAGACACTGCCCAGGCCTGGACAGGTATGCTTTGTGCCCTTCACGCAGGAGACTCAGACGCTATACCCCGCATTCACTTTTCTGGCGCTGACGAGTGCCACTGAGGCTTTTCCGAATGTGGTGCTGGAGGCCATGGCTTGCGGGGTGCCCGTGGTCACTACGGCTGCTGGTGACGCGCGCGCCATCGTGGCAGACGCTGGTCGCGTGGTCGAACTGGGAGACGCAGACGGAATGGTGCGGGCTTGGCTAGAGACGCTCTCACTCCCTGCTGAGGAACGAGCCGAGCAGGTAAGAAAGGGCAGGCTCCGAGCAGAGAGGGAATACACGATGGAGCGCGCCGTGGAGCGGTTCATCCAGGTGTATGAGGAGGTGGCTGCATCATGAAGATCGTAGTACTCACCGCTGACGCGAACACGCTGGTTTACCACCGTGGAGACCTCATTCGCGACTTCGCCCGGTCTGGATGTGAAGTCGTCACGTCGGCTGCGGAGGACTATCCGCATGTGCAGGCCTTTGTGCAGGGGCTGGGAGGGCGGCACCGCGCCATCCGGATGATCCGCAGCCGGGTCAATCCCTTCAGTGATTTGTTTACTTGGCTGGACATGTGGCGGCTTTTCCGAAGTGAGAAGCCGGATGCGCTTTTTGCCTACACCATCAAGAGTGTCGTTTACGGCTGCGTCATTGCAGCGCTCGCCGGAGTGCCCCGCATTTACGCGCTATTGCCGGGGCTGGGATTCACCTTCGTCACACCGATCACGTGGAGGCAGAGAGTGGTATCATTTATCTCTCGCGCACTGCACCGCTTTGCTCTGAAACGTGCACACGTCATCTTCATGCAGAACAACGATGACCGTGCTCTACTGCAGGAGCTACACATTCTGCCACAAGACAGACCCTGCCATGTCACAGCGGGATCAGGGGTGAATGTGGAGGAGTTTCCGCATGTGCCTCTGAGTGAGGACGAGGACCTGCGGGCGGGAAAGGTCCGCTTCGTGCTGGTGAGCCGGCTGTTGGTCAGCAAGGGCGTGCAGGTCTATGCAGAGGCTGCGCGCATCATCCGCCAACGTCATCCACAGGCGGAGTTTCATCTCATAGGCCCGTTTGATCCGAATCCAAACCGCGTGACTGAAGAAGAAGTGAAGAGATGGGTGAAGGAAGGCACGCTCGTTCACCATGGCATGGTGAGAGACGTAGCGTCCGCGCTGAGGGATAAGCACGTGTTCGTCCTGCCCACGTGGTATCGTGAAGGAGTGCCTCATGCCACCCTGGAGGCCCTGTCCATGGGCCGCGCTATCATCACCACGGACTCTGTAGGAGCGCGGGAAACGGTTCGCAATGGGAAGAATGGTTTTCTGGTTCCTCCTCGTGAGGTCAGTGCAGTGGTGGATGCCATGGAGCGCTACCTAGCAGAACCACAGCTCGCCGTGCGCCATGGGGCGGAGAGCAGACGGCTTGCCGAAGAAGTGTTCGATGTCCGCCTCGTGAACCGCCAGATCATGGAAGCCATCGGTTTGTCGGGTCCCCTCTCTCAACGCGAAATCAAACCCTTGCCGGGCCTGGCTGCGTGTTCGGCCCCTTGATTCTACGATCCATGCAGCTCTCCAACTCCATCGTTTCTAGCGCACCCGCAGCCATCGCCACGGTTCCCGCCGGTGGTCAGGCCGTCGCGTTGCAAACTTATCAGCCAGCTGCCGCTGCCCCGCTTACTACGCTGATACCGGTGCAAATGGTCACGCCACCGGCCCCTCCGGCCCAGGAATCGCTCATCAGCATCGCGGAGGTCATTGATTATCTGCGTGCTTACTGGAAGCGTGGCGTGTTGGTGGCCGGACCTCTGGCGCTTTTTGCGTTCATTTACCTCGGCTTCGGCACGCCGGTCTATGAGGCAGAGTCCAAGCTGAAGATCAATCTGCAGGATAGTCAGCTCCTCGCTATCGCCGGGCAGGCACCTTCTGGCTTCTCGGAGCTTAGCGCACCGATGATCATCAACAATCACCGCACCGGACTCAAGTCGCGGCGCTTTGTGGACTTTTTCTACACCAAGCTCACCCCCTCAGAGAGAGCGGCTTTTCTGGGAGATACTGGCAGGCTGGGGCTGAAGAGTCGTCTCCTTCTTGCGCTGGGACTCTCAGGTCCACCCAAGGCCACACCGCCGGAGGAACTCTTTGCTGCCAAGATTGACAAGGCAGTACGTATCGAGCCTGTCAAAGAGTCGCACATACTGCGCATCCAGATTCGTGACAGCGATGGACAACGCTGTGCAGAGCTGGCGAACCAGTATGTGCATTACTACATTGACTACGTCTCCGAAGATGCGCTTTCAGGCATGAAGAGTGCCCTTGAGACACTGCAAGTCGAGAGTGCTGACCTGCGTGACAAACTGGAAACCAAACAGCGAGAGGCCGCCGAGTTTCGCCGCAGCGCCAACATCCTCTCCGACACACAGACGGGAGAAGTGAATGCCCAGCGCGCCGCCAGCCTGGCAAAAGCCGTCACGGAGGCCGAAGTGGATCTCATCAAGGCAAGCATCGACCTCAACGAAATGCGTCGTGCCCAGGCGAGTGGGGATCCTGCCAGTGTGAAAGGCATGGGCAGTGACACTCAGATCATCGAGCTGCGGAAACAGATGGATGAGGTTAATACAAAACGCTCGAACATGCTCGAGTGGTGCGGACGTAATCACCCCAAGATCATCGCCTTCGACAACGAACTCCGTCGCATGAACGACGCTCTCATGAGCCGAGTGGGTGAGCTTGTTTCAGCAGCAGAAGCCGAGGAGGCTCGCCTGCGCAATCAGCATGAGCAGCTCCGCCGCCAGCTGGCTGAAGTGCGTGGCGAAGTGTTTGAGGAAGACCCGAAATACCTTACGAACAACTTCCTCAGTGATGAGGCGCGTGCCGAACGTGAGCTATACAATCAAGTGCTCGACCGGATGAAGCGCACCGCTTTGGCCACCAAGATCAAAGACACTTCTCAGCTCACTGTGGCCGACGTGGCCGTGCCGCCGGAGGGTCCAGTGTCTCCGCGCAAATCCATAGCCATGCTCGCAGGCATGATGGTGTTCGGCCTTGTTGGGCTGGCCATCCCCATTGGATCCGGCCTTTGGAAAGACCACGTACTGCCACTGCTGAGCCAAGTGCGGACCAAGGCTGCTTCAGTACCAGAACCGCATGCAGATGAAGCTTCTCACGCACAGAACCATGCTCAGTCTCAAGCCGTAGCTCAGGTGTTCACCGAAGCAGCGCCGCAACCCACTGCGGCATGGGGCGGAGTGAGCTACCAGCAAGCGGCGGCCGCTGCGGCACCCCCATACGATCCTACACCCTTCACCGCACCTCCTGCGGCTGCACCCGCTTCAACACCACAGACGCAGATCATCGCCACCATTCCGGAACTCATGGCGGCAGAGGGGCCCATTCAGCTTGGCGAGCTGCTTCATCCTGGCGTCAGCGGAGACGGTGCCATCGCACAGCTCGCAGCCATTCTGTCCCGGCACCAGACCGCACGGTCAGGACCAGGCATCGTGCTCATCACCAGCGCCAGCACGTCTGAGGGCAAAAGCCTTCTCGCATCGGCGCTTGCGGCCTCGCTGTGCACTAGTGGTCAGCGCGTGTTCCTCATGGAGTGCAACCCTGCATCGCCAAGCATCCAGAACTGGTTCCCTCAGGCAGGCAGTTACAGCTCGTGGACGAACGATTTGGAGACACTTCGCTACGGTGCATCCAATCTTTTCCTGCTCCCCGCGCACGACCTGCCTTCCTACGAAGTGTCCGATCTCCTCGATGGCTACCGTGCATGGATGAGCAAGGCGCAGCACGATGTGGACTGGATCGTGCTTGATGGGGCATCCCTCCTGCGCGGGTTTGCTGACGTGGCGCAACTCGCCCCCATGGCCACCGACATCCTTTTCGTTCATGATGAGACGCGCACCGGCAGCGAGCAGGTCCGCGCCGCGCTGAATCTGCTCCGCCCCTTGGTGCGCAACGAGTCTCTGCGCGGAATGGTCATCAATCGCCACGGCTGAAGCCTGCCATGTCACAACGCACACCAGAGAGCCATCAGCCACCGCTGCGATTGAAAGCAGACGCCATTTCGGCCATGCGCTGCCCTTGCTGCCACCAGGACGTCATTCTGCATGGTGATGCCCTCAAGTGCATCTCGTGCGACGCCGTCTATCCGGTCGTCAACGGCGTGCCCGTGGTGCTCAAGGAGTCCAACAGCGTCTTTCGCACGGAAGAATACCTCACCGGTGCCGAGCAGCACATGGCAGAACCTGCGCCTACGCTCAAGGCACGCATCCGCTCTCTCATACCGAAGCCAAGCCTGAATCTCAAAGGGCCAGCCAACTATGCGCGTTTCGCCGAACTCATCACCGCTCAGCGCGCCACGCCGCGCATCTTGGTTCTCGGTGGGCGCATTCTCGGTGCGGGAATGGAACCTATCGCTAATCATCCACAAGTGGAGCTAGTGGAGACAGATGTGTGCTTTGGTCCCCGCACTGCCTTGATCTGCGACGCCCATGACATTCCCTTTTCAGATGGCAGCTTCGACGGCGTCATCATCCAGGCAGTGCTGGAACATGTGTGTGATCCGTTTCGCGTGGTAGAGGAGATTCATCGCGTGTTGAAGCCGGAAGGGCTAGTCTATGCAGAGACGCCATTCATCCAGCAGGTCCATGCTCGAGCTTGGGATTTCACCCGCTTCACTGAGCTAGGTCATCGCCGTTTGTTCCGGCGCTTTGAGGAGATAGACCGCGGCGCGTGCTGCGGCACAGGCATGGCGCTGGCGTGGTCCTGGCAGTACTTCCTGCTCAGCTTCACCAGCATCAAGCCCCTGCGCACCCTACTTCGCGTCTTTGCCGAAGTCAGCACCTTCTGGCTCGCTTGGTTGGATCATTTCACCATACATACACCGGGCACTCAGGATGCCGCATCCGGGTTCTACTTCCTGGGGCGTCGCTCTGAACGGACGCTGCCGGATCGCGAGCTCATCCAGCAGTTCCGTGGTGAGTGGCACTGACCTTCACGGTTTCGCCAGTTGGAAGTCACTCTTCAGTGAGCGTCTTGAGAAAGGCGATGACACTGCGCTTCTCCTCGGCTGTCAGGCCCAGACCGCCATCCGGGTGTTTTGCCAGGTTGGGGTCAAGAGTGGCCGTGCGCTGCACACCATGACTGTAGTGATCCAGCACCTCCTCCAGCGTTTGAAACCGTCCATCGTGCATGTAGGGCGCAGTGAGCGCTATGTTGCGCAGGCTCGGCGTTACAAAAGTGCCTTTGTCTAGGGACAATCCGGTCACTCGATGACGACCAGTGTCCGCAGCACTGATCTCAAGTCCGTTATTGCGAAATAGATGGTCGGTAAACAGCGCTCCACCGTGGCAGTGGAAACAATCCGCGCCCATGGCCCCCAGCCGGGGTTCCCGTTCGGTCATGAAAAGTTCAAAACCCCGCTTTTCCTCCGCTGTCAGCTCCACCTCGCCACGCTGGGCGCGGTCGAACTTGGAGTTGTGGGCAGTGAGGGTGAGCAGGTAGGCTTCCAACGCCAGAGCCATGCGCTCTGCGGTCACTTCTGCCGTTCCGAAGGCTTTCTCAAACTCTTTCGCTTTGGGGGCTAGCTTGCGGACCACATTCGCCAGAGAGTCATCCATCTCCCGGTGGTCTTCGATGGGGATGAGCACCTGCTCCCGCAGACTCTTCGCCCGTCCGTCCCAGAAAAAAGAGTCCTTCCACGCCAGGTTGAAGAGCGGCATGGCATTGCGATCACCGAGACGCCCCTCAATGCCAGCGCTAAAACGTCTTGGATCGCTGAGTGCGTGCTCGCTGAAGTGGCAGCTTGCACAGGAGATGGAGAGATCCCGAGACAGCGCCTTGTCATGAAACAAGTCCTTGCCCAGTGCAATCTTCGCAGGCGTGAGTGGATTGTCAGCTGGCAGCTTGGGCTGCGGTAGGCTACCCAGCTTCAGCGTGACCACGGAAGGAGATGGGGCTGAGATGCTTGGCTTGGTAGCCTGCGCGCTCAGTAGTCTGAAAGCGCCTTTGAGTTTGTCACGGAGCTGATAGGCCAGAGGATCATCATCAGCCGAATGCGTGGACGCTCCGTCCCTGATGAAGTCAATCTCTCCCAGCAACTCTTTCACTGAGAGCGCCACATTCACCTCTGTCGCGGCCCTTACATCGATACCGCCCTTGAGCACAATGGTGGTGCGCATGAAGTCATTTCCCAAGTGGTAAGCGAATCCGCTCCGTCCGCCATCCTGACGCTCCCAGGTTCCTTCCAGCGCCATAAAGATATAGCCCCCCTGCCAGCTCCAGTGCAGGCCACTCACCCGGGGGTTCAGGACATGCTCCGGACCACGCGTCGCAGGGTCCGTGGCATTGTCTTCTGGAGTGACGCCCACATCAAAGCGCAACGCTTGATAGGTGCCAGGCGGAATGTCCTTCAGCGTCGCAGACTCCCGCTCCAGGTGAAACCAAGCTAAGGAATCAGGAAGAGAGATCCAGTCTCCATCTGGCTTTTGCAGTGCCACCTGGCTCACCAGATAACTGAGGCGTGTGACCTGCCATGGGCCCTCCAGCTCGTGAGTCATGCGCAGCTTCAACTCACCCGCCTTCAGTAAGACGGATGAAGCAAGCAGCAGTAGAACAATCCAGCGACTCATCAGCGTGAACATACGCCTCAGCTCCGCACCTGGCAATGCTGTTAACCTGCGCCCGACAGTTGCCACCTCAGCCCTTGAGGGGTAGCCTGCTGTCCATGCTTCGTCTGTGGTTTCTGATTTCATTTTTGCTCACCTGGAAGGCGTGGAGTGACGTGCCACTTCCACCGCCCATGCTCCAGCCCAACGGTCCAGCTGAGGCATGGAATGTCATACGACTGGCTTCAGCCAACGTGGACCGCCTTGTCAAAGAGCATCGGCCGCTCGAAGTGCCGCCGCAAATTTCCCTGCTCAGTCCGGCGCTGCGGACGCTGGCAAAAAGCCCCGCGAACGAAGGCTTTGAAGCTTCGCTGGATGAACTCACCGCTGCCGCATTCCAGCAGGTGAACTTGATCGCCAAAGAAGCAATGGCTGAGAATAACGCAGCCTTGGACCATCTCTTTAAGGGGTTGAGAGATTCCCTCACGCGCCTAGCCGAGGGTTTCGAGCCGGAAGTGGTGAATGCCGAAGTGTATCACTGCATCGATCACCCGGACTTCATCAAGCTTCAGCCCGGGGAAACCTGCCCCCATTGTCAAAAGGCAGTGCAACCACGACGCATCCCCTACAGCTTCGTTTATGCGCGGGCTGAGAGACCCATCGTCATCCTGGACATCACCTATTCCGCGCCGCGCCTCACTATCAAGCTCCACTTCAAAGACGGCACACCAGTCCGCCCGACGGATCTCTGGAGCATGCACACCCAGTTGGTCCAGGTGCTGGCAGTAGGCGCAGGTTATCAGCACCTTACCGCCGCTGCCACCGAGACGCCGGGAGAGTATGTCTGTGACTTCATCCCAGAGAAGCCCGGGAGCTGGCGGTTTCACGTGGGCTTCACTCCCGCACGGACGGGACTGCCTGAATACCCATGGAAGGACGTTGACATAGGCGAAGCCACACCAACTGCCTCTTTCGTTGAAGAGGAAAGCCGCACGGTCGATGAAGCAGGTTATCGCTTTGCACTCAGCGTCGCAGGCACTCAGGGGAACCGACTTCGAGCGGGTCGATTGCAGGCCCTCCACCTGCAGGTTCAGGACGCATCCGGGCAGCCCTTCTCCCAGCTGGAACCCTTTCAACAAGCCTTCGCCCACATCGACGCCTTTTACACTGGCTCAGACACCTTGCTCCAGCTGCACCCCGTTGGAGGCGATATCTTGCGTGAGGATGTAAGAGGAGGCCCAGGTCTCAGCTTCAGGATCTACAGTCCGAAAGCTGGCTGGCTTGTGTTGTATTGCCGTGTGAAGATCAACGGCAAGATCATCACCGCTCGGCACCAGCTACTTGTGGAACCATGACCTGCCGGAATGCAATCGTACCTACACCACCTTCTTGCCTCATGCCACTGCCAAAACGTCCCAGCACCTACGTCCTCGCCTTGCTACTGATTATCCTCGGCGGGCTCGCGTGGTGGCTCGCGCGTGCCACCGCCCTGTTGGTCGAACTGCCGCCAACCCGAGCAAAACCTGCCGAAACATCGCCGACGCCATGACGTTAGAGGCCGTACATGCGCTCATTTCTCCTCGCACTCCTCGCTTCCACTGCTCTGCACGCAGCAGACAGGCCAAACATCCTCTGGCTCACCTTTGAAGACAGCAGCCCTCACCTCGGCTGCTATGGTGACAAAAAAGCGAATACACCCACCATGGACGGACTGGCCGCACGCGGACTGAAGTATCACACAGCATGGTCCAACGCCCCGGTTTGTGCTCCCGCTAGGACCTGCATCATCTCCGGGCGCTGGGCACCCAGTGATGGCAGCGAGCACATGCGTAGCGAGGTCCCCATGCCGCAGGGGCACAAGATGTATCCACAGTTTCTCCGTGAAGCCGGCTACTACTGCACCAACAATAGCAAGGAAGACTACAACCTGAAAAAGCCGGAAGGAGTCTGGGATGAGTCCAGCCCCAGCGCTCATTGGAAGAACCGCGCCCCAGGTCAACCCTTCTTTGCCATCTTCAACTCAACCAAGACCCATGAGAGCCAGATTCGCGCCCGACCACACACACCTGTGTTTGATCCAGCTGATGTCGAAGTGCCGCCCTATCACCCCGACACTCCTGAGGTGCGTCGGGACTGGGCACAGCACTTCGACAACGTCTCCAGCGTGGACGCCATTTTCGCCGCTCAACTTAAGGAAGTGGAGGATGCTGGTCTCGCTGAGGACACCATTGTCTTCTGCTATGCAGATCACGGCACAGGCATGCCTCGTGGAAAACGGTGGGCTTACAGCAGCGGCCTGCGTGTGCCCTTCATCGTTTACTTCCCGGAAAAGTGGAAGCACCTCGCGCCCAAAGACTACACACCCGGTGGCACCAGCATGAGACCCATCAGCTTCATCGACCTAGCACCCACGCTGCTCAGCCTCATCTCCGTCCAGCCGCCTGCTTACATGCACGGGCGCGCCTTTGCCGGGAAATACGCTGTCGAAGGTAGCGGTTACGCCTTCGGATTTCGTGGCCGCATGGATGAGCGTTACGACATGATGCGCTCCGCCACAGACGGACGCTTCGTTTACATCCGCCACTTCTACCCCCACCTCCCATCAGCACAGCACGTGAACTACATGTTCCTCCAGGCTAGCACTGTGGTCTGGCACAGACTCTTCCATGAGGGCAAGCTCAACGAGGTGCAGTCCTATGCCTGGCAGCCCAAGGCCAGTGAAGAACTTTATGATCTCCAGGCAGACCCGTGGGAGACAGTCAACCTCGCCGCTGACAGCGCCCATGCCAGCAAACTGGAAGAACTCCGCAGCAAGCTCACCAACTGGATGATCGACAATCGAGACCTCGGCTTCATCCCCGAATCCCAGCGCCTGCGGGAAGCGGCCGGCAAGTCTCCGAAGGACCACTATGCATCGGAAACAGAGTATCCAGCGGCTGAAGTGGTGGCAGGTGCTATGAGGGCAACGGATCGCAGTGTCGAAGATGCAGCAGAGCTGCTGAAGAGTGACCAAGCAGCCCTTCGCTTCTGGGGAGCTCAGGGCCTTACTCTTCGTGGATCAGATGCCGTTAAAAACCAAGCCGGTCCGTTGATGTCTCAGCTTAAGGATGAATCCCGCGCAGCCCGTACCGCTGCTGCCGAAGCTCTCGCCATGTATGGCAGTGAAGAACAGAAGTCCGCAGCCATCAGCACGCTGTTGGACAACGCCAATCCTCGCCATGAATCCGCCATCGCTGCCACTGAAGCGCTCAATGCACTCGACCACCTCGGTCTCGACGCGCTTAAGCCCCACGTCGCGGCCCTTGCTGCGCTCCCCACCAGCGGCAATCGTACCGACCCTGGTCGTACCCAGGAATACGCCGCCCGCGTTCACGAATACCTAGGACCCCTGCTCGGCTACAAGCCACCGCCCTCTGCTGACCCAGAGCAAGCGTCCAAACGCTCCAGGAAAAAGGCAAAGTAGAGAATAAGGGCGTTTCTTCCCTCCACTCATTAACAAAACCGCAGCCCTAAAACGCAAAACGGGGTCAGTGGTCAAAGTTTGACAAAAGGAATGAAAACTGATAGAGTTTTCCCATGCCACGATCTGTCAGAGTCGAGTTTCCGGGTGCCTATTACCATGTGATGGCCAGAGGCAATAGGCGTCAGACGATCTTCTTTGATGAGGATGATCGCCGTTTCTTCCTTCACGCCCTCTCGCAGGTCTGTGAGCGAACCGGCTGGCTGGTTCATGCATGGGTGCTCATGGGTAATCACTATCATCTCTTCATTCAGACTCCTGAGGCTAACCTCGTGGCAGGCATGAAGTGGTTGCAGAACACCTACACCCGCCGCTTCAACGTCCGTCATCGCTCCTGGGGGCGTGTCTTTGGGGACCGCTACAAGGCGGTGTATGTGGACGGTGACGCCCCTCTCTATTACCAGACCTTAATGGACTACATCCATCTCAATCCCGTCCGTGCTGGTATCGTCGGTAAAGCCAAAGGAACGGGTTTGCTGGACTTTCCCTGGAGCAGCCTTGCCGGAGGATACGCACTGCCAGCAGACAAACGTGCACCGTGGCTGGCTGCGGACTACGGGTTGAAGGTCTTTGGGCTAACTGATACAGCCGCTGGTCGCAGAGCATTCGTCGCACGACTCGAGCGTCGTGCCGAAACGGAAGCGCGCAAAAACTGTGGGGTTCCAGCTCTTGAACCCGGTCAAGATGGGAGAAAGAGTCACATAAGAAGGGGTTGGTATTGGGGAGCACAAGCTTTTCAGGAAAAGGTCATCAAACTGGTGCAGCGACTGCTGTCAGGGAAGAAGGCTCGCGCTTACCGCTCCAGCCTGGAACACAAGGTGACTCACGGAGAACCAGAGGCGGAGCGCTTGTTGCAGGAAGGGTTGAAGGCTTGCGGATTGACGAAGCAAGATCTCAAAAAGCGCAAGAGCACAGATGCAGTGAAAGTGGCATTCGCAAAGCTGCTGCGGCAAAGAACCACGGTAACCAACCAATGGCTAACAGATCAGCTGGGCATGAAGAGCGCCGCGAACGTGAGTCAGATTCTCAACCGGGAAACCAAAGCTACACAACTGCCCGAACCAGACAAAAAGAGGAGGAAGCGCGATTCAATCGTGCCTCGAGAGCTGGCGAAATGGCTAAAAAGTGTCAAACTTTGATGCCTTACCCCTTTTTTTTACCGTGGTAAGGTCCCATCAGCTCGCCTGTGGGCCTTCGGTGCTGCCGTCCCAGTCCAGCCAACGATAGCTGGGCCAGTCCATGCCTTGCAGGGCGTTGAAGGTCTTTTTGTAGTCGTAGTGGCTGGTCTCACGTGTAGCGTAGCCGGGATAAAGATGTTCCATGCCTGAGGCGGCACTCAGTTCCAGTTCTTTGAGCAGGGTCATTGTGCCCAGACCGCGCTTTGAATCATCGGGATCAAAGATGGCATAGACGCTGGAGGTGCTACGCTGCCCGAGATCAAGAAAGCTGACTGCCACCAGCCGGTCGTGCAGAAATGCCCTTAGTGCCAGACAGTCGCAGGGCAGATCATGGGGACGGTCGCTGAAAAAGCAATGAATGGTATCCGGCACGTTGTCTGAGAATCGAAGCCGGTGTCGGTCAAAAATCTCGTGCGTAGCGTCGTCGATGATAGCTGGTACCACTTCCCACCGCAGATCTTGGTTTTTGCGCCAGACACGGCGCTGGCTTTTGCTCATGCGAAACTCCGGCACTTTGATGCGCACGGGCACGATCTGGTGCCAGTCGCCCTGCATTTCGCAGGCATCGTAGCGGAAAAAGAGATGGCCCTGGTGCCTCCAACCGGTGGCCCAAAGCTCATCCATCGTCATCCGCGCTACGCGAGTGGCGAAGAAGGCCTCGTCGATGTTCGGAACTTGGCTCATGTTCTGCGACTTGCATTAAAATGCCCGTACAGTCCATTTCTGCAAATGCTACCACAGGCACTTGAGCAGCTGCTTGCACACTTCGACTCCCTTTCGGAAGCGGAGCGGAGGGATGAACTCATCCATTTCGCCGAAGCTGCACCTACCTACGCACCTCAGCCAGGAGAGTGCTGGGACTTTGAGGAGGTGCGCAAGGATCACGAGTGCAGCGACGCTGTGGGTATCCACCTCCGGCACCGGGAGAACGGTGGGTTACACCTTTCCATCTCGCACGGATGCAAGGTGCAGACGCTCACCCGTGCCCTCAGTGTCATTCTGTGTCGGGTACTAGAGGGCGCTACCGCAGAGCAAGCACTCGCCTTGAACGAAGAGGTTATAAGCCGCATTGTTGGTGAGAAGCTAGTACAGCTCCGTGCACGCACCATTTTTTACATTCTGAAGCGGGTGCAGGCTGCTGTCAGAGTGCTGGAGAAGGGAGAAAGGAACGATTCGCTCTCCATTGGTTGACGATTCTGCCGTGATTTTCGTCGTCTTTTGGCATGGGATGCTGCGGCTTATGCTCGTATCCGGTAGCGCTCTTGCAACTGACGGAGGGACTTCTCCGGCATGGCGATGCCTTCTGGGCAGGTGGTGTGCCGGGAGTTCCTGGATTTCGTGCGCAGTGCAGTGGCATCTGGTTTTCAACTGCCGCCCTTTTCCGTGAAGCGTTGTGCCAGCCGCGTCATCTTCATTTCCTAGTGGGCTGGGCCTAGCTGGCCATTCGTTCCGGCAAAGCTATTGCGACACAGAACGACCGCAATCAACCAATGGTTCACCGCTCAACTGAGCATGAAAAGCGCCGCGAACATGAGGCAGAACCTCAACCGCGAAGACAAAGCTACGCAGCCGAAAGAGCCGGGTAGGAAGTGGAACGGGCGCGATTCAAAGTGTCTCGGGAACGGTCGCAATGGCTTAAAAACGTCAATGTTTGACTGCTAGTACCTTGTCCGCAGCGTGATCTGACCGATCCCAGACCAGACATTGAAGTCT
>CAZIGH010000076.1:0-13747 GCA_964538625.1 uncultured Verrucomicrobiaceae bacterium
CTGACGTTTGCTTCTACGGTGGGGGCGTGGAGGGAGTCGTGGGACTTGGCTGGGAGGTGGAGGTGTGATGGGTGTCGGAGCGCTTGGCATGCAAACTCACGTTTGCTTCTACGGTGGGGTCGTGGAGGGAGTCGTGGGACTTCGCTGGGAAGTGGCGGTGTGATGGGTGTCGGAGCGCTTGGCTGGCAAACTCACGTTTGCTTCTACGGTGGGGGCTTGGAGGGAGTCGTGAGACTTCGCTGGGAAGCGAAGTGCTATTCTCTACCCCATCGTCGAAGCCTGTCGCGGACGCAGCATGGACCCGTGGGAGGATCTGCGCGAAGTGCTCATCCGGCTACCCACGATGACCGCCAGCCAGATTGAAGAAGTCACCCCCGATGCCTGGGCGAAGAAAAAACCCACACCAGCCCAACCACCCGCACCTCGCTCCACCACCCCAAGTCAAGCAGTAGCCTGAGGCTCTTGCCGTGATGGTTACGGTGAAAGCGTGGTCAATTCCTGGAGAGGTGGAGAAGGTGCGGGCCACAGAGGGCCGGATACCGGCGACGGAACAGGCGAGGAGGAACGTGTGGCACTTCAGCGGCGGGTTGGTGCTGGGTACCACGGAGCGACTGGAGAAGGGAAGGTCTTTGTGGTGCAGCGCGACGAGTTTGGCTCTTGAGTGAGGGGTCACTGCGCCAGCAGAAGCGGAGTGGGGTTTTCCACCCAGCCGGAGGGGCGCTGTTGGGTGCCTGGCTGGTCGTTGTCTCCGAGGGTGAGGCGGGCTTTGTCGGCGAGGGTGAGGAGCTTTTTGACAATGGTGGGTTCTTTGGCTGAGAGTTCGGTGGTCTCGGCGAGGTCGTCTCGCACGTTGTAGAGGGCGAGAGATTGGGGCTGTGGTTTCGCTTTGGGTCCGAGGCCGTTTTTGTTCTGGAGTGGAAGGTAGAGTTTCCAGGGACCTGCACGGACGGCCTGGAGCTGGCGGATCTGGTAGTAAAAGAATCCGGTTTCGTCGTGGGGGGATGGGGCTTCCCCAAAGAGCAGGGGTGTGATGTCGCGCCCGTCGATGGGGTGTCGTGGGCTGGCGGCATGACTGAGCCTGGTGAGGGTGGGGAGGAGGTCCATCATGGTGGTGAGTTCTCTGCACTCGGTGCCGGGCGGGATGCGGGCGGGCCAGCGCATGATGCAGGGCATTCTCATGCCACCCTCTGTAGTGGAGTAGCCCCAACCTTGATAGGGGGCATTGCTGCCTTGCTGGGGGATGCGGCGCACGGCTCCGTTGTCACTGGTCCAGATGATGAGTGTGTTTTCGTCGAGATCGTGATCTTTCAGTGCTTTGATGATTTGTCCTGCTGACCAGTCGATCTCTTCGATGGCATCGCCGTAGAGACCGTTGGCAGACTTGCCTTTGAAGGCGGGGCTGGGGTAGCAGTCCGGGCGGCTGCCGGGACCGGGAACGGGGAAGTAGATGAAAAAGGGATTCGCTTTGTGGTCGGCGATGAACTGGACGGCTGCTTCGGTGAGGCGTTTCGTGAGGTGCTCGACTTGGGTAGGTGCCTCGATGACGCGATCCTTTTCAAGGAGGGGCAGCTCTGGCCAATCGCGTCCGGGCACCTTGCCTCTGACCATGTCCTCGCTGTAAGGGATGCCGAGGTAGGTATCGAAACCCTGACGAGTGGGCAGGAACTCGGGCTGGTCACCGAGGTGCCACTTGCCAAAGCATGCGGTGGTGTAGCCGACGCGTTTCAGTAGCTCTGCCAAGGTGTCCTCTTCGGCGTGAAGGCCTTTTTTATCCACGGGGCGGAGTACGGCGCTGCCCTGCCAGCAGGTGTCCATGCCGACTCGGCGGGGGTAGCAGCCGGTCATGAGTGCGGCACGGGATGGGGAGCAGACACCGCTGGCGGAATAGAAGGAGGTGAAGCGGCGCCCTTCTGCGGCCATGCGGTCGAGGTGGGGTGTGCGATGCTTGGTATGGGGGTTGAAGCAGGCGACATCGCCATTTCCGAGGTTGTCGCAGAGGATGAGCACCACATTGGGCGGCTGGGTGCTGAGTGCTGCGGCGGCTATGAGGCTGACGATCATGGTATGCTAACGCTGGGTGTAGGCGGTGCTTTCGCCGTGATGAATCCTGCGCTAGGGGTAGGGCGTGACCCTGGCGAACAAAGTCTCAGTCTTTCGTATCTTGCTTGTGCCCGTTTTCTGCGGGTGCGCCATTTACTATGCTGATAGCGTGAGGACGGGTGCGGAGGACAAGCGCTGGCAGGTGGCGACGATAGCGGTCTTCGCCCTTGCTGCGCTGAGTGATGCTCTGGACGGGTGGCTGGCGAGGACGATGAACCAGCGCACGCGCCTGGGGGCGATTCTCGATCCGCTGGCGGACAAGCTGCTGATGCTGGCGGCCATGATCATACTGAGTGTGACGCCGTGGCCACAACGGCTGCCTTTGTTCCTGCCTATCCTTGCGGTGTCGCACGCGGTGCTGACGATCATCGCTGCGTTTGTGATCGACCACGTGGCTGGGCACTGCCGCATTGTGCCGCACTGGACGGGGAAGGTGTCCACGGCGCTGCAAATGGTGGCTGTGTTGTGGTCCATGATAGGCATCGCGAGACCGTCGGTGGTCTGGCCGGCGGCGCTGGCGGGAGTGTTCACGGTGTGGTCAGGCTGGGTTTATCTGATGGACGGGGCGGGACAGCTTGCTAGGGGGATGCAGAAGCATGAGTAACTCTGAGAGAAAGATGGTGGCCATCGTGGGCCGACCCAATGTGGGCAAGTCTGCCCTGTTCAACCGCTTGGCCGGAAAGAACATCTCTATTGTTCATGATCAGGCAGGGGTGACGAGGGATCGCATCGTGGCGGAATGCAGGCGTGGGCCGGAGGTTTTCGATATCATGGACACGGGAGGCATAGGGGCGAGCACGTCTGATGTGCTGACGTCCCAGGTGCAGACCGAGGCGGAGGTAGCGCTGGAGGTGGCGGACCTTCTACTCTTCGTGGTGGATGTGGTGGACGGCATCACGCCCATAGACCAGTCTCTCGCACGATTGCTGCGCAAGACCTCCAAGCCGGTGGTGCTGGTCTGCAACAAGGCGGACTCGCCGAGGCGGAAGCTAGGGGGGGCGGAGTTTGCGAGGCTGGGATTTGAACTTAGCGCGGATGTGAGTGCGGCGCATGGACTTGGCATTGCTGAACTGGTGGACACTATCTCCTCGGCGCTGGGGCTGCGTGCCAGACGGAGAAGTGAGGGGGACGAAGACGAGCCAAAGCCGCGTGCGTCCTACAAGGAGCGTCCGCTGAAGCTCGCCATCGTGGGCAGGCCGAACGCCGGCAAGTCCTCACTGGTAAACGCGATTCTCGGAGAGCAGCGAGCGATCGTAAGCAGTCTGGCTGGGACGACCCGCGACGCGCTGGACATTCACTATGAGGTGGGTGGAAACGAGTACCAGCTGATCGATACAGCGGGCATTCGTCGGCAGGCGAAGTTAGACACGGATGTGGAGGTCTTCAGTGTGAAGCGTGCCCTCCAGAGCATTGAGCGAGCAGACATTTGCCTGCTGGTGGTGGACTGTGCGGAAGGTATCAAGGCGCAGGACCGGAAGATAGCGAATCAGATCCTTGAGTATCGAAAGCCCTGCATCATCGTGATGAACAAGTGGGATCTGTTTCATCCGGGGGCCAAACTGAAGGACCGGATGGCGGAACTGACGGAGACCGTGAGGAGAGAGTTTTTCTTTCTTCACTATGCTCCGGTGGTCCCTGTTTCAGCCAAGAAGGGAGAGGGCTTGGACAAGCTGTTCAAAACAGTGGAACGCGTGAGGAGAGGAGCACAGAACCGCATCAGCACCGGTGTGCTCAATCGCGTGCTGCACGGTGCCATAGAGAACAGTCCTGGCCCCATGGGCACTGGTGCACACACTTTCAAGCTGCTCTATGCGACGCAGGTGAACGACACGCAGGACCGTGCTGTGCCGGTGCCGCACTTTGTGCTCTTTGCCAACCGGGCATTCAAGATGCAGGACAGCTACCTGCGCTTTCTGGAGGGCAAGCTGAGGGAGCAGTTTCCCGGGGAGGGGCTGCCTTTTATCCTGAAGGTGAAGGGTAAGGGGAAGAAGGATCCGGAGGGATAAGGCGGACGTGTTGGAGGTTGAGCCAAGGGACTCAGCGCTGCACCTTGGCATCTCCGCCTTGGGCCAGTTTGAGCACTTCTGCCAGCGTGGCCATGCTGTTGTCTCCAGGAGTGCTCATGGCCAGGGCTCCGTGTGCCACGCCCAGGTCCACGCACCTTTGAGCTGAGTCACCAGACAGAAGGCCGTGGATGAACCCGGACACGAATCCGTCTCCTCCACCAATGCGGTCCAGGATGTCCAGTCGGGCGTATGTTTTGGAACGTACGAACTCACCGTTGACCATGGCGCAGGCGGCCCAGTCATTGACAGAGGCCGTGTGAACCCGGCGCATGGTGGCGGCCACGACACTGATGTTCGGATAGGTGGCCAGCATTTTTTTCATGCCGTCCTGAAGTGCGGCGGCAGAGTCTGCGAAGATGTCCGAAGCACTGGAGTTCGACGGGGTGCCGGTTGGTTCTTCATCCGTTAGCACGCCGAACATGACGTCGATGTAAGGCGCAAGCTCACGGTTCACGGCTTGGGCTGCCTGGAAGCCACCGCGCTCCTGCCAGAGTGAGGGACGGTAGTTGAGATCGTAGGAGACGATGACGCCGTGCTCTTTCGCGGCCTTGCATGCCTGGATGGTGAGTGCCGCAGTGGTTTCAGAGAGACCCGCGAAGATACCTCCCGTGTGAAGCCAGCGTAGGCCGCTGCGACCAAAGATGGCCGCCCAGTCAAAGTCCCCCGGCTTCATCTGCGAGGCTGCACTGTGACCGCGATCCACACAACCCTTTGCCCCGCGAATGCCGAATCCGCGCTCGGTGAAGTTCACGGGATTGCGCACCTTTTTGCCCATGCCGTCGTAAGGGACCCAGCGGACCAAGGAAGTATCCACGCCGCCCTGAAGGATTAGATCCTCGAGAAGCCTTCCGATTTCATTGTCCGCAAAAGCGCTGAGCAGACCTGTGCATCTGCCAAAGCAGCGGCGCAATCCTCTTGCCGCGTTGTATTCGCCACCGCCCTCCCAGGCACGGAAGGTGCGGGAGCTGCGGATGCGTCCTTCTCCGGGGTCGAGGCGCAGCAGCACCTCCCCAAGGGCGAGAACCTCGACTTCACCTTCGACGGCAGGACGGATATGGAGTGGCATAAGGCTGGTTATTCTGCCAAGCGGCGGGAGTGATGCAAGGTGCACAGAAATCCGATTTCACTCTGCATGGATGGTCTGTGCGGTTGCGTTTTGGTTCTCGCTTCTCGTGAATTTTCCATCCAAAACATCCCGCCGTCAGTTCCTGTTTGTTTCATCCGCTGCTGCTGCCGCAAGTGCCCAAGAGCCGGAGGTGAAGCCGGCGGCCCCAGCATCCAGGCCAGCTACGCCGCCGAAAGAAGTGCTGGATCCTGTGCCAGAGGTTCGCCCTGTGTCGGGGCCGAGCTTTCTCCATGCAGGGCCTATGGTAGGGCATGTGACGCATGAGAGCGCTCTTCTCTGGGCCAAGGCTTCCAACGTGGGAGAGCTTTCTTTCCGTATCGGCCAGAAGGCAGATCTGGCGGATGCGAGGACGCTCGCAGGTCCTGAACTCACCGAGTCCTCCTCGTTCACGGGGCAGGTGAAGGTGACGGGTCTGGAACCGGCTACAAGGTATTTTTACACGCCGGTGGTGAATGGCATTCCGGCGCTGGCCCGTCCTTATCCCTCCTTTGTCACGGCTCCACCCGCTGAAGAGAAGCGCCCGTTGCGTTTTGCATTCGGCTCCTGCGTGGGACGGCGCGGTCATCACTGTGCGGCGGCGTTTGGTGAGATGGCGGCGCGGAAAGACTTCGAGGTTTTGCTGATGCTCGGTGACAATCACTATGGTGACAGCACAGACCCAGCCGTGTTGCGTGATTACTATCACATGCTACGAACGGTGAATGGGTTTGAAAAGATCATTCGCGAGACGCCCACGTATGCCATTTGGGATGACCATGATTACGGCCCCAACAACTCCGATGGTAGCACGCCGGGCAAGGAAGACTCCCTGCGTGTCTTTAGGCAGTGGTGGGCCAACCCTGCCTATGGCGAGGATGGGAACCCAGGTTGCTACTACCGCTTCAGCCGCAATGGCATTGACTTCTTCATGCTGGACAGCCGTTATTACCGCACTCCGAACAAGGCAGCGGAGGATGGAAAGAAGACCATGCTTGGCCAGCGTCAGCTAGAGTGGCTGAAAGCGGGGCTGCTGGATTCCCAAGCTGCATTCAAGGTGGTGGCCTGCGGCAGCGAGTGGCAGACGCTGACACAGCCGGACTGCTGGTCCTCCTTTGCTCGTGAGCGGCAGGAAATCTTTGACCACATCACCGCCCAAAAGATCGAGGGGGTCATTCTGCTTTCGGGTGATCGGCATTTCACCGCTGGTTATCAGATCCAGGACAGGCATCTGGAGTTCACCAGTGGCCCGTTGGGCAGCGGCAATGCCACTCTGATGGAGAACCCAGAGCGCTTCACTGGAGCGGATGAAGGGAAACTCTGGATGGTTCTCGAACTGGATCCAGCATCCTCTCCGCCGCAGTGTCACTATGAGATCTGGCAGGCAGGTGGTGGACTGCTGGAGCGGCGTGAACTAAGCTACGATGAGGTGTGCGGACGAAGGAAGATAGGTGCTTCCCCAACGCCGCTGCTTCCCGAACGCATGGAAAAGAAGGTCGGACGCTGAAAAGCGGCGGTGCCTTCAGGCGGCCCGCACCTCCAGCTCGACGGTGAGTCCAGCAGTGGCCCCTGGTGGGCCGTCGAAACTGCCGGAGACCGGTGCGGCGTCGGCGTAATCACGCCCGGTAGCGATTTTGATATGTCGTTCGTCGGCAAGGGTGTTGTTCGTCGGGTCCAGGCCAAACCAGCCGCGTTCGGGGATGAACACCTCACACCAGGCATGGGAAGCCTGGGCACCGCGCAGGTGGGCATCAGGACCGTTGTAGAGGTAGCCGCTGACATAGCGGGCGGGGATACCGAGGGCACGGCAGATGCCGATCATGACGTGGGAAAAGTCTTGGCAGACGCCGCGTTTCGTATCCAGCACCTCACGCATGTGAGTGGAGGCGGAGGTGGTGTTGGGTGCATAGGTCCAGGTGTTGTAGATGTGGTTCATCACCGCCTCGGCCGTGTCGAACACGTCTCTGCGGTCATCTCGTATGTCCACGCCTTGGCGCCAGACCTCGGGAGACAGATCCACGTACCGGCTGGAGCATAGGAAAGGGCGCAACAAGTCGTCGCGGTAGGAACTGAGATCGTCGAAGGTGGTGCCTACTGGGCGCCCACGGCTATATTGAGACGTGGTGTTGACCACGGAGTTCGCCTCGATGCGGAGTTCGACATGGGGCTCCGTGATGTCGAAGTAATGTACATAGTTCAGCCACGCATCCCGATAGTGGCGAAGCCTCGCTGAGGGAGTGACTGAGAGCATGAAGAACTCTAACCTCGAGCGGTCATCCGTAGCTGGGCGGAGGCGCACCTCATTGTGGTTGTCCTTCACCGGTGCGCGGTAGCGGTACCGGGTGCGATGGAAGATCTTGATGCGCATGGAGCAGGCAGGAACGGCTTGGCGGCTTCTATTGTTGCTGCTGTTGCTGTTGCTGGATCTCCAGTTCACTCTCCCTGCCCATGTGCCATGCGGTGGGTGGCGGCATATCGGCCACCGGCTCTTCCGCCACGGGGGTGAGGTCGGCGTAGAGAACGTAAGCCTCAAAGATGGCTTTTCCGATCTCGATGAGCCGAGTCTGCAGATCATCTATGTAATCGTGAAGACCTGCGGCGATGATTTCCTCAATCTTGGTATAAGCCAAATCGGCTCTGAGACGACCAGCGAGCCGGATGTGCTCCGGCATGTCATCAAACCTGTCATGCCCGGAGAGAGTGAGCAGGGCACGATGGACCTCCGTCACACAGCAGGCCACGGAGCGGGGGAACTCTTCCTTGAGCAAGAGGTACTCAAGCACCTTGGCAGGGTCCAGCCGCGCGCTGTGAACTTGGAAGGCGTGCCATGACGAGCAGGAGCGCAGCAAGGCCGCCCAGCGCAGAGGTTTTGACTCTGGATGTGGCGGCATCTCCATGGATAGGGCAGAACAGGTGTCCAGAAGGCGGGACATTTGGTCTGCGCGCTCTAGGCAGGTGCCAACACGCAGAAAGTGCCAGCTCTCGCCACGTGGGGTGGTGGATGCGGCAATGCCCTGGAACTCATACGATCCACGCAGGATGCGCTCAAAGAAAGCGACTCCCTGATGGCGACTGGAACTGACGGACTCCACGTAGAGTCTCATTCCATTCACGCACTCCCAGAGTTCGTCCGAAATTTGGTCGCGAATGGTACGAGCGTTTTCACGAGCTGCACGCACGCAGTTGGCGATGGAGTTGGGATTACTGGGGTGCGCGGTGAGGAACTCGATCACGGACTTGCCGGTTACGCGGGGGTACAGTGTGGAATACACCTCGAAGTCTCCTGTGGTGCTGAGGATGGGGCCCCAGAACTCGGATGAGTCTGAGCCTTCCGAGCCTGCATCCAGCAGCAGGTCCTGCGTGGAGAGGAGGAGGCGGGAGAGATTTTCGGCTCGTTCGACGTAACGGGCCATCCAGTAAATGCTGTCTGCGACGCGGCTGAGCATGATGTGAAGATTCTCAAGAAACCGGGGTTGTCATGTCTTCACCGCCGTTCACGTCATCCCAGAGAACCCACGTGTCCTTGGAGCCGCCACCTTGTGAAGAGTTTACCACCAGCGAGCCCTTTTTCAGCGCTACCCGCGTCAGCCCACCCGGCACCACCCGCACCCGATCGCCGCTCAGAACATAAGGTCGGAGGTCAATGTGTCGGCCTTCGAAGTGGTCATCCACAAACACCGGATGACGGGAAAGGGAGAGCACTGGCTGCGCCACGTAGTTGCGTGGATTCGCCTTGATGCGCTCGGCGAACTGGGTGCGCTCTTCTTTGGTGGCCATAGGTCCCATGAGCATGCCATAGCCGCCGGATTCATTGACTGCTTTCACCACCAGTTCATCCAGATGGTCCAGGATGTAATTGCACTCTTTGGGATCGATGCCGAGATACGTCGGCACGTTTGGGAGAATGGGATCCTGGTCGAGGTAGTATTCGATCATCTTGGGCACGAGCGCGTACATGGCTTTGTCATCCGCCACTCCGGTGCCGATGGAGTTGGCCAGTGCCACGTTGCCTTTTTGATAGGCACTTACCAGGCCTGGGACGCCGAGTACGGAATCTTTGCGGAAGACGAGCGGGTCCAGGAAGTCGTCGTCGATGCGGCGGTAGATCACATTGACCTGTTCCAGACCGCGCGTGGTGCGCATGTAAACGCGGTCATTGCGCACGATGAGATCCCGCCCCTCCACGATGGGCACGCCCATTTGCTTGGCGAGGTAGCAGTGCTCAAAGTAGGCGCTGTTGTAGATGCCTGGGGTGAGCACCACGATGACGGGATCTGCAATACCGCGGGGAGCGAGATGAGCCAGCGTTTCCCGCAGCATGGTGCCATACGCATCGACCGGCCTGACGCGCAGGCTCTGCAAGAGGTCCGGAAAAACGCGTTTCATGGCGTTGCGGTTCTCAAGCATGTAAGACGCCCCTGAGGGACAGCGGCCATTGTCCTCAAGCACGTAGTATTCTCCATCCTTGTCGCGTACGAGGTCTGTACCGCAGATGTGGATGTAGATGTCATGCGGCACATCGACTCCCCGGAACTCTGGGCGGTAGTGGGAGGCGGACTTCACCAGTTCCTCTGGCACGACTTTATCCTGGACGATTTTTTGCCCATGGTAGATGTCATGAAGGAAATGGTTCAGAGCCGTGATACGCTGGACCAGCCCCTGTTCGACGCGCTCCCACTCGCGGCGCGGGATGATGCGAGGCATGAGGTCAAAGGGGAAGATGCGTTCTGTGCCCTCTTTGTCCCCATAGACGGTGAAGGTGACCCCCTGGCGGATGAAGGCAGAGTCTGCGGTGCGTTGTCGCTGGGAGTAGTCCGCAGGCGTCATTTCGCCCATGCTGGTCTCCACAGCTTTGTAGTGCGGCCTGGTTGCGCGATCCCCCTCGAACATTTCGTCAAAAAAGGTGCCCGGTTCGTAGTCGGCGAAGAGCGATGTCATGGTTGTTCTTACACCCATAGCAAAGGGTGTGCCAAACTCCGCTTTCCCGCAAATGCAAGGCTCTGCCGGGGACGATCTTGTCACGCTCAGAGGTTTCGTATCATGCGCAGAGCGTCGTGCAGTTGCATGTGAGTGCGCGCATCCGGCAGGCGGGGGAACTTGCCGTTGATGTGGACGTAGCCGTTGTTCCTTTTGAGCATGAGCTTGCGGTCCTTGATCTCGACTTCGGTGATGCCGGCGTGAGCGGCGGCTAGGCGGATGGCGGTGGTGAGGAGCAGGTTCTCCATGGGTGGCTCTAGCCTGCCGAACTGATCCCGCCAGTGCCGCTCCAGTTCGTCCAGTTCCTTGCGGGTGGTAACCTCTGCAAGCGCACGGTAGGTCTGGATGCGGAGCAGGGGATCGTCCAGCAAGGCCACAGGGACGAAGGCGGGCTGGGTGCCACGCGGCGCATTGACAAAGGCATTCTCACTGGGGCACAGGAAGTCGATGCGAAGGTTGACCTCCACGGGCTTCGTGTAGCGGCGGCCTTGCATTCGATTCACGCTGTGTTTGAGCATCTGGCAATACATGTCAAACCCGACCGCAGCGATGTGGCCGCTCTGCTCGGTGCCGAGCAGGTTGCCAGCGCCTCGAATCTCCAGGTCGCGCATGGCGATCTTGAAGCCAGAGCCCAGCGCTGTGTATTGTTTCATGGCGTTCACCCGTTTCCTTGCATCTCCGCCTGAGACGAAGTCCCTGGGTAGCATGAGGTAAGCGTGAGCGCGTGCGCCAGCGCGGCCCACACGACCACGAAGCTGGTAGAGGTCGGCAAGACCAAACCGGTCCGCGCGATCAATGATGATGGTATTGGCATTCGGGATGTCCACACCGCTCTCGATGATGGTAGTACAAACGAGCACATCGCTGCGCCCCTCCACAAAGTGGTGCATCACCGTTTCGAGTTCACTGCCTTCCATTTGCCCGTGACCAGTGATGACGCGGGCGCGCGGACAGAGGAGTTTGATCTTGGATGCCACGTGCTCGATGTCACTGACGCGGTTGTGTAGGAAGTACACTTGCCCTCCACGATCCAGCTCGGCATTGACGGCATCTCTGACGATCCGCTCATCAAAAGCGCACACGGTGGTCTGCACAGCCTGCTTGTTCGGCGGCGGAGTTTCGATGGTGCTCATATCACGCATGCCCATGAGTGCCAGATACAAGGTGCGCGGGATGGGCGTGGCAGAGAGCGTGAGCACGTCCACCAAGCGGAAGAGTTCCTTGAACTTCTCCTTGTGCTTTACGCCAAACCGCTGCTCCTCATCCACCACGGCCAGGCCGAGATCCTTGAACTTCACATCCTTGGAGATGACACGATGCGTGCCCACGACGATGTCCACCGATCCGTCTTCCAGACCCTTCAGGATTTCCCGCTCCTGGTCTGCGGGAGTGAGGCGGCAGAGCATCTCCACACGAACCGGGAACTCGCTCATACGCTCGCGGAAGGTCTGCCAGTGCTGGGCGGCGAGCACGGTGGTGGGCACCAGCACCGCTGCCTGACGTCCGCCCATCACGCACTTGAAAGCGGCGCGGATTGCGACCTCCGTTTTTCCAAAGCCCACGTCTGCACACAGCAGTCGGTCCATGGGGCGCTCGCTTTCCATGTCACGCTTGATCTCCTCCACGCACCGGAGCTGGTCTGGCGTTTCCCGATAAAGGAACGAACCTTCGAACTCTGCCTGCCAGTGCGTGTCCGGCGGATGTGGCGTGCTCTTCAGTGACTGTCGCTCGGCGGCTACGGTGAGCATTTTCGCAGCGAACTCTTCTACGGCACGCTCCGCTTTCTTCTTCGTCGTCTGCCAGCGTGCGTCGCCGATGCGATTGAGCTGTGGGGCTTTGCCTCCCACCCCTACGTAGCGGGAAACGAGATGAGCCTCGGAGGTGGGCACGAACACCTTGGCCTGCTCGGCATAACCGATGGCCAGCACCTCCTCACGGTGCTTTCCTTCGCCGCGTACTTCGATGCCCGCAAAGCGTCCTATGCCGTATTCCGTATGCACCACGAGGTCGCCCTCCTTCAGCTCACGGATCAAGTCGCGTGCCTGCCGCAGACTCTGAGCTTCCTCCAGCTTGGAGCCTCGAATGCGGCGATGCGTCTGGTGCCTGCCGAACAACTCCGCACCCGTGAGCACTGCCAGCTTGGCTGAGGGCACCACGAATCCACGATACAGCAGCCCAAGCACCGTCTCCACGTATGGCCTGAAAGCGGGCTCCACCAGCTCGTGAAAGCGCTCCCGCTCTGCTTCGTTGTGGAGGAACAGCACGGTGCGCCAGCCTTCCTTCTTCCAGTCGGCGAGCTGTGCGTGAAAATGCCTCCTCCTTGCCTCATGCATCACGAAGTCCGATGCGTCGAACATGCCCAGCGGGTTGTCCAAGATGGCGGTGTCCATGTCTTCGGGAACTTGAACCTCCGTTGTGCCGGAAGTGATCACATTCCAACTGGCATTCACCGATTTGAGGTCCGGCTCCAAGTGAAGCACCACGTCCTCCTCGAATACGTGGTCACGCACGGTGCCAGCACTGCTGTCCTCCTCACTCAGGCGAAGCAAAAACGTCACGTGGTCCAGCTTCTGGATGCTGCCTTGACCATGAATGTCAAACGTCCGGATGGACTCCAACTCATCGTCAAAGAATTCCAGCCTCAGTGGCTCGTCTGTCTGCCAGGAAAAAAAGTCCAGGATGCCGCCACGACGTGCAAACTCTCCGCGCTCGGTGACTTGCGCCACGCGCTCATACCCGGCCTCGGAGAGTTCCTCACAGAACCGGTCCATGGAGAGTTTCGCGCCAGTTCTCAAGGAGCGACGATTCCTCTCCAGCGTCCGAAGTGCAGGTGCGCGCTCTTCCATGCTGGCACTGCTCAGTATGATCGCGCGCGGAGCGTCCGCACCCGTTTCTCGCAGTCGGGTCAGGGCCGCGAGACGCTCGGCCACCACATCTGGGTCTGGCAGAGCGTCATCACCCGCAGCGTGAGCCATCCTCGGAAAGCTCACCGATCCCGTCTGCCACACAGCTAGGTCTGCGTGTACCTGATCCTGAAGCTTCGCATCATCACAGAGAACCCAAAGCCTTGCCTTGGGGTGCCGAACTTTCAGGCCCTGGGCGATGACCGCGACGGCAAAGGACTGCGCCCGCAGAGTCACATGCGGCCATCTCAGCGGATGGGCTTCCAGGCGCTTGGAAAACGCCGTGCTGCTGCCGACCAGCCTGGCCAGCTGCGCCGGTTCAAGTACGGCAGCACCCTTCCGACTCGTCTTTGGAGCTGACGTCGGCGGTGCTGATGGTGGAGATTTCTTGGCCGCCTTTTTCGGCATTGGAGGGCTTGAGGGCAGGGCATCATCGACCAGTGCCGTGCTGACGCAAGGTGAAGTCTCGTGGCCGCGCGAGTGGGGTGGAGGGACACCTCGGGTGATGCACCATTCCCTTCGGCCCTCTTAAAATACGATAAAGGCGAGAAGGCAGGGGAGGTTGATGGTTGGGGATTACGTAGTGCTTTTTGTAGGGA
>CAZIGH010000077.1:0-13671 GCA_964538625.1 uncultured Verrucomicrobiaceae bacterium
GGTGTCTGGACCGTGTCTCAGTTCCAGTGTGGCTGGTCGTCCTCTTAGACCAGCTACCCGTCGTAGCCTTGGTGAGCCATTACCTCACCAACTAGCTGATAGGCCGCAGACCAATCAGGAAGTGACAGGTCTTTCGATCCCCGTCTTTAGTCTTTCGACCACATGCGGTATTAATCCAAGTTTCCCTGGGCTATCCCCCGCTTCCCGGAATGTATCCACGTGTTACGCACCCGTTCGCCACTAGACCCGCCTCGTATTGCTACTCAACGAATCCCGTTCGACTTGCATGTCTTATCCACGCCGCCAGCGTTCGTTCTGAGCCAGAATCAAACTCTCCAAAAATAATTGTGCTGGCTGTTAACCAGCTAAAGTGACCTGGTTTGCTTTCGCAAACCGGCTGCGAGCTTTACGCTTGCAGCGCACATTTTAGCTTTTGTTTTCAAAGTGCCTTGTCGAGTTTTTACTCTCGGTTTTGGCACTGCTTTTACTGTTAAAGATCCAACGACTGGGGATAAAAAAACTGCCGCCTGTTTTACCAAGCGGACAGTCGCTCTGTCCCGCGGTCACCAGCGTTTTCGGCTGGCGAGGAAGAGAGAATATATCACTCCCCTGATTCGTCAAACGCGTTCTGCATTTTTTTTGAATTTTCTTCGCTCCCCCCTCTGAAATCCCCAAAAATCGGGCCTTCCAGCCTGCCGGCTTTTTCTGTTTTCTGCGTTTTTTGTGGGGTGACAGGGGTGCTTTGACGGTGATTCACAGTTTTTTGACCCTTCGACTTCGGTTTTGAAGCCGCCGAGGGGAGCTGTTCGCACTCTTACGCGGATCAGGCGGGGTTTTGGAGCGCGCAGTAACATGTTACTGCGTTGTTGTGAGACGCAAAACAAAGCCCCACGCACGGGCGTGCATGGGGCTGTCTGCTGACACTGGGGTGTGCTCAACTGATGACGTCCAGAACCATGGCTCTTTCGTCTGCGAGCTCTTTGTTGGTCGCGGCGATTTTGCTTTGGGCGAACTCGTCCATTTCGTAGCCCGGGATGATTTCATAACTTCCGGCTGTGGTGGTGCGCACCGGCATGCCGGCCCACACTTCTGGGTCGAATCCGTAGAGACCGTTGCTCTTCACACCGACGCTGTGGACCGCACCTGGTGTGACGAGCGAACGAACGTGGTCCACTAGTGCATTTGCTGCTGAGGCTGCGGACGACGCGCCGCGAGCTGCGATGATGGCTGCGCCGCGCTTGCCAACGGTTTCACAAAACGGTCCCTGAAGCCATGCTTGGTCATTGATGACTTCTGGGGCAGGTCTTCCGCTGATCGTGGCGTGTGCAAACGAGGGGAACATGGTGGGGCTGTGGTTTCCGTAGATGAAGATGTCTTTCACTTCAGTGAGATCGACTCCGGCTTTGATGGCGAGCTGGGTTTGTGCCCGGTTCTGGTCTAGGCGCACCATGGCAGTGAAGCGCTCCGGCGGCAGGCGTTTGGCCTGCGAGGCGGCGATCATGCAGTTGGTATTGGCAGGGTTTCCTACCACGGCGATGCGGGCGTCGTCTGCGGCGACGGCGTCGATGATGCGACCTTGTTCGACGAAGATGCGTCCGTTGTCCTTCAGTAGATCTGCGCGCTCCATGCCGGGTCCGCGGGGCTTGGCGCCTACAAGCAGGCACCAGTTGGCGTCCTTGAATCCTACTGCGGGATCACTGGTCTGAACGATGCCTTTGAGCAGGGGGAAGGCGCAGTCATCCAACTCCATGGCTACGCCGGCGAGGGCTTGCATGGGCTTTTCAAATGGGGCCTCGATAAGCTGCAGGATGACGGGCTGATCTGGGCCGAACATGGCGCCTGAGGCGATTCGGAAGAGGAGTGCGTAACCGATCTGTCCGGCGGCGCCGGTGACTGCGACTTTGATGGGGGCTTTCATTCGTGGTGATGTGTTGTGCGCTGCATGGGCAGCTTGGCGAACGTGAAGCGCCTGCCATTCTGCGCAAGGTCAAAACCAGTGTGGCGCTGCACGACACAATGGAGGCTTACAATGGTTTTGACAGGACGGCTGTCCGGCGCTGGAGTCATCACGAACATGCTTTCCAGCGCCACCAATCTCCGCGTTAAACATGCCATCCGAGTGCGTGCTGGTGATGAGCGGGATCTTTTGCTGGTCGAGGGTGAGCGCCTTGTCGAGGAGCTTGTCTCGAGTGGTTTGCGGGTAGTGCGGGTGTTCTACGCTGAAAATCCGAGTGCCAGGTCGATGAAGGTTCTCGAACTTCTGGGCTCCGCAGGGGTGGAGTGTATGGCTGCGAGCCGGGCGGTGATGAGGGCCATTTCTGACACGGTGCACCCTCAGGGTATCCTTGCGATTGCTCAACGTCCCTCAGCGTGTTCGCTGGAGACCCTGTCTTTGACTGAACCTGCTCTGGTGGTGGCTTTGGATGCGGTTCAGGATCCGGGGAATGTGGGCACTATCATCCGTACGGCTGAGGCGGCGGGGGCGACGGCTTTGGTTTCACTTCCCGGGACGGCGGATGTGTTTTCGCCGAAGGTGTTGCGTTCGGCCATGGGTTCGGCGTTTCGTTTGCCGCTGATCCGTTGCACCGAGGTGGTAGGATTGTTGGGATGGGCAGGTAGTGCGGGCCTCCAGAAGGTGGCGGCGGATGGGGGCGCTGCTGTGGAGCACACGGCTGTGATCTGGGGTAGGCCCACGCTGCTGATTCTCGGGAACGAGGCAAATGGAGTGTCGGCGGAGGCGCTTGCGGGTTGTGACGTGCGAGTGCGCATTCCTATGCGACCGCCGGTTGAGTCTCTGAATGTGGCTTCTGCGGCGGCGGTACTCTTGTTTGAAGCGGCTCGGCAGCGTGGCTATTGAGCCGGTTGTTTGAGCAGCTTCATGACGACTGGGCGGACCAGTTCGGTGAGGATTTTGTATCCTTCCTCGTTGTAGTGAAGCATGTCGGCTACGTGAAGATCGGCTCTTGGCTTGCCGGCGGCATCCAGGGTGGAGGTGCGGGTATCGATGTAATGCACTCCGGGTTCTTTCTTTGCGTATGCGGCGATGAAGTCGTTGAGCTTATTGCCCTCGGCAATCTGCTCCTCGCGCTTTACGGTGGGGCTGAGGCCGATGTAGATGATGGGGACGCTCGGCAAACGAGTGCGGACTTTGGCGACGAACTTTTTGAAGTCCTCAAAAACGGTCTCCGCCGGCCAGCCTGCGTTGATGTCGTTCCCGCCGGCTCGCAGCACGATCATGGATGGCTCGTAGGGAAAGATCATGCGCTCGGCGAAGTGGGTGGAGTCCTTGATCTGATTGCCGCCGAAGCCCCGATTGAGCACCGTGACTCCTGGGAAGTCCTCTTTCAGGGTCTTCCAGCGAACGATGGTAGATGAGCCGACAAAGAGCACCGCGCCTTTGGGAGGAGGGGTTTCTTTGTCAGCTTGTTCGAAGGCGGAGATGGCTTTTTCCCAGCGGCCGTAGTCGTGCCTGGTCGGTTGTGGTGGCGGCCAGGGCTTATCCTTTGGGGTTTCGGCCAGCGCGGCCGTGGAGCCAAAGAGAGCCAGCAGGAGGAGGCGGCGAAGGTGGATCATGAATGGGTGGTAACGCGCCTTCGTGGGTGGTCTATCATTCGACACGCCTGTGCAGGAACTGGCGACTGTTGATGACCTCCAGCACGGCGCTTGAGGGCTTTCCTTGGTTTGCCTTGAGCTGCCCGCGCATTTGAGTGAGCAGTGGCTTGTCACTGGGTAACACTTGGCGTCCCAGGGCAAACCCAAGCAGCTTGCGGCTGAACTGGGTGAGAAAGGTGTCCTCGCTGGCCTTCAGGTAGTTCCGTAGCCCTTCTACGCCGCTGAAGATGGCGCTGCCCTTCACTTGAGCGCTGACATCCAGTGGCAGACCGTTGTCGTCTTTCTCACGGAAGCGCCCGATGGCGTCGAAGTTTTCCAGAGCGAATCCGAGAGGGTCGATGCGGTCGTGGCAGCCCGAGCATGCCTTGTTGTCCCGGTGGCGCTCCAGCATCTCGCGGACGGTGGCAGGTTTCTCTGCGTGTTCCGGTAACTCGGGAACGTCTGGCGGAGGTGGCGGTACGGGAGTACCCAGCACTGCCGTGAGGAGCCAGTTCCCTCGCAGCACCGGACTGGTGCGGTGGGAACGAGAGGTCTTGGTGAGGATGCTGCCCATGCCGAGGAGACCGCCGCGTTGGTGAGGTGAGGCATTGACCTTTCGCAGTTGGTCTCCCTCTATGCCGGGCACGCCGTAGTGCGCGGCGAGTCGCTCGTTAAGGAAGGTGTAGTCTGCTGTGAGGATCTCCATCACGGGGCGGTCCTCGCGAATGAGGTAGGCTAAGAAGGCTACTGTCTCCGCGTACATATCATCCCGCAGTTGGTTGTTAAAGCTCGGAAACTTGGTGCCGTCCACCGCGCTGTGTTTTTGAAATCCATCAAACTCCAGCCACTGGCCAGCGAACTCTCGGGCCAGTGCAACGGCTCGCGGACTCTTCAGCATTCGTCTCACCTGTGCGTCGCGCACTTCAGGCTTCAGCAGGCTGCCATCAGCGGCGGTCTTGCGGAGCTCCGAGTCGGGCTGGGAGGACCAGAGGAAGTAGCTCAGCCGGGATGCCAGCTCCCAGGGGTTCACCGGATGATCCTTCGTGCCCGGCGGAGGCTCTGGCAGGGTGGACTCCATTTTGAAAAGGAAGTGCGGCGAGACGAGCACCCTCGTGATGACTTCTCGCGCTGCAGTCTCGCGGTCGAGGCCCTTGGTGACTCCCTCATGGTAGAGTTTCGAAAGGTCTTCCCGCTCCGCCTGCGTGGTGGGTCGTCGCCAAGCTTGGTCTGCGAAGTGATGAAGCTTCTCAAGCAGGAGACGGTCCCAGTCATCCCGAGTCTTTTGGTCAATGTTGCGCCGGGTCACGTAGTCGTAGTCGGTGCGCATGTCTTCCAGCCTGCGTGCTTCATCGGAACTCAATACGGTTCGCAGTTGATCGTTGCTGAGGTAATACACCCCGCGGCCGGGCTCGCTGCGATACATGTTGTCCGCCACGTTTTCGAGTCGCCTCTCGAGCACGTCGGGGAAGGCCTCTTTCATGATGTCGAACTCCCGCATGGTCCGGCGATGCGCCTCGGTGCCGCGCTTCCAGACGGTGAGCACACCTGGGATGATTTGCTTTGGATCAGGCGGATTGCCCGTTGCAAACGTCCACTGCACCGTGGCGGCGTCCACGTCTGGCTTTTGCATGTCGAGTCTTCCCGTTGCGACGATGTCCGTGGCTCCCTCCGGCAGTGGCATCGTCACAATTAGCGGAGCTTGGCCGATGATCATGGGGCCGTCCTTGTCTTTGGAGAACTTGCCAAGTGCGCTTTCCATGCGCTGGATTCGCTTGGTGAGCCTTTCCGTTTCGGCAGCATCTGCTCCAGCGGCGGCCAGTTGCTTTCTATCCCGGTCTATCTGCCGCTTGATGGCCTCGGTCATGGGATAGTTCTTCCCAGCTATCCGCAGATTGGGCTCGCCCACGATGACATGATCTCCGGCATTTCCATCACCCAGGTCTCCGAACACCAAATGCACTTCAGAAGCGCCCTCCACCCTCCGTTCGATGCGGTATGGATGCAGTCCGTCTGAGTCCTGCTGACGACGCTGCACGCCTTCCCCTGCCTTCTTGCCATTATCCCATGAGCGGCGCTGGACCTGAATGGCCTTGACGCCTTCCAACACTGCCGCAGGAACTTCCTTCGGCCTTGTTGGATCTGGTCCAGGAAGCGCACGCCAGGGCAGCGTAGTGAGGCTCAGATAGCGCGACTTGCCATCATCCCTCTCGAGCAGGCGCCACCAGTTTTCAAGAAATGGCAGTCGCAGTCCACTCTCCCGAGCCAGCGCTTCGAGTGACGATGCGCCGGTTTGTTCACGGTGTTTCCACTTCCAGCAGGCCAACATGTAGTCCGCCTCCCGGAAGTCCTCCCCATCTTTTGGAAGATGCGGCAACGCCATTTTTTGAAGAAAAACATACAGCCCCTGCTCGGCTTGTCCCTTGAGCTGGTCCGGTCCGCGCAGGCCGACGCGCTGCGCGTGAAATACGATGCCGGTGCCTGGCATCACGGTGGCGTGATCGGCCAGTTTGCGGGCTGCGGCGAGGTATTTGTCAAGCTGCTGCGGGCTGGTGAAGAGCACGTCCCCTATGTTGGAGAAACCCTCTCCACCTCCGCCGTCAGGCTGGAACTCCTTTGCAATGCCGTAGTCATGACCGGTCAGGTCGCGAACGGTGTAGTCATACTCTGCATTGGTGAGTCGCCTCAGTGTCACGGGACTGGGATCACCTGCGTTGCGTTGTGCCACGGCCTCCAGTTCCCGGTTCAGCCAGATCACCAGTGCCTTCTTCTCCACTGGCATCAGCTGATCTGCATCTTCAGGAGGCATGTCTCCGTGTTCCACCACTTCCTTTACCTTGTCCCAGAGCGCGAAGTTGCTTTCCAGCGCCGGGTCCTCTTTCAGCGTCTCCAGGTCCACACCACCCTTGGTCTTTTTCGCATTGTGGCAGTCATAACATGTAGCCCTCAGAGACTCACGAATCTGCGACCAGTCGGCAGGTGGCGCAGCGGCTGCTGAAGCGATGGGAAAATACAAGACGGGAACGAAGGAGATGAGCCGGTTCGGCATTTCAGAGTCGTTTTGGGAAAGGGGGTTTGGAGGTGCAGAGGCTACGCTGGTGAAAGCAGGTATCGTGCAGGGCATCTGCGGATCCTTGGGATGTGAGCGAACAGCCATCTTCACGAATCGGCTCGGGAGATACGGGTTTCACCCTATCTTAAACGGCCGTTGCACGCACTCGCCCTGGGGCCCCAAAATGGCCGCTCCCAAGACTGCGTCTTGTTTGCTCAAATGTGAGCGCCTTGCGTGCGTGGGGAGAGCAGGTGTGAAGTGGTGTAAGCGGGCAGCAAAGATGCTGTGGCACAAGGGTTGTGAATCTGTGCTTTTCCAATGCCGGTTCACATGGGGTCGGCGGAGGTGATTTGCGCAGATGAAGCGTGCGATCATGGGTGCGACGAGAATGGAAAACCCTAGTTTTCACCGGCTCAAAAACGTCAGCTTTGGTTGACCGGCGGGGGCTGTTAACCAAGAGCGGAAGTGCTTGCGGTCGTCCCGGTAACGGGTTGAGATTTGTTCAGTTCGATGGTGCCTAAGCTCGATTAACGCACTTCATTGTTACAACTCTCCCTCCCCTCTCATGTCCCTCGTCGCTCAGTTCACCTTTGTCGTGCTTCTTCTTGCCACAGTCGTCCTCTTTGACGGGATGCTTAGCCTGCTTATGAAACGCCTTGCGAAGCGTACGGTCGGGGGTGGGCGCGAGACGAGGATGCTGCGCCTGCCGGGCGAGGGCCGCTGGGAACGGCTGGAGCAGGTGCGCGATAAGTTGCAGATGGAGCTGCTGGATGCACTGTGCGTGCCGCTGCTCGTGGCGGGCATACCGGCCCTCATCGTGATGGCACTGCCGTCTGGAGCCACGCGTGTGGTGCTGCTGTGCCTCATCGGCACCGGTTGTGTCGTGAGCATAGCCTACCGCAGCTGGCGCATCCTGGAGCTCGTGAAAGAGCAGCGGAAGCTGAGGGCGGATATGCGCGCGGAGCGCTTGGTGGCTGACCAGCTCCAGACTGCCGCCGGAGGGGGATTCCATGTCTTCCATGATGCAGTGGTTCCGGGACCTCAAAAGCAGTACCACATTGATCATCTGGTGGTGGGTCCCACCGGGGTCTATGCCATCGAGACACGCACGCATGAGAAGACGGCGGAGCCTGACAAGCAGACGACCGAAAAGGTGGCGTTTAACGGCGTCGCATTGCAGTGGCCGGCAGGCCACGTGGATGCGGAGTCACCGCGAGAAGCGACTGCTCATGCTGAGCGGGTGCAGACGTACTTGCACGAGCGCCTGGGTGTGGCGGTGCCCGTGCAACCGGTCCTGGCGCTACCGGGCTGGCAGGTGGAGGGCGCAGGCTACGGAGCACTGGCGGTAGTGAATCCAAAGCAGTTCCCCTCCCTGCTCTTCGGCAGGCCAGTGCTGGATGGGCGCACGGTGGATTCGATTCGGCGACAGTTCGACACGCTGTGCCGTACGGTACCTTGCGAGACGTGAAGGGCGTGGGCCATCTCCCACTTTGGCTGGATGTGCGAGCCTCACCCCAGCTTCCACAAACCTCCCAGATGACGCCCGCCGTTTCCTCGTTATGCTACTCGGCCCATGAGTTCCCACGGTTCCGACCTTGCCTACTGTCCTGACTTGTTTCGCTATCAGCGCCGCGTCTCACGTGCCGTCATGGTGGGCGGTGTAGGGGTGGGCGGTGACAATCCTATCCGCGTCCAGTCCATGCTCACTTGCGACACCATGGACACGGAGAAGTGCATCCAGCAGACGCTCGACTTGGCGGCGGTGGGTTGTGAGATCGTGCGCATCACGGCTCCCACAGTGAAGGATGCTGCGAACTTGCAGCACATCGTAGCCGGCTTGCGCGCCCGAGGCTGCACGGTACCCATCGTGGCGGACATCCACTTCAAACCGGAAGCCGCGATGGAGGCCGCCAAGTGGGTGGACAAGGTGCGCATCAACCCCGGGAACTACGCCGATAGCAAAAAGTTCAAGATCATCGAATATACCGACGAGCAGTACGCTGCCGAACTAGAGCGCATCCGGGAGCGCTTCACACCCCTGGTCAAGCTCTGCCAGCAGCGCGGCATCGCCATGCGCATCGGCACCAACCACGGCTCGCTGAGTGACCGCATCATGAACCGTTATGGCGACACACCCCTGGGCATGGTGGAGAGTGCACTGGAGTTCGCGCGCATCGCACGAGACAACGGCTATCATGACTTCATCTTCAGCATGAAGTCCAGCAACCCGAAGGTGATGATCGAGGCCTATCGCCTCCTCGTCGCACGTCTTTACCAGGAAGGTGCAGATTGGAACTACCCCATTCATCTTGGCGTCACGGAAGCAGGTGATGGAGAAGACGGACGCATCAAGAGCGCCATCGGCATCGGCTCGCTGCTCAAAGATGGCGTGGGCGATACCGTGCGTGTTTCCCTCACCGAGGACAGCGTGCATGAAATCCCCGTAGCTCGCGAACTCGTGAAGCAATGCACTGCGTCCACCAGCAGCTACGAGATAAACCCCGCGTTCCCGGCTTGGGACCCCTTCAGTTACAACCGCCGCGCAAGCACACCGGTCAACGGCATGGGCGGCGAAAACGTCATCCAAGTCGCCATACGGCAGACGAACCATGGCAAGATCGCTCACAAACTGGATGCCATGGGCGACTTCAAGCCGGACTTCATCTTCGAGACCTCTGGCGTGCTGGAGATAGATCCCCGCGACGAAACAGCAGTGGCAGCGCTCAACGCGCAAGCCGAGGCCACGCCCGTCGCCGTAAGGGACGGGCTGGATCTCCCGGTCATCCCAGCATACCGCCTGCTCGCCAGCAGGGTGGACGCACGTCACCCCATCATTCTCAAGGACACGCTGCATCCGAGCGCCGAGACGCAGGACTTCCTGCCCACGCTCATCACCTCTGCGTCAAACCTCGGCAGCCTCATCTGCGACGGCATAGGAGATGCCATCCTAGTGCAGGGTGAAGAAGCGCCCGGCCAGGCCATGCGGCTCTCCTTCAACATCCTGCAAGCCGCAGGCGCGCGCATCTTCAAGACGGACTACGTAGCCTGCCCCAGCTGCGGGCGCACCCTCTTCGACCTGCAAACCACCACAGCACGGATCAAGGCAGCTACCAGTCATCTCAAGGGCGTAAAGATCGCCATCATGGGCTGCATCGTCAATGGACCCGGCGAGATGGCAGATGCGGACTTCGGCTACGTGGGTGGTGCGCCGAACAAAATCAACCTCTACATCGGCAAACAGCCGGTGAAGTTCAACATCCCTGAAGCCGAAGCTGTGGAGCGCCTTGTGGATCTCATCAAAGAGCACGGCAAGTGGGTGGACGCCCCTGCACCCGCGACGACCTGAGCAACGTTCCACCTTCCCCGGGCGTTATCTCACGCCAGTTCCCTCCCCCGCAAGCTGCGGCTCAAACCCCAGCACCTTCACCAGGAACGCCCACTCGTCTGCCGTTTCGTCGATGACCTTGCTCAGTGACGTCCCCGCTCCGTGACCAGCGCTGGTCTCAATACGGATGAGCACCGGCGGTCCATCAGCAGCCTGGCACTCCTGCAACCTCGCAGCGAACTTGAAGCTGTGCGCAGGCACCACACGATCATCATGATCCGCCGTAGTCACCAGTGTAGCCGGGTAGCGGACGCCGGGCTTCAAGTTGTGCAGAGGAGAATAGGCATACAGCGCCTTGAACTCATCCGCCTTCTCACTGCTGCCGTAGTCACTGGTCCAGGCCCAACCGATCGTGAACTTATGAAAGCGCAGCATGTCCATGACTCCGACAGCAGGCAGCGCCGCACCAAACAACTCCGGACGCTGCACCATGCACGCACCCACCAGCAGCCCCCCATTGCTCCCGCCCTGAATAGCGAGCTGGGGTGACGTCGTGATGCCGCGCTCAATCAACCCTTCCGCTGCCGCTATGAAGTCATCGAACACATTCTGCTTCCTCAGCTTCGTACCCGCCTCATGCCACTCCTGACCATACTCACCACCGCCGCGTAAGTTCGCCATGGCGAACACGCCACCCATCTCCATCCACACCGCACGTGCTATGGAGAACGAGGGCGTCAGGCTGATGTCGAACCCGCCATACCCATACAGCAGGCAAGGGTGTGGTCCGGTTTTCTCAAAATCCCTCTTCCCCACCACGAACACAGGCACCCTGGTGCCGTCCTTGCTTGTTACAAAAAGCTGCTTCGTCTCATAAGCCTCGCTCGCAAACTCCACCTCCGGACGCTTCCAAAGCGTGCTCTTTCCACTGGCGATCTCATACCGGTAGATGGACGACGGCTGGGTAAAGCTGCTGAACGCGTAGAAAGTCTCCTTGTCCTCGCGCCTCCCACCAAAGCCCCCCACGCTGCCGATACCGGGTAGTTCCACCCCACGGATCAGCTTCCCCTCCAGATCATGGCAGCGCACCGCCGAACTGGCATCCTTCAAATACTCGCAGATGAGCTGACCGCCTACTAGGCTGGTGGACTCCAGTTTATGCGGGCCTTCAGGAATGATTTCCTTCCAGTGCTCGCGCTGCGGTTTCGACACGTCGATGGCGATGACGCGATACTTCGGCGCATTCAAGTTCGTCTGGAAGTAAAAGACACTGCCTATGTTGTCGATGAATCCGTAGTCCGCATCAAAGTCCGGCAAGAGCTCGATGACATCCGCCCCTAGCCTACCAAGCTCCTTGTAGAAGAACCTATTCCGCGGGTCCGTGCCCTTGGTGAGATTCAGACCCAGGTAGGCCCCGTCATCTGTAACAAACCCGTGCACACCCCAGTCCGGTCTGTCCGGCCGGGCATATACGAGCTGGTCCTCAGCCTGCACCGTGCCCAGCTTGTGAAAATATAGAGAGTGGTTTTTGTTGCTGCCTGTGAGCTTCTCGCCCTTCGGCGGCTTTGGGTAACGACTGTAGTAGAAGCCGCTTCCGTCCTTGGCCCACGACGCACCAGAAAACTTCACCCACTCCACGAGGTCAGGCAGATCCTCGCCAGTATCAATGTCCCGCACACGATACTCCTGCCAGTCGCTGCCAGCCTTTGACGTCCCATATAGGATGCGCCTCCCGTCGTCGCTAACCGCACTAGCGGTCAGAGACACCGTGCCGTCCTCAGAGAACGTATTGGGATCTATCAAGACGCGCGGCTCCGCATCCAGAGCGTCAGCCACATACAGCACACTCTGGTTCTGCAGGCCAGAGTTGCGGTGAAAGAAGTAACGCCCGCCCTTCTCCCAGGGCATCCCGAAACGCTCATAGTTCCAGAGCTTGGAAAGGCGGGTTTTGATCCGCTCCCGCTCCGGAATGGACTTCAGCCAGCCGAACGTCACCTCATTCTGCGCCTTCACCCATGCCTTCGTTTCAGAAGAGTTGTCATCCTCCAACCAGCGATAGGGATCCTCCACACGCACACCGTGGTAGGCCTCCACGACATTCTGCTTCTTCGACTCCGGATACTTCAACGACGACTGCGCAAGGACGACACCACTCATGAGAAAGAAAGAAAGCACACGCATAACCTGCCGCCGTCCAGCAAAGCGCATGCCGACGGCGGGATCAAGCTCTCCCAGACGTCCTGCTCCTCATCACCGAGAGTGCGGCTATCAACCCGTTCATGCAGCGAAAGCCAGAACCCACGTCCAACGGAACCACAAATGGAAGCCCATGAACACCAGTCAGGGGTTATTCAACAGGTGCCCACCTTTAGCCGTGCCAACCACCAAAAACACCTGCGTAGTTCCCCGCGCCTCACAAGTCATCCAGCGGACTCAGCGCCCCCACCGCCGCACCCTCCGCCAGGTGGGTGTAGATCTGCGTCGTCTCCACACTCTGGTGCCCCAGCAAGTCCTGCACCTTGCGGATGTCCGTCCCTCCTTCCAGCAGGTGCGTGGCAAATGTGTGCCGCAGCGTGTGGCATCCAGCCTTCTTGGTTATGCCCGCCCGCTTCAGCGCCGTCTGCATCGCCTGCCCCAGAGCCTTCTCATGCAAGTGGTGCCGCCGCAGCACGCCGGACTCAGGATCTTTGCAGATTTGTTTGGACGGGAAGAACCATTGCCACGCCAGCTCCTTCCCAGCATTGGGATACTTCACAGATAACGCCTCTGGCAACCACACGCCCGGTAGCCCAGCCTCACGATCCGCCGCCCACAGCACCCGAAGCCTCTCCTTGTGCTCCGCCAGCACACCCAACATCGCTTTTGGCAGCATCACCTGCCGATCCTTATCCCCCTCGCCACCCCGCACCGAGATCACACCCCGGTCAAAATCCACATCCTTCACCCGCAGCCTGATGCACTCCATCAGCCTTAAGCCCGTGCCATACATCAGCCGCAGCATCAGCCCCGTAGTCCCTTCAGCGACCGCCAACAGGCGTCTCACCTCCCCCCGGCTCAGCACCACAGGTAGATGCCGAGAGCGTTTTGCTCGCACTGCATCGATGCCCTCCACCTCAACACCCAGCACCTCACCCGTCAAATAAATGACCGCACTCAATGCCTGGTTTTGAGTGGACGCGCTGACCTTCCGCTCCACCGCCAACCAAGTAAGAAATCCCTGCACTGCCGCTGTGGATGTCGGCTCCATGCCCCTCTCCCCTGCCCAGCCCAGGAATCTCCTCATCCACCCCAGATATGTCTCCACAGTCCGTCGCGCAAACCGCCGCACCTTCATCATCCCCTCCGCCCTCTCCAGCAGTAGGCTCACTTGTTCCCCGGCATGGAGCATAGGAGAGAAGCAACTGTTTGCAGCAGGTGCCTCCCTCCCGCAGTTCGGGTCTTCTCTCTGGTACGCTGAGTCTTGCATGTCCACATCTTGAACTTTCCCCTGCGTCCTCACACGGAAGTCCACCTTCACACCATCCTCCGCATCAGGCTCATGGATCCTCCAGCCATTGATTCCTTTCTGAAACAACCGCAGCGCCTCCCTCACCTGCTCTAGCTTCCACTCCTCCAGCGGCGGTTCACTGCCCTTCAGAAAGCGCCCATACCCGTCCATGGCTGAGCGCAAGTCCGTCCCCGCAGGCAGCCCCCTGCAAAAGTTCAG
>CAZIGH010000078.1:0-13469 GCA_964538625.1 uncultured Verrucomicrobiaceae bacterium
GTCGTGAGACTTCACTGGGCGGGATCGAGTGCGCTGAGGATGAGCGGTGGACGTGAGCTTGGGGGGACAAACTGACGTTTGCTTCTATGGTTCTGGGGTTTGCGTGGAAGAAGTCGTGAGACTTCTCCCGCCGCTCTTAGCCCAGCTTGAGCAGCACTTTGCCTGAGCGAGCGCTCGCTTTCGCACGGGCCATGGCGGCTTTGCATTCCTGCATTGGAAAGACTTGATCCACTGCGGTGATGAGCCTGCCTTTCTGCACCATCTCCACGAGCGGGTGCAGAACGTCGAAGAGTTCACCTGGAGTCGCGTGCTCCAGCCAACGGGTGATCCACATTCCAGAAAGCTGGAGGTTCTTGAAGATGAGGAACTTGTTGGGCACCTTCAGGCTGCGTCGGCTCATGGCACCGTATGTGACCAGCGTGCCGCCTGGTGCCAGCAGGTCCATGAGCCGGATGGCGCTGTCTCCGCCGACGGCATTGCCGGCGAGCAGGGGTTCTCGCCCTTTGAGTGCGGCTTTGGCCAAGGAGATGCCTTCTTCGTCGTCCATGAACACGAGATCCGCACCGAGGTTTTCCAGTTCTGCCACGAGTTCCTTTCGGCGCACGAAACTCACCGTGCGGAAGCCGAGCTGGCGTGCGATTTGGATAACAGCACGGCCGACACCAGAGTTCCCGGCATTTTGGGCTACCCATGCACCAGGTCGCAAGGTCACGTAGCCTTCAAGCAGCCGCCAAGCCGTGACTGGATTTACTCTGAGCATGGAGGCTTGGAGAAGGTCGATGTCTGAGGGCAGCTTGGCAAAGAACTGTTCCTCTGCGGTTAGGTGTTCCGCCCAGCAGCCTGCGCCCAGCAGAGGAATGACGATGTCTCCCACGGCAAGTGAATGCACTTCGCCTGCCACTTCCACTACCTCTCCCACGCCTTCGTGTCCGGGAATGGCCGGTGGGTGAGCGGTGCGGGCATAGGTACCCTCCATGTAGTTCAAGTCTGCGGGGTTGACTGGCGCGTAACGCATGGCTACGCGGACCTCGCCCGGCTTCAGGGGACGGAGTTCTCGCTCGCCGGATTCGATGACTTCTTCGGGATCACCCGTTTTCTGAAACTGGAGGAAACGCGACTTCATGGGACAACGAAACGCTGCGGGCTACCACCCACCCACCACTTCAAACGCATAACCACGGAGGTATTCTGTCTCTGGCATGCCTAAAATGATGGGGTGATCCCTCCGTTGATGATAGCTTTCCACCAGGCGCAGCTTCCGCCGCGCATCCACGGCTGCGTCTCCGATCATGTGGTAGAACTCTCCCGTGCTAATATGGTGGGAGCAGCTGAACGTGGCCAAGATGCCGCCAGGCTCCAACATCTTCAGGGCGCGGAGATGGATCTCTTTGTAACCACGAAGTGCGTCTTTTACCGATTGCTTGGTTTTCGTGAATGATGGGGGATCCAGTATAATGAGGTCTTGCTTTTCCCCCTTGGTCTCAGCTTCCTTGAGTAGATCAAAGACATTTCCCTCCTGCCAGCGGATAGTCAGCCCTGCTGTGGTGGCGTTCTTTGCAGCGGAGGAAAGTGCTCCCTCGCTGGCATCCACTCCCACCACTTCGGATGCTCCGGCGAGTGCGGCGGCCTGGGCGAAACCGCCTTGGTTGCAGAAGCAATCCATGACGCGTTTCCCCTTCGCCAGCTTGGCCACAGCGGCATAGTTGTCTAACTGGTCCAGGTAAAGTCCGGTTTTTTGCCCATCCCACACATCCACCTGGAAGGTCATGCCTCGGGTGCTGAGAGCGAAGGGGGGAGGCTGCTCGCCGAGCAGCATTTCTTTGCCACACTCCATGCCCTCGGCCTTGCGCACCGCTACTTCGTTGCGTGCGGTGATGGTTTTGCATCCGAGCACGGAGACCAGGGCTTCCTTTATGAGCATGATGCGTTGGTCCATGGCCAGTGTCAGGGTCTGAATGACCACATGGTCTCCGTAGCGATCTACGATGAGGCCTGGCAGTCCGTCTGACTCGCTCCAGACGACGCGGCAGAGTGTGGTGTCGATGTCCATGGTCTGCCGCAGCCGCCACGCGCGTTCGATGCGGCGGTGGAAGAACTCACCGTCCAGCTCTTGCCGGCGGTAGGAGAAGCGCCTGGCGATGATTTGGGACTTGGGATTGTAGATGGCACTTCCGAGTGGTCTGCCGCGCACGTCCTTGAGCGTGACGATGTCCCCAGGTTGAGGCTCGCCGGAGCGCGCCTTGACCTCCGTGCCGTACACCCACTCATGCCCGTGAAACAATCTTGACCTCGGCTGAACAACCAATGAACCCATGCCCGCATCAGAAGACACGGATGGGCAAGATTCAAGGCAGAAGATAGGTGGGATGAGAAGCGATGCTACTTCCCGCCTTTGGCTTCGCCTTTTTTGCCTTTGCCCTTTGCCCGTGAAGCTTCAAAGGTGAATGCGCGCTGGGGATCCATGCGCTGGAGATCTTCCGGCGTGGGGCCTCCGCCGAACTGTTTCCAGTAGAGTTCCGCAAAAGGGTTCAACTTGGGTCCTATGGCTTGCTCGTGGATGTCATACTGGCCTTTGAGTGATGTCCACCAGGCGTCGTATTCCTCCTTGAGCACTTGGACGATCTCTGGGTGCGCTGCGGAGATGTCCTGGCTCTGCGCGGGATCCTTGGTGACGTCAAAGAGCTGCCATTCGGCATTTGGCGCACCTTCGCGCACGAGGGTGTATTGGGTGTTGCGCACGCAGGCGCTTACGCCCTTGGCTTCGTCTGGGTTGGAGCCCTTTCTCCATCTGCCGGTCTGGCTGAAGAGAAAACGGTCACGCCACTCGGCTTTGGGATTCTGAAGTAGGGGAATGAGACTACGGCCTTCCGCAGACTGATCCAGCAGCGCATCGGTGAGGGGCGCGCCGGCTATCTCTGCGGCGGTGCGGAAGAAGTCAATGTGGGCGGTGAGCGCATCGGACTGGCCCGGTTTCAGCGTTCCTGGCCAGCGCCAGAAGCTGATGGCACGCGTGCCGCCGAGCCATGGGGAGCCTTTGGAGCCTCGCATCCCGGCGTTGAAGACTTTTACCCCTGCGGTGCCGCCGTTGTCGTTCATGAAGACGAGCAGGGTGTTTTTGGAGATGCCCCATTCGTCGAGTTTCGCAGAGAGGCGGCCCATGTTTTCGTCGATGTTGTGCAGCATGCCGAAGAAGTGCTCGACCTCCTCGGTGAGGCCTTTGCCTTCATAGAGTTTCTTGTCCTCCGGCCGGGCGATGTAGGGTGCGTGCGGTGCGTTGGTGGCGATCCAGCAGAAGAAGGGCTGACCGCTGGCTTTTTTCCCTTCCATCCAGCTTGTCGCCTGCTGGAAGAAGATGTCTGTGCAGTAACCTTTGGTCTTCACGAACTTGTCGTTGTGGAGGATGGCGGGGTCAAAGTAGGTATTGCCCGGCGCGTCTCCGCAGCTTCCAGGGTAGGACTGGCCTATACCGCCGCCGCCGTGGATGAACTGCTCGTCGAAGCCACGGCGGTTGGGACGGTATTCCTCTTCATCTCCGAGGTGCCACTTGCCGAAGATGCCTGTGTGGTAACCGGCTGCTTTGAGCACTTGAGCGATGGTGGTCGCCTTGGGGTCAAGACGCTCGCGCTCGAGGATAGTGTGGGTGACGCCGTTGCGAAACTCGTGCCGTCCGGTGAGCAGGGCAGCACGTGTGGGTGAGCAGGTGGGGCTGTTGTGCCAGTTGTTGAATCGCACGCTCTCGCCGTGCATCTTGTCCAGGTGCGGGGTCTTGAGTACGGGATTTCCGTGAACGGAGAGGTCTCCATAGCCTTGGTCATCCGTGATAACGAAGATGATGTTCGGGCGACTGCCTTGCAGGGCGGCAAGTGCGCTGGTAGCCGCCAGGCAGAGGATAACGAGGCTTTGAAGAAGTGGGAATCGGGGCTTCATGGCGCGGGTGAACGTGGGAGGTCGTCCCTTTGTTTCGTTGCTTCGGAGAGCTTGAAGAATTTGGCCCTCAGTTGGTCAGTGGTACCCAGTGCCAGCGTCACTTCGTATTCGAACTCGAGTCCCGGGGTGAGGGCGAAGGTCTGCACGGGCGCGATGTACGAGCAGTCTGACTTTCCTCCGCCCCGGAAGCGGTAGCAGGTGGCTTTCTTGGCATGAGGGAAGTGGATGCCCACACCTTTCCCATGTTCATCCACCCAGGCACACCATGGCTCGCTGAAGTGTGCCGACTCATTGGGAAAGCCGGGTGTTCGGGTGCGCAACGGTGCGCCGGTCCAGGGCCGCTGATCCGAGTCGCAGTAAATGAGGCGGTCATACTGCGGCTGCACGAAGACGGCGGGGAGTTCTTGATGCCTCGGTGCATGGGCCTTATCACCGTTGTATTTCATTTTGAAGCGGATGCGAGCCAGATCGCCCTCCAGGGTGACCCACTCTTCCATAATCAGCTCTTCCACCAGCGCACCGGTGGCCCAGTGTCGAGGTTTGGTCTTGACGTAGATTTCACGGTCACCGGCATTCTTTTGAATGACTTCAGCAGGCACACCCTTCCAGGAGCCGCCCTGCACTGGGTTGTAACGCCATGGTTTTCCGTTCCAGTCAGAGCCGTCTTCGTCCCCGTAGTAGGACTGCTGTACGTAGCGACCCTCATCGTATGTGTTCAATACGTTGACATCACTACCAGCGGCAGACAGCCAGCCTATGCTGCCGCCAGCAGTCAGGTTGACGCCGATGCGCAGGTGGTCATTCTCGAGATAGCTCCACTCAGACGCCCGGCCGACGCAGCAGAGGAGGACGGCCGCGGTGATGAGTTTTCCTGCGGTCACACTTGGCAGCGTCAGTTCACGAACTTTACTTTGGCTATTTCTCCGCGGGCCATGGCTGCGTGCTGCTCGTCGGAACAGGCGGAGTTGATGGGTGCATCCGGGGCCGCATCGCTGGACTGGACGAGGCCATTTTGAATCAAGTAGGCTTCCACTTCTTCGCCGCTGATGTCTGGCAGCATGACACCGTTGACCTCGACGCATGGCGAAAGGGGCTGTCCGCTTTTCTGCTCCATCTCCCAGCGGAAGGCGGGGTTCTTGATGATGTCCTTCTCTTCGTAGGCGAGATCGTATTTGCGGAAAATGGCGCGAACGCCTTCGCTCCAGCCGCAGTAGGTTTTTAGGTAAGCAGTGATGGTGGGTTGGCTCATGGGTTTTGGATGAGTTGAGTTCGCGTGAGGGTAGAGGGAGGATGCACAATTTCAATGACGGGTCGCTGCATTCTCGATGATGGCGTGCATTTGCTTTTTCCACTGGGCAGGGTTGGCATTTTTTAGCAGCCAAGCTCTGCCCTCGTCTCCCATCTGCAATCGTTCTTGAGGGGTCATTTTTTCAACGGCTATGACATCGCGGACGAGGCCTGCCACGTCTGCAGGGTGATGCAAGAGACCGGTCCGCTCTTGTGTTACCAGCTCGGTGAGACCACCAGCCCGGGCGGCGAGGAGAAGTTTGCCGTGATCGTAGGCCTCGTAAGCGACAAGGCCCAGCGGTTCCCACCACACGGATGGCACCACTACGGCGCGGCAGGTGCGCAGGGCCTCGTGTTTGGCCGTGCCTGTAAGCATCCCTTTGAAATGAACACTCGGATTGGGTTCGGACTGGATTCGGTCCGCCAGCGGACCTTCGCCAGCGATGAAGAGGGTCGGGGTCTTTTCGCCCAGGAGAGTGCGCAGTTCACGCCATGCGCTCAGCAGCGGCTCGATGCCTTTGACATCCACCAGCCTGCCGAGGAAAAGGTAACTTCCTGAGTCCTCGCGGTGGGGAAGCTCGGTCATGGCATCCCATGAGTGGCGGAGCGCGGTGATGTGTGCGGAAGGCACCCCGGCCTCAATGAGGCGATCACGCATGAACTCGGAGATGGCCACCCACTGATGCACGGCAGCCAGCCATCCAGTGCGATGCAGGCGCTTCAGCAGGAGCGCAAAGAGTGCGGATTTCAGGATGCTGCCCTGCCAGCTGCCGGAGAGCACCTCACGGGCGTAGCGCCCGCGCAGGGCCTCAGGCATGAGCCTGCCTTTGGCATAGAGGGTGCCGCTCACGCTAAAGGGACGGAAGTTGTGAAGGAACTGCACCACTGGTAGTCCACGCTGGAGCGCGGCGTGGTAGAGCGAGGGAGAACCCACGGGAAAGAGATTGTGAAACAAGGCCACTTCAGTGCGCTGAGTCGCGGATGCTTGTTCAAAGGCGGCCTTGCTGGCAGGGTTGTAAAACATGCGTCTCACCTGTTCCAAGTGTGAGGGTGCGGACGCGCCCGTCCATTCTCGGCTGTCGAAGAAGCAGCGCGTCACTTCATTTTCCTCCTTCAGGTGCGCATAGATGCGGTCCACGGACTTTTCTTCTCCACCGGGGTGAAGGTAGCGGTTGAAGACTTGAAGGATGCGGCGGCTCATGCGGCCACATTCTTTCGCAACCAGGCCTCGAGCACCAGCAGCATCCACACCGGCTGACTGAGGTGCCAGCTGGCTTTGCTGTTGCCTGAGGCGGACTCATACCTTTCCACGAGGCGTCGGACCTCTCGGGGGGCCAGGTGTTCGTTCAGTCGTGCGGAAGAACTGAGCACGGTGTCATGGATACGCGCTCGCCACTTGGGCTGTCGCATCCACTTCATAAGTGGAAGGGTGAACGTTTTCTTTTGGGTGTCCTGCGCTATCCAAGGCGGTAGCAAGTCGGCAAAGGCGCTGCGGAGTGCGCGCTTGCCCTGGCGGAGATTAAGTTTGGCTTCGTCTGGCAAACGGCCGGCGAGTGCAAACACCTCTCGGTCCACCAGCGGCACGCGTAGCTCCAGGGAGTGTGCCATGCTGGTCACATCGTTGTCTCGCAGCAGGGTATTGGTCAGGTAGGTCTTCGTTTCTCTGAGCAGGAGTTCCTGGAGCCAGCCGTGTGCATTCACGGAGGGGTGCGTGGGTTGAGGCATGGGTTTGCCCATCAGGGCGGCCACTTGGAGAGGATCGATGACGGTGCGTCCGCGTTCGTGCGCTTCGGCCACGTTGGAGCCGAAACCGCCCATGGCGTGGAAGGCAATTTTCCATGCTCGCTGTCCGAGGACGCTGTCTGGCAAAAGGGTGGCAATCTTGCGGGCAAACGGCCCGCATGCCTTCGCTGCCGGAGAGCGCTGTGCCAGAAGCAGGAGGCGGTGAAAGTTGTATCCGCCAAACCATTCGTCGGCACCTAGGCCGCTGAGTGCCACCTTCACCTCTCGGGCTGCCACGCGGGAGACAAGCCAGGTGTTCAATGCGTCGCCTGTAGGCTGATCAAGCGAGGAAAAGTAGATGTCCAGATCGCGTTCCATTTCATTGGCAGTGATGCGCTCTCGGATAAACTCACAACCGAGGTGCCTAGCGGTGCGTTCTGCGGCATCTGTCTCATCGGGGACGCCGACGTCATCTTCATAACCCACGGAGAATGCCTTCACCGTGTGCTGGCCCAGCTTTTTCATGCAGGCCGCTATGAGAGTGGAATCCAGGCCGCCGCTCAAGAACGCGCCCACGGGAACATCGCTCACCAAATGCGCTTCGATGCTCTTCAGCACGACGTCTCGCACTTGTGCCTGCTGCTGGGACTCACTTCGAATCCATTTCGTTTCGTCGGACCACTGCGGCTCAAACCAGGACTGAATCGTGGTGCGTCCGTTTCTGCGGTGCATCAGGTGGCCCGGAGGGAGGCAGCGTATGCCTTGAAGAATGGTGTCCGGAGCCTGGACCGAGCCGTAGCGGAGATACTGTCCGAGGGCCGTAGCATTGACCGGCGGCTTCCTGTCTTCCAGTGCCGCCAAGGCTCGGAGTTCGGAGCCGAATCGAAGCCCCTCGGAGTCCTCGGCATAGTAGAGGGGCTTGATGCCGAAGCCGTCTCTTGCCGCTACCAGCGAGCGCTGCTCTGCATCCCACCAGGCGAAGGCAAACATGCCCCGTAGCATGGAGAGAACGGACTCCAGTGGATACTCAAGGAGGAGCGCACCAAGCACTTCTGCATCACCCGTGGACAGCAGCTTGTGCTGACGGAGTTCTTTTGCCAGTTGGCGATAGTTGTAAATCTCCCCGTTGAATAACAGCGTGAAACGCCCCGCTCCGAATCGCATTGGCTGGTGTCCACGTTCCGACAGGTCCAGGATAGAGAGACGGCGGAAGCCCAGCCAGGCACCTGGGGTTTCCAGTTCTCCGGAGTCGTCCGGCCCACGATGCGCGATCAAATCCAGTGCGGCTGAGAGACGGTCCTTCCCCGCTGCCAGTGAGGGCAAGCCATCATCTCTGCACCATCCTAGGAATCCACACATTCGTCGCGTCTGGAAATGTATCGCTCCTCACAGGGGCACCACAAATGCAATCTGAAGTGGTGTAGCCTTTGAGCTCCACAATAGATGACATCCCGGAGCGGGCGTGCGCTGTTCATTCCGGTTTGTATGTGCCTGTGCCGACGAGCCGCTCGAAGATGGGTGAGGCCATGAGGGTGGTCACGACGGCCATGATGACCAACGTGGCGAAGAGGCCCTCCGTGATGACGCCCTTCTGCAAACCGATGTTGATGATGATGAGTTCCATCAATCCGCGTGCATTCATGAGCGTGCCAATGCCCAGCGCCTCACGGTTGCTGATACCCGTGGCGCGTGCCGCAAGCCAGCAGGCCACGCCTTTGCCCAGAATGGCAGCCAGCAGCACAGCCCCGCATACGGCCCAAAGCGTTGGGGTGTTGATGAGGCCGATCTTGGTGTTCAACCCGGAGTAAGTGAAGAACAGCGGCAGCAAAAGCGCCACGGCCAGCGGCTGAATGCGTGCGATGAGGTCGGGTGCCATGACGCTGCGTGGCATGACCGATCCCATGACGAAGGCTCCAAACACAGCGTGAAGGTGGATGTAATCTGTCCACCACGCGCCCAGCGACATCATGGCCAGGCCCACGACCAGCCCGCCATCTGTGAGGCTGCCATCCTTCACGAAGTATTTCTCCAGCTTGTGCAGCAGCGGCTTGATGATCACAAAGGCTACGATGACAAACCCAATTCCGCCGCCGATGTTGAGCAGGGCGTGCGACCAGTCGTTCTCAAGTTTCGCCAGCACCACGGCCAGAAGGCACCAGGCCATGGCATCGTCTATGGCCCCTGCACCGATGGCCACCGTACCCATGGTAGTGCCGGCGAGTCCCTTGAAATGGATGATGCGCGCCAGCATGGGGAAGGCGGTGATGCACATGCAGGCACCGAGGAAAATCATGGCCGAGCTCTTGGAGACGCCCTCCGGAAAAAGAGGGATCGACTCGTTGCCGTAAAACATCCACGCCAGCAGCGCCCCCAGGAGAAAGGGCGCAGTCATGCCCGCAAGTGAAACCGCCACGGAACTCTTCAGCCGCTTGTTGATGATGTCCATACGGAACTCCATCCCGACGATGAACATGTAGAGAGCCAAACCCAACTGCGAGGCTGGGAAGAGATAGCTCTGCGTGTCACGAGTGGTCTGGCTTTTGTCCCATGGAAAAAGGGCCGCCTGCCACTCCGGAGCGAGAAGGCCAAACAGCGATGGTCCAAGAAGGACGCCAGCGATCATCTCAGCCACCACTTGGGGCTGACCAAAGCGCGCTGCTACCACGCCAACCACGCGGCAGAAAAGCAGGATAACGGCGATTTGAAGAAAGAAGTGGATGGCAAGCTCAAGGTTATTCATGGGAAAAGGTCAGTAAGTGAAGGTAAGCATGAGATAGGCGAAGTCTGCATCGTCGTTCGCACCGGTGGCGGCGAGATAGTCTCCCGCGAAAAAGTGACTGTACCCTGCCTGCAACTCCATCTGGCTGTGAATCTTCCAGTTCACCGTGAAGTCGATCTCTGACCCCTCGTAAGAACTTTCCCCCGGACTGTTGCGTCTGACGGTGTCGCGGATGGAGGCCCGGTACCAGGAGTCCGCCACCTCATCCACCCAGAACCAGTGCCAGTCCACGCCCACTGTGACATCCTTGTGTGGTGAGATGGCAAAGTGCACCGCTGGATTCCTCAGATTCTGCCAAGCAAAGAGATCCATATAACCATAGTAGAGGTGGTTCGTCGGGAAAAGATTCTGGAAGGTGCGGCTCTGCTTGTCGGTGGGATCACCGTCACCCGTGGCGTAAGCATAGTCGATCCCCAAGCGCGGCTTCCAGCTGTGCTTGAGCCAGTGGTAGGTGAGGCCCCAGTGACCCGCAAAGGCCTCGTGCTCACGGCCTTTGACCTTCCCTGTCTGCGCCGCCATCTCTACGTCATACTCCCAGCCGCGGGTCTTTGCCGGGTCTGCTTTCATACGAGTTCCGAGCGTGTAGAAGCCCGTCCGTCCATCCTCATGGTTCTCGTGCAAACCAAGCAGATAGGCCTCGGTCACCTGGATGTCTAGGGCACTGGTGGCAAAGTAGATACCGGAAAAGATCTGCTCACGGATGGAGTCCGAGTCCAGCCAGTCGCTTCGGTTAAAACGATCTCCCTCAATCTGCACCACGCTGGCTGCAAAGGCGTCCACCCACCACTTCTCCCGCTGAAGATGCATCTTCGCGGCATCGAAGACACGCGTAGGATTTCCCCATTCAGCCGAGCTGATCAACCGCTTGTCTCCATACACCAGGGTCTGCCTGCCGAGACGGAGAGATAAGGAATCAGGATGACCTGCTTCCACGAAAGCCTGCTGGAGGTCCAAGGCATCATCACCCTCGGCACCCAGTTCTCCCACCCGGTTGGGCCGGTCCGAGAAGAACTCTCTGGTGTCTTGGCCTTCCACCATGAGACGAAACCAGGGTGCAGGGCTCCACAGAACACCCACTCTCAAGCGCTGAAGCAGCCACTCGTCATCGGTCAGGGCCTTAGTGCTGCTGTCGAAGTCCGTATTGTTCTCCCGCCACTCCCCGCGAACGCGTTCCTGAAGTGACCAGCGCAAAGCTGGCTCATGGCTCATTGGATCCGTGACTTGTTCTGACCTTGCAGGAAGGCCGAAGGTGAGTGAGAGGGTGAGCAAAAAGAACTGTCGGGAGAGATTCACGCCCATGACTCGCACTGTCGGCTTGTAACCAAAATACAGTTTCACTTCCATACTGATGCCGATATGGCATCACCAGAAAATGCGGCTATTCCCGTGCGAGTGCCTGCCGAAGAGCCTCTCTGGCCTTCTGGGTAAGAGGGCCATTCACCACGGGCAGCTCCCTGCCATCCACTTCGCCAACTGCCTGAACACCACGTGTAGAGGAGGTGAGAAACATTTCAGTGATGTGGTGAAGAGCCTCCTGCGGCAAGTCGCGCTCCTCCGCCACACCGCTCTCCAGCACCAGCCCGCGGGTGATGCCGGGCAGGCACCCAGAGTGCAGAGGCGGCGTCACCAGCTTGTCTTTAACAACGACAAAGACATTGCTACCGCTGCCCTCGCACAAATGTCCGCTGGTATTGGCCAGCAGACCCTCTCCACAGCGGCGTTGCTGAGCGTGGCGAGCTGTCAGCACATTCTCTGCGTAGGAGGCACATTTGATGCCAGCCAAAGGGCTGTGCGCATTTCGCAGCCAGGGCACCAGTGTGACGCGCTCCACCTCGGGCCACTCAGCTAGCTTGGCAGCCGAAGCACAAACATCGACGCAGCCGGATTCTCCGCGGGCTATGGCGTAGCGCAGCCGATGCCACCCCACATTGGCCTCTGCCACGGAGTGGAGTGCGGCTTTCATCTCATCGAGAGGTGGTGCCTCCAGCCCGAGGCGGGAAGCACCATCGCATAGCCTCAGCCAGTGGCGGCGGAGTGCTTCAATACGGCCCGCGCGCCAAACCATGGTCTCGAACACACCTTCCCCCAGCATCCATCCGCGCGAGAGTGGCGAGACCCTCGCCTCTGTGGCGGGGATCACCTGACCATTGAACCAAACGTATGCATTCTGCACGCACCATGATTGACCACGACTCGTTGCGCCCCAAGTTCTTTTCCATGAGGGCAATGGTTTGGTTTTTCAGCATGGCTGCCGTGGCGTGGGGACAGTGGGTTCCTCCCGCCCCCGCGCCGCTCCACGAGTTCCGTGGTGTATGGGTGGCTTCTGTTTACAATATCGACTGGCCAAGCAAGCCCGGATTGTCCACCGCCGCACAGCAGGCCGAGTTGGTGGCCCTCCTCACCAAAGCGTCGGCCATGCGTCTGAATGCGGTCTTCCTGCAAGTCAGGCCGGCGGGTGATGCCCTCTATCGCAGTGAGCTGGAACCCTGGTCTCCCTGGCTCACGGGCGAAATGGGTGTGGCCCCATCTCCTGCTTACGATCCACTGGAGTTTGCTGTCCGAGAGGCTCACAAGCGAGGCCTCCAGCTTCACGCTTGGTTCAATCCCTTCCGTGCATTGTCGTCCGCAGACAAGTTCAAAGTCTCTTCCAGCCATCTCTCCCAGAGGCATCCTGAGTGGATGCGTCGCTACGCGGGCAATCTATGGATGGACCCCGGCATCGAGGGGGTCCGCCAGCACGCCCTTGCGGTCATGTGTGATGTCGCCAAGCGCTACGACGTGGATGGCATCCACATCGACGACTACTTTTATCCCTATCCTGTGAAGGGGCAGGCGTTCGACGACGGAAAGACCTACCAGGCCTATGTCACCGCTGGCGGCACACTGGAGTTGGCTGAGTGGCGCAGGCAGAACATGAATGGATTCATTCGTGACTTGTATCAGGCGCTCAAACGCATCAAGCCTCAGATGGCTTTTGGCATCAGTCCATTCGGCTACTGGAAACCCAACGTGCCGGAGACCATCCGGGGCGTGCTCGACCCCTATGAAAGCTTGGCTGCGGATGTGCGTCTCTGGCTGCATCAGGGCTGGCTGGATTACTTGGTGCCCCAGCTCTACTGGCCCATCCAGCCTGCGGAACTTAGTTTCACTACGTTGTATCATTGGTGGCTGGGCGAGAATCCCCATGGCAGACCCATCTACGCCGGCATGGCCATCGACAGAGTGGGGAAGGACAGGGATGCACAGGAGATCCTGAACCAGGTGGCCGTGACACGGGCCAAACCGCAGGCCACCCCCCAGGGGCATGTCCACTGGAACTGGCGCTCGCTTGCAGCGAACAAGGACAAGGTGGCGGACCGTCTGCTGGCAGAGTGCTACCAGACTCACGCCCTGGTGCCGCCCGCACGTCCTCAAGCCACCGTGCTTCTCATGGCTCCTGAGGTTCAGGCAAAAGACGGCCTGGCGAGCTGGCGCATCCCGCCACCCGCGCCTTCATCAGCCGTTCGCTTTTGGTTCGTGCAGACTTACAACGGCAAACAATGGCTCACCCATCCGCCGCTGCCTGGTTACCAAATGAACATCACACTTCCCAAGGGCACCAAGGCCATCAACGTGCAGGCCATCGGAGCGGACAACCACGTGGGACCCGGGACCACACACAGTGTGGGCGTCCAGCAACCAAGATGATCCAAGCAGGGTGCGCAGCCCTGTCTTGGATCTGGAGTTTTGCCGTCTTGGATCTCTCTTAAGCCTT
>CAZIGH010000079.1:0-12841 GCA_964538625.1 uncultured Verrucomicrobiaceae bacterium
GCTGCTGCCGTGGCGCTGGAGCAGGAAATGGTGGCCCGCGTGGCAGAGATGAAGGCCAAGGTGGTGGAGGCAGAGGCACAGGTGCCGCTCGCCCTCGCTGAAGCGTTCCGCTCCGGCCAGCTCGGCGTTATGGATTACTACCGCATGGAGAACGTGAAGTCAGATACGACCATGCGCAGCGCCATCGCGAAGACCGAGTCCTGAACCGCTTAAGAGAGTTCATCTCATGGACTGGTTGTTAGACAATGCACAACTCATTCTCTTCATCATCCTGGCCATAGCCGGAGCGGTGAAACAGTGGATGGACAGCCGGGAAGAGCAGCCTCTTCCTCGCCCAGTGCGGACTCCGCCGCCACCCCTCGAGCCGGAGTGGCTGGAGGAGGAGCCCGCGCCGCCGCCACCCCTGCCGCAGCGTGCGCCCCCAGCGCGCAACGACCGCAAGCCGCGCCGGCCCAGTGCCCCGTCCGGTAAGCCGACAGCCCGTCCGGCAACGACTTCTTCTCCTGCGGTCATAGCACCCGCGCGGGACTCCGCGTCACCTGTTTCCCAGCCGGGAAGGCAGGTCTCCAGCCGTTCGGTGAAGGGACTTCTACGTTCCCGAGAAAGCCTTCGCCGGGCCTTTGTGCTGCGTGAGATACTGGGGCCACCCGCAAGCCTGCGCTGACCCCGCAGTAGTGCCTTGGACGCTGCGGACAAGCGTTTTGCATCTTCAGCCCCACCCTCATCTGTGGTGTCCTATCCCGCCAATGCACGGAAGGCTTCCGTGCTCTGCCCGGAGATGCCGAGACGGCTTCGTTGTTCCGTCCATGAGACGGGTCCGCCGCCAGGTTATTGATCCATCCCCAGCGGTCGGAACTTGAGATCCAAATCATTGAAGTGCTTGCGCCAGATCTCATCCAGCAGAGCGCCGCTGGAGAGGTCACAGTGAAGTTCCACCGTGGAGTCAGTGGCGGTCAGCTCGGCTTGGGTGACAGTGCCTATGCCGATGAGGTTCGAGGCTACATCCGCCTTCTTGTTTTTCCAGCTCACCAGGCAATGGGTGGCCTGTTCCTTGGTCGTGGGCAGGATGATGTCTGCCTTGGGAGCCATGGAGAAATCAAGGCTCAGCAGTGGGGCAACGGTATGGGAATCGCTCATCTGATCCACCCCCTCCTTCGCCAGTCGCACGGGACTGATGGAGGCCACGAAGCCCGCCGGCCACAGCCGGGACATGGCCACTACACCGGTGGCGGTCCGGACGCGTTCACACAGCTCCAAATGAGATTTGATGCGTGACTCATCCACCTCAGTGATGATGAAGTGCCCTGGCTTCACCTCTAGCACGTGACGTCTGTTGTTGCCCTCAGTCCTCAGGCGAACGGCTTTGAAATCACGCAGGTTCACTTTCTCCACGCTTCCCGCCGGAACGTTTTGAACGAGCTCATCCAGCGTCGGTGCACCCTTCAGCGAGACCACGATGAATCGGGAGCTGGGCAGCGAGCCGTTGATAAGCGAGATCCGTTCTATGCTCTCGCTGCTTTCCACCAGCGGCGCCAAGGCACCCACCACCTGTTTCTCCACACGCTCCTTCACCAAGTGGTTTCCCGTTTTTGAAAACAACTCTGCCAGCGCCAAGCTCGCATAACTGTTCGGCGGCAGTGTAGCCACGAACTGAACAGCAGAGAGGTGCTCGGCCAGTTCGGGGGTGAGCTGGCGCGGCTCGTGCTTAGCCTCCAGATGACTGGCGGCACTATACTCACGAAGCACCGGAATCTGAAACATGATGGCGTCCCTGTTCCACCAGAGCGCACAGCAGAGCATGACGCCCGCCACCGTGAGCCAGAAGCTGGCGTTCCCCTGAGCGCTCCGTTGCCTTGCCTTCAACTCATAAGGCGTCACCGTGAGCAGGTCCTCAGGTCGGAGATGCGTGGTCACCGTTTGCTCGTAGTCAAACTCCTCCACAGCTTCACTCCCCTCCACGCGCTCTCCACCAGCCGCCCCGGTAGGCAGCGTGGGCCGGAACGGCGTCGAAGGACGCTGCTGAATGGGGGCCGTCTCCCCAGTCTCTTCAGGCGATGCGGAGAAGAGAAGCGCCAGATCGCCCGCATGAATCACGTCCCCATCTCGCAGCCAAACCTCGTCCACCGGGTGCCCATTTACGTGAGTGCGGCCGCCAGGGTCGTTGTTCTGAATCACGTATCGCCCATCCGATTCCACCAGCGTGAACTGTTGTGGCGCGACGACAAACGGCGGCCTGATGGGGATGTTGCTCGCCGGATCAGAGCCCACGGTGATGGTAGGTCCGCTAAGACGGATCCGATGACGTTGATCGAGTGTCTTGAGGTATGGCATAACAAATCGGGAGATTTATCATAAATATAATGATTTATAGGCTTTTCAGCAAGGTTAATTTTTTGCCTATCCTTTTTTCAGATCTCGAACCACCGCGATAGCTGGCCAGAAAGTACCCGATTCGCCTGAACTTCCTGTCTTCCCAGCCAGAGCCCGCCACCCGCCACCCAGCGGTCCGCCTACCCGAGAGCATTGCAGCCGCTCGCGTTTACGTTAGCCTGTGATGTGACGCCGCTGCGCTTTCTGATTCTTCTTTTGCTCGGGGCATACGCATTGACCGATCTCCTCGTGACCAGGGGGCCGCTGGACCGTGCTGTCTCCGCTTGGGTCGCACGGCGGGTGGCGGAGCGAAATGCCGTGGCTTGGGTGGCAGGAGATCCCATTTCGCCCATTGAGATTGCCCGAGCGCTGAGGCATCGTTTGTTTCGACGGGGACTGGACTGGGATGCATTGAGCCAGGCCGAGCAGACAGCGCATCGCCGTGCGGCGCTGGACGACGTCATCACCGCCCGCCTCCTGGATACTGCCAGACGCCGTAAGCGTGTGGAGTCCTCGGCACGTTCCGTGAGAGAGGAGTTCGACGACTTCCTGGCGGAGTTCCATCCGCGAAGCGAGTTCCACCGCAGACTGGGCTTGCAACGCAGCTCCGAGGCGGAACTCCTGGCCGCTATTCAGGAAGCGCAGGCCAGCTTGGCTTGGCTGGAGGAGCAAGCTCCGTTGGTGGACTCCATAGCGGAACTCCCCATCGTCGAGGTGCCGGAGGCCTGGCGTGTGAGCCACCTCTTCCTCAGCGCGCATGAGAAGGGCAAACCGGACCGCAGTGCGGAGATACGTGCTCTGCACTCCCAGCTGGTGACAAAGCCTGCTGCCTTTGCAGAACTTGCCGCTCAGCATTCTGAGGATGAAAGGAGCAAACACCGAGGAGGTGAACTCGGCTGGGTTACCGCACGCCGCACACCCGCAGACTTCATGGCTGCGGTGAAGGCTCAAGCCCTGGGACACATCAGCCAGCCCGTCCGCACCCACCTCGGCTGGCACATCCTTCTGGTCACAGATCATCGCCCCGCACGGCCCGCGACTGCCGATGAGACAGCCGCAGAGTGGCGAGCCACCCAAGAGGCCATCCGGCGCGGTCCCGCCCTGGATGCACTGCTCGGCGAAGTGCGTTCCCAACACTTGAACTCCATCTCCATCAACGAGGCTCGTCTTGCGGACGTGCTCCCACTTGGGTATCCGGTGGACCCACCTCCTCTTCCCCCATCGTCATGAATCCAAGCGCTATCGGCATCATCGGACTCGGCATCATCGGCTCGCGCATCGCCGCGAATCTTACCAAAACTGGGCGACACGTTTTTGTCTGGAGCCGCACGGCACGAGCCGTTCCGAACTTCCTGGCTTCGCCGCGTGAAGTGGCCGCTGCAGCCGGCGTGCTCCAGCTTTTCGTCCGGGATGATGAGGCGCTGCTTGAAGCCATTGATGACATGCTCCCAGTGCTTGGAGAGCAGCACGTCGTCATCAACCACGCCACCGTCAGTCCATCCGCGACTGCTGAAGCTGCTAAGCGCGTGGGACAGAGCGGAGCCTCCTTTCTCGACTGCCCATTTACCGGTAGCAAAATGGCCGCACAAAATGCCAAGCTCGTCTATTACGTAGGTGGAGATCCCGCCGTCCTTGAGCGCGTGCGGACCGTGCTGGAAGCCAGCGGCACCAAAATCCTCCACGTAGGAGACGTCGGCCACGCCACCATCCTCAAAATAGCCACCAACCTGCTCACCGCCGTCACGGTCAAGGGACTGTCCGAAGCCCTCGCCCTTACCACTGCTCACGGCGTGGATGCTCAGCAGCTGCTCACAGCCTTGGAGCCAAATGCCAACTTTTCACCCCTCGTCGCCTTCAAGCTGCCTGCCATGATCCAGGGCGACTTCGAGCCGCACTTCTCCCTGCAAAATATGCTCAAGGACGCAGACTTTGCCCTCTCCCTCGCAGCCGAAAAAAGCGTTCCCGTTCCTGCACTCACCGTCATGGCAGACGCCATGCGACGCGCTATGAATGCCGGCCATGCGGACAAAGACTTCTCCATCATCGCAACCAACGACGCAACGTGACAGAGACCCTCTTCCAGCAAATCGAACGTGACGGCGCTGTCTTGAATCTCTCCAGCCGCTGCCGCTTCAAGCTCTCCGGTGCAGACCGCCTCCGCTATCTCAACGGACAAGTCACCAATGACGTACGCCTCGCCCGTGCAGACGCCGCCCTCTACGCCCTCGTCACCGACGTCAAGGCCCACATCATCGCAGACATCCACATCCACGCCACCGAGGATGCTCTCTGGCTGGATGCAGAAGGCTCCCTGCGCGAGACACTCGCCGCCCGGCTCGAGCGCTACATCATCGCAGATGACGCCCTCCTTGAAGACGTCACAGATCACTTTCAGCTCTGGCACTCATTCGGCCCTGCAGCCACGTCGCTCACCCATGCAGGCAGAGCACTCAGCAGCTCCCGTCTCCGAGTCCCGGGGGTCGATCTCTGGCTTCCAGCGGCATCTCAGTTGCCAGTAGAGACCGCACCCGGTGAATCCGAGAACATCTTTGAGACACTGCGCATCCTCCGCGGCATTCCCCGCTACCCAGCCGAACTCAACGACTCCACCTTTCCCTCTGAGGCGGGCCTGGAGTCCATTGCCGTCTCGTTTACCAAAGGGTGCTACATCGGCCAGGAAGTCATCTCACGCATCCGCACCACCGGCAAGATGCCGCGCAGCCTGGTGCTCTGGACAGCAGAGGCAGGCTCCTCACCACGGCCAGGCATGACCCTCGCCCCACCCGAAGCACCGGAGAAACCCATCGGCATCATCACCTCCGCAGCCGTCCACCCCGTTACTGGCCACACCTCCGGATTGGCCTTCATACGGCAGGGTTCGGCACAGGTTGATTCGCGCTTGCTGGCAGGCAGTGAACCGCCTACACTCGCCGCCACCGTCAAACTCTCCGGAATCGCATCATGAATCGCATAGTCCTCACCCTCGGCGTCGTGCTCGCGACCGTTCAGCTCAGCAGCTGCACCAGCGCCGTGGATGTGAAGCACCCCACCGTATCCCAGCAGGACCAGCTTGACGTCCAGTGGGGACTGCCACCGCGTCAATCCAAAGGCGGTGCCAAGCGTCTCTACGCTGCACCAGAAGGTCTGCCCATCCAGGATGCAGCGCCAGCTGGTGCTCCCCAGACACTGCCCACCACACCCGCGCCTTGAGCCATCCCGCATCCCATTTCGTCCCACCTCGTTCAGACATCAGCCCCCCGATCTTCAATGAAGTCCCTCCTAGCCCTCCTCAGTGCCATCGCATTGCCCCTGGCCATCCACGCCCAGACCGTAGCCACCACACCGGAACAAGACGCCGCGCTTAAGGCTGCCGCAGAGTCCGCCGAACTGCAAAAGATCGCCGAAAAAGCCCTGCAAGGAGCTGCTGAAAAAGCACCCGCCGCCACCGACAAGGCCAAGACCCTCATCGGCGCCGCCCGGAACGCCCAGCCACCCAAGCCCGACAACACACCCAATCCCTCAGACCCCTCCAAGTGGGCCAAAGACGCCGTTCACAAACTCGCCGTCATGGAAGTCGAGTTCGGCGGTCGCAACCAGACCGTCATCTTCCACCTGCTGGAAAACGTTGCCCCGAAACACGTCGCCAACTTCATTGCCAACTGCGAGGACAAAGCCTACAACGGCCTCGCCATCCACCGCGCCATCGACGGCTACCTCGTCCAAACCGGCGATCCACTCACCGCTGACCAGTCCAAGCGAAATGAATGGGGCACCGGCGGAGAGGAAAAGAGCGTCCCTGCCGAACTTGGCGGCAGGCACAAACTAGGTGCCGTGGCCATGGCCCGGCGCGGAGACAAAGTCAATCCCGAGCGCAAGTCCAACGGCTTCCAGTTCTACTTCGCGCTGGGGAACATGAGTCAGCTGGACGGAGCCTACTCCGTCTTTGGCCAGGTCGTCTCCGGACTTGAAGTGCTTGAAGACATCTCCCGCGTGCCAGCAGACTCCAATGACTGCCCCCTCGCCCGTATCGAGATCAAGTCCATCAAGGTCGTGGATCAAAAGGGTCCCCTCATCGTCATGAAGCAGTCAGACGGCAAACGCCGCTTCACCAAGCCCGCCTCCGCCCGCAGCGGATGGGAGCGCTTCCTCGAGCGCGTCTGGTAGCTCACAAACGCCACCGCCACCACAGACCCGGCCCTCACCCGCCGGGTCTTTTCATTTCAGCCCACCCCATGTCCCACACCTTCCGCAAGCCAGTCGTCCCGGGCACGCCGGAAGCCCGTGCCCTCGGCTGCTTTCGCCACCCCGCCATCGTCCAGCTCATCTCCAACCGCACCACGGACCCCGAACCGCACCTCCAACTTCTAAAGCTCCATGGCCCCACCCTGGCAGAGCGCATCAAAGCCTGTCCGCTTACCGAGGACGAAGCCGATCAACTGGCCACCCGCATGGTTCAGGCCTTGCACCATGTGCACCAGGCCGGCTGGACGCACAACGACCTCTCACCCACCAACATCATCCTCACCGACAATGGAGCTGTCTTGATCGACTTCAGCGCCGCCACCCGCCTGGATTCACCTCGCCCCAGCCAAGTAGGCACCCTGCACTACATGGCACCCGAGCGTTTCGAGCAAGTGCCACCCTCACCCGCAAGCGACTTCTACTCCCTCGGCATCATCCTCTACGAGGCCGTCACCGGCAGACTGCCCTTCACAGCCAGCACCCGAGAAGAAATCCTCACCGCACACCACCGGCACCTCTTTCAGCCTATCCAAGAAGCCCGCCCTGGGCTCTCGCCCGCCCTCGCGCACCTCGTCTCCCGGCTCACAGCGCGTCAGCCTCGTGACCGAATGAACCTTTTCGCCACGTTACCCTCTGCCATCTTCCAATCCAGCCCGCCACCCATGATCCCACTCGAAGACCTCCACACCGACGTCCTTGGCAAAGCCCAGCGCGGTCTCAAGATTGACGACACCACCCTCGCCTCCCGAACCGGCCTCACTCTCGAACAACTTTCTGCGGCCAAAGCCGGTGACAGCCTAGACCACCTCCAGCCCCTCTGTTCCGAACTCGGACTCCACGCGCCCAGCCTCCTCGCCATGGCCCGCTCCGAGTGGCGGCCGCAGCCCGTCACGCTCGACGGCCTGGCCCAGTTCAACACCCCCTTCGATGACATGACGGTCAACGCTTACGTCATCTTCGATCCCGCAAGCAGACAGGCCGCCGCCTTTGACACCGGAGCCACCGCACAACCCATGGTGGACTTCATTCGTGCCCAGGGACTCCAGCTCACTCACCTCTTCATCACCCACACCCACCCAGATCACATAGCGGACATAGAAGCTCTCCGCGAGCTCAGCCCCACCCTCCACGTGCTCAGCAACACTCTTGAACCCGCCCCATCCACCAGCCAGTTCGAGATTGCCGACGCACCACAGTGGCACATCGGCGCACTCCTCATCCGCCCCCGCCTCACTACCGGACACAGCAAGGGAGGCACCAGCTACGTCATCACCGGACTCTCCCGGCCCGTCGTCGTCGTGGGAGATGCCCTCTTCGCCTCCAGCATGGGTGGCGGCATGGTATCCTTTCCAGATGCACTCGCTACCAACCGCGCCCAGCTCTTCACCCTGCCGGATGACACCGTCGTCTGCCCAGGGCATGGACCACTCACCAGCATCGGTGAAGAAAAGCTCCACAACCCCTTTTATCCCGAATACAAGTCCGCATCGTAACCTCATCACCACCCACCATGAAACCCACCATCGCATTTGTCGGAGTTGGCCGCATGGGCGCCAACATGGCCCGCCGTCTCAAAGACTGCGGCTATCAAATCACCGCAGTCAATGACGTGAATCAGGAAACCGCCCAAGCCCTCGCTACTGAGCTTGGCGCAAAGGCACCCACAGCGCTTTCAGAAGTCACCGCTGCCGCAGACGTCATCTTCACCGTCGTCACCAACGACGACGCCATGCGCGCCATCTTCTCCGCCGACAAGCTGCTTGCCGGAGCACAGGGAAAACTCTTCATTAACTGTGCCACCCTCAGCCCCGCCCTCCAGCGCGAGGTGGCTCACGCCATTCATGCCGCAGGTGGATACTGCATCGAGGCAAGCATGGCATCCTCCATTTCCCACGCACGGGAAGGCAAGCTCTACCTCATGCTCGCCGGCGACGAAGAAGCTTACAACCGGCCTGAGATCACGGAACTCATCGAGCACATGAGCATCAACCGGCGCTTCATCGGCAAGTCCGGCAGCGCCGCTGAAGTCAAGGCCCTCGTCAACATGGTCATGAACATCAACACCGCTGGCCTGGCTGAAGGCCTAGGCCTCGCCGCCGCACTCGGCCATGACCTCGACATGATACGCGAAGTGTTTTCCCAAACCGGAGCCAACTCCCGCGTGCTGGAAACAGATGCCGCAGACATGGCCGCCCGCGAACACGACTGCTGGTTCTCCGCCGAGCATGCCGAAAAGGACAGTGGCATCGCCCAGGCAGTGGCAGAAAGCGTAGGCCTTCACCTTCCCCTCAATGCCGCCACCCGCGCCCAGTACCGCCGCATGGTGGAACTCGGCCTCGGCGGTCTGGACAAATCCGGCATCGCCGAACTCACGTTCAAAGGCCGCCACGCCTGAGCCCTCGCCCCAGACCCTTCCCCGCTGCCAATCCCTCCCCAGCGGGTTCAAGTCCAATGGTCTCGTCCGCACGCAGCAGTCTCCAGCGTGAAGCTCGGAGACTGTCTCGGCGAGTTCGTTGTCTGAGCCCTCCCTAGCCTGCACCACTGAAAGCTCGTAGCGAATGTCGCCGCGAAACAACGACTGCGCCCGTTACGAACCTAGACTCGCCGCCGCCAGCTTGGTCTCTTCATTCACGATCTTCCCAGTCAGGTCGGCCTTGGTCATGGACTTGATCTCATCGCGGAACTTGCGCACAAAGCTCTGCGTCGGCCAGCTCGCAGCCTCGCCAAATGCACAGATCGTCTTGCCCTCGATTTGGTTGGCCACCTGCTCCAGCATATCCACATCATCCGGACTGGCTTTGCCTTCCATGATACGGTCACTGATCTTTGCCATCCAGGGCGAGCCCTCGCGGCACGGCGTGCACTGGCCGCAGGACTCATGCTGATAGAACTTGTTCAGATTGTTGATCACCCAGGCCATGCTGCGGCTGTCATCCATGATCATCACACCACCGGAACCCGCCATGGACCCGCAAGCAGCCATCGTATCGAAGTCCATCGGGATGTCCCAAATAGTCAACTCACGCCCATCCTTCAGCTTGTAAGTCTCATCCGCGCGCAGCACCTTGGCCGACGATCCTCCGGGAATGATCGCCTTCAGACTGCGGCCCGGTTTGAGTCCCCCGCACAGCTCATTGATCACCTCACCCATCGTCACCTTGCCCACCTGCACCTCATAGTAGCCGGGCTTCTGCACATCACCGCTCACACACAGAATGCGCGTGCCGGTATTGTTGGGCGTTCCCAGCTTCGCATACTCCGCCCCACCCATCTCAATGATATGCTTCACATGGCAGAGGCTCTCCACGTTGTTCACGATCGTGGGACTCATGTAAAGACCCAGCGCTGCGGGGAAATACGGCGGCTTGATGCGCGGATACGGACGCTTGCCCTCAAGCGATTCGATCAAACCCGTCTCCTCCCCGCAGATATAAGCGCCCGCTCCGCGATGCACATACATCTCACAGTCAAACCCGCTCCCAAGAATGTTCTTGCCCAGAAATCCCTTCGCACGCGCCTCAGCGATCGCCCTCTCCACGATCTTCGCCGCGTGAGGAAACTCCTCCCGGATGTAAATGTAGCAAAGCCCCGCCTTCACCGCGAAGGCGGAAATGATCATACCCTCAATCAACTGATGAGGATCCTGGTGCAGAATGTAGCGGTCCTTAAACGTCCCCGGCTCAGACTCATCCGCATTGCAAATCAGATAAACAGGCTTCGTGTTCGTAGGCGGAATGAACCCCCACTTCACGCCCGTGGGGAAACCCGCACCGCCGCGACCACGCAGGCCGCTCGCCTTCACCTCATTGATGATGTCCTGACGCTCCATCTTCAGCGCCTTCTTCGCCATCTCATAGCCACCGTCAGCCAGATACGTTTCGATGCTCGGATCCCAGCCCACACGATCCACGTTGCGGAAGATCATGCGATGCTCGCGCGGATGAGGCTGTTTGCCGGGAAGATACTCGACGGTGGTGGAGGCCATGACGCCAGGAGTATCCGAGAGCAGGCGGGCGAGGCAAGGGGCTTTGTGAAAAATTTCACAAAGGGACCCCACCACCCACGGCTTCCAAAAACGACATGGTTCCGGCCAGAGTAGCCTTGGATGCTTCCCTGATGACGAGTGCGTCCAAAGAACCACCGAAGCCAACACACATCAACCCGCTTGCGCCAGCCACGGAAGCCTGTCCAGCGCTCCGATCTTGAGCCTCGTGTCTTGCCCTCTTGGATCTCCCCGACACAGCCGAACGGAGTAAGTCAGACAGCCAAAGGCTGCCCACAGGGGACAGCGGGGCCGCTGGATCAAAACGCATAAGAACGGCGGGATGAACTCCCCGTGCGTCGGGAAGATCCTGCCTTCGGCACGCTCTGCGGATTGGCTTCGCGTGAGGCATCGCCGCTCACGCGGCAAGGCAGGGTTCAACCAGCGCCGTAGTTGCAGGCTCGAAGAAGCCCCGTCACCCAACCATCTTAACCCCTCGCTGCAATACGGCCTTTATTGTTGGGCTCATTTTTTATTCATAATGGTATCGAGCTTGAGCAACTTTCACCGTATCTCCTTCCACTCGATAAACCAAACGGTGCTCGTCCGTTATTCGACGAGACCAGAAGCCGCTTAATGCGTGCTTAAGTGGCTCAGGTTTTCCAATTCCTTCGTATGAGTTGCGACATATATCCTTCAGGAGTTCATTGATCTTCTTTAGTATTTTCTTATCGAATTGCTGCCAGTAGGTGTAGTCTTCCCAGCCCCTCGAAGAAAATTGGATATTCATTTAGCGAGCTCGGCCAGCGATAGCGTGACTCCTGCGCTACCTTTGAGTTCGGAAATGGACTCCAGTAGTCTACGAGCGTTAGCCGGTGAGCGGAGTAGATATGCCGTTTCCTGAAGCGATTCGTAATCCTCTAGTGACATCATAACTACGGCTTGGTCTCGGTTGCGTGTTATGATCACGGGGTCGTGATCAACGCAGACGCCGTCCATGGTGGATGCCAGATTTTCTCGGGCTGCTGTATAGGTGATAGCTTTCATATGGACGGGATAATGTCCATGTGACTGCGCTTGTCAAGTTTCCATTCTGCCCAACGACCCAAGCTCAGCGACCCAGCCCACGGGACGCCACGATTGCAACCGCGACGCTCACGCCGGGTTCGCTGCAGCGAACTTGTTGAACAAAGCCGCTGAGCGGCGCTCGTATTTGGGAGCGGCATGAGCAGGCGGAGCGTGGGTGACAGGCGCGGGCGGCATGGGGTGGGTTGTACGACATTGGCGACCCATGAACGGCAGCAAAAGCATCACACCACCGACATTCCAAACTCCCGCAAGCACCACCCCCCGTTGCCTGCAGGCAGGCTTTATACCACATCGCCCGATGCGGTGCAGTGGATGCAGTCACGCGCATCTGAACACCACGCAAGTCTGTCTGCATCTCACGCATCGCAGCGCACAGGACACACTGCATCTGATGGAAGGTCTTTGCGAGGGGCTGCCCAGATAGAGCGCTGACCAACGATGAACCAGCCCACCGTCATCGAAGCGGTGCGGCGCTTCTTGCCCGCGTATCTGAGCCGCAAGCCACCGCTCAGCACGCAGCAGCGCCGCGCCATCTGGGCCGTCAACGTGCAAGCCTTTGGCAGCGGAGACAACGCCATCAAGTATCTCGGAGCCTACGTGGGCAGAAGCGTCATCGGCGACCGCCGCATCGTGGCCATCACAGAGACCCACGTCACCTTCAAGTGGAAGGACCGCAGCCGAGGCGGAGCCGAGAGAGTCAGCACCATCGAAGGCATCGAGTTCATCAAGCGTTACCTGCGCCACGTCCTGCCCAAAGGCCTGCACAGCGTGAGATACTGCGGCTTCCACCACCCCACCGCGAAGAAGACCCTTCACAAAATGCAACTCTACAGCGGCCAACCAACAGCCACCGCCGCAACCACCAAGAACAAAGAACCAAGCACCAAGAACAACCTATCCAAGTGCCCCTGCTGCCAGCAACCCATGGAACGCATCGCCATCCTGCTGCCGGTGAGGAAGCTCAAAGAAGCCGCCATCCTCCAACTCATCCAAGCCCGCGCCCCGCCCGGAACAGCCAAATCATGAGCACCCACATCCGAGCACAACACAAAGCAAAGGCCGCGATACATCACGGTCAGGGAAGTCCACGCTCAAACGGTAGAAAAACACCCCAACGCAGCCAACTCAGGCACCACGCAACCGCACTTCGGCAGCCAC
>CAZIGH010000080.1:0-12797 GCA_964538625.1 uncultured Verrucomicrobiaceae bacterium
AGACTTCAATGTCTGGTCTGGGATCGGTCAGATCACGCTGCGGAACAGGTACTAGTGGTCAAATATTGAAAAAGCTGAGAAGAGTCGATGCGATTCTGCACCGCTGTCATCACACTCCGCCGTTCGAAGCTCAGGTTTCTGACATGAGAGTCGCCTTTTCAGAACAATCGGCTGATCAGACAATCGGCTGGTGCACAGTGACCAGCTTTGTCCCATCCGGGAATGTGGCTTCCACCTGGACCTCATGGATCATCTCGGGAACTCCCTCCATGACGTCTTCCCGCCTCAGCAGTTGGGTGCCCAGTGTCATCAGATCTGCTACGGACTTGCCGTCCCGTGCACCTTCCAGGATCTCATACGTGATGATGGCAACGGACTCAGGGTAGTTGAGCTTCACGCCACGAGCTTGCCGACGACGAGCGAGATCAGCGGCCACAACTATGAGAAGCTTTTCCTGTTCGCGGGGACTGAGGTGCATGAAGAGGTCAGACGGACAGATGTTTGGTGATAGCCGGATCCGCGAGGATGGTGGCTTGTCCTTCGGCGATAATGGTGCCGCGGTCCATGATGTAAACGTAGTCGGCGATGGCGGCCACGAGGTCGAGGTACTGCTCAACAAGCAGGATGCTGATGCCCATTTCCTTTTTGAGTCGAACGAGGGCGTCTTCTATGAGGTCGATGATGCTGGGCTGGATGCCCTCGGTAGGTTCGTCCAGGATGAGGAGCTTCGGGCAGGTCAACAGGGCGCGGCCGATGGCGAGCTGCTGCTGCTGGCCGCCGGAGAGTACGCCGCCCTTCCGCTTGAGCATCTCCTTTAGCACTGGGAAAAGATCCAGCACGAAGTCCATCTTGTCCTTTGCCCTCCTGCCATAGAGGGCGACGCAGAGTTGCAGGTTCTCACCCACAGTCATGTTGGGAAAGATGTCGCGTCCTTGAGGCACGTAACCAAGCCCAGCACGGGCGCGAAGCTCGGGCGGTTCGCGGTGCCAGTTTCTCCCCGCGAATGCGATGGTCCCTGCGCTTTGGGGAAGGATGCCCATGATGCTGCGTAGGGTGGTGCTCTTTCCCACGCCGTTTCGGCCCATGAGGCAAACGAGTTTCCCCTCTGGGACGGCGAGGTTCACATCCCTGAGCACGCTGGACTCACCATAGCGTGCTTCGAGCCTGGAGATGGCGAGAATGGGTGCTGCAGCGGTGGGTGCCGCGACGGGTTCTGGTGCAGTGGCTAGTGTGGTCATGCTGCGATCTTCTTTTCCCGTTTGCGTCCCAGATACACGGACCGCACTTCTTCATCCGCAGAGACTACCTCCAGGCTGCCCTCGCGCATGACGTGTCCTTGCACCAGCACGGTGACTTTTTGGCCAAGGCGGCGGATGAATTCCATGTCGTGCTCAATGACTACAATGCTGTGCTTTCCTTTCAGACTTAGGAGCAACTCGGCGGTACGTTCGGTCTCGGCGTCACTCATTCCTGCCGCCGGTTCATCGACGAGCAGCAGCTTGGGATTCTGGGCAAGCAGCATGCCTATTTCCAACCATTGCTTTTTGCCATGGGAAAGGTAACCCGCCTGCGCATCACGTTGTTCCTGAAGGGAGACGGTCTCAAGGATGTGCTCGATGCGTTCCCTGTCTTCCGTGGTGATTTGGTAGGTTAGGGTGGACCAAATGCCACGAGGTCGGTCCAGCGAGATGAGGAGGTTCTGCCAAACGGTCAACTGTTCATAAACAGCCGGTGTCTGAAACTTGCGGCCAATGCCGAGACGGTTGATCTCGTGCTCACGCAGCTTGGTAAGGTCGATGGGTATCTCGCCGCCATTGGGATAATACTTCACCGTGCCTTCGTCGGGCCGTGTTCGCCCGGTGACGATGTCCATGAAGGTGGACTTGCCTGCACCGTTCGGGCCGATGACGGCGCGCATTTCGCCGTGATCGAGGTAGAAGTTGAGATCGTTGATGGCCTTGAATCCGTCAAAGCTCTTGGTGACGGATTCGATGGCGAGAAGGATGCCTTGGGCGGGAAACATGGTGAAAGAGGTGGCTAGGATGCCTGTGGCACCGCGCTTGATGTGCCGCGTAGTTTTTTGAACTTGGCCCAGACGCCTGAAAGTTGTGCCGGCAGGCCAACCACACCGTTGGGCATAAAAAGGACGACGAGAATGAAGATGACACCGGAAATGATGAGCCAGTAGTCCGGATAGTGCCTTGTGGTGTAGCTCTTCAGCAGGTTGACCAGGATGGCACCGAGCACTGGACCATAGAGCGTACCGCGGCCACCAACGGCCACCCAGACGACGACATCCAGAGACTTGGCCGGAGTCATCTCACTGGGATTGATGATGCCAACCTGTGGCACATAGAGGGCACCAGCTATGCCCGCCATCATGGCACTGCAAGTAAAGACGAAGAGCTTGTAAGAGGTGGTGGCATAACCAGAGAACAGGACGCGATTTTCAGAATCTCGAACGGCTTGTTGGATGATGCCAAACTTGGTGCGGGTGATCCACGCGATGAATCCGATGCACGCTGCAAGGAAAATGACGCTGGCCAGGTAGAGAAGGACTTGAGTAGAGCGCGCCCGGATGTCCATGCCCAGGATGAAACGGAAGTCGGTGAAACCGTTGTTCCCACCCATGACGAGGTCGTTGCGGAAGAAGAGTAGCGTGGCGGCGTAGGTGAGCGCTTGGCTGAGAATGGAGAAGTAAACTCCCTTGATGCGAGAGCGGAAGGCAAGCCAGCCGAAGATGTAGGCTACCAGCCCGGGCAGCAGCATGACCATGCCACTAGAGAAGAGGAAGCTATAGAACGGCTGCCAGAAGGCAGGTAGCTCCTTGTATCCAAGGAATACCATGAAGTCCGGCAGGTCGCTTTTGTAAGCCCCCAGTTTTCCGATAAGCAGCATCAGGTGCATACCCATCATGTATCCGCCGAGGGCAAAGAACAGGCTCTGGCAGAGACAGAGCAGCCCGGTGTAACCCCAGACCCAGTTCAGGCTCACTGCAAGCGCGGCGTAGCACAAGTATTTGCCCCAGATGTTCAACTGAAACGTGGGCGTCAGCGCACTGAGCAGCGGGATGCCCAGCAGCAGAAAAAGAAGCGCTGCCGCTGGTGCTCCGTGCTGCTTCAGAGTGGAGCGATCAATCATGGCGGGAGGAACTGCGTTGGGATGACCGGCGAGAGCGGCACTCGTAAAAGCGGTGCAGCGCAGTCAGCAGCGCTGCAGTGACCAATGGGCCCGCCCAATGCGAGGGCTGTGTAAGCAGGTGAAGGAGATCGCTGGTCGAACTGGCATTCCAATGGCCAGGATGAGCAGACAATATTGGTGGGAGAATCAGCAGTGCGAGTGGCACGAGCAGTTTGGTGACTCTGGAGTGTGAGATGAGATGGGGTGTCATGATAGAGGAGGGTGTTGCTGCGTTGGGGTCAGCCTTCGAGACTGCGGCTCCTGGACGGGAAGAGTCCACCGGGCTTCCATTGCAAGAGCAAGATGACTGCCAGCAGCGTTGTGATCTTTCCCATGACGGGTCCGAGTAGCGGCTGAAGCATCTGGTCCACCGACCCGATGCCGATGGCAGAAAGGGCTGCGCCGATGATGTTTCCAACACCGCCTACGGTGACGATCATAAAGCAGTCCACGATGTAACTCTGGCCCATGCTTGGCCCCACGTTCCCAAGCTGAGAAAGAAAGGCACCGGCAAGGCCTGCAAGCCCGGAACCAAAAGCGAAGGTGAACGCGTTCATCCTGGCCGTACGAATGCCAAGTGATGCGGCCATCCGCCTGTTCTGCATCACTGCACGAAGCTGGAGACCGATGGGCGTCTTTGCCATCACCAGCAATGTTCCAAACAGGATGAAGAGTGCGAAGCCGATGACGAACAGACGGCTCCACGCCAGCGTGATGCCGTAGAGTTCAAAGTTGCCGGCTAGCCATGAAGGCGAGGAGACTTGTACGTTGGCAGCACCGAACTTGAGCCGAAAAGCCTGCTGAAGAATCATCGATAATCCCCAGGTGGCAAGGAGTGATTCCAGTGGTCTGCTGTAGAGATGACGGACGATGGACCACTCGACAATCAGGCCCATGAGGGCAGCTGCCAGAAAGCAGAGTGGGAGCGAGACGAGGAAGTAGCTGTCAAATCCCGCGCCTGATGATCCGTATCTGGTGATGAACCAAGTCTGTACCATGAAGCAGGTGTAGCCGCCGATGGTGATGAACTCACCATGCGCCATGTTGATAACGCCCATCAGTCCGAACGTAATGGCGAGGCCAATGGCAACCACGAGCAGCACTGAGCCTAGACTGAGTCCACGGAAGAGAGTGGAACCGCGATCAATCCAACCTTGCTTGGACTCGATTTTTGCGAGCGACTTGCCGAGCGCCGCCAGGAGTGCCTTGTCCTGCGAAGGGGCAGGTTTGGCACTTTCACTTTGAAGAAGGGAGGCTAACTGATCCTTTGCCACCAGGGAGCCGAGATCTCCGAGCTGTTTGACGGCCGAGAGTTTTTCCTCACCGTGTGCCAACTTCAACTGCGCGAGTGCGATACCTTCGCGAAAGCCGTTCTGAGCTACTGAAGTGGTTTGGGATGGCAGCAGTTCCCTCAGCACTGCAAGTCCTGTATCTTCGCCTTGAAGCCCGATTTGACGGGCGGCTTCCGCCTTGGCACGGTCGCTGGGGTTTTTCAGCGCGAGCACGTTGCCGATGCTATTGAGTAGCCTGCGGGAAGAGCGATCTGGGTTGGACGCAGTGGCTTGTGATAAGTCAAATGATAGTGGTTGGCCGTTATCCACTCGCTGAGCGGTGACCTGACCGCTGCCGCTTTGACCATTGTAATAGACTGGCACTTTGGTGCCATCTGGCAGGGTGGCTATCCACAGCTCTCCTCTGCGCCAAGTTTCGATGAGGGCTGCATCCGCATGACTGGCCACGGCGGCGAACTCTTCAAGGATCTGCGGTCTGTCCGGAACGGAGGCCAGCATGGCGCGGGCGAATACTTCAGACCCCTTTCCGGCGGCAAAGGCAGATGTATTGGGGACGAGAAGCAGGGCGAATCCTGCGATGGTGATAGCGAAGGCGCGCATGAGGTGTTGCATTGCAGATGGTGTGCCAAGGAAGCAGATGGCTTGTGGCAAACGGCGTACGTTTTGTGCCGGAAAAGAGAGGGCACCGCCCCCAACCAAAAGGCGGTGCCCCGACCGGTTGTTATTCAACCGAATGAACGAACACTATCCTCATGTGTTCAGTTCTTCTTGAACGTGCCTTTGAGGAATGGCTCCCCATACACGTTCTCGAAGCTCTTGATGACCTGGAACTGCCCGGTGGGCAGTGTGTCGCCGATATAGACGTTCTTGGTCAGGTGATGGTTTTTCTGGCTGGTGACCTTTCCGCCAGGGCCGTCGAAGCTGATGCCACTCTTGAGTGCTTCCATGACCTTTTCAGGCTCAAAGCTGCCCGCCTTTTCCACGGCTGCCTTCCAAAGATACACTCCGTTGTAGGAGAGGACCATGGGGCTGCAGGTGACGCGGCCTTCCTTCTTCACACCAGGGTAGTCGGTGGCTGCAAGCCAAGCCTGGAAGTCTGAGACGAACTTTTTGTTCGCCGGTGTGTCCAGTGACATGAAGTAGGTCCAGCAACCAAGATGGCCCACGAGGTCCTTCGTCGGAAGGGCGCGGAACTCATCCTCGGAGAGGCTAAAGGAAACTATGGGGCAGGAGTCAGAGGTGATTCCAGCTGCGGCGATTTCCTTGAAGAAGGGCACGTTGGCATCTCCGTTGATGGTGTTGATGACACAGGCCTCCCCACCGGCGGCGAACTCCTTGATCTCAGCCACGATTTGCTGGAAGTCGGTGTGACCGAACGGTGTGTATTTGCCGGCGGAGATGATTTCTCCTTTGTCGTCCTTTCGGAAGCCGCCGCCGATATTCTCGATGGGGATGCCCTTGGACAGAAGGTATTCCAGCAGCACGAGGTTCGTGGTTTGTGGATACACGTAATCAGTACCGATGAGGTAGAACTTCTTGTAACCTTCTTCCAGCAGGTAATCCACCGCTGGGGTGGCCTGCTGGTTTACGGCCTCCGCAGTGTAGAAGATGTTGGGTGACATCTCTTCACCTTCGTATTGCACCGGGTAGAAGAGAAGTCCCTTATACTTCTCAAAGACGGGCAGGACCGACTTCCGACTGACCGAGGTCCAGCAGCCGAAAACGACGGCGGTCTTGTCCTTGGTGAGCAACTGCTCAGCCTTTTCAGCGAAGAGCGGCCAGTCTGAGGCTCCGTCCGCGACGACTGCTTCAATTTTCTTGCCCATGACGCCGCCGGCGGCGTTGATCTCGTCAAAGGTGAAGAGGAGGATGTCACGGAGGGATGTCTCACTGATGGCCATAGTGCCGCTCAGGGAGTGAAGGACGCCTACCTTGACCGTCTCTTCGGCGGTCAGTGGTGTGGAACCTGCCAGCGCCAGGGCTAGTGCGGCGAGTTTGAATCGATTTCTCATGGATGATTTGGTTTCGGGAGCTTGAGTCGTTAAAGGTATCAGAAGGTGACGGTGAAGCCGGTGCTGCCGGTGACGAAGAAGTCGTCCGGGTTGGTGGGAATGACGCTGTCGTTGGTGTAGTAGGCAGTGGCACCGATGCTGAAGGAGACGTGCTTCGAGATGGCGTAGGCGAGGGAGATGCCGCCGCTGGCGAAGGAGAAGCCGCTGCTCCCAGAGTGGAATCCATCTGTATCAGCGGCGACGCTGATGGGCACGGTGAGGGTGAGGTCTCCCCACGTTTTGGAGGGGGCGATGCCGAGTTGGGTGACGAGACCCTCTTCGAAGCCCGGGATGTCGATTCCGACGCGACCGTGCAGCATGAGGAAGGGGTTCAGGAAGCCGTCAGCATAGGCGATCTTGAGATCGACGATGTGTTCCGTCTGCTCTGCGTACATCCATGCCTGGTAGAGGAGAGTGAAGGTGAAATCACCCACGCCGTAGGAGAGGCCGGTCCAGACATCGATCTCCTGGATTCGGTTTCCAATGCTTGAGGTGGCATTGTCATTCACATCCCACCAGGTGCCCACGATGCCCTTCAATCCGCCGCCGAGATCGAACACGAGCTCCAGGCTGGGGTTAAAGAGGGGATCGTCAAAGGAGTTGCCTGCGCCCCAGATGTCCTGACCATAGGAAACGAAGTGGGTGTTCAGCATGAGGCTGAGGGAGCCGGTGACGAAGGGGGTGTCCGGCGGGGGAGCCACTGAGGCTGGCGCTTTGGGTGAAGTGCCCGCGATGGCGTGGAGGGAACTCATGGCTGTCAGCGCCAGCACAGTGAGAGAGGTCTTCAGTTGTTTCATGAGGTGTGTTGCTTTGTCGTTTGGGTTTGTATGTCTTGGAGTGATCCCTCCCACACAGCGTGTGCCGTCGTGAAGGACAGGAGCGTGTAAAGCAGTGCTGGTGCCAATCCCCACTGAGGCAGGGTGAATAGTTTTCTCCCTTCGTATGACACGTTCGTCCGCAAATTGGCACGCTACTGGCGAAGTGGTGAGGGCTTGAAATGATGAAAGAGGAAGGATTCTCCCACGCCCGCCTCGAAGCGCTGGATACGGTGGACGCTCACAAGCTCCACATGTTTTACGTGATCGTACGGTGCGGCAGTATAGGTGATGCAGCCAGGCGTATGCACCTGACACGTTCGGCACTGAGCCATGCCATACGTTCGCTTGAGCGCGACTTGGGATGCGAGCTTTTCCACCGGCATGAGCGGAGCATCACGCTCACTCATTGCGGTGAGAAACTTATGCCGCTGGCAGAGTCCATCCTGCGCAAGATGGCCTACCTGCGGGAAGAGATGAGCGCGGAGTGAGCGGCCTCTGGGTCACTGGATGACAATGTCGTACTCCACGAGCAGGCGCTCGCCTTCGAGCAGTGGAATGAGTTCCCTCGGCATGGCGGGAATCTCTGCTTTCAGGATGGCGTCCAGCGTGAGGTCTTCGATCACTGCGTTACCTGTCTTTTCGACAAACACGAGATCCTGGGGTTTGCCTTCTTTATTGACGTAGAACCTGACCTTTAGGTAGCCGGCGTTTCCGGCATTGGGCTTTTGTTTGGAGAAGAGCTCATGCCAGCGCTTTTCCACTGCGGAGGTGACCTGCCTCATGAAGCGGCCTGCGGGAGTGGCTTCGGCATCTACGGAATCTGCTCCTCTGGTGCTGATGGAGCCACGGGTTTGAGTGGTCTGTGTGGGAGGAAGGAAGCTCTCTTCCGGTGGCTTTGGCTGCGGTGTGGGTGAGGGGTCTGTGCTGGAGAGGGCTGGCTTGAGCTCAAGATCCAACGTGGTGTCCACCATGGGTCCTTGCCGGTCCAGAGACTCGATGACTTGGGACACTTCCTTGGCCGGCAGCGGTCTGACGGGGCTGGACTCGGTTTTGGGTTCTGCCAAAGCAAGGTCTGGCGTGCTCTTGGGAGGAGCAGTGCGAAGGTCCAATGCGGGGCGCGGCTCGCCGGTGAGCATGGTGGGCACCGGGTCTGTGGCGCCGGGTGCGGGGGCGTTGGATGCGGAAGCTCTGGTGTTGCGATCTGAGGTGAACCGTGCGTTTTCGGGGCGGGCGGCGGACTCTTGTTCTGAAGAGGTGCGGACGAACGGTTGCAGGGAACTGAGCTTGGGCCTGAGAGTGTCTGAGGGAATGATCTGGTCTGGAAAGACCATGGTGACTATCGGTTCTTCATGAACGGGCTGGGGCTGTGACTGCACGGCCGCCCAGAGCGCGCGCGCCGTTTGGTCCAGACCCATGAGCCAGGCGAGAACAAACAGAAGCACTGCATGGAAGATGACCGATCCGGCCACTGCCACCTGCATGTTGTGTTTCTCCTCGGCTTCTGTCACGAGGGTATGGATAGTGGCAAAGCTGCCGGATGACAAGTGGTGCACCGGATTTGAGTGCGGGATGGATTTGCGGTTTGAGAAATGTGCATTGGACGTGTTCCTTGCGAGTCTGAAACCGAAGCACATCACCTTTTCCGCCGCCGTGAGCATGGTCATCGCCAACATGATCGGAGTGGGGGTGTTTACGAGCGTGGGCTTTCAGGTAACAGGACTGCCCTCAGCATGGGTCATCCTTTCGCTCTGGCTGGTGGGCGGGGTGCTCTCGCTGTGCGGTGCGCTGTGCTATGCGGAGCTGGTGGCCATGATGCCGCGTTCTGGCGGGGAGTATCACTTGCTTCGGGAGGTGTATCATCCGCTGATCGGATTTTTGGCTGGCTGGGTTTCACTGGTGGCGGGGTTCGCGGCACCGATTTCACTGTCTTCGATGGCGTTTGCGAAGTATGCGCAGTCCTTTGGTCTGAAGGTGGACACGTTCGTGCTGGCGGGGTCGTTGGTGCTGGTGGTGGCAGCGCTTAACTTGGCTTCTGTGCAGTGGCTGGGGCGGGTGCTCACAGGGTTCACGGCGCTGAAGGTGCTGCTGATTCTGGGTTTCATAGGTGGTGCTCTGCTTCTTCAGGATGGGCCACGCCATGATTTCACGTGGGAGATGAGCGATGCACCACTGCTCCTGAGCACGCCGTACGCGGTGTCGCTGGTGTATGTCATGTTTGCGTATGAGGGGTGGAATGGAGCAGCGTACGTAGCGGGGGAGGTGAAGGAGCCTCAGCGAACCATTCCGCTGGCGCTGCTTTGTGGCACGCTGCTGGTGACGCTGCTGTATGCGGCGGTAAATGTGGTCTTTCTTTGGTGCACGCCGTGGGATCAGATGGCGAACAAGGAGGAAGCGGCACTCATTGCTGCAAATGCCATCTTTGGCGTGGCGGGCGGTAAGTTCATGGGCTTTCTCATCGCGTTTGGGCTCATTTCCACGGTGGCAAGCATGCTGTGGGCGGGCTCGCGGGTGAATCAGCGCATGGGACAGGATGCGCCGTTTCTTTCGCTTCTGGCGCGGACGAATGAAGCTGGCACGCCATGGGTGGCGGTGCTGGTGGTGGCCGCGATGGCGCTGCTCATGCTGGGCACGGGGACTTTTAGACAGATCCTTTCCTATGTGCAGTGCCTGCTGCTTCTCTCGTCAGGCTTGGCGGTGCTGGGAGTGGTGGTGATGCGCTGGCGCAGGCCGGAGCACCCGCGCCCTTTCCGTGTGCCGCTCTATCCGCTCACTCCGCTGCTGTTCATTCTGATGGCGGGCTACATGATCCGGCAGAAAGCCATAGACGGACTGACGGAACTGCTCTGGGGACTGGTTACGCTGGCGCTTGGCGTGGTGGTGTACTTCTGTGGCCCCAGGCTTCGTCTTATGCTTCAACGTTCATCCAAATGATTCAGGATCTTCAGCAACTGCTCGGCAGTGAAGCCGTGTCAACGACAGCGGCAGACATCTCCATGCACAGCACGGACAAGTGGTTCGCCTCGGTGCCGCCGGAGGTAGTGGTATTTCCAGGCACCACGGAGGAAGTATCCGCAGTTTTATGTTATGCTCATGAGCGCGGCATCCCAGTCACGGCGCGCGGTGCTGGCGTGGGCTATGTAGGTGGGTGCGTGCCTGTACGTGGCGGCATAGCGCTATCCGTGATGCGGATGAACCGGATCAAGGAGATCAATCTTCCGGATGGGGTGGCCGTGGTGGAGCCGGGAGTCATCACTGGCGAGCTTCAGCAGCGTGTGCGGGAGAAGGGCTGGTTTTACCCACCAGACCCGGCCAGCCTGAAGGAGTGCAGCCTGGGCGGGAACATAGCTACGAATGCGGGCGGTCCGCGCTGTCTGAAGTATGGTGTGACACGCCACTACGTGCTGGGCCTGGAGGCGGTGCTGGCAGACGGCACCATCATCCGTGCCGGTGGGCGCTGTCACAAGAACAAGACGGGCTTTGACCTTGTGGGTCTCTTTGTCGGCTCGGAGGGAATGCTTGGCGTGGTGACGGAGGCGACGTTGCGTCTGCTGCCGCATCCTCCCACGCGGAGCATGATCAGCGCGGGTTTCCGGTCATTCCAAGAGGTGGCCGCTGCGGTGCAGACCATCCTTGGCAGCGGCTTTTTGCCTTCCGCACTTGAGATCGCCGACAAGTTCACGCTGCGGGCAGCAAGGGAGTATCTGGGGGAATCTGTGACGCCGAAGGGAGAGGCGCACCTGCTGGTGGAGGTGGACGGCCATGCGGAGAGCGTGGCGTCCGAGCTGCGTCTGCTGGAGAAGGTGGTGGAGCGCTGCGGAGCCATCCAGGTGGACCTAGCGGAGGGGGAGGCGGCTTGCGAGCGCTTCTGGAAGCTGAGGCGTGAGTTCAGTTACAGTCTGAGGAACACGGGTCTCATCAAGCTGAATGAAGACATCGTGGTGCCGCGCGGCAGGCTTGTGGAGTTGGTGGAGTTTGCGGAGGCCTTGCAGGTGAAACACGGCTTTCCGGTGGCCTGCTTTGGCCATGCGGGAGATGGGAACATTCACGTGAACATCATGGTACCCACCATGGAGGAGCCAGCTGTCAGAGAGAGGGCGGAGCAGGCGTTAGACGAGCTGTTTCATCAGATCATCGCCTGGCAGGGAGCCATCACGGGTGAGCACGGCATAGGCATGGCCAAACAGCGCTGGTTTGAAGACGCGGTGCATCCTGGGGCGCTGCACCTGCACCATCTGCTGAAGGCAGCTCTGGATGCAAAGGGCATCCTGAATCCCGGCAAGGTGATGAAAGATAGAAGTTAAACCGTCAGAGCATGAGGCCTACCGGCTCCGGTTTGAAGCCGGGGAAAACACGCCCTGGGTCCGCTAGGCCCATGGCACCACGAAGCACCTCGTGGAAGACGCTGCGGTAGTCATAGCCCATCTGCACGCCACCGGGACCCACGGGCAGCACCTCCTCCTCCTTCATGAGCGGCCAGGGCCCCAGCACGCGACCGCCGCAGACGCGGCTGCCCAGAGCGAAGAAGGCGAACCCGCGGCCATGATCTGTGCCAGCGGAGGCGTTCTCGTAGATGCGCCTGCCGAACTCCGTGGTGACCATGATGGTGTAGTCCTGCCGGAGATCGTGGAGATCCTTTTCCAGTGCGGCGAGGCCCTGGGCTAGCAGTGCGGCATTGCGAGCATGAGCGCCGTCTGTGCTACCCTGGAGGAAGTGTGTGTCCCAGCCATCCAGGTCAATGCAGGCTACTTCCAGGCCCACCTGAGCCCGCACCAGTCTGGCGATTTCCCGCAGGCCTTCGCCGAAACGATGTTTCGGGTAATCGGCACCGTTCGCCGGAGATTGGGAATCTGCGGTGAGGGCGGTGATTTTCTCAAACAAGTCCAGGGTTTGACGTCCGGTCTCTCCGAGAAGCGTCACTTCCCCGCCATAGAGAGCGCGCAGTGCAGCGGTGACTTGGCTCGGATTGGACTTGTCACCGGTGCTGCGAATGGAGATGTCCTGCAGCTTTTCCAAGACGCTGACAGACGGCGCGCCGCGCAGGGACTCAGGCAGTTTGGTGCCGATGGCCACCGCTGCGAGAGGGCCGCCCGAGTGGGCAGAGCGGGTGCGGAGGAACCTACCCAGCCAGCCACCTCCTGGGGGAGTGGAGTTCATGGAGCCGCCGTGTTCCATCTGATCTTGACACTCAAAGTGGGAGCCGCTCGTGTTGTCCACTGCCACTGCGTTGACGATGCCAAGTCTGCCTTCTTTGAAAGAGGCCTCCAGCGGAGCGAGCGCCGGATGTAGGGCATAGTGCTCACAGAGGCGGATGCTGGAGTCCGCTCCGTTTCCGGGCCTGCGGATGGCGAGTGTGGGCCGCGCCTTGTAATAGGCATCATCCGCATACGGGACCACGAGGTTCATGGTGTCTGCCCCGCCTCGCAGGAAAACGCAGATCAAGGTGTGACGCCCCGCCC
>CAZIGH010000081.1:0-12429 GCA_964538625.1 uncultured Verrucomicrobiaceae bacterium
CATCCCAGATCAGACTTCAATGTCTGGTCTGGGATCGGTCAGATCACGCTGCGGATAAGGTACTAGTGGTCAAAGTTTGACAAATTGCGTACTTTTGCCCAGTGCCGGAAAATGAAACGCGCGGCTTGAACCGTATTTCCGGCATCTTTGATCTGGTGAGATGAAGCCACGAGCAGAGCATGGTCCTCACTCGCCCCCTCCAAGCCCGAGGCGGCGCAGCTTTTGCCGCAGGGTGGCGCGGTTCATTTGCAGGGCGGCGGCGAGGTGGGTGGGTTTGCCATCGTGTCTGGCCAGCAGCTGGCGCAGCACTACGGTCTCGAGTTCATCCATGAGTTGATCGTAACTTAGGTCTGGGGCTCGGCTGGTGAGCCAGCGGTTGAGGGTAGATTCCAGTTCAGTGGATGAATGGACGGGTGCGCTCCTGGTCCCGATCTCTGGGGGGAGGTGGCTGGGGTAGATGATCCCACCGTCTGCCAGGTCGGCAGCAAGCAGGAGCACCTGGCGGAGCTGACGCACGTTTCCGGGCCAGTCGAAGGCCTCCAGAGCTGTTAGCGCGGCGTCCGACACCGTGGAGGTACTTTGTTTGACGTCCAGAAAATAACAAGCAAGTGCGGCAATGTCTCCGGTGCGCTCTTTCAGTGGTGGGAGGGAGATGTGCAGCGGGCTGAAGGCATAGTAGAGCTCTGCCCGTAGCAGGCCACACTCCATAGCGGCGCGGGGTTCCAAGCTGGTGCTTGCTATCCAGCGTATGCCGTCTGGTTCTGCCATGCGTGTCGCCAGCTCCATCTGGAGGTTTGCGGGGAGGGAGGTGACATCCTCCAGCAAGGCGGTGCAGGGAGACTCTGGCAATACGTCACTGGTGACCACATTCAGCGGCATTGCGCTTTGTTTTCCGTGGGAGTGGATGAGTTTGGCGGCGAGGCTTTTGCCTGTGCCCGTTTCTCCGGAGAGGAGCACAGGATTATCTGACGCGCAGGCACGTGCGATACCTGTGAATACCTCTCTCAGGCTTGGTGCAGTGCCTATGAGTGTGACGGTGGGAGGTTCCTCGGTCGTGAGCGGGGCGGGTGTGGGCAGGCTGCCGGGCTTGGAGAGGAGCGAGTGAACGGTCTGCTCGAACTGGCGCAGGTCCAGCGGCTTGACGAGGTACTCCGTAGCACCGTGCTGACGTGCGGCGATGGCGTGATGCAGCGTACCATGTGCGGTGACCATGAGCACGGGCAGGGCGGGGTGGCTCTGCCGCAGGTGCCGCACGACTTCCAGTCCGGACATGTCTGGGAGGCCTATATCCAGCACGACAAGGGCGGGTGCCTCACAGCTGATGTGGCGCAAGGCTGCCGCACCTGTGGCGGCGAGCGTGGGCAGGTGACCGATGCGCCTGACGGCGAAGCCGAGCGCTGTGCCCAGCGCGTGCTCGTCTTCCACAATAAGGATGTGCTTTGGTTCCATGGGTCACTGTCTCGCGAGGGGCAGCTTCAACGATACTCGCGCGCCTGTCGCCACGTTTTCCAGTAGCAACTCACCATTGTGAGCACGGAGGATCTCATCGCTCACGGCCAACCCAAGTCCCATACCTCCTTCTTTTTCGGTGAAGAAAGGCTCTGAGGCATGTTTCAGTGCTGTGGGGGAAAAGCCGCCGCACTCATCTTCCACCACGATGTTGCAGAATCCCTCGGCCGCCGCACAGGAGACGCGTACGGTGCCGGGTTCGCGGTGGGCCTGGATGGCGTTGATGAGCACGTTTACGATGACTTGGTGCAACCTGTCTGAGTCCACGTTAATGGTGAGTTCTGAAACTGGGAGGTGTCGAAGCTGGACTCCGGCGTGAGCGGCCTGGGGGGCAACTTGAATGAGAGCTCGCTCGATGAGATCCGACACAACGATAGGTCTTTTTTCAGGAGGTTCCGGGCGGGCAAAGCGCATCCACTGGGCCACGAGGGACTCGATTCTTGCCGCTTCGCATTCGATCAACTTTCTGGATGCATCAGCTTCAGCCCTTGGTGCGTGTTCCAGGAGTTGGGCGTGCAAGCGGATGGCGGCTATGGGATTGCGCACTTCGTGTGCGAGACTGGCCGTCATTCGCCCCAGCAGGGCGAGCCGTTCCGCCGCACGTCGTCTTTCAATCTCGCTCTTCAGCGCTTGATGGGTGTCCCGCATGGATCTGGCAAGGAGTCCAAGCTCGTCGCTACGATCCACGGGCAGGGCGGGCAGTTCCTTTGCCTGACCAAGCGAGGGCACGGCGCTGGTCATCTGCCGCAGCGGTCTGGTGAGGCCTCGCGCAAGCCAGGCACCGAGGCCCAGGGAGGAGAGCCAGAGCACTCCCAGCGCAAGCCAGGTGCGCCGTTGATGAAGGAGAGACAAAAGATCCGCTGGAGGTCGGGTGAAGAACACCTCGTGCCGATCGTCCAGCCGGTGCCCCATCACAAGGCTACCATCGGGCAGTCGGCCTGCTTTTCCCGTGAGGGCTGTCGGACGCCGAGATTTGTCCGCTGATTCAAAGAACGTCACTTGCGCATCCATCACCGCCCCCAGACGTGTCGCCATCTCCGCGCTGCGAGGAAGGGTGGAGCGCCGGAGAAAGTCTGCATTGCTCCGGGTCAGAGCTTCAAACGCCTCTTCCTCCTGACGAAGCCCCATCTGCTGAAACACGGCGACGAGACCTAGGGAAGTGACCACCACAAACACGGCAAAGCTGATGGAAAGCCACCGCCCAAGCGGACGCGCTACGTTGCCAGATGGCAGACCTTGGGACATGGCAGCGGCGCATCAGTGTTTGGACTTGAGCCGCTGCCACGCCTCCTTGACCACCCAGCCTGTGGATTCCAAAGCGGCGCGCGCTGCGGCTTCATCGCAGCCAGTGAGTTCACGCAGGATCCACACGGCACGCACGCGGAGTTTTACGTTGGAGGGGTTGAGATCCACCATGAGATTGCTGATCACTTTGCCAGAGTGGGTCATGGCCAGTGTGGTGAAGAGGTTCAGGATTAACTTGGTGGCCGTTCCAGCCTTGAGCCTCGTGGAGCCGGTCAGCACTTCTGGCCCAAGGTTGGGTGCGATGATTTTGTCCGGCAGGAAGAGGCCTTTGCGCTTCTTGAGTTCTGCGAATGCGGGATTGAAGCACACCAGCACCGTGACCGCGCCCAGTTCTTTCGCCTGCGCCATCGCACCCCAAACGAAAGGAGTACGTCCGCTGGCGGCTATGCCCACCACCACGTCTCCGCCCTTCACGCCACGGTTCTCGATGGCAGCCGCACCTGAGGATGCGTCGTCTTCCGCGCCTTCCACTGCACTCCACAAAGCCCTCTGTCCACCAGCGATGATGCCCTGCACCTGCTCTGTGGGGGCACGGAAGGTGGGCGGGCATTCACTCGCATCAAGCACGCCCAGCCTGCCGCTGGTTCCCGCGCCGACGTAGAAGAGGCGACCCTCGTTTTTGAATGCCTTGGTGATGGCCCGCACTGCCCACACGAGTTCCGTCTTTACTTGACGCAGCGCACGCATGACGCCCGCACTATCGGTGAGCATGAGTTCGATGGCTTCTTCCACGCTCATCTCTGAGAACTCGAGCGACTTGGGGTTACGCTTCTCTGTTGGCGAGCGGCGCAGCAGAGAGAGATCAAAGGCAGGATGATCCGGCGGTAGGCCCGGCAGGACCGCAGGACACTCGGGTGCTGGCTCCGCCGAGACCACGGGACCACCATCGATGGCGAGGCGCACCGCACCCCAGGCGCTGGGGCCAGAGACCTCGGTGAAGATGGCTCGGGGCCACTTGGGTTTGAGCCGAGTTTCCACCGACTTGATGAACGATGGGTTCTTGAGCAGCACACCACCGTTGAGGACAAACTGCACACGCTGGGTGTTCCCTGCCACCCTGCTGGCGCAAGCGTGAGCATCCTCAGCCAGTGCCTGCGCCGCATCCCCCAGGACTTGCGCAGCGATCGGGTCGCGCTCACGGGCAGCGGCGAAAACGGCGGTGGCCAGCGAGGCAAGAGTGTCTTTCCGCGCCTCAATCGACCAAGGGATGAGTTGATCCAGTTCATTGAAGGAGAGTGCCTCCAACATCTTCACGCCCAGACGTGGCATTTTCTGCGTCTGGTCAAAGTGTGCCATCAGAGCACGGAGTGCCCGCTGGGCGATGTCGCAAGCGCTGCCACGATCGCCGATGATGTGACCACGTCCCCCTGCCTTCGCCGTCCGTCCATCTGCGGCACGGGCGAAACAACAGCTACCCGTACCGCTAAGAATGAGCACGCGTGCCACGGCGGCGGGGTCAGCAGGGGCGGCTGCGAGCGCCGTTTCCAGATCGTTCGTTGCTACGCAGGGGACGCCGGGCCACACACGCGCTGAGGCGCGGCGGATGCGTTCCAGATCAGCCTCAGTCCTCGCCCCAGCAAGGCCTATGGCCACGGCGGCAAGGGTCTTACCCTTCATCGGCAAACGTCCCGCGTAGCCGCGCAACAGCCAGAGGAGCTGACGGTCGGAGAGCAGCGTCAGGTTGGCAGGGCCGCCTTGCAGGGAGCACAACTCATTTCCTTGTGCATCGGCCAGCACTAGGGTGGAACGAGTGCCTCCACCCTCAATGCCGAGGTAAACCAGCTCATGGACGGAGGACGTGGAGTTGGAGGGCGCTTCGGTCTGGGTCATGCGGCTGGCAGCATTCAACCACTCGTGCCGGGCTTTGCATGTAGATTTCTGCACTTCGAAAAAGGACCTTCGTGAGCTCCGTTAGCATCCCATGCTCTACTCACCATGCGCTTCGGTTTCGCGACGCTCCGTGCTCGCCCGCGCGTCGAATGGGTTCGGTCTGGCTGCGCTTAGCGGATTGCTCTCCGCGCAGACGAGTGTGGCCAGCGCCCAGGCTGCGAAAAAAATCGTACCCCGCGCCAGAAGCGTCATTTTTTGCTACATGAGCGGCGGTGTCTCGCACCTGGACACCTTTGATCCCAAGCCCGCGCTTGAGAAATATGCAGGCCAGCCCATGCCGGGTGAAGTCAAGAGAACCCAGTTCAACAACAACGGCACCGTTCAGCCTGCCCACTGGGGCTTCAAACACTACGGCAAAAGCGGACTCCCCGTCTCAGACATGCTCCCGCACATAGGCACCGTGGCGGACGAGTTGTGCGTCATCCGCAGCATGACGGCCAAGTTCTCCGAACATGCGCAGGGGAACTTCTTCATGCACACCGGCTTCCCCTTTCTTGGCTACCCGAGTGCCGGTGCATGGACCAGCTATGGCCTCGGTGCAGAATCACAGGACCTGCCCGCCTACGTCGTCCTCCAAAGTGGTGGTGCCTCCATACCGCATGGCGGGGTGGGCCTGTTTGGCAACGGCTTCCTTCCGGCACAGCATCAGGCCTCTATCATCGCCGCAGATGAGGGTGAACCCCTGCGTAACATCACCCCGCGCGAACCGGCTTCGCTTCAACGAAAGCGGCTGGATTTCATCAGCGCCATGGACAGGCGTTTTTCCACGGAAGTCCAGGCCAGCCCGCATGTGGAAGCAGCCATTCGCAACTACGAGATGGCGTGGAGAATGCAGTCCGCCGTGCCTGAACTATGTGAGATCACTGGCGAGACGGAGGCCACCAAAAAACTTTACGGCCTGGACGATCCAGAGCCGAAAACCGCAGCTTATGCCCGGCAGTGTCTCCTCGCACGCAGGCTCGTGGAGCGAGGCGTACGTTTCATCGAACTCAGCACACTCGCCTACAACACCGGTGGCGGAAACGGCGCAAATCCCTGGGATCACCATGGCAATCTCAAAGAAGGCCACGGCAAGATGGGCCATCAGATTGATCAACCCATCGCCGGACTCATCAAAGACCTGAAGTCCCGCGGTTTGCTCGACACCACACTTGTCGTATGGGCAGGTGAGTTTGGTCGCACACCCTTCGCTCAGGGCAAGGACGGTCGCGACCACAACCCCTATGGCTTCAGTGTCTGGATGGCTGGCGGCGGAGTCAAAGGCGGCTACGTGTATGGTGCCACGGATGACTTCGGCTACCACGCCGTTGACCGCATCTGCACGGTGTATGACATGTGGGCCACAGTACTGCACCTCATGGGCCTAGATCACGAAGCACTCACCTACCTCTACAGCGGGCGCAATGTCCGCCTCACCGACGTCCACGGCCACGTCATGAAGGAGATCTTTGCTTGAAACCACGGGAAACCCAGGGCGACTTGTTCTCCACCGCCTCCCCTGGAGAAGACGGCTGGCAGTTTTACAAATCGGAAGCTGCAGCTGCGAAGTCACCGCTTCCTCGCGATGAAAAACGTCTCCAGCCCGCCCTCGAGTCCCAAGGCGACGACTCAGGTCATGCGCACTGGAAGCGGGAGCGAGAAGAGGAGAAACGGAAGTTTGAGCGACAGTGGGCAGTGCCGCTCGGTCACCGTGTGAGGCTCACTCTGCTCGGTGACGGTCCAGAGTTGGAGGGCCTGTTGTTGCATGATGACGATCGCCCCAACAAGCGCCGCTCCGGCCTCTGCCTGCGCATTGGCTCCCATCGTTTCCACAGCAGCGAGGTCGCCAGCGTGGTTCGGCTTGACTGAGCGGCCCGCAGAAGCGACGCCCCATGGCGAACCTTGTATGTCCCTAGCTGCGGCAGTTTCCAACCCGCTCAACGCCTTTCACCCGCCCGTCACCTTCAGCGGCACCCCAATCTGCGCCCAAGGAGCCGGAAGCGTCGTTTGAATGAAAAGCATCGACTGTTTGCCCTCTTTTGAAAAGGGCCGCACTTCGATTTGATGTCGTTTCGCTGCACGAGAGACATTGATTGGTTTCCATACGAATGCGTTGCTTGAACTTTTGATCCCGACGATTTGAAAAGGCACCGCTCCCTCCACGCTCAGTTGCGTGGTAGCTTGACTCCCCTCAGCCCACTCAAGAGCGGCAGGCTCCACACGTAGCGTGTGCGGCACCGTCACCTCTAGTTGCAATGAGACGGGTTTCTCCTGACCTTCGATATGCACCCGCAGTTGCCGCTTTTGCACAGTGCCTCCCATTGCAGGAGTGGGACGAAACTCCACTTTGACCTCACTCATCTCCTTTGGAGCCAGCGTTCGACCTGCCGAGGCCGCCACCATGCAGCCGCAATCGCTCTCGACGTGATGAATCTTCACCGTGCGATCCGACCTATTCTCGACTCCAAACACAGCTTCCGTACGACTCTGCGCAGGCTTGAGCGTCAGCTCGATCAGTCCTTGGTTCCAGTGCAAACCAGCCGCTTCAAAGCTGGACTCTCTGACGTCGCAACCGATCAGAGACATTACTGCTAATCCTGAGTAAAAGGCGGTCACAAACTTTTTTATTGCACCTCCAGGGCAAATCTCGTTTAATCGCTCCGCAATGGATACTAATCCCCCCCCCTACGAAAAGAGCTGAACGATAAAAGATCCTTGCTTTGGCTTTTGGCCTTGGTGGCGCTTGTCATGGTGGCAGTCTTGATCGGGTTCGATTCGGGGTCCAGTCAAAAAAACTACTCGGATTCATCGGTGGTGAATGAAGTGGCTTCCATTGAAGCAAAGACTTCCCCGGAAGGTTTTCGTTATTGGATCAACCAGGTGACCGGGCGCTCGTCACAGCCTCAGGTCGGGCAGAATACAGGTTACACTCCTCGCATTGGTTCATCTAAACCGTTTGACAGACCGGCATACGAGCCGGTTTTGCCACCCTCCGAAGGTCGCCCAGAAGTTGAGGGTGAACCATTGGAAGTTTTTGTTCAGATCCCTTCAAAACGCCAGCAGTTGCTCCTGCGTCCTAATCAGGGTCGCGAGTATCCACGCGTTTATGTCTCAGAGGGCGAGACGGTTTCCGTGCGTGTGGAGTTTTCACAGTCGCCCCCTGGAACGAAAGTCGCAGTGGTGCCGCAGGATGGTGGCGCTCTCGCTGGGCGTGTTTCGATCGTTCACAGCATCGACAGTCAGCGCGCTATTGCGTTCGACTTTACGGCAAGCCGGAATCGCGGCACTCACCGCGTCAAACTTACCACTCAACTTGGTGAAACCCATCTGCTCGATTTCTGGGTGGGCAAGGAGAACCCCTTCCGCACCGCATCGGCACCCTGACTCGCTATCCGCACTGTTTGTCTTCTCGTTCTACTCCAACCACTGCACTCCACCCTAGCCATGTCCACACAGACTAAAACTCGTCTCGGCATTTCGGCCACTGCACTGATGGCCCTAGTGCTGCTCTTCGCTGCATTCTTCAGTGTTTGGCCCTCTTCTCCGGCTGCTGCATCGGGTGGAGGTGGAGCAGGTAACCCCTGTGACAACGCCAACTCCGGCGGACCCTCCGCTGAGCCACAGGAGGATGACTGCCCTGACAATGAGAAGGACAAACCCAACTGTGAGGACAAATCCAAGGAAGAAGGCCCACCTTCTACTAGTGACCCCGGGAACTGCGACAGTAGCGGGACAGGTAGTTTCAGCGCCTACAGCGGCAATGAGCGACGCGTGGTGAGCGATCTGAAAGTGTTCGGAAGTGTGGGTTCGTCACCATTGGAGTTCCGGCGCTACGGTAACAGCCGGACGTCTGCGGTGAGCGTCAATCGTGGACCTTTCGGCAAAGAAAGCGCTTGGTCGCACAACTATCTCTACTGGATGCGTGACTCGTCTGCGGCTGGCGTGACCGAGCCGATGGTCCGCATCGCCTATCCCAATGGAGCTGATGTGCTCTATACACGCAGTGCTTCCAACCACACGCTCTGGCTTCCTGCTGAGGACCAGAGCGGACGTATGGTGCAGACTGGAGACGATTTTCAAGTTCAGTATCCCACGGGTGAGCGCCTCAACTTCAAGCGCTACACCAACAGCAGTGGAGGCAAATACTACCGCATCGAATCGATTGACGACGCGCATGACAATCGCACCACCTTCACCTACAACAATGCCTCCGACACTACGGTGCGAAAAGTCACCGATGCGTCAGGGCGCTGGCTTGAGTTTGGCTACAACAACCTCGGTCCCTTCCTCCAGCAAGAGACCGTGCTCGGCAGTTCGCCCTATGTGGAAGGAAGCGGGGTGTATTACACCAACTGGCAGACCATCAATGTCACCCACACTGGTTCATTCCGCTGGCTCGCGGTCTTCAACGTGAATGACTATCACAACGCACCACCACTTCCGATCGCAGAACTCCAGTTCTACGATGAAAACGACGACCTCATCACCGGCACTCCCTTTTACAGCACACCCCATGTATCTGGCCGGGACGGAGCCAAGGCCTTTGACAGCAACTCCAACACCTACTCCCAGTACCAGCACATGCGAAATGGTTACCTGGGCATCGACTGCGGCACACCCCGTCGCGTGAGCAAAATCCGATTCCTCGTGGCACAGGAAGCCGTCAACTTCCTTGATGCGGGTCTGAACTGGTACCACATCCTGTCTCAAGTGAACTTCGTGGGCCTCAACAACGCCCAGACCGCAAATCACGTCATCTCCTCCGTCACTTCCAGCGATGGACGAGTGGTTCAATACCTCTACAACGTCTTCCAGGACAGCTCCGGCTGGTTCAAGTGGGCCACCTTAACCAACGTCTCCTACCCGGATGGCACCATGGCCAGCTATGGCTACAACCAGATTCACGCCTACACGCAGCCGGTTCTCTCGTCGGCCATCGATCCCCGGGTGAAGGGTCGGTTTACCAACGTCACATGGACCTATAGTCCCTCCACCGTGCTCGGCTTTGTCAAAGAAGAACGAAGCGGCGTCACTGGTGAACTCATCGCCGCCAGCGACTTCCTCTCCGCTCACCAGCCGCTTTACCTCTACCCCAACGGCAGAACCGTGCAGATGAAATACGGTGACGCCGGCAAACTCACCCGTAGAACCAACGGCCTCGGTGGTCAGCGCCACTACACCTATTCCAACGGTGGCACCGGATTTGTGGACTCCGTGAAAGACGAACTTGGACGCATCACTACCTGGCAGCGGGATGCCGACGCACGCCCCACTCTGACCACTCATCCAGACGGCACCACCGAAGTCTTCACCTACAACAGTCGCGGCAGCGTCCTCACCCACACCATCACGTCTGGCACAGAAGTCCGCACCACCGCACATCAATACGACGCAAACAACCGCCGAATCCGCACCGATTACCCCGATGGCAGTTACGAAACATGGACCTTCAACTCCTTCGGCCAGCCACTCACCCATCGCTTGCGCAACACCGGTGTGCAAAGTTGGACCTATTCCGCCACTGGTCTAAAGCTCTCTCACATCGCTGCCGACGGCGAAGAGACCACCTATGCGTACGACAGCTTGGATCGTCTCGCCTCCATGACCGACACTGCTGGCCGCACCACTAGCTACGTTTACAATGATCGCGGTCAGCTCACCCAGACCACGCACCCGGACAACACAGTGTCTTCCCACCAGTACGATGACTTTGGCAATCTCATTGCCAACACGGATGAAGCCGGCCACACCACCACCTACACCTGGAATGAATTCCGCCAGCGCACCAGCATCACGGATGCGCTTGGGCGTGTCACCACCTTCGCCTACGCACCCAGCGCGGGTGGAGCCGGCAGTCCGTGCGGTGGCTGCAACACCGCAGGCAAGCCCACCCTCATCACCCTGCCCAGCGGACGCAAAATTTTCCATCAGTACGATGCAGAGTGGAACCTGATTTCCACCACCGTCGGCTTCGGCAGCGCAGATGCCGCCACCACCAGCTACCGTTACAACGCCGCCTTCAACGTGGACCGCATCACCGACCCCCTGGGACGCTTCAGCTACTTTACCTACGACAGCCGGGACCGCCTCGCATCGGTGAAGGACATCCGCGTGCTCACCACCAGCTTCACCTACAACGGCTTCGGCAACAAGCTCACCGAGACCGCTCCAGGCAATCGTGTCACCACCTACACATACGATTCGATGGATCGCATGCTCAGTGTTACCAATCCCCTCGGTCAGACCACCACCTTCGGTTATGACGTGGGTGGAAACCGCATCCTCACCCAGCTTCCAAGCGGCAGACAAACCACCACCGCCTACGACCTGCGCAACCGCATCGCCCAGCAAACCATCGGCGCAGGAACCGCAGAGGCAGCCACCACCCTATACTCTTATGATGACGTGGGCAACCTCGCCTCCGAAATAGACCCCCTTGGCCGCACCATCGTCTATACGCATGATTTACGTGACCGCGTGCTCACCGTTACCGATCCCTTGGGCCGCGTGACGCAGTATGGCTATGCAGCCGATGGCATGAAGACCTCCACCCAGTTCCCAGATGGCACCCTGGAGACCCGCGTCTATGACTCCGCCCACCAACTCACGGCCGTCACCGATGCCAAGAACCAGACCGTGCAATACGCTTATGACTTGGACGGACGCATGACCGCACTTACCGATGCACGTGGCAACACCCGCACTTGGGCTTACGATCAGGTTGGTCGCCTGCTCTCCAAGACCTACCCGGACGCCACCGGCGAGAGTTACTCGTATCGCGCAGACGGCTCCGTGAACACCCGCACCACCGCCAGCGGTTCCGTAGAATCCTACACTTACAACGCTAAAGGCCAGCTTACCCTCCGAGACTGGTCCAATGCAACGCCCGACGTCAGCTACACCTACGATTCCACCGGTCGCCTCACCTCCCTCACCAGCGCGGATGCCATTGTTGCATGGACCTACGATGTGTTGGATCGCAAGACGAGCGAAAAACAAACGGTGCAGGCCATCGGCACCATGAAGACGGTCAGCTACACGTATGATGAAGACGGGCGTGTCATCGGCATCACCTATCCCGGCAGCTCCAAACGCAACTACACCTGGACCACACGCGGCCAGCTTGCAGGCGTCACTCTCGGCACCACCTTCAACCCCGTCGCCACCTACGCTTACAATCTCGCTGGCGAACAGACCAGCCTCAGCCGCTCGAACAACTTCATTACCACCACCACCCGCGATCTCGCAGGCCAGGTCACTGGCATCACCCATACGCGCAATGGCAACCCCATCGACTCCCTCGGCTACACGCTCGACAACATGGGCCGCCGCACCGGCATCACCCGCCCCGGCGGAAAAGTGGACGGCTATACGTACGATCCCATCGGCCAAGTCACCGCCGCCAGTTACGCAGCCCTTCCCGGTGGCCCCGGCGATGAAACCTTCGCTTACGATGCCGCAGGCAATCGCGTCACGTATGGGGCATCGGGCGTCCCGCCTCTGCCATCCACGAGCTACATCACCAACGCTCTCGATCAATACACCAGCATCAACGGCACCGCTCAAGGCTATGACATGGAGGGCAATCAACTCGCCATGCAACTCAGCCCCGCACACGCCATCGTCAGCATGGGCTGGGATTCGGAGAACCGGATGACCAGCACCCAGAACGACGCATCCACGGGAGCCGCCCGCATCGACAACCGCTACGACCCACTCCACCGTCGCGTGTTGAAACTGGTCTCA
>CAZIGH010000082.1:0-11582 GCA_964538625.1 uncultured Verrucomicrobiaceae bacterium
CTTCCTCCGGGAAATACAGCTCATACACCAGCCCGTTCAACACCCGCTCCCAATAGGCCACCATCAACGGGTCCCGCGTGGGTTGCTTGGGGCTGGGCTGTGTTTCCATGGGTGCTTCTTCCTACCGCTGGCTGACCGAGGCGTAAATCGCGTCCAGCTTGTCCTTCACTTCTGCCGGGATTTCCTCCGGCCTCATCTGTTGAGCGAGCAGGTAGTAGTCGCTTTTCGCCAGCGTGACACCGGCCCGCGACAGGACCTCCGGCAACAACGTCTTGCTGGCGGGTTCCGCTTTGAGAAATGCGCTGGTTTCCAAAGGAGTATGGAAGAAAGCCGGCGGTAGCTGCTCGCGCAGGTAGTCCATCGCCGGGTTGGCAAAGAGAGGCCCTTTTTCCGCCTCAAGAAACCGTTGCAAGCTGGTGGGATGCAACAGGTAACTCTCTGCTTCGTAGCGTTCCCAGCGAAGGATCGTCAGCCCGTCTGCCGTGATTTCCCGGTCCGGGAGGTTGCGATTGTCGCCATCGAGAAGGAGGGCGGCCCGCAATGCCGGACGGATGGCCTTGAGGGCGAAGAAATGAGCCCGGGCTTCCTTGGGGCTTCGGCCCTGGTTGTTGTGCCAAAAGGGCAGACCTGTGAACCACGCTTGCAACGGATGCTCGAGCACGCCCGCCCACGCTTTCAGCAGGTCAAAATCCGTTGTGCCTTCGAGATAAAGCACGCCGTCTGAATTTTCCGCCAACAGCAACTCAAGGGAGGTCACCCGCTTCAACGCTTCGCGCACCTGATCCCGGTCGGCTTCCGACGCGAGCGGATGCGGCTCCCGGTAGAAGGAGACGATCTGGCTCGGGCTGGTGCTGTCGATCAGCACCTCGGAATGCGTGGCGATGACAAGCTGTCCTTTTCGCTCGTGACACAGGCTGCGCAGGATGTCGTAAAGCTGCTTCTGCAGGAGCACGTGCAGGTGGGCGTCGGGTTCGTCGAGTAGGATCAGGCTGGAGGGGCGTGCGAACATGAAAGCGAGGATGAGCAGCACCTGATGAAATCCGCTGCCGGTGGTGGACACATCCAAGGGAGCCAGACCGCCAAAACCATTTCCCTCGGGCAATCCTTTCAAATACTGGCAGGTGATGAAGGGCACGCCGGCATATTGCGGCTTGAGCAGCCGGTAGCCGAAGATGTCCGCCACAACTCTTTCCAAGCGCCGCCAGTCGTCGCCGTCTTTCTCTTCCGCCACTTCCAACAGCAGGTTGCGGAGGATGTCGCCCGCTTTGCCCTGCCCGATCAGCATGTCCTGGTAGGGCCGGTCGAGCCGGGTTTCGTTGACACCGATGCCGGAGAAAGGCGGGACATAAACGACGCTGACTTCCTTGCGGGCACGGTCGAGATGCGGCAGGTCCTCCGCCACGGGCTTGACGTGAATCTGCTCGGGACCGCTGTAGCGAAACTCGAAACCCAGCCGCCAGTCCGTCCCGTCGGCAGATTGACCATGCATGGCGATGACCAGCGGGCGCGGCGATCCCTGTTTGCCTTCGTCCTTTCGGAGTGAGGTGTGCGTATCGGTCCACAGTTGATCCATGGACGGCAGCGGCAGCGCGGTGAACTCTTGGCGGGTGATCGGCGCGCCCCGGCGATCCTTGGCCTTCGAGCCGCTTCCCGGCCCTTTGCGCTCCCACCACTTTTGCATGGCCAGATTCCAGACCATCGCGGCCTGAAGAAGCGTCGATTTGCCGCTGTTGTTCGGGCCAGCCAGCAAGGTCAGCGCCTCCAATGGAAACTCCTGGGACTCGAAGCGCTTGAAATACTGCGTGGTGATTTTGGTGATCATGGTCGCTTGGAGTCGCAGTCATTCATCCTCCATGCCTTACCCTCGACGAGGCGGATGGTGTCGAAAGGGTTGTCCGCTGGGAGGAAATCGATGGTGTTGCCCCGCCGGGGGCGGTTGTCTTGGAGGGTCAAAGGGTGCAACATGCTGGCCATCTGCTGACCATCTGTTTAGCGGGTGTGTCTCTCCATGGCAATCTCCAACCGGCAGGTAGAGCGGCGACTTGGGCACGGTTGTTGCTCTTCATGCTTGTCCTACCCATGGCACTCACTCTGACTCGCAGGCAATACGCGGAACTCTTTGGCCCCACGGTCGGTGACCGGGTGCGGCTGGCGGATACGGAACTCATTGTGGAGGTGGAGCGCGATCTCATCTCTGAAGGCGGGGGCTACGGGAACGAGGTGAAGTTCGGTGGTGGAAAGGTGATCCGCGATGGGATGGGACAGTCGCCCGTGGCGCTGGATGCGGAGTCTCTCGATCTGGTCATCACGAACGCGCTGCTGATGGATGCGGAGTTTGGCATCATCAAGTGTGACATCGGCATCAAGCATGGTCGTGTGGTGGGCATAGGTCATGCGGGCAATCCTTGCATTCAGAGCGGCATTGGTTCGGTGTTTGCCGGTGCGGATGGGAAGCACAATCCGATGATCATCGGAGCGGGCACGGAGGTGATTGCGGGCGAGGGCTGCATCGTAACGGCGGGAGGCATCGATTCCCACATTCACTTCATTTGTCCTCAGCAGATCGAACACGCGCTGGCCAGCGGATTGACGACGATGATCGGTGGTGGCACAGGGCCGGCTACGGGGACGTATGCGACGACTTGCACGCCGGGCTCATGGAACATCGCCCGGATGCTTGAGGCTAGTGATTCGTTTGCGATGAATCTTGGCTTCCTGGGCAAGGGCAACTGTGCGACGCCGGAGCCGCTTCGTGAACAGGTGAATGCGGGTGCGCTGGGGCTGAAACTGCATGAGGACTGGGGCACCACGCCGAGCGCGATCAACACCTGTCTCGGAGTCGCTGATGAACTGGATGTGCAAGTCGCGATTCACACCGACACGCTGAATGAGTCCGGCTTTGTAGAGGACACCATCGCCGCATTCAAGAACCGGACCATTCACACTTACCACTCGGAAGGGGCTGGTGGAGGCCATGCGCCGGACATCATCAAAGTATGCGGGTTTGGCAATGTGCTGCCGTCTTCTACCAATCCGACGCGCCCCTTCACGGTGAACACCATCGACGAGCATTTGGACATGCTGATGGTGTGTCACCATCTGGACTCTCGCATTCCTGAGGATGTGGCGTTCGCGGAGAGCCGCATCCGTCCGCAGACCATCGCGGCAGAGGATCGCCTGCATGATCTGGGGGTGATCTCGATGATCTCCAGTGACAGTCAAGCTATGGGTCGTGTGGGTGAAGTGATCACTCGCACTTGGCAGACGGCGCACAAGATGAAGGTGCAGTTCGGCACGCTGTCCAGCGACCGGCCTGCGGACAACTTTCGTGCGCTGCGTTACCTTTCCAAGTACACGATCAATCCGGCGCTGGCGCATGGTATAGCGCATGAGGTGGGTTCGCTGGGCATCGGCAAAATAGCTGATCTGGTGGTGTGGAAGCCGGCGTTCTTCGGCGTGAAACCCGAGCTGGTGTTGAAGAGTGGGTTCATAGCCTGTGCGAACATGGGAGACCCGAATGCCTCCATTCCCACACCACAACCGACGATGTATCGCCCACAGTTTGGTTCGTTTGGCAAGGCGCTGGCTGCGACGAGTTACACGTTTGTGAGCCAGGCTTCGATCGAGAATGGCACTGTGGCCAAGCTGGGCCTTTCCAAACAAATCAGTGCGGTGAAAGGCTGTCGCTCGGTGGGCAAGAAGGACATGAGGTTTAATGACTCGATGGGCAGGATCGAGGTGGATCCGGAGAGTTACATCGTTCGCTACGAAGGAGAAGAACTCACCTGCGAACCCGCCACGGTGCTACCGATGGCACAGCGGTATTTTTTGTTTTGAGGGAACGGCTAACTACCGCACCTATACGAGATTCTGCCCAGACTGGAAAGACTGTCTGATGAAGGGCATCATCGGTTCGAGCACCATCAGCAAAGCATCGGTCAAGCAGTTGCCCAACCCAGACTGTCGCGCTGAACTACCAAAGCAGCGGCGCAAGACCTACTTTTCAAGCGATTTGGCACCGAAGCTGCCCTTCCAGTCAATCACTGTTCAACCACCCATGCCTCTCGTAGAACAAGCTATCTCGGCAACGTCTGACTCGTTGCAGGACCTTACCATAGCAGCGGACCGTGAGACGCTAACCCGCCGTCGCTGGCGAGGTGCGGCGCTGGACGGAACGGACTTCGCCTTTGCCCTCACCGATCCAGTGCGTCATGGCAGCGTGGTGTTTGAGGGGAACGGCAAGCGCTATCGGATCCGCCAGCTGCCGGAGCCGGTGCTGGTGGTGCCGCTGCCCGATGATCCGCTGATGGCGGCGAGGACGGCGTGGTTCTTCGGGAACATGCACTTGCCTATCGAAATACGGCCTGGTGAGATTCTGGTAGCTGAGGAGCCGACCCTGAGAGAGCGCATCTCGGCTGCGGGCATGACCTGGACGGCGCGTGAGGATGTCTTCCAGCCGAGCAAGCACTGCGACACACCGGCGCATTCCCATTTTGAAAAGGCTGCGGCTCACGATCACCCGAATGGTGCTGGCTGGCATCAGCATGGGGATGGGAAGTGGCACCGGCATTGAGAAGGCACAGTAACGAATGCGTAACGACGAATGAGTACTCCTGTTTCAACTGATGAATCGATGGTCCTTGGGTGGCTGGCCACTCTACTGCAGACCACAGACAGCACCTATCCCATCGGTGGCTTTTCTCACTCAGGTGGCCTGGAGGGCATGGTGGGGCTGGACTGGATAGGCAGCATGGAGGAGTTGCGCCGTTTCATGCACAACGAGGTGGCTGATGTGCTGGCCAATGTGGAGCTGCCACTGCTGCACATGGCCTGGGAGGCGGTAGAGCATGTAGATGCGGCGCTGCTCACTCTGCTGGATGACACCAGTGAGGCGGTGCGCTTTTCCGCAGAGCAGCGTCTGGCGAGCAGGCGGCTTGGGAGTCAGCGGTGGACCTTGCTGGAGAAGCTGCACGCGCGACGTGCAACGGAGGACTGGCAGGCGCGACTGTCCGTGCTGGGTCAGCACCTTCCATACCGGCATCTCTGTGTGGTGGCAGGCGTGGAGGCGCAGATGCTTGGAACACCCATCTCGGCGGCGATGGTGGCGCTCTGTCACCAGACGGTGACCATGGTGGGACAGGCTGCCATGAAGATCATGCGCATCGGCCAGACGGGGGTGCAGTCTCTCATCACGGAGATGGCTATGCGTTATCCCCATCTGGTGGTCCATGCGAAGAGCCTGGAGCTGGATGAGGTGGGAACGAGTCTGCCGGTGCTCGACATAGCTACCGCCTGGCATGAAACGGCAAATGCGAGAATGTTCCTCAGCTAGTCACTACAACCCACTTCCCAATGGCAAACCCCATCAGAATCGGAATCGGCGGACCCGTAGGCTCCGGGAAAAGCACCCTGTGCATCCACCTCTGCAAACACCTGCGCGACCGCTATGACATGGCCGTCGTGACCAATGACATCTACACGCGTGAAGATGCAGAGATGCTCATCCGCCACCAAGCGCTTCCGCCAGAGCGCATCCTGGGAGTGGAGACCGGCGGCTGTCCACACACGGCCATTCGAGATGACATCGCGATGAACTTGCAAGCCATCGAGGAGATGAAGATGCGGTTCCCGAACCTCCAGGTTATTCTGGTTGAGAGTGGTGGCGACAACCTCACCGCTACGTTTTCACCCGAGCTGGTGGATGTGTTCATTTATGTGATCGATGTGGCTGAGGGCGATGACATTCCCCGGAAAGGTGGACCGGCGATTGGACGCAGTGATTTGTTGCTTATCAACAAGACAGACCTGGCTCCGTACGTGGGTGCGGATCTGGAAATGATGGCGCGGGACGCGAAGAAGGCACGTGGAGAACGCCCATTCATTCTGAGCGATATCCGCTCTGGCAAGGGCGTTGAGGAACTTCATGCCTGGCTAGACCACAGCGTGTTCTTCACCGACCTGGTGCCCACATGACCCAGATGCTGGGCAGGGCCTTCGCAGTGCGGGGCAGCTTGCAGTTGCGTGCTGCACTGGATGCGGCGGAGCGCACGGTGCTGACTCATCGACACGCTTCGGGCGGCTTTCATCTCAGCAAGCCATACTGGGATGGCACTTCGTTGTTAGTGCAGTGGATCAATCCTACCGCAGGCATCTTTTCCGGAGACCATCTGGAGAGCGAGATCACCGTAGAGCGGGGTGCAGCGCTGCTGCTCACGACGCCGAGCGCTACACGTATCCACACCCGGCCGCTGCCTGCTATGCCGCCGGGATTCCAGCGGCAACATTTCCGGGTCGAGGCAGGTGCTTTTCTGGAGGTGCAGCCTGAGTTGCTCATTCCCCAGAAACGATCCGCCTTTGTGCAGAAGACTCTCATAGAGCTGGAGGCCGGGGCTTCCCTCTACTTTGCCGAGTTGCTTGCACCGGGCCGCGTGGCGCATGGGGAGAGTCTTTGCTTTGATTCACTGGAACTGCGTGTTGTATTGAAAATCGAAGGCCGCTGCGTGTTGCAGGAGCGGCTGCTGGTGGAGGCGGATCACACGTTGTGGAAGCTGCAGAATGCTGCTGGCTTGGCGCTTTTCGTGGCCACCCTCTACCTGCGCCTGCCGGGCAAGGAGGGGGAACTGCTCCGGCAAGTGCGTCACGTGATCGCAGAATCGAGTGAGGTCACCGCCGCAGCAACGATGGTGAATGAAGGCCTGATGATGGTGCGAGCGTTTGCTCCAGCGGCAATGGCTCTCCGGGAGTTCAATCACGCGCTCCGACGGAGGGTGAACGCCCTGGACGAGCGGCTGGGGAGGAGTGCACGAAAGCTGTGAGGTGGGCTGGATGTCGAGAGACGTAGCATTCCTCAACTGCGCGCTGGCTTCTGGTCATAGCTGGAGCTGGTGTCTCAACTCCCGATGCTGACCTTTCCTTCATAGACACCGGGAGCGAGCTTGAGGACGTCGTGGGTGTGGTTGTGGATGATGACCTCACCCTTGAAGCTGACGCCTTCGCCACACTGGATGGGGCCGTGAACGAGGAGGCTGTCACAGTGCAGTAGGCTTGGGGTGGAGGGGAAGTTTTGTTCAAGGCCGTCCACGAGTTTGCAAAGTTTCTGGTCCAGTCGGATGTAGGGCGGGGTGCCTTTGCGTGCGGGGTGCAGTCTGAGGACGAAGTCTTCACCCAGTTCGTAAGCGTCTGAGCGGACGGCGAGGAGGTCGGCTGTGGTCTTGACGGGGGCGAAGCGGGAGCGCGGGACCTCAATGGCTCCTGCACCGTCAAAGCACTCGATGGCGGCCCCCATGGCTGTTTCCAGTTGAATGACCTCGGGCGTGCTGCTGTCACGCGGGTCGAGGGTCTTGCGGTTCATGATGGGCGGCAGGGGGATGAGTCCATCGTTGGCTTCGAGCGCCGCCTTAAGCGCCTCCAGGTTGATCCAGAGGTTGTTGGTGTTGAAGTACTGGTGGAGGTCGATGTCCTGAAACGCCGCCTCATCCTGCTTGAGGCACTGGGCGGACTCGCGGAGGAGAAAGCGTCCATCACTCAGGCGCACGGCGAGGTGGCCGCCTTTCTTGTCTGACTCGGTGCGGCGGGTGACCTCCATGGCGAAGGGCATGCCGCTTTGGGTAAACCAGGAGAGGATGGCGGGGTCGAGCGTGGCACCGAGGTTGTCAGAGTTCGAAACAAAGGCGTGGCGCACTCCGAGGGTGAGCAGGCGGTCCAGCCAGCCTGAACCGGCCAGGCAGGCGTAGATGTCGCCGTGGCCGGGCGGGCACCATTCGTTGTCGGGGTTTCCTTTGGAGACGGCGGGTTCCAGGGTAGAAGCAAGCACTTTGGGCACCTTGTTCTGCATGAGTTCCCAGACCTCAGGTCCACCTAGCTGGGGAAAGGTTCTGGCCAAGTGAGCAGCGGTGTCGTCCGAGGTGCTGAAGCTGTTCATGAGCATGAACTGCGGCACCTCGCCGCCGGTCTGGGAGCGAAGGCGCAGGAGCTGGCGTGCGATGAGATCGAGGAAAGTGTCTGTACCGCGTACGGGGAGGAGGGACTTGGCCTTCTCCAGGCCCATGCCGGTGCCGAGGCCGCCGTTGAGCTTGATAAGCACGGTCTGCTTCAGTAATGCAGCACTGTTCTCAGCGCTGGCTGGGGGCAACTCGTCTGACTTCGGAAGGCTGGCGGCAGGGCGGATGCTGTCCTCCGGGATCATGCCGGTCTCACCCGCACGCAGGGCGAGGTAGCTGCTGCGGAAAGCGCGGATGGCAGATTCGCTGAGCCCTGCGGCCTGCATTTTTTCGCGAAAGGGGGCAAAGGAGGAGTCGTCGGCTGGTGGCATGAGGTGGCTGGGGTGAATGGCGGGATTCTAGGCGCAGGCGAATGAGGGGTTCAAGCGCTCTTGACGGCTTCATCCTGCAAGTAGGTGCGGCCCTTGTAGAACAGGGCCACGAAGATGAACAGCACGGCGGTGACTCCCATGCACTTCACGAAAAACCAGTAGTAGTCCGCACCTGAGAGTGTGACCTTGCCATTCGCATCGACGATGAAGTGGTTCACTGCGGCGACGAAGAGGTTGCCCAAAGTGACGCTGCACAGATAGAGGCTCATGATGAAAGACTTCAGTCGCTTGGGCGCTTGAGAATAGGAGAACTCCAAGCAAGTGATGGAGATCATGATCTCCGCCGCCGTGATGAGAGCGTATGCCGGGACCTGCCAAAGAAGATTGGGTTTCTCGCCTGCGGCGATCCAGCTCTCGATCATGGCTGGAACCATGAAGGACACCATGGCCACGAAAAAGCCGGTGGAGATCTTGCGAAGCGGTGTGACGGCGACAAAGCGTGCCGCCGCCGGGTAGAGAACCATGCTGAAGAGAGGGATAAAAAGCAGAATAAGAACCGCATTGACACTCTGCATCATTTCCGGCAGCAGGGTGAAGCCGAGCACCTGGCAGTCCATGCGCGTGCCCAGCTCCACCCAGCGGCTGTGAGTCTGATCAAACAACGCCCAGAACATGGCTACGAAGCAGTAGATCAGGGCCAGCCCGCCAAGCGAGCGCAGGAACTCCGGTGCCTTCAGCTCCTCCATGAACTTTTTCGGCTCGGGCGGTATGTGGGCGAACTGATGCCTGCCCATCCAGAACAGAAGGGTGGCGATGAACATCAGCACGCCGGGCACGCCAAAGGCCCAGTGCGGCCCATAGTTTGCCCGCAGCCAGGGCGTGATGAGCATGGAAAGCGCGGCACCCAGATTGATGCTGAAGTAGAACCAGTTGTAGATGCGTGGCAGCAGGTGCGCATTGCTGCTACCGAACTGATCCCCCACGTGCGCAGAGACGCAGGGCTTGATGCCGCCCGCACCTGCCGCGATGAGCGCCAACCCCCAGAAGAGGCCGGTGCGCGTGCTGTCGAGAGCAAGGAGGAGGTGCCCCGCACAGTAGAGCAGCGAGAGCAGGATGATGGTGCGGTATTTCCCCCATAACAGGTCCGCCAGGAGTGCTCCGATGAGCGGGGTGAAATAGACCGCCGCGCCAAAGTTGTGGATCCATACCGTGGCCTGCTCCGTGGTCATGGTGTCCGGCGCGCCCTCCCTGCTCAGGAGCTGGGTGGTCATGAACATCATGAGCACCGCCTTCATGCCATAGAAACTGAAGCGTTCGGCGAACTCGTTGCCGATGATGTACGGGATGCCGGGCGGCATTCCCTGCGTAGCGAGAGGGGCGGTGCGGTAGGCGGACATGGAAGCGCCCAGCAAAGCGGGTTTCATGCCGACTCGTCAATCACGACTCTGCGGAAAAACTTCCCACTCTTTCCAGCGTTTGATACATACCAGCCATGAACACACCACTCGACAACACTTTGTCCCGCCGCCGCTTCCTTGCGGGTGCCACCAGCAGCCTCATCGCCACTCCCTTTCTCCAGGCTGCAACGTCAAAGCCCACGGGTGAAACGCTCGTCCAACAGCTCTATGGCAGCATGAACGAGGAGCAGCGAAAGGCCGTGTGCTTTGACTTCGACCACAAACTGCGCTCCGAGGTGGACAACAACTGGCACATCACGGACACACCTATCGGCAAACTGCTCAATCCAGATCAAGTGGACTTGGTCCGGCAGATTTTCATGAGTCTGCACAGCGAGGAATATGCCAGCGAGGTGCTCCGCCAGTTCAAGGAAGACAGCGGCAAGGGCGGGTTCGAGAGCGCAGCAATCGGCATCTTCGGCCAGCCGGGTACAGGGAAGTTTCAGTTCGTCTTCACCGGCCGCCACTGCACACGGCGGTGCGATGGCGATAGCGTGGCTGGGGCGGCCTTCGGCGGACCCATCTTCTACGGACACGCCTCGAAGACATTCAACGAAGGCCCTGAGCACGAGGGGAACGCTTACTGGTTCCAGGCCAAGCGCGCGAACGAAGTCTTCGCCGCCCTCAGTGGCAAACAGCGGGAAATGGCTCTACTCGGAGAGAGTCGCGGCGAGGATGGCACGGACACGGTGAAGCTCACCGGCAAAAAGAAAGGTCTGGACGGCATCCCGATGACCGAACTCACTGCGGATCAAAAGGGCCTCGTGCGCAACGTTCTGCGCGACCTGCTGGCCCCTTTCCGCACGCAAGAGGCAGAGGAGACGATGAAGTACGTGGAAGCAGGCGGCTTCGACAACCTTCACCTCGCCTTTTACAAAAACGAGGACATCGGCAACGACGGCGTCTGGGACGTCTGGCAGATCGAAGGCCCAAACATGATCTGGTATTTCCGAGGCAAGCCCCACGTTCACTGCTGGGCGCATGTTCGGGAGCCGGGGACAGTGTGAGCAAGGCGGCGCTCTGACGGCTGGGGTCAGAGTTTGCCGCTTTTCACCAGATCACGGATGAACGTTTTGGCGGCATCGTCGATGACGATCTTAAACGCTTCCGGCAAGCTCATGGCAGTGATGCCCTCGGGTGGGGACTTGGTGGCTCCGATGATGGAGTGGAGTGCATGATTGTAAGACCTGCTGAAGGTGGAGCCGGCAGCGGGCGTGTAGGTAAAAGTGAACTCGTAGTGATCTGTTACTTCCACACCCATGATCCCCATGGTGAAACCAGATGCAGCCCCCTTCTTGGCGGCTTCGCCCACGTCGCCCTTATTATGGGCCAGGATCCGTAGCCTCCCTCCTCCTTCTCCCAAGCTGAGGTTGGGAATCTTGGCGAACGCACGTTCAAACTCTCGCTTGAAGGCTTTGCTTGCCAGCTTGCTGGCCTTCCCGTTCACCTGCCCTTCCACCTCCAGAGCCATAGTGGCTGGTTTCGGAACGCTGGCAGAAACGGGTGCCGCAGCGTGCAACTTGGGGTCGGGATACGATCTGGGGGCAACACAGCTGGAAAACCCAAATAAGACTGCCGCAGCAGCAAGACGGAGGAGAAGGATGCGGGTATTCATGCGCAAGAGAGGGCAACATACCAACAGATTGACCTAGCTGAGGCAAGACGACATTTTACAACGACTTCATTTTCTTTTACGTGGACCCAGAGCGCCCTCTGCTTGATTACGGCGGCCGCAGGGGCACCGTCACTGGGCCGAGGATGTCCCAGAGGAACGCGGCGCATCAAACTCCACAGCGATACCCTCTTTTTTCAGG
>CAZIGH010000083.1:0-11300 GCA_964538625.1 uncultured Verrucomicrobiaceae bacterium
TGCCACAAGTCCCTCATAGGCGGCTTTGAGCGCGGCGTGGTTGTCATCATGGAACTTGGCCTTGGCCGGGGTGATCCAGGAGTTGGTGAACCGACGGTCTTCGACGAGAACGATGGGTGTGTGTGGCCATTTGGCGCGGAGCTGTTTGACCAGGGGTGCACACTTTGCGGAGACGTCTTTGGCAGCCATGTTGGGCAGGCAGTCGATGACAAAGACGGCGGCATCTACCTCACAGAGCAGTTCCCCCACGGCGGCGTCCATGCGTCCGTTTCCGGAGAATCCGAGGTTGATGACCGGGCGGTCGAGTCTGCGGCCAAGGATGGCGGTGTGCACCATGCCGGGGCGCGAAGCGCAGGCTCCGTGGGTGATGGAGGTGCCGTAAAAGACCACGGGCTTGTCGGTGCGAGGTGCCAGGCCTTCAAAATGAGAGCCTTTCGGCACGCCGATCTCCAGGTTTTCCGTTCCGTTGTAGAGAGGCAGGTAGGCGGCGTATTCTCGCATGCCCGGGGCAAGGCCGCCGACGATCTCTGCTGTGATCTCCTGAGCGGCGGGCTTCACCACCTGCACCCAGCGCCACTTGCCGGAGTCATCGCGGGCATACAGGTCCAAGCCGCTTACCCCGGTGGCGGGCATGTGTGGCATGCCGAGTACGGACTTCATGACCTTGTAACGGGCGTGGATGGAAGGAGCGTCGGTCTTGAAGCGCACCATCATGCCCGCGCTGTCCCGACTGAGTTTCCAGACGGCGTCGGTGACTTTACCCTCGGCCTTGGAGGGTAGGCGGTCGAACCACCTTTGCCGGTCTTGGTCTGCCCAGGCCCTGCCCTCCACTCCCCACTTGGTGACGTCATACCACTCTACCTCTGCCGCTGCGCCTTTGCTGGTGCCCATGGCTGGGTCCAGCCGGGCGGTATCAGCGGCTTTTTTGGTTTCGGCGAGGAGCGGACATGCCGCGATGAACAAGCAGAAGAGAAGTCTGGTCATGGTCCGCCACTACGAGCCGGACCGAGCCTTCCTTCAATCAAAATCTCCAGGTGGCCCCAACCATGGCGTAATGGAAGAGGGCGAAGGTCTCCACGTCATCATTGTCCGCGCCACCTTCGAGGATGCGATAGCCCGCACGCAGCGCGAAGTTGTCGGTGACAAAGTGCTGCACGGCTAGCATGACGTCCTCTGCGCGGCCTTGACTTGCAGCGAGGGCATCACCCTCAAATAGGAGGTGCCAGCTCGGGGCGAACTTCCAGTCCAGCTTGAAGTTGATGAGTGGCACGAGGCCCACGTTGGAATCTGAGCGGGTGAGGCCGCCCTGCTGGAGTTCGATCTCGGCATCCCGCACCTTGGCGGTGAGGCCCAGGCCGAAGGTGAGGTTCTCCGAACGCCAGAAGTTGTAGCGGTAGGTGAGGCGGTAGGAGTTGAAGGTGTATTTGCCACTGGTGGGCACGCCGGCGGCGAAGTCTCGGTCCACGAAGTTCACTGGCTGGCTGAACTCCCCTGAGAAGTCAAAGCTGAGCGGGGCGAAAAGTGCGGAGATTTCATGACGCTCGTTGATGGCCCATGTAGCGCGCAGTCTGTAGTAGGCTTGCGCCTCCTCTCCACCTAGATCGTCAATCATGGAGAAAAACGTACCGGCATCGTTTGGGATCTGCACGTCGGCTTTGCCAACCCAAGCAGCACCACCTTCCACATCAAACTCCACCGCAGCTTGGGCAGCCGCGGTCACACTCATCAACACTGCCAGGATTGTATTTCTCATCAGGCACAGTGAACGCACCTGAAGACAAGCTGGATGCCTTTCACTTCCGAAGATGCGTGTTGAGGAACTCGAAGGTACCCATGCCATTGATGATGTGCCCTGCGTTGAAGTGCTCGATGGTGGTGCGCCCGCCGATCCCGAGCTTCTCATACAGCCGCCGCACTTTAGCGAACTCATAGTTCACCCATTCATCCAGCCCCACTCCGTCGTCGTGACCGCGCTCCACCATGAAGGGACGCGGAGCGATGAGGGCGGCCATCTCCGCATAGTTGAAGGTGCCGCCCAGGTTCCATTCCCAGATTTCGTACTCGTGCACGAAGACGTAACTCATACGCATCTCTGTGCTGGCGCACTTGCGCACCCACTCATTGAAGTCACCGCTGCAGATGCTCAGGCAGTAGTCCTTCAGCACGGCGGGGATGCGCATAGCGGACTTGCCACCGTAGCTCAGACCATAGAAGGCGATGCGGCGCGCATCCGTCCAGGGCTGCGTCTTGAGCCACTCAAGGATGCGTGCGTGCTGCGGAATGATGACGCTGAACAGACTCTTCCCAAGCACGTTGAGCTTGCGCTGCAAGCCGCGAAAGGCATCCCCTCCGCGATACAGGTTGTGAGGGGAGAAGGTGACATATCCCTGCTCGGCCAGCTTGAGCGCGAAAGCTCGGTATGGCTTCCACGCCGCAGACTGCGGGTCGTCATTGAGACAGTCTGCGGGTACGCCTTCCAGCCCGTGCTGGCAGACGATGACTGGACGCTGTTCGCCGGGTGGGATGTTTTTTGGAAGCGCTAGCCAGCCCCAAGCGATGACATCTTTCCACACGTCCAGGACCACTTCATAGACTTTGACCTTGTCCGTCTCACGGACGAGGCGGGTCTGTGGCCGGGCAGGCACATCTGGCCAGGGCAAGTCACCGATGACTTCCTTCCAGAAAGCGTCTCTCTTCTCATCCGCCCACTTTTCATAGTCAGCAAGTGCCGCAGGCCGCTTCTGCCAGAAACCCGCTTCCCGCTCGCGCTCTCCGGCCGAGAGCTGCCGCTGGCACCAGGCACTCATTTCACTCACAAGCCGCTGCTGGCGAATGGCATCGTACGCGGAAAAGTCTGACTGCTTCAAATGCGTGATGATCTTCGGCTGGCCGGGAAGCCCCATTACCAGGTCTTTTAGCGACTTGGTTTCCGGGTTCAGTGTCAGCCAGTCGTTGCCTTGCACCAGCGACCTTGCCCGAGCCGCTTCTGCTGCAACTGCGTCTGGAGTTTTGCGAGCAAGGTGCCCTGGCGCAGCGATGGCCCGCACACCCTTGTCTGCTGGTGGCGGCCCGTCGGTCTCAGGCCAGCTCCAGTCGTGAATGATGAGTTTGCGCGGTGCGATGAGCGCTGCCACCTCCGCATCTCCCCAGTGACGAAGCAGTCCCTGCACGTTCCGGTAAAGGGGCTCCTCCCACACGCGCTCACGGGGTCCGAAGTAACCTGCCACATGCACCGCGTCTATCCGCTCGTCCAGCGCTGCGGCATGAAGCGCCAGCAGTCCACCTTCGCCCATGCCGACCACGGTGACTGGTTGGTTCGGTGAGCTTTGTTTTATCCAATCCACCGCCGCCAGCAGTGTCTGGATCTCGAGTCCGATGAGGTGTCTGCCCTGCACGAAAGACTGGCGGTAGATCCATTCCCGATGCGGCACATTCGTCTTGATGCCAAGCACGTCACTCCCTGAGAAACGAGTGTCCCGGTTCACCAGAGCAGGGATGAGCACGGACTGGACGCAGTTCAGGAGTCCATGGGCTTCGCTGCCGGATTGCATGCCCAAGATGGCTTCGGGTGTAGTGTCGGCGTCCGGCACCACCATCAGCCAACCGCGTGGTTCTGACTTGGGTGCCACGTAGAGCCCCTCCGCGTTGAAGCCTTCCAGCACCCTCCAGCGTACCCGCATGACCTGCACGTCATCAGACTCAAAAAGCAGGCCCTTGTCCTCCGGGGAGCCGGTCACTTCGACTCCGGGTGGCAGTCGCTTGTCCACCACGCCGAGCTGCCGGGCAAGAGACGCCCGCAGACTTGCAGCCTGTCGTGGGTCGAACGAACGTTGATTCGCGGTGTCGTCGATTTGCCGAAGCAGGTAGTCATCCACCTGACGCACCATTTTCGCGGACAAATCAACGTCCTCCGTGAGCAGCGTCGTGCCCGGAAGAGGCTCGGCCGCACTCAGCGTTGTCGAACTCGCCGCAACGAGCAACCAACATGAGAAAGGTTTCACGGGGAGATTACGCAGGGAAAGGAGACCCTTGATCAATGCGTTTGCCTGCTGTGTTTTTAGGATCATATAATACAATCCATATTTTCCATCATTCATTTTCTTAACATTGAGAGTTCCCAGATTAGAAAGTGTTCACTAGATTGAGGTCCCGTATGAAAAATACACTCCTCGCACTCATCCTTGGTCTGGCGGCATCCCTCCCGTCATTCGCCGGGTCGCCTGCAAAAGCGCCCGTTGCCCCGCCCAAAGAAGAAGTCCGCCGCGCCATCACTTATGACTTTGTTGAAGCAGGGTATGCTTCGATCTTGTCTCATGATGCCGGAGACTTTTACGGTGGGTATTTGAACCTCTCCATCTCCCCGGTGGACAACCTCTTCCTCTTTGCCCGCGGCTATGGTTTCGGCGGGGATGGGGACGGGATTGACGTCAGCGCCGGTGTAGGAACCTACATCCCGCTCTTCCGTGACTTCGACTTCATCCTTGAAGCTGGTTACAACTACTTTGAGCTGGAGGATGATGGCGTGAACAGCGTCTTCGTCTCCCCCGGCTTCCGAGTGATGGTGACGAGCAAGCTGGAGCTCAACGGCAACGTAACCGTTTCCTTCCCGGATGAAGGTGACACGCACGTGGACGTGGGTGGAGGTTTTGTCTATTACTTCACACCCTCGTTGGGATTGGCGGCTGGCTATTATTACGACTTGGAAGATGAATCCCACTTCTACCAGGCCGGTGTTCGTTATCTGTGGTAGCATCAACTTTTCACTCGAAAGTTTAACCCCAAACCCAGGACTGAGAGCGGTCCTGGGTTTGTTCTTTTGATGCAGATCACCCCACCTCAATCTCCGGCCCACTTGGCGGCATGGGAAGTCGCGCGGGCCCACGGCATCTCGCCGGACCGCTGGGAAGTGCTCCAGGATGGCAACACGCTGGTGCTACGGCTCACTGACTCGCTGGTGGTGCGAGTGCTTCAAGACCTGTCTGGACCACGGGCTGATGAAGCCTGGTTCGCCAGAGAGACGGCCATCGCAGCGCATCTCACGGCGGCTGGAGCGCCGGTCATCCCGTTGCATGCGGCCCTTCCGCCCGGGCCGCATACCCTCCATGGCCATCCGTTGAACTGCTGGGAGTATGTGAGAAAGGTTGAGCAGACAGCCCAGCCCGATGAACTTGCTCGGAGTCTCTTTGCCTGCCACGAGGCCATGCTCTCGTATGGTGGGCCGCTTCCGCATCTGGCCATACTCCATGAGGCCGGCACCATCCTTCAGGAGCGGCGTTTGTTTGATAACGGCGTTCAAGCTATGCTCGCCCGGCTGCTTGACGAAAGCATACGCCTGCTGGAGAAGCCGCCCGCCCAGCCGCTTCATGGTGATGCCCACCTGGGAAATGCGCTGCACACCACGCGCGGCCTTTTGTGGACGGACTGGGAGGACGCGTTCCTGGGGCCGGTGGAGTGGGACCTGGCCAGCCTCATTTGGAACGCCCGAGTGCTTGAGAAGGACCACGCTTTTGCAGACGCCGTGCTGCAGAGCTACCACTCGGCTGGCGGCGCGTGTGATGATGAGGTGCTAGAGACTTGCATGACGGCGCGTGCCGTGGTGATGACTGCGTGGTATCCCATCCTGTATCCAAACCCGGACCCTGAACGTCAGCAAAAGCTCCGCAGCCGCCTGGAGTGGCTGGCAGTAAGGGCAAGTTAAGACAAGGCAAAATCCTCTTTGCCTTTTGTGCGCGGGCCGCGTAATCCACACAGCCCATGACCCTGCTTGCGTTACGAATGCTTTTCGGCGACACCGCCAAGTATCTCATGCTGGTTGCAGGTTTGTTCTTCGCCACCTTCCTGATGGCGCAGCAGGCCGGAGTCTTTTGTGGTCTCATGTTGTGGACGACTTCCACACTCAAGAACGTGCCTGCACCACTCTGGGTGGTGGATGCAAACGTCGAACAAGTGAACGAGACGAACCCACTCCGTGACACTGACGTGGCTCTGGTGCGGTCGGTGGACAGCGTGGAGTGGGCACAGCCCATTTACGCGAACGTGCACCGCGCACGCATGGCAGACGGGCGCTTCAAGATCATCACGCTGGTCGGCATCGACTCCACAAGCCTGGCCGGAGCGCCTATACGGCTGCGTGAGGGAAAGCTGGAAGACATTCGCCTGCCGCACTCCGTCATCGTGGATGACCTGGCGCTCAAGCGGCTCTCCCCAGACAGGAACAACCCCATCAAGCTGGGAGACACCTTTGAAATCAACGATCAAGAGGCACGCGTAGTGGGCATCGCCGAGGCGATGACCTCCTTTACTGGCGGTCCATACGTGTGGACGACCTACAGCCGCGCACTGCAATACGCGCCCTCGCAGCGGAAGATGCTCTCTGCCGTCATTGCCTCACCGCGTCCGGGGATCACGCCGGAAGCAGCGGCGGAAGACATTGAGAAGCGTACTGGTTTGCGCGCTTTCGTGAATGGGGATTACGGTGCGTCACCGAGGGACTTCAACAAAAGCACCATCATGTGGTACGTGCGGAATACTGGCATCCCCATCTCATTTGGCACCACCGTCATCATCGGTTTCATCGTGGGTATAGCGGTGTCCTGCCAGACGTTCTACTCCTTCGTGCTCGATCACATGAAGCACCTCGGTGCGCTGAAAGCCATGGGAGCGAGCACCTGGATGCTTACGAAGATGCTCCTCGTTCAGGTTTTCACCGTGGGACTTGTAGGCTATGGCATCGGCTGGGCCGCCACTTCAGGCTTCGCCATAGGGGCCATTCAGCGGGAGGAACCGCCGTTTTACATGCCAGACATGGTTCCACCGCTTGTCTTCGGTGTCATTTTGTTCATCTGCCTCATCTCCGCACTGCTGGGCATCTGGCGCGTGGCCAGGCTGGAGCCGGCCATGGTTTTCCGAGGCTAGCTGTTGATTCATGGATCGTCCCATCGACAAACCTGCCGTCCATGTGAAGGGCATCTTCAAAAGCTTTGGAGACGGAAGCTCACGCCTCACCGTGCTCAAAGATATCTCGCTGGAAACGCGCGAGGGAGAGATCATGATGCTCGTGGGTCCGTCCGGCTGCGGGAAGACCACGCTCATCAGCATCATGGCGGGCACGCTGGATGCAGACCAGGGAGAGGTGGAAGTCTTCGGCACGGCCATTCACAAGCTTTCGAAGAGCGCCGTCACCCGATTCCGCGCTCAAAACATTGGTTTCATCTTTCAGCAGTTTCATCTCATTCCCACACTGAACATCGTGCAGAACGCCAGCGTGCCGCTACTCATCCAGGGAAAGAGCACCCATTATGCGGAGAAAAGGGCCAGAGAAGCCCTGGCGCTCGTGGGTCTGGGAGATCGTTTTCATCATCGTCCCTCACAGTTGTCCGGTGGCCAGCAGCAGCGTGTGGCCATCGCACGTGCTCTCGTGCACGAGCCAAAGCTCATCATTTGTGATGAGCCCACCGCTGCGCTGGATGCAGAGAACGGGCAGATCGTCATGAAACTCTTTGAGCAGGTGGCCCGCACGCCCGGTCGCTCCGTCGTCATCGTCACCCATGACAACCGCATCTTTCAGCACGCCGACCGCATCGCCCAGATGGATGACGGACGCATCGTCGAAGTACATGATGTGGACAGGAACAACCCCACGGCCCTGCCCGGCCACCACTAGAAGATCACCCCTCCCATGCGCATCGCCTCACAGCTCGTCCGCTACGCCACCTTCGCGCTTGCCGCCCTTGGTCTCTATCTCATGACCCAGGTGCTCCAGCTCACTCACGCAAGTCAGAACCCCGACATCCCGCCGCCGCCCGTGCCGCCGCCTGCGAAACCCTTTGAAACCACCATCGCCGGTACCGGGCTGCTCGAGGCGCTCAGTGAGAACGTCTCCATAGGTGTGCCCGTTCCCGGCCTTGTGAGCGAGGTTTTGGTAAAGGTCTCCGACCAGGTGAAAGAGGGAGATGTCTTGATGAAGATCGACGACCGTGAACTCAAGGCGCAACTGGTCACACAAAGGGCAAACGTGGCCGTGGCCAAGGCCGCCGTGGAAGTCAAAGCCGCCAATCTCGCCAAGGTACAGGACATGCTGGATCGTCTCAACGCCGTGGAGGACAAGCGAGCCATCAGCATGGACGACCTGAAGAACCGCACCAATGACGTCTTGGTAGCCAAGGCGGACGCCGAGTCTGCGAGGGCACAGCTTCACGCCGCCGAGGCTGCGGTGCAGGCCACGGAGATGCTCATTGAGCGCCTGGTCGTCAAGTCACCCCGCGCGGGCAGCATTCTCCAGGTGAACATCCGGCCTGGGGAGTTCGCCAGCACGCAGCCGCGTCTCGCCCCCATCATCCTCGGTGATCTGGAAAAGCTGCAGGTGCGCTGTGATGTGGATGAGCAGAATGCCGTTCGCGTGCGTCCAGGCATGAATGCAAAAGCCTACATCAAGGGCGACCGCGACAACGCCATCCCGCTGAGCTTCGTGCGCATTGAGCCTTTCGTTATCCCCAAGACAAGCCTCACTGGCTCCAGCACGGAGCGTGTGGACACTCGGGTGCTTCAAGTCATCTTCAGCCTGCAGATCCCGAAGGATCGTTCCCTCTACGTCGGTCAGCAGGTGGATGTGTTTATCGATGCAGCAAGCGCCAAGCAAGCCCCATGACCCAGCCGCTCTCAGGTAAGAAGATTGGATTCGTAGGACTCGGCAACATGGGCCGGGCCAATGCGCGCCATTTGCATCAAGCAGGAGCCGAGGTCGTAGTCTGGAATCGCAGTGATGCCCCTGCCGCAGAGGCGGTGGCTCTGGGCATGCAACGTGCCGCCACTCTGCCGGAACTCGCCCGTGAAATCGGGCTAGGCATCATCTGTATCAACCTCACCACGACCGACGTCGTGGAGAAGGTCGTCTTCGGTGAAGGTGGTCTCATTGAGGGCCTGCACCCGGAGGCGCTGCTCATTGACTTCGGTACCACTGGGGTGCCGGAGACCAAAGCGTTCGCACAACGCGTCAACTGGGTGGACGCACCTGTATCTGGCGGACAGGTGGGCGCCGAGGCGGGAAATCTCACCATCATGGCCGGTGGAACGAAGGAGAACTTTGAGCGTGCGCTGCCCGTGTTTCGCGCGGTAGGAGAGCGCATCACCCACATGGGGCCGTCTGGCTCCGGCCAGGTGACCAAGCTGGCCAATCAACTCATCGTGGCCCAGACCATCGATGCCGTAGCCCAGGCGCTGCGCCTTGCCGAGCTGTCGGGGGTGGATTCGGCGCTTGTCCGCCAGGCCCTGCTGGGAGGTTTCGCCGAGAGCCGCATCCTGAACCTGCATGGCGACCGCATGGTGCGCCGGGACTTCATACCAGGTGGCCGCTCTACGCTCCAGCTCAAGGATATCCGCCTCATCTGCCAGCTCGCTGAATCTGTTGGATTTCAGTCATCCACACTCGCCAACTGCCGGGCGCAGTGGGAGCGCTTCGTGCATGAACTTGGACACGGAGACTTGGACCACTCTGGCCTGTTCAAGATGTATGAGTGAGGACCTCCTCTGGGCGCTGCGCAGCCAGTGCTCTAAAGCAGACCACTATCCACCAGCCACTCCTTAAAACGGTCCACCCAGGCACCTGCGCCGGTGGTGGTCCCGGGACGGTAGCCAAAGCCATGGCCGGCATTGGAGTAAATGTGCAGCTCCGCCTTTACCCCGGCGGCCTTGTATTTCAGATACAGTGATGCCATGCCCTCCGCGATGTCCGGGCGGTCGCCGTATCCACAGGCGATGAATACCGGCGGCATACCCTTCTCCACGGTGAAAGTGCCTGACTTGCCGGGATAAATGAGACCTTGGAAATCCGGCCGACTATCCTCCCTCTCGATGGGGTCCGCCGCCGCCGGGTCGCCCGGCTTGGGCCACATGGCCGAGTAAGCGGCGAGCTCACCGCCGGCTGAGAAGCCCAGGATGCCGACTTTGTCACCCTTGATGCCCCACTCTTCAGCACGGCTCCTCACCAGACGGATAGCCCGCCGCGTGTCATCCATGGCATGGCCTTCCAGCGTGTAGGTGCTGCCGGGTTCCTTGGAAAGCCGGTACTTCAGCACAAAGGCGGCTATGCCCTGCTGCTGGAACCACTCTCCTAGGGCGAAGCCTTCATGCCCCACGCAGAGCTTGGCATGGCCCCCGCCAGGACAAATGATGACCGCCGTACCAGTGGCCTTTCCCGCCTCTGGAAGGTAGGGTGTCAGAGAGGGTTGATGCACGTTGACGATATTGGACTTGTCCATCTTCTCCGGCTCATCCTTGCGCGCCTCTGAACCTGGAGCACCCTGCGGCCACAGCGGAATGGAGGGAGGTGGGCTGTCGGCTTGCGCTGTTGCCAAAAGCAACACGGAGGTGGAGATGAAGGCGAGGAGTGGTTTCATGAAAGAGTGTGACACAAAACCGCCGCAATAACAGGTTGCTTTCAAGCCCTGCTATTTATCATGCAGAGTCTCTCATTTCGCCGCCACCCCTCATGCAGTTCACGTTTCCCACCAATCTCAATCTGTCTCGCGAGCAAGCGGACGGATTTCACCAGGAGCTCCTTCGCGGCCTCACCCACAAGCTGAACAACATCCTCGCCGTCATCCAGGGCTTCAGCAGTCTGATCCTCATGAATGAGGATGCCGACCCCGAGATTCTCGGCAACGTCCAGCATATCAAAGAAGCCTCCCTCAGCATGGCCTCCCTCAGTGAGCGCATTCGTTCTGCGGGCGGCTGCGTGAAGGTGAGTCCACAGCCGCTGAACGTGAATGAGTATTTCTCCGTGGTGGAGCAGGCCATTTGGGAACCGTTCACCAAGGCGAATGTCCCTTTTGAAGTCGATGTGCAGCCCGGCCTGCCCTCCATCCTGGTGGATCCGACCAAGTTCAAAGACATCCTCACCGAACTGCTGAAGAACGCCGCCGAGGCCGCAGCAAAGGGCAATGGCCGTGCCATGCTGCGCGTTTGCGGACCCGGCGTCATCACCCCGGCTCAGGAAAACCGCATCGACATCCTCGTCAGCAACACCGGCTCTCAGATCCCGGCGGACAAGATCGCGGATGTGTTCCGTCCGTTCAGTGGCAGCAAAGCTGGCCACCACCTCGGCCTCGGCCTCACCATCGCCGCCATGCTTGCCCACCAGCAGAACTTGCAGCTCGGCGTCCATTCCGAGAACTTCACCACCACCTTCTGGCTCAGTTGTCCGGCGGCCTAGCTTAGAGACGTCTCCAGAGATGAGAAAGCTGCGTTTCGCCTTTGTCTATCTGGATTCCCTGGGCCCCGCCTCGAGCACAGCCACTCAGCCT
>CAZIGH010000084.1:0-9929 GCA_964538625.1 uncultured Verrucomicrobiaceae bacterium
GGCGCTGCGCCATCGTGCTGCCGGAGGGCATCCTGTTTCAGACGAACCAGGACGCGTTTGTGAAAACCAAGCGCCGACTGCTGGACACCTGCGATCTCTGGTGCGTGCTGAGCCTGCCCGGCGGCGTCTTCACCGCGACTGGAGCCGGTGTGAAGACCAATGTGCTTTTTTTCACCAAAGGCACGGCAACGGAGAAGATCTGGTACTTTGACCTCAGCGATGTGAAGGTGACGAAGAAGCAGCCCTTCACCCGCCAGCACCTGGCGGAGTTCTTCAAGCTCCTGCCCGACCGCGCCGACAGCGAACGAAGCTGGACCCTCGACATCGCGAAACGCCGCCGTGAGGCCAAAGCGGAGGCCGACAAGCTCCGCGCCACCAACGCCGAGCCGAAAGCCCGGCTCAAGAAGCATCAAGAGCAGCTCGACCAGTTCAAGAAAGCGAGAGCGCAGCCCGAGAAGCTGGAGGAGGCCAAAAAACTTATCGCCGCCTGCGAACGCGAAATCCGCGAGATCGAGTCCAAGGCCGGGACTATTGAGGATGCGGCTTTTGACCTCAAAGCCGTCAACCCCAACGCCAAAAGCACTGAAGACACGCGCAGCAGCGCGGAGTTGATGGAGCTGATCGAGGGTAAGAGCAGGGAGGTCTTGGAACTGCTGGCAAAGCTGAGACAACTCTAATCTGATGTCGAACTCCCTCACTGCGGACTCTTGCTGGGAGGCGCTCGTTAAGCGCCTGGGAGTAGATCCGCACGGAATGATCACCGCTGAGGAGTTGCGGACGATGCACGCCTCGCCCAGTCGCTGCTACCACACGCTTCAGCACCTTCAGGAATGCCTCCTCACCTTGGTGGAAGCGAGGGCCGCTGCGGAGGTGCCGAATGCGGACGCCATTGAGATGGCGCTTTGGTTTCATGACGCTGTGTATGATCCCTGTGCTCCAGACAATGAAGAGCGCAGCGCAGAGATTGCAGATGAGATGCTCCGTCGCTCGGGCGCCTCAGAGCAACTTCGGGCGGATGTTCGCCGGCTCATCCTCGCGACCAAGACGCACGAACACGCCGGTCATGAGGATGCGAAGTGGCTACTGGACATCGACCTCGCTATTTTTGGCCAGACAGCAGAACGCTTCGCCGAATACGAGCAACAGATCCGTCAGGAGTATGCGTGGGTGGAAGAAGTAGTGTACCGGACGAAGCGAGCAGAGATCCTCAGCCGCTTTCTGGAGCGCAGCCGCATTTACGCCACGGACTATTTTCATCAGCGCCTTGACCAGAAGGCACGGAGCAACTTGCAAGGTCTGCTGGCGAGGCTCGCCATGACCTGATTCCACTCACGGCTGGCACCTGCCCAAACCATTGGCCCCCAGGCCTCGTTTAACCCTGTTCCGCTGCGAGTTCCTTCATCCGCTTCGTTTCCCGGGCGCGGAGGTTTTGGTCCAGGATGCGTTTGCGAAGGCGGATGTTGGTGGGGGTGACTTCGGCCAGTTCGTCCGGGGCGAGGTACTCGATGGCGCGCTCCAGGCTGAAGCGGATGGGCGGGGTGAGCTGAATGCCTTTGTCCGAGCCGGCGGCGCGGAAGTTCGTCAGCTGCTTGCTGCGGGTGGGGTTCACGGGCAGGTCATCTGTGCGGGGGTTCTCTCCCACGATCATGCCGTCGTACACGAGGTCGCCGGCACCAATGAAGAGCTTGCCGCGGACTTGAATGGTATCCAGGGCGTAGGCGGTGGCTTCACCCTGTTCGGTGCTGACCAGGGTGCCAGTGGTGCGGGTGCTCATGAGGCCGCAGTGCGGGGCGTATTCCTTGAAGAGGTGGCTGAAGATGCCGTGCCCGCTGGTGAGGTTCATCAGTTCAAACTCGAAGCCGATGATGCCGCGTGTGGGGATGGTGCACTCGATGGTGGTGGAGTGCGGGTGAACCTTGATGTCGTCGATGCGCGCCTTCCGTGCGGCTAGGCGCTTCATGACGCCACCCACGGAGTCCTCAGGCACTTCCACCCAGAGTGTCTCAAAGGGTTCCAGAATGGTGCCGTCCTCGGCTTTCTTGGTGATGGCGATGGGACGCGAGACACAGCACTCGAAACCTTCTCGGCGCATTTGCTCCACCAAAACGGCAATCTGCATGGACCCACGCGCAGCCACGGAGAAAACGCCGGCTAGGTCCGTGTCGGAGATGGTGAGGGCCACGTTCGTCTTCGCCTCGCGGAAGAGGCGGTCACGAATCTTGCGTGAGGTGACGTGCTCGCCCTCTCTTCCGGCAAACGGTCCGTCATTGACGGAGATTTGCATTTCAATGGTGGGAGGATCGATGGCCACGAAGGGCAGTGGCTCAGCGTCAGCGCTGCCTGCCAGCGTCTGGCCTATGTCCAGGTCCTCGAATCCGCTGAGACCTATGATGTCACCCGCTCCGCCTACGCTCTGCTCATTGGTGGAGAGGCCGGTGTATTGGAAGATTTTCGAGACCTTGGCACCGACGGCTTGGCCTCCGGCTTCCTTTGGCAAAAGGAAAATGCGGTCTCCCACGCTGACTTTGCCGCGGTTGATGCGGCCTATGGCCACGCGACCGACGAAGTTGTCCCAGTCGATGTTGGAGATGAGCATTTGGAAGTCGCCATCTTCTTCAGCCGGGGGAGGGGGGATGATCTCCTCGATCTTTTTCAACATGTAGGTCATGTCGTGACGCTCGCCGTCAGGGCTGTCGCTCACCCAGCCGGCACGAGCGCTGCCGTAGAGGAAGGGGGCGTTGAACTGTTCTTCGTTCGCCTCAAGTTCCAGGAAAAGTTCCAGCACTTGGTCGTGCACTTTCTCGGGATCGATGTTGGGCCGGTCCATCTTGTTGACGAAGATGATGGGCTTGAGGTTCTGCTGGAGGGCCTTGCGCAGCACGAAGCGGGTTTGAGCCTGCGGACCTTCATAGGCATCCACCACGAGCATGACGCCGTCCACCATTTTCATCACGCGCTCCACCTCGCCGCCGAAGTCGGCGTGCCCAGGGGTATCCACGATGTTGATGGTGCGGCCCTCCCACTGCACGGAGGTGTTTTTGGCCTTGATGGTGATGCCCTTTTCTTTCTCCAGGTCCATGCTGTCCATGGCACGCTCCTGGACGGCCTGGTTTTCACGATAGGTGCCTCCGGCCTTGAGAAGATTGTCCACAAGTGTGGTCTTCCCGTGGTCAACGTGGGCGATGATGGCGATGTTGCGAATCTGCTGGGGGCCGGGCATAAGGGGCGCGGAGCTTACAGGACGGGACCGATTTGGCAACCTGCGGTTTAGTCACATATCAAACGCTGCGAAAATCCTCCACTAGGTAGAGCCAGTTGCAAAACTCCAACGAAGGAATGCGGCTTTAAGGAGAGCCAAAGTGGCTTCGACTTTAGTCGAAACTCGAGCGGCCCAACGCTTCGACTGAAGTCGAAACCACTTTCTCTCGTCCACCACTACAGTTCTGCAGTAGCAGAAACCTCAAAGATTTGGGGGTAACGGAACTCCGAACGTTTCTCCACCGTTCTTTTCAGCCTCCACAGGGGTTTTGCAACTGGCTCGGTAGAGCGCCAGATTCATGACGCCGTGAACCATCATGGCCGCGCCGAGGCGGCGGGTATGGAGGCGGGCGCCCCTCGCTTGAACCACTGATGAGCACGAACCGAGGAGCTATTGCTGCTCCAATAGGGTGCGAAGCGCCAGAAGGTTCTCTTCCTCGTCGAACAAAGCGCGCACGGGAACCTCGAATCCGGGCACGATATCGCTGGCGAGTGTCCCGCCGCTTTGCTTTTCAACCGGGGGGTAAACTTTGCCATTCAGGCGATAGAGTTCGACGGTTTCTGCAACGGGGTCGATGATCCAATACTCACCGACGCCATGCAGGGCGTAGTCCTTGAACTTGATGCCACGGTCCCGCTCTTCAGTCGATGGAGAGAGCACCTCGACGATGAGGTCCGGGATGGGAAACTTGAGGGTGTCGGGGTCAATGAGCGCCGCCTTTGCCTCGCCAAAAAACATCACGTCCGGTTCGTAGTCGTTCCGGGGGAAGCTGGTCATGGCTTTTTCAACCCTGACTTGGCCAGCCTTCCGAGTTACTGCGTAGGCATTGAGAAGATTGTAAAATCGCTGTGTGGCGAGAAGATGACGGTTGAGCGCTGGGGAGTGCATGATGACTTGGCCCTGAATGAACTCCCATTTGTGTTCGGGGGTGATGTCCGCATAAAACTTTTTCCGCAAGCGCTGCTCGCGCGCAAACGCACGCTGCGCCTGCTCGATCAGCTCGGGAAGGTCCGGAGCATCCAGCAATGCTTCGAGTATGGGCGAGTTCATGCACCGAGAGTAAGCTGCGTTTACTTGGTTCGCCAGCGCAAACCGGGCGCAGTTTTGAAAGGCTGAGTGCATGGGTGAATGCTCGATGCCTTTCAAAACAAGCCCAACGCTGCTACTGCGGGCTTGCAGCAAGTCGCAGTAGTGTTTCGTGAATCAGTCAGGCTAACAGGTAGAGCGCCAGATTCATGACGCCGTGAACCATCATGGCCGCGCCGAGGCGGCGGGTACGGAGGCGAATGAAACACAGCACTAGTGCCTGAAGGAAAACCACCGTCATGCCAGCGAAACTCATGGCGTGCGCCGCTGCAAAGATGGCGCTGGCGAGGAATGCTCCCAGCCACGGACCAGCCCAGTTCTTCAGCGCTGAGAGGAGAAAGCCGCGGTAGATGACCTCCTCCACCAGGGGCGCTACGACTACCAGTTGCAGCAGAAAAAGCAGTGTCACGATGCCACTGTAGCCGGTGGGTGAGCTGGAGAGCTGGTCCAGCAGTGCATGGCCGCCCCAGCCCAGTGCGTCTAGATACCGGGTCAGAGGTTCCACGCCGAGTGCCATGGTCACGCCAAAACCCACCGCCAGCATCCACAGCCGCCAGTCCAACAGATCCAACCCGTCAAACCCAAGCACCTCATGCAGACGCGCCAGCCGCCCGGCCATGATCTCCTTCACGAGAAAGAGCAGCGCGATGGCCAACGCTGAGTGCAGGACGATGAGCAGTGCCATGTGCGTCTGATACGCCGCCTGCTGTGTCGCAAACACTCGCGTCAGAGTCAGCAGCAGGAGGAAGCCGATAATCCACTTCACTGCGAGCGTGAGTAAACCCCGCAACCCGAGCGCGAAGAGCACCTGCGGTAGCGACCACAGTGCCTGGATGCGCTCCGCCCATACAAAGCGTGGCCACTTGTAGCGCCAGAGCATCCCGCACCCGAAGATGAGGCTGATGGAGGCCGGCACTGCGAGCAGAAGCCCCCAAGAAAAGCTGCGGTTCATAGCCCGCTGGAGCTTCAGGGCAGAGTGCGGCAGTGCATCCAGTGGTGGGACTTCCATGTTCCCAAGACTCGCTACGCGGCGGGTCCACCAGCCTGCGGGGCGGACGGCAAGACGTTGCCGGATGGTTTCTTGCTGCTCATCCGTGAGCGCCCCGCCAGAAAGCGCCTGCCTCACGAGCGCAGTGTCTTCCGCTTTGAGCGCGGTTAGATCACTGCTTTCGAGTAGAGACTTCGCTTCGTCCGCACCGCCCAGGGCCTCCCAGGCCAGTGCAGCGTCAAGAGCAAGCAAGCCGGTGAGCAGCCCAGCCGTTTCCGCCTTGCGCAGCAGTTCCTCTGTGCTGGTGGCGAGCTCTGGGCTGGAAGGCAGCAAGTGCAGCCGTGCCTCCAGTTGCTGGCGAAACACCATTCTGGTGTGACCGTCCTTCTCCGGCTGGCGCAGTAGCCAGAGCAGAAGAATCCACGCTGGAAACAACACCACGGCCAGCGGCCAGAGCACCGACCGCTGCGAGACTCGATATCCAAGAAGCGCCATGGCCGGTTAGTCGCTCAGAGCGTCCTCCAGCGCACCGAGGAAGTCACGTGCGCCATCGCGAAAGCCTTGTTGCTCATCCAGCGCCTCCATACGGCGAATCAAATCCGCCACATGCTTGCGCGGATACATGCCGCCCGCTGCCTCGCAGAAGTGGGTCCGACAACCGAACGGCCGGTGCGCATAGACGGTGCAGCGTCCGTCCTTTCCCAGACAAGGGCAGGCTCCTTCCTCACGCGGGATGAGCCGCTTCCGCCCGCTGGCCCGCACTCCCTGCGCTGCATACAGTGCCTCTGTGCGCGTGACGCTTGGCATTCTGCCGGTAAGACGGAACTGACAGCAGCCGGTGCTCGCTGTGCAGCTTCTCGGCAGTGCGCGCTGCTCCAGCTCGGCATAAACCGCCTTCAACTCTGCGAATAGGGCTTGTTGCTTCGCTTTGTTCGCTGTCATCCACCTCCGTTTTATCAGCGGGAAGACGGCGGGTCAAAGCTGCGATCACTCAAATGCTTCTGTCACCGGCTTGCCATCCCAGCCTTCCGGTATGGGCACATCCAGGAGCCACAGGGCGGTGGCGGCAGTGTCGTAAGTCGTGACGTGGCTGGTGATGGTGTGGCCTTTTTTGACACCCTTCCCCCAGGCGACCCAGGGGATGATCATGTCATCCGGGATGTTCAGACCGTGGGTGCGATCATGCCCGCCATGATCCGCGCTGACGAGGATGACGGTGTTGTTGGCTAGGCCCGCGTCCTCCACGGCGCGGCGCACTTGATAGAGTGCTTGGTCGGTGACCTTGATGGCCTCCTTCTGCTGCGGGCTGCCCCAGCCGTCTTTGTGGCCCGCGCTGTCCACATCCGGAAAGTGCACGCACGCCAGCCGGGGCTTGTTGCCCGCTTTGATCCAGGCGGCGAACTGTTTGGCCACCAGCTGTGAGGGCTTCTTGTCCTTCTCGATCTCCGAGGTGCCTGCGACGGGTGTGGGTGTTTGTGGGCCGCCGAAGTCAAAGAGGCTTAGGCTGTCCTTCTGCCACAGGTGGCGGAACTTCACCTTGCCAGCGAACAGCGCCGTCACCGCATCCGGTTCCTTCTGGCGCAGCACGGTGAATACGGTCGGCACCTTCACGATGCTGCGGATGGGCGTCCACGCATTCCACAGGACCTTGTGTTTGTCTGGCCCTACGCCGGTAAGCATGGAGGTGTGGGAAGGCAGCGTGATGGAGGGGAAAATGGTGCTCGCTTCCCAGGTGTGCGCACCTTCCTCTGCCATCTTCATGAGTGTGGGTGCCTCACTTTCCTTCACTACGGCGGGTTTTGCACCGTCTATGCTGACGATGATGACATGCTCGGCGCGGGGAGCGGCCTGTGTGGCAAGTGCGGAGAGGGAGAGAAAAAGGAGGAGGCGACAGAACATGAAAGATGAAGGGTTGCCACAAGATAACGACCCCAACCACCCCACTCCAGCACGCCATTTCAATCATTCGGTGATAGGGCTGCCACATCAATCAGCGCCCCGGACGGATGAGCCGCTGTGTGTCGTAGCCCAACACCTTTGCTTTCTGCACCAGTGCCTCGTAGGCTTTGGCATCGATCTCCGGTTTGCGTGCGAGGATCCACAGGAACTTTCTGTCCGGCGTGCCCACGAGGGCCTCCGTGTAATCCGGGTCCACATGCAGGATCCAGTAGTTGCCGGCTTCTGGCTTTGGAATGAAGACCGCGAACCAGGCATGGAACTGCACCAGCAGCCGGCTGTTCTCGCCCGGATTCAACACCGTGGCCGAGCCGCGAATGTCGCGCGTGCTGCCATCTGGGGCCGTGGCGACATTGTGAACCGAGAGCGTGCCGTCCGGCTTCAGGCCATACTCCGCGTAAGCCTTTTCATCCGCCTTTTGGAAGGACATCGGGAACCGCGCGATCTCATGCCACCGCCCTGTGTAGCGCTTCACATCCACCTTGCTGGCCGTGGCCGGAGGCGGCAGCGGACTGGTGGAACTGCAAGAGGAGAGGAGGACCGCAAAAGCAGTCATCAGCACGAAGGAGCAGAGTTTCATCAGCAGGGAGGACGATGCGAGCTTCTCACAAGCCGCAATCAAGTTTGACTGCTTGAAGGCTGGTGAGCAGGCGCCTCACCCGGTCTTTTTCTCACGCAAAAAATCTTCTTGCCATTTTTCGTCCATTCTGGGAAACGCATTTCGTTCCCGGTAAAATATTTGTCTCCCTTAGAGCCAACATTTCAACCTTGTTTCGTGCCATGATTACGACTTCCAACGAGCCAACGAGCCAACGAGCCACTAATCGTCCTTTATTGAGGCGTCGAACACTTCGACTTTTCGCCGGGTGGGCACAGCTTTTTGCAGCCGGGTTGTTTATGTTGCAGCCACTTCATCAGGCTCGTGCGATCTATGTGCCAGATGCAAATGGCCAGCCTGTTTGGGTGCCGCTCGCAGGTGAACCATTAGTCCCCACTTCGGGACCGGATACCACCCTCGACGCCACCGATACGCCAGTCTGGCTGACCGACTTTGGTGTGGCTGCGGCACAAGAAGTGGTGCGTTATTGGCCCGGTGGAACTTTTCCGGTAAGTGGCATTTGGACTTCTTACGCAGTCGAGTGGTATGCTGCCACCACGGTTGCGGGTGAACCCGATGATGCGGATGCCGATGGCATCCCCGATGCGCTTGATCCTTTCCCACAGGATGCCAGCAACGAGAGTTTTGAGTGGGAGGGCGGTACCTTCCAGTTCCACGGCATTCGCCATGCGTTCCGAGCTGACTTGTATGCGGGTTCGCCCACAGATGCCAATAGCGATGGCCTGCCTGACTGTCTTATGAGCTGGTTCACCAATCCCTCCGCTCACGGCACCTTGCAGCACTGGCCCGGTGGCACAGGAGAACAAATACCGCTTCAGCACCAGCCGGTGGAGGAAACCAGCTGCTTGAGCTTCTACGGCTATCGTTATTACGCGCCACAATTGGGTCGGTGGCTGAGCAAGGATCCTATTGGGGAGCGGGGTGGGGTGAATCTCAGCGGCTTTGTGAGCAACAACTCAGTTAGCATGGTTGATGTCCTTGGCCTTAGTTGGTCAGATTTTTTCGGTTCTGGCATGGTCGAAACTTTCATTACTTGGCTCGGTGAGGAATGCTCGGACCTTGAGTATGGTTGCCGCCTGTGCTGCGGAACTTTGGGCGTGGTCCATTTGGGAATTGGCGTGGATGAGGTGATCGCTGGCGCTGCTGCTATATCAGCTTCGCCCGCAGTTGGACCAGGGGCGATCGGGGGAGTTGTTGGGGGCGCTGCTCTGATTGGCGATGGAATAGTTACCATCGCGGACTCTTTTGTGACGACAGGAGAATGCGACAATCGCTGCCAAGACTGCGATCAAGCACCGTTGGGCTGAACCGAGGGAAACACTTTACGTCAACCTCGCATGTTTAAGCTCTTTATTTCAACGGCTGCAGCTTTCGGATACTGCCTCATCGTTTTCAGACTACCGATGGAAGTTCAAAAGCTCCTCGTAGGATGGGGGCTGGAGCGAGGTTGGTTGAAGTTTCTGTGTGTTGCAGTTCTCTCAGTATGGCCGTTTTTCGCCGTTCAAATGATGAGACCTTACGTGAAGAGGTTCATGGCTTAAGCATCCACAACGGCTGGAACGTCATCATGGAAAAGAGTGAAAAGGGACAAGTGAAAAGTGAAAAGGGACTACCTTCGCGGCAAAGCCGCCTCCACGTCTGGGGCCACGACATCAGCGGCAAACCCCAAGGCGCAGGCGGCATCGGCGGACTACTCAAGTCCACTCAAAAAGTGGCTTCGGCTTCAGCCGAATCAGGCTCAGATCCTGAATCTTCAAATTTTGCATCTTGTATCTACCACTACGATTCCAACGGCAACGTCGTCCTGCTCACCGACAGCGAAGGCAAAGAGGCCGCACGCTACGCGTACGACGCCTTTGGTAAAACCCTGCTAGCCACCGGCCCCATGGCGCAAGAGAACCAACACCGCTTCAGCACCAAACCGGTTGAGGAAACCAGCGGCCTGAGCTTCTACGGCTACCGCTACTGTGCGCCAAGCGAAGCTTGGCGTCTCTTGCATGGTGAGAGTCCATGCCGCCAGA
>CAZIGH010000085.1:0-7719 GCA_964538625.1 uncultured Verrucomicrobiaceae bacterium
ATCATCATGAGTCATACCCGCTATGGATGACCCATGGGGTCTCAGCACCAAAATCTCAACCCGCAGCGCTTCCCGTGGCGCTTACGACATGGGAATCCCAGGCTGTCGCGCACCCGCCAGACATGGTCTTGGTGGTAGCGAACGGCAGCCACTTTCTTTCAGCCACCTTTCTGGATGAGGTGCGTTGCTCTTGGCAATGTCCGCAGGTGGGTCTTGTGGCCTTACGCCCGAGGCCCTGCAAGCAGTGCCTTGGTCAACTGCTGGGAAGCCGAGTGGTGCTGTGAAGGATGGTTAGCCTGAGTTAACAGCTGCCGTGGAAAGTCAGCCTTTTGCCTGTTGTTTTGCCCAGGCGTCTTTGAGGCCGACGGTGCGGTTGAAGACGGGGTGGCCGGGGGTGCTGTCTTTGGGATCGACAAAGAAGTAGCCGACGCGCTCGAACTGATAGTGAGCTCCGGCTTCGGAATGGGCGAGGGCTGGCTCGAGCTTGGCGGTGACGACTTCGATGGAGTTGGGATTGAGGAACTGGAGGAAGTCTCCGTCTTCGGCTTCAGGTTGCTCTACGGTGAGGAGGCGGTCGTAGAGGCGGACTGGGGCGTCGATGGCGTGGCGGGCGCTGACCCAGTGGATGATGCCTTTGGGTTTGGGGCGGCCTTCGGGTTTCTGGCCGTGGCGGGTGGCTTCGTCGTAGGTGCAGCGGAGTTCGGTGATGTGCCCCTCAGCGTCCTTGATGACTTCTTTGCAGATGATGCAGAAGGCAAACTTGAGGCGCACTTCGCCACCGGGCTTGAGGCGGTGGAAGCCTTCGACGGGATGCTCCATGAAGTCGTCGGCGTCGATGTAGAGTTCGCGACAGAGGGGGATTTGACGTTTGCCTGCGGATTCGTCTTCGGGGTTGTTGGGGGATTCGATGTATTCGACTTTGTCTTGGGGGTAGTTTTCGATGACGACCTTGATGGGGCGGAGGACGGCGTAGGCGCGGAGTGCGGTTTTGTTGAGGTCCTCACGGATGGAGAACTCGAGAAGGGCGACGTCCGTCATGCTTTGGAACTTGGTGAGGCCGATGGTTTTGCAGAAGCTGCGAAGGGCGGCGGGGGTGACGCCGCGGCGACGCATTCCGCTGATGGTGGGCATGCGCGGGTCATCCCAGCCGGTGACGAGGCCGTCTTTGACGAGCTTGAGGAGCTTGCGCTTGCTCATGACGGTGTAGGTGAGGTTGAGCCTGGCGAACTCTCTTTGGTAGGGTGCGCCCGGGAGGCCATCCACGTTCTGGATGAGCCACTCGTAAAGAGGGCGGTGGTGCTCGAACTCGAGGGTGCAGAGGGAGTGGGTGATGCCTTCCAGCGCGTCGCTGAGCGGGTGGGCGTAGTCGTACATGGGGTAGATGCACCATGCGTCTCCGGTGCGGTGGTGGTGCGCGCGGAGGATGCGATAGAGTGCGGGGTCGCGCAGGTTCATGTTGGGCGAGGCCATGTCGATCTTTGCACGCAGGATGCGGCTGCCATCTGGGAACTCGCCGGCTCTCATGCGGCGGAAGAGGTCCAGGTTCTCTTCCACGCTGCGGTCTCGCCAGGGGCTGGGTTTTCCGGGTTCGGTGAGGGTGCCGCGGTATTCTCTGACCTGCTCGGGGCTGAGGTCGCAGACGTAGGCGAGGCCTTTGCTGATGAGCTGCTCGGCGAAGTGGTAGAGTTTTTCAAAGTAGTCGCTAGCGTAGTAGAGGTGTTCTCCCCAGTCGAAGCCGAGCCAGCGGACGTCTTCCATGATGCTTTCGACATACTCGGTGTCTTCTTTGACGGGGTTGGTATCGTCGAAGCGGAGATGGCAGCGGGCCTTGGGAGCGTGTTCGAGCGCGAGGCCGAAGTTGAGGCAGATGGACTTGGCGTGCCCGATGTGGAGGTAGCCATTGGGCTCAGGCGGGAAGCGGGTAATGACCCATCCGTCATTGCGACCCTGGGCGAGATCCTCGGCTATCATGTCGCGGATGAAGTCGGACTTTGCTGGCGGAGGGGTGTCGTGGGCTGGAGTGCTCATGGGGTCTGGTGGACCGGCATCCTGCCCGCAGCGTGGGGAGTTGGCAACCGGCAAGCGAAGGCGGCTTGAAGCAGAAGCTGGGCGCTCGACAGCAACACTCGAGAACGGAGGGGTGGAAGCCGAACTTTCAGGAAAAGGCTGGGCGGAAACTTTATCTTCAAAAGAGCAAGAATCACTTCGCACACTGGCTGATGTGTGCTACTCTGCGATTCTATGGCTACCACTCGTAAGACACGTTTCTCCCGTCGCGTTCCCGATCACGTCACTGATGAACTTGTCAATGTCCTCTCTGCAGGCGAAACCCATGAGTTCAATGCTCTTTTTGGGCTGGTCTATGACAATCTGAAGTTGAAAAATGCTGTCAGTGGCGGTGAAGAGATGTTGCGCCTGAGGTCGTATGAAAAGCTGCAGGGCCTCGTGAGCCGGGGTCTTGTGGTGAAGTCGGGCCGGACTTACCGCGGTCTTCCGGGTGTGGAGCAGGCTTCCAGCGCTGCTGCTGCTGCTCGTGCTGCGGCTGCTGCCAGCTGATTCGTTTTTTTCTTAGTTGTTGTTCCACCAGCCGCCGGAGCCAGCGCTCCGGCGGTTTTTTATTGTTCAAGATGGGGCAAGCCCTCCTTGACGTTGGCGGGGCGAGCGCGTACACACTCCGCCCCGTTTCGCTGGCTTGCGGTGCAAGCTGTGCGAGGTCACCGGGGATTTTCAAGTTTTTCCAACCCAAGCCATCATGCCAGACGAAACCTCACTTCTCCTTCTCAAGCCAGACTGTATCAGCAAGAACATCGCGGGCGAGGTCCTGCGCCGCCTCCAGGCTGAGGGCTTCAGGATCCGGGGGTGCAAGATGCTGCAGCTGACTGACGAACTGCTGAAGGAGCACTACTCCCACATCGCCGACAAGCCGTTCTTTCCCGATGTGGCGGGCTTTATGAAGAGCCAGCCGGTCATCGCCTTGGCGCTGGCTGGTGAAAATGTCATCAGCCGTGTGCGTGATCTGCTGGGTCCCACTGATTCCAAAGCTGCTCCGAAGGGGACGATCCGGGGTGACTTCGGTGAGGACAAGATGACGAATGTGGTCCACGCTTCCGATTCTCCTGAGGCGGCCGAGGCGGAGCTGAAGCGTTTCTTCAAGCCGGGCGAGGTGTTTGACATCTAAGCCGAGCCTGGGAGCGAAGCCATGAACTTCCACGCCGGTGGCACGTCACACTGGGTGGTGCTGTTCACTTGCGTCGTGACAGGCATGTTGCTGATCCGCTGGAGACGCGGGGCTGGGGAGCGGTCTGGCCGCCGGGCTGACCTGATGTTTGCGGTGTTGCTGGCGGGTGTCTGGCCAGTCTCGCTCTTGCAGCAGGTGGCGCACGGGACTCTGAATCTTCATAATGCACTGCCTTTGCATCTGTGTGATGTGGCTCTGCTGACGAGTTTAGTGGCTCTAACGACCCAGCGGATGCGCGCCGTGGAGCTGAGCTATTACTTTGCGCTGGCGGGCACCTCACACGGGCTGCTGACACCGGCACTGGATGTGGATTGGCCGCACCCTCGGTTCGTCACGTTTTTTGTTCATCACGGCGGCGTGGTGCTGGCGGCGCTGTACTTGGTGCTGGGTGTGAGACTGGTGCCCGTGCGGGGTTCGGTGCTCAGGGCGCTCAAGGGCCTTGCGCTGTATGCGGTGGTGGTGGGTGGGCTAAACTGGCTGCTGGGTACGAACTACGGCTTCCTGTGTGCCAAACCGCCTTCTGCGAGCCTGCTGGATCACTTGGGGCCGTGGCCTTGGTATCTCGTTGTATTGCTGGGGGTGGCTGGCAGCGTATTCGTGCTACTTTCCCTGCCCCTCCGCTGGCTGCGCCGGCATGAGGCGGACTCGCCGTTCCCACCCTCCCCTAGCCTGTCGTGAATCCCCGCCACATTCTCATCACCGGTGCCAATGGTCTGCTCGGCCGCACCGTAGCCACCACGTTTCTGAGCCGTTGGGCAGACTGCCGGGTTTACCTAGGGGTGAGGAGCAACCGCGAGCGAGCGGCGGAAGTCGTATCCCGGTATCCTGAAAGAGCCGCGCTGGTGGATCTGGAGGTAACGGATCCTGAGTCGTGGCGCAAGGCGGTGGCTGCCATCCCTGAGGTGGACACGCTGGTGAACAATGCGGGCTTTCACCAGGACGGCCTGCTGGCCACAATGACCGATGAGCAGTGGGGTGAGGTGGTGCGGACGAACCTGGATGCGGTGTTCCACGGGTGCAGGAGTGTCATCAAGCCCATGGCGGGCAGGCGCTTTGGCCGCATTATCAATGTCGCCTCCCTTTCCGCCATCCATCCACCAGCTGGCCAGACGAACTATGCCGCAGCCAAGGCGGGCGTGCTGGCACTGACGCAGAGCCTGGGCAAGGAGGTGGCGCGGATGGGCATCACGGTCAATGCGGTGTGTCCGGCCCACATTGAGGGCGCGCTGCCACCCAGCTGGAGTGAGGAGCAGGTGCAGGCGGCACGACGGGCGTGTCCGATGCGCCGTTTTGCGACTCCGGAGGAGGTGGCCTCGTTGATTTTCTTTCTTGCCAGCACGGAGGCTAGCTATATATCGGGGGCCGCCATCAAGATCGACGGCGGTCTCTCGTAGGCCCCTCGCCCCCAACGAAAATCATGCCCGACGCCACTCTGACCCAACGCATCAAGGAAGTCATCGCTGCTGAGTTGATGTTGGAGGTGCCCGTGGAGGAGATAGGGGATGACACGCCGCTTTTCGGACCGACGGGTCTGGGCCTCGACAGCGTGGATGCGTTGCAGCTGGTCATAGCTCTGGAAAAACACTTCAAACTGAAAATCGGCGACACAGCGGAGGCGCGTTCGGTGCTGCACTCCGTGCACACCATCGCGGTGGCGGTGGAGTCTCGTCCGGCCTAAGACGCTGCACCGAGATGAAGGGAGCTCTGCTGGTTCTGCTGAAGCTGGGCGTCAGCGGAGCGCTGTTGTGGTATCTCTTCCGGGACCAGGATTTTGGTACAGACATCAAGCCCCGGCTTCTGAGCATGGGGCGTCACTGGGAGTGGGTGCTCGCAGGGCTGGGCTGTGTGGGAGCAGCGATTTACCTGCACGCATGGCGCTGGCAGGCGCTGCTGAAAGGGCAGGGTGAAGCGCTGCCCATGGGCGTGGTGCAGCGCGTGAACATGGCCGCCAACTTTTTCACGCTCTCCCCACTGGGAGCCACCGGAGGTGACGCGTGGCGCATCATAGCGCTGGTGGTGAATCGGGGCTGCGGAAGGCTGTCGGTAGTGGCCTCGCTTGTGCTGGATCACATGGTGGGCCTCGCCTCGCTAGCCATTGTGTTCCTAGCATTTGGTGCTGCCTTTTCGGATCACTGGGCACAGCACAGTCCGGCGGTGAAGTCTCTGGTCTCTGGCTACTCCATTTTCATCGTGGGCGGTCTGGTGCTCATGCTGCTGTTTGCGGTTTCCTTTTCTCCGCATCTGTATGCCATTGGAGAGCGGCAGTTTGCGGTGCTACGAAGCGGCTGGGTGAAGGACTTTTGCATGGCCTGTGATGCACTGCGCGCGAACTGGCGACGCTCGCTGGAATCCTTGAGTGTCTCCGTGGTGATGTATTTGTTCCACTTTTTCGCCTTTTATTGCAGCGCCCGAGCAGTGGCTGAGACACCGCCGGTCCGGGATGTCATGGCCTCCATGGCCGTGGTGGACACTCTGGCCGGGCTGCCCATCTCGTTCGCCGGACTTGGCGTGCGAGAGAAGACATTCGAGACGCTGATGGGAGCACTCTCCGGCATGGGGGAGGCGGCGGCGGTTTCGGCCTCGCTTGCGGGCTGGCTGATGCAAGTGTGTTGGGCCATCATAGGCGGGGTGTTTTTTCTTTTTGAACGACGCGCCTCACCCACCCCTCCGCCGGAAACTGCATGATCTCACCGCAACAAGTCATCCACCTCATCGAGGAGCACGGCATCCTGGTGCTGGACGAGCCCCTGGGAGCACAGTCCAATCTTTTCACGCTGGGGCTGGACTCTGTGGCGCTCATGCAACTTCTGCTTCTGCTGGAGTCTGAGCTGGGCATCTCACTTTCACCTGCTGAAGTGCAGCGGGATCGATTCATGACGCCCGAGGCACTTGCGGGTTTCCTGTGCTCCATTCAATCTTCCCCCCCCTGAGCGTTATGAGGCTGCCCACCGCTCCCCAAGTGGCCGTCATCGGTGGCGGCAGCGCAGGTCTGGCAGCGGCCTTGGCTTCTGCTCGTACGGGGGCCGAAACGGTGCTCATTGAACGTCACTCACAGCTGGGCGGCATGGGCACGAACGCTTTCGTGCATACCTTTTGCGGCCTCTATCACCCAGATACTTCAGCGGGTCCCCGCTGGCTAAACCAAGGTATTCCGACAGAGATTGGGGAAAGAATGCTGGAAGCCACAGGCCAGACTGGACCAGAACTCATGGGCAGGGTGTACGTTCTGCGACAGCACCCGAGCCACTTTGCCCGCATCGCCGATGATCTGTGCAGGGCGGAACCATCTCTCACCTTGGCGGCTGATACCGAGATGGTGAGCATTCAGCAAGGCGAAGGATGCTGGAAGATGGAGCTTCTCTGCCGGGGGAAAACCATCCACCTCACCCCGCGTGCTCTGGTGGATACCAGCGGAGATGCGGCAGTGGCACATGCCCTGCGCTCGCCCCGGCAGGAGACCATGGACTCTGCCAGACTCTTCCGGCCCGCTTTTGTTTCTCTCTTCCACGGGCTTTCAAGCCAGCTGGATGAGACACTTCGCCTTCAAATCGCGGGGCAGATCGTCAAAGCCGTGCGCCGGGGTGAACTACCGACTGTATTGCTCGGGGCCTCCTTTCGTCAGTCCACCTACGCGGGCGAGGCTTTTCTCACGATCGACCTCGAAGCCGGAGGGGCCGAGTGGGACCCTCAGAACCCGGCCTGCAGGGCGGCGGTGGTGGCTGAGGGACGTGCAGCCACCCTGGCCCTATGGGAGCACCTGCGTGCCGTGCAGGACGTATTTGCTGGCTGCCCGCCGCCTGTCTTCCCTCCACAGCCCGGCGTGCGAGAATCCACCCGCTGGCAGGGGGACTACGTGCTGACGGCTGAGGATCTGGTCACCTCACGGCGGTTCGGGGACGAGGTGGCACTAGCAGGTTGGCCGTTGGAAATGCGCGAGAACGCCCGCGGACCCAAGCTCCGGTACTTTGACAAGACCGAGCCAGCGGGCATACCCGCAGGCTGCCTGAGCAGCGCTATGCACCCGGGGATCTGGTTCGCCGGGCGCTGCATTTCCGCCACCCACGAGGCGTTGGCCTCGGTGCGGGTCATGGGCACTTGCATGGCTACCGGTCAGGCGGCGGGGACACTCGCCGCGCGCTGGTAAGGAGACAGAAAAAGTTTTCGCCTTTTCTCCAAGAAATCTGTCAATATGACGTCACGCTACCTGAGCCTTGCCCTTGAGCCCGGACGGCAAGGCGTCTAGCATAGAACGAACTCATCAGCCATGGACAACCCCCAGCAGAACAACCCGGAACCCAAGCCACAGACCTCGTCCGTGCTTCCGCCGCCGCCTGCCAATACCCAGCCACTGCCGCCGGGCTATCAGGCACCGCAGTATGCTCCGCCACCGGGCTATCCACCGCAGGGTTACCCGCAAGGCTACCCCCAGGGTGGCTATCCACCGCCACCTGGCTACCCGTATCCCGCCTACCCACAGGGTT